>WJJJ01000026.1 GCA_014729775.1 Candidatus Omnitrophota bacterium | reverse complement strand
TACGGCGGCGAAGAATTCCTTGTGTGTCTGGTGGAATGCACTCCCGACGAAGTGGCCTCGGTCGCCGAATGTATTCGCCGTGAATCGGTCCAGGCGACGGTGTCGTTCCGGAGGAAAGACGTCCGGTTTACCCTTTCCGGAGGGGCGGTGTTCGTGCGGGGAAAAGGGCCTGAGGCGATGAAACTGGTGGAAAGGGCCGACCGGTTCCTTTACCAGGCGAAACGCGAAGGGAAAAACAGGGTCGTGTTTCAGGGGTAACGATATGTGGTCGATAAATTTTTTACTGGTTTTGTTCGCGCTGATGGTCTGGGCGGAACTGATCTCTTTACGCAGGTTTCGGCGCGTCCAGCAGGGGAAACAGGAACGGCTCATCCGCAAGCGGGAATCGCTAAAGGAGAAGGAAAAGCTTCTCGAGGAACAAGTAAAGGAACATGAAGGACAAATCGAAGAAATCCTTTTTTTCTACGCGCTTACCCGGTCTCTTTCGCCGATCTTGGAGAAAAACCGCTTGTTTAAAACCTTTTGCGACCAATTGAAGAAACTGGGGCAGGTTGAGTTCTGTGCCGGTCCTGATTCTTCTCCGGAATGTCTCGCGCTTGAAACGGGTCCGGGAAAAGACGACGTGCTGTATTTACGCACTCAATCGAAGAAAATCATCCAACATCTGCCGTTTTTTACCAAATTTCTCCAGGTATGCGTGGAACGTATTGATCTATACGAACGTCTGCAAAAGTTGTCGATTGTCGATTCACTTACGCACGTCTATAACCGCCGTTACGTGATGTCCCGTTTCGCTGAGGAATTCGACCGGGCGAAGAATTTCAACCTGCGGGTTTCGTTCCTGATGGTGGATATCGACCATTTTAAGAAAGTGAACGATACTTATGGTCATCTGGTCGGAGACGTGGTGCTGGTGGAGATCGCGAAAATTATCCGAAGCAATGTCCGGACGATCGACTTTGTGGCGCGGTACGGGGGAGAGGAGTTCTGCATGGTACTGCCCGAGACCGATAAAGCCGGCGCGATCATGGTCGCCGAGCGTGTACGGGCGCAGGTGTCGGCCACGCGGATCAAGGCTTTTGATGAACGGATTACCGTGTCGGTGAGCGTGGGGGTTTCATCCTATCCGCAAAACACGCTGTACCAGGACGTCTTGATCGAAACCGCGGATAAAGCGCTGTACCAGGCAAAGTCCCTGGGCAGAAACCGGGTGTGCTGGTTTTAGGGTGTGATTCCGGATCCTGGATCCGGGAAGAAGGGAGAAGTTAGGGATAAGAAGTAAGAGGGAAGAGGTAAGAAGTAAGGAGTAAGAGGGGGAGAAGCAGAGGCGGAAGTGAGAGAAGAGGCGAAAAACTCAAAAGAGCCTGAAAAATGCACACGTTTATATTTTTTGCAGTTTTGGGTTTGTGGAGAGTGAAGGGGCCGGTGATTTTGGAAAAGGAGAAGGTGCCGTGAGCCAGCGGCGTGATTGTACACACGCGGTGTTATTCTAGGCAACGATGAGGAAAGGAGGCGAGCATGAACAGTAATCTTGACCAATTGCTTCAGGACGCGGCCGGCCGGGAATCGGCTGAGATTTCCGCGGAAAACCCCTATCGGGAAATCGGGTTCGACGGCGGCAAACAGCGTCTAGGATGGGTGCGGATGCCTTCGTCGTCCGCTATCAGAAAAGCGCTGGAAGATATCACGCCGGTGATACGGCAAAAGAAACGGTTTGTTTTTGTCGGCATCGGGGGGTCGGGCAACGGCATCAAAACCCTGTTGTCTTTATTTCCGGAAAATTCCTGCATTACGCTCGACAGTCTCGATCCTCACGCGCTGAGAGAGGTGTTGGCCAGTGCGGAGAACAAAGAGGATCTCATGGTCATCGCCATTTCCAAATCGGGGTCGACGCGCGAGACCCAGTTGTTGGCCCTTACGATGAGAGAATTGTTCGGGGACGCCTGGGCCCGGCATTTTCTCTGGCTTTCTGATCCGGAATCGTTCGCCAAGCTCGATACGCTGGGGTGGGAGCAGGCGCGCCGGTTTCCTATTCAGTGCGACGGCCGCTCCGATATCGGCGGCCGGTTTTCCTGTCCCCATACGCTCATCTTTCTTCTTCCCCTGTGTATCCAGTGCGGTTTTGACATCGAACGGGTGATCGCGCTTACGGAAGAATACCGGGGCCTGCAGGAACGGATCGGCCGTGCCGCGCTCGTATTTGCCGGGAAATACCGTGACGCGCAAGAGGCCTTTTTCTGTCCGGTCGTAAGTGAACGGCTGCGCGGCGCGTTTTATCCCTGGGTGGTGCAGTTGTTCCAGGAATCCCTGGGTTCCAAGCGGGATGATTTCTGGGTGAAGACCCTGAATTGTTTCGAGGTGGATCCGGATAAATATTTCGCGCTGAAGCTGGATACCGTCGTCGAGGAACCCGTGGTAGAGCTTATGGCCACGATGTACTTTTTCCAGATGTTCGTCGCGTTTTTCGCCGCGTACAAGAACATAAATTTCGTGAACCAGGAGTTCGTGGAAAAATATAAACGGTGCATGAAAGAGCTGGAACAGGAAGTGTTCGAGGACGTTCCGTCAATCGACCGGGAAGCACTCCGGGAGGCGCTTGAAGACGCGGTCAGTGAAGACCCGTTCATCGAGGTGGTACTGTATTTTCATGCCGAGCCCGGATTCGTGCGCAGTTTCCAAGAGTATCTCCAGACGGCATTCCCGGAAAAAGTCATCCTCCTGTTCGAAGGCAGTGACTGGAATCATCATTCGTATCAGGCTGCCGCGGGCGATAAGAACACGTTTTACGTGTTTCTGCTTCCGCCCGAATACGGCCACGAGAATCTTCCCTTCTCCGAAGAGATCCTGGCGAAGAATGTCCACGCGATGAAGCTGATCAGTAAAGCCACTCATCTTACCCTCGAATCCAAATCTCTTCTTTCGTCTCTTCAGGAAATTCGCTGAATACGGTTTGAGCTGCCGGATCTATCGCTCCCCGGGGACGTCGCGGGATATTCGCGGTTGCGGGATTACTTTTTGCTTTTTAGGCGAACAATGATATAATTTTTCAGGGATTCTTGCCCGCAAAAGCCGGTCGTGCCGTAATTTCCCGTTGAGGAACGTATGGAAGAACACACATTATGCCAGCAGGTAGAAAGTCTCTTAGAGGAGAAGAATTTTGTCAGAGTCAAAGAACTTCTCCCTCAGCATCCCGAGGACATCGCGCGGCTGATCGCGGAATTGGAACAGTCCACGTTTAAGCTTGTCGTTTTCCGGCTGGTTCCGTATGATCAGGCGGTTGACGTTTTCGAGTATCTCCCGCGGGAAGAGGAGGAACAGCTGTTATCTTCTCTCACCAGCCGGGAAGTGACCGGCATTCTGAACGAGATGTCGCCGGACGACCGGACCGGCCTGCTTGAAGAAATGCCCGCCGAGCTGGTGAAAAAGTTCATTAACATGCTGTCGCCGTCCGAGCGCCGTGTCGCGTTGGAAATTCTGAATTACCCTCAGGACTGCGTCGGCCGTCTGATCACTCCCGATTTTGTCCAGTTGTACGAGGGCATGTCGGTCCAGGACGCGGTCGCGCATATCCGCAGCGTCGGCCTGCAGAAAGAAACGGTGTACCACTGTTATGTGCTTGACAACGCGAAACGGCTGATCGGTATCGTTTCTCTGAAGAAACTCGTGCTGTCTCCGCCCGATACCCGTATTTCTGAAATCATGTTCCAGGAAGTGATCAAGGTGCACGTGTACGCCGATAAGGAAGAGGCGGCCAACATCTTTAAGCGCTATGATTTGATCAGTATTCCCGTGGTCGACGCAAACAACAAACTGCTCGGGATCGTGACGTTCGACGATCTCGTCGACGTACTGGAAGAAGAGGCGACCGAAGACTTCGAACGGATGGCCGCGGTTCTGCCCGTCGACAAACCGTATATGGAAGCCAGCGTGTTCAGTCTGGTCTGGAAGAGGAGTTTCTGGCTTATTGTCCTGGTATTGTTCGAAACGGTGACCGTGCTGGTGATGAAAAAAAACCATGTATATCTACAGGAGATGGTCGCGCTGACTTTTTTTGTGCCGATCCTGGTGGCGATGGGGGGGAACACCGGTACCCAATCAGCCACGATCATTATCCGAAGTCTGGCGACCGGCGATGTGGGCGTGCGCGATTTTTTCAGGGTGATTTTCCGGGAGTCGTTCATAGGTCTGCTGATTGGAGTGACATTAGCGTTTGTCGGCGCGTTTATCGTGTCGGTCATCCAGCAGAACAGTTTGTTGAGTATCGCGGTCGGCGTTTCCATGGGGGTGACGATTTTGTTGGCTACGGCTGTGGGGGCGAGCCTTCCGATACTGTTCCGCCGTCTGAAACTGGACCCGGCGTTGATGAGCGGACCTCTGATCGCGACGATCGTTGACGTCGTCGGGATTCTTATTTATCTGAATATCGGGCGTTTGATTTTGGGACTGTGAATAGGGCTGAACGAAGGAGTACAACCAGGTTTTTTCAAACAAAGGCACGCTGCAGGACCGGCTGGATTCTTACTGCCGCGGCGTTCCTGCTCTGCGCCGGGTGCGCGGTTCCCCGAACCGTGCGGCGCGGCCCGCCGCCGCAGGAGGCAGAAGACTACGTTTCTCTCGTTCGGTTTTGCCGGGATGAAGGGTACCGCCGGGAATATGACACGCTGGACGATCTGGTCATGCTTACTTCCAAGGAGAAGACCGTGCGGATGCTAATTGATTCGGCGGTCGGCTACGTCAACGGCAGGATCGTGTCTTTCGACCGTCCGGTGCGATATTCGGCCCAAGGCATCATGGTACCGCGCCGCCTCGGGGAAATCCTTGCCTCTCAGGAAGCGGCGTTCCGTCCCGCCTTCCGGCTTCAAAGGATCATCCTTGACGCCGGACACGGAGGCAAAGATCCGGGCGCGATATCTCCGCACGGACTCCAGGAAAAGGAAGTTAATCTTCGCGTGACGCGGTTTCTCCAGAAAGAGCTCCAGGACCGCGGATTCGAAGTGGTACTGACCCGTTCCCGGGATGCGTATCTGACGCTGCAGGAACGCGTTGAGATCGCGCACGCGCAGAAGGGCGACATGTTTCTCAGCATTCACGCCAATTCTAACCGCAGTTCGAGGGTGAGCGGATTGGAAATATACTCATTGTCGCCGGGAAGGTTCCAGCCGGAGACCCGGGCGGCGAAACTTGCCCGTCAGGCGGCGTTTTTCGGAGCGCCGCAGGATGTTCGGGTGATTTTATGGGACATGCTGCTGGTAAAAAATCATATACTGTCCGTGGAATGCGCAAATACGCTCTACGGCACGATGAAAGATCTCGGGTTTCCGGTCAAGCCGGTGCGCCGGGCTCCCTTTTACGTGCTGCGGTTCGCCTACGTGCCGTCAGTGCTGGTTGAGATCGGCTACCTGAGCAATCACCGTGAGGAGAAGATCCTGCGCAGGGAATATTATCAGCGCCAGGTCGCTGAAGCGATCGCCGTGGCCCTGGTGAATTTAAAACGGCAGTTCGCTCCCGAACGGCGGGAGGTGCAGGCGCGGTGAAGAATACCAGACCGATCGGCATTTTTGACTCGGGGGTCGGCGGGCTCACCGTGCTACGCCAGGTTGAGAAACTGCTTCCGCGGGAAAATATCGTATATTTCGGTGATACCGCCCGCGTGCCCTACGGGAATAAATCCCGTGCCGCGGTTTTGAGATTCTCCGCGGAGAGTTTCCGGTTCCTGACGGAAAAAAAAGTGAAAATGGGGATCGTAGCCTGTAACACGTCTTCTTCACTGGCGCTGATGTCCCTGCGGCGGATGTTCCCGTTTCCCGTGCTGGGAGTAGTGGAAGCAGGGGTGAGAGGGGCTCTGCGCCGTACCCGTAAAAAACGCATCGGGGTGATCGGAACCAGGGCCACGATAAAAAGCGGCAGCTACGAGCGGGCGATCCTGCGGCAGGAGCCTAAGGCCAAAATTTTTTCCGAAGCCTGCCCGCTGTTCGTGCCGCTGGCTGAAGAAGGAATCACCCGGGGAAATCTGGTGCAGCAGGTAATCGACCGTTATCTGCGCGGAATGAGGTCGCACCGCATCGACACTCTTATACTCGGGTGCACGCATTATCCGCTGTTGAAAACCGCGTTGTCCCGGTATTTCGGTGCTGCAACGGAAATAGTGGATTCGGCGGAAGAAGTGGCTTTGTTTACCAGAAAGATCCTGGAGGAATATGAAATCAAAGGAAGTCCCCGCCGGAAAGGGAAAGTAGAATTTTACGTGAGTGACGAACCGGAAGGATTTTCAAGAATGGCGGGTCTTTTTTTGCGCAGAAAAGTTCTGGTTCCCAAGGTAGTCTATGTATCACATTAAGATCAGCACTCATTTCAGCTCGGCGCATTCACTCCGCTATTATCGGGGAAAATGCGAAAAACTGCACGGTCATAACTGGAAGGTGGAGGTTACCGTGGAGGCGCGGGAGCTCGACGATCTGGGCATGGTGATGGACTTCAAAGATTTGAAATCAGCCGTCAATGAAGTGCTGCAGGAGCTTGATCACGCATATCTGAACGATCTTCCGTATTTCCGGGAGCATAATCCCAGTTCGGAAGAAATCGCCCGCTATCTCTATCTGCGCGTAAAAGAACGCGTCTCACGAGACGGCCGCCGGGTACATGAAGTCCGCGTCTGGGAAACCGATACTGCCTGCGCGGTGTATTTTGAACGAAAATGAGGAAACATCGAAGAACACAGTCCGCCCGGCAAAGAAACGATCCGCCGTCCGGGAAAAAAAGCGTGGTCCTGCTCAGCGGAGGGATCGATTCGGTCACGACGCTTTATATGGCCAAAAAATACGGATTCCGCGTCCGGGCGCTGCTGTTCGACTATCGTCAGCGGCATAAAAAGGAACTGTCCTGCGCGGCGCGTATCTGCCGTCTCATCCGGATACCCTATGAGGTGATCCGGATTGCCCTTCCCTGGGCCGGGTCAAGTCTTACGAAACGTTCGGTTCCGGTACCGCGGGACCGCGATTTAAAAGAGAAAAGGATCCCGTCGACCTACGTGCCGGGAAGAAATGTGATTTTTTTAAGCTACGCGTTTTCCTACGCCGAGAGTATCGGAGCAAAGACGGTGTTTCTCGGGGCGCACGTGCAGGATTATTCGGGGTATCCGGACTGCCGTCCCGAATTTCTGAGAGCGTTTCAGCAGGCGGCAAATCTCGGGCTGAGCCGCCGCGGGATAGAAATTGTCGCCCCTCTGCTGGATAAGTCAAAAAAGGAGATAATCAAACTGGGCATGCGGCTCGGGGTGCCGTACGAACATACCTGGTCCTGTTATCAAGGAGGGGAGGTTCCCTGCGGGCGGTGCGACAGCTGCCGCTATCGCGTGAGAGCTTTTCAGGAGCTGGGATACACCGACCCGCTGATGAAACCGGATGAGAAGAAAAAGGAGCGAAAATGAAAAAACTCACCGCAAGCATACTGTGTTTCAGCGTCTTGAATTTTTTGGCAGCGGCCTTGGCCGCTCCGCCCGATGCGGAACAGCTGACCAAAGCCGCGCAGGAGGCGTTTTTGAATCTGGATTCGGTTAAGTTCAGCCAAATAGTCGCGGTAGACGGAACGCCGGTTTCCACCAGTACCGCCGGTATTTCCTTCGCCGACCGTCTGATGTATCTGGAACAGAAGCAGGGGCCGATGTCGGTCACGGTCTATTTCGTCAACGATACTCTTTACGCCAAGCTGCCGGGAAGGGGCTGGAACATCCTTGACGATCCGGCGCATCCGGCCATGCAGACCTACAAAAAGTTTTTTGACAAACGTTCGCTGGCGACGATTGGGAACGTTGATTACCAAAAGAGCGGATTAGCGCTGGACTATAACGGGAAAGAAGAGATCCAGGGCGGGCTCTGTCATAAGGTTTCCTATCATATCGTCGATAAAGAGAAATTTATCGAGGCGGCCCAGGACCAAACCACGGCACTGCAGGAATTCATGCCGGAGCAGGACCGTCAGATGTTTCGGGAACATATGCAGATGGTGATCGACCGGCAGGATGAGGAAGCGTTTTATACCCAGTGGATCCGGGAATCGGACAATCGCACGGCGAAGATCGAATACCGCATGCCCCTTCCTCCGGATAATGAGCTGGGGAACCGGATCGAGAACGAGACTTACTATTACGATTACAATGAGCCGATTTCGATCGACGTTCCGGAAATATCTTCCGGCGCAGAATGATGAACGGGAAAGTTGCCGAGATATTTCACAGTATTCAGGGAGAAGGCCTTTATCAGGGGGCCGGCCAGGTATTCATCCGGCTGTACGGATGTAATCTGCACTGCGCGTTCTGCGATACGCCTTTAGGCGAATTCCGGGAAATGAGTGCTGATGAGCTGTGTGCCGAACTGGAAAAATATCCCCGGCAGTTACCGCTGTCTCTGACCGGAGGAGAGCCTCTGCTTCAGGCCGAATTCGCGGCGGAGGTACTCCGGCTCGTGAAACACACCGGCCGGCAGGTGCATCTGGAGACCAACGGGACTCTGCCCGATGAGTTCGCGCTGGTAGAGAAGTATGTCGATTTCGTGGCGATGGACTTTAAACTGCCGTCTTCGGCCCGATGCGGAACGCTATGGGAACGGCACCGCGATTTTTTGGACAAGGCCAAAGCAAAACCGATGTGCGTGAAAACGGTGATCGGGCCGCGGACCAGGTTTCGCGACGTCGCGCGGGCGGTGGAACTGATCCGGGCGGCGCAAGAAAAGATTCCGCTTATCCTGCAGCCGCAGCATCCGTACGAGGAGCGGCTCGAGTCGCGATTGTTCCGCTGGGCCGCGGCGTGTGAATCCAGGGGAGTGGAGACCCGGATCATCGGGCAACTGCACGCGCAGCTGGGAATAAGATGAACAAAAATAAGATCGATACGCGGGAGACGGAAGAGCTGATCATCGACACGGTGGCCCGGGCACATTTTCGCATGCGCCCCGACGTGAAACGCCTGCTACTGGATGCCGCGCGGAAAGAGCGCGCGGCCGCGCCCCGGCGCGCGCTGGAACAGATACTCGAAAACGCCCGGGCGGCCCGGACTGATAAGGTTGCCATGTGCCAGGATACCGGTCTGCCTCTGGTGTTTTTGGAAACGGGCCGGCAGGAATGCCTTTCGCCCCGCGGGATAGAGGTGATCCGCCGCGCCGTCGCGCGGGGATATCAACGCCTGGCGCTTCGGCCTTCCTGGGTTGATCCTTTTCGCAGGGTTTCTGCGTCGTATCGGGGGATCCTCTGGCATTGGGACGTGAATCCCCGGATAAAAAAAGGGATGAGGATCACGGTGTGCCCGAAAGGGTTTGGATCGGAAAACAAATCCAGGCTGGTGATGCTCAATCCTACCGCGGGGCGTGATGAGGTGGAGGAGTGCGTAGTTGAAGCGGTTAGGGATGCCGGGCCGGAAAGCTGTCCTCCGTTCGTCGTCGGTATCGGGATCGGCGGAACGGCGGATCACGCGCTGCTGCTGGCCAAAAAAGTCCTGCTGGGTCGGGTGGACCGGGGCAGTACCGTTTCCCTTTTCCGGACAATGGAGAAGCGGATACTGGAGAAAATCAACCGTCTGGGGATCGGGCCGATGGGAATGGGCGGTGCGCATACCGCGCTCGCGGTCAAGATCATGTCTGCGGACACTCACATTGCCGGTTTGCCGGTGGGGATCAATATCAGTTGCCACGCGCTGCGCAGTGCCGGCGCGCTGATTACCAATACCGGGGGACTTACATGCGCAGGATAACCGCGCCGGTTACCGCCCGCGCCGCGCGGGCGCTGGAGGCAGGCGATCAAGTGTTTTTTTCCGGCATTCTGCTTACGGCCAGAGATCAGGCGCATTTGCGGTTGTGCGAATACCTGCGTGCCGGCAAAGACCTGCCGGTACGGCTGCAGGATCAGATTATCTATTATTGCGGACCGGCGGCCGCGCCAAAAGGACGGCCCGTGGGTTCGTGCGGACCGACGACTTCCGCCCGGATGGATGCCTACACCGTACCGCTGCTGAAGGCGGGACTGCGAGGCATGGCCGGTAAAGGACGGCGGTCGGAGGAAGTCCGCCGGGCGATCCGGAAATACCGGGCGGTATATTTTCTGGCGCCGGCCGGATGCGGCGCGCTTCTCGCCCGTAAGGTAACTGCGGCGCGGCGGTTGTGTTTTGCGGATCTGGGGCCTGAGGCGGTGTATGAATTGACTGTGCGTGATTTTCCGTTCACGGTAGGAATAGACACCCGGGGAGAAAGTATTTTTCATCGGCGAACGAAAGGAGTTTTTCATGAAAAGAAATGACGGCCGCGCGGCTGGTCAACTGCGAAAAATCAAAGTGCATAAAGACTACAACCGGTACGCGGAAGGATCTTGTCTGATCGAGATGGGGCATACCCGCGTGGTGTGTACCGCTACCGCGGACAAATACGTGCCGGTGTTTCTGCGCAACAGCGGCCAGGGATGGGTGACGGCCGAGTACCGTATGCTGCCCAGAGCCACGCAAAACCGCACCCTGCGCGATAAGATTTCCGGCCGGAACATGGAAATTCAGCGGCTGATCGGCCGGGGACTGCGCAGTGTCGTGGATACGGGCAAGCTCGGAGAACGAACGCTTTGGATTGACTGTGACGTGCTTCAGGCCGACGGCGGCACCCGCATCGCTTCATTGATCGGCGGATACATTGCCCTGGTGATGTGCGTGGATCGTCTCTATGAACAAAAAGTGATCGCGGAGCGCTGTGTGAACAGTCTGCTGGGAGCGGTGAGCGTGGGCATACTGAACGGGACCGCTCTGCTGGATCTTTCCTATGACGAAGATTCCGCCGTGGACGTGGATATGAATCTGGTCATGAAGCCCAACGGACAGTACATTGAAATTCAGGGAGCTGCGGAACGGGGAACGTTTTCTCAGGAGCAGTTAAACGAACTTTTGACTCTTGGACGCAGAGGGATCGAGGAAATTTTCGACCTGGAACGGAATCTGTTAAAGGATATCGTTCCCGAAGGATAAGCGTGACCGAACTTATCGTTGCCACAAAGAACGCCGGGAAGGTGAAAGAGATTCGGGAGATTCTTTCCGCCGCGGAAGTGGAAGTGAAGTGTCTCGAAGATCTTCCTGATACCTACGCGCTGATCGAAGACGGCCGTACGTTTGAGGAGAACGCGGCGAAAAAAGCGATACCGGTATCGAGGGTCTATCCCCGGGTATGGACAGCCGGGGAGGATTCCGGACTTGAGGTTGACGCTTTAGACGGAGCGCCGGGTATTTTTTCCAAGAGATATTCCGGAGCGGACGCGACCGATCAAAAAAATAACGAGAAACTGCTTGCGGCTCTGCGCGGGTTGCCGCCACAGCAGCGCACCGCGCGTTATCGCTGCTGCGTGGTGCTGGCGCGCGCCGGCAGGGCGGTTAAGGTGTGCGAAGGGGTGCTGGAAGGAGTGATTGCCGTTTCTCCTCAGGGAAACGGAGGGTTCGGATATGATCCGATCTTCTCCCTTCCCGAATACGGCAAAACCATTGCCCAGCTTTCTTCTGCCGAAAAAAACGCCGTCAGCCACCGCGGCCGGGCGTTCGAGAAAGTGAGGGATTTTTTGCAGGGAAGCGGTGGGAGGCAAGAGATAAGAGGTAAGGAGTAAGGGATAAGAGGGAAGTAGTAAGAGATAAGAAGTAAGGGGTAAGAGGCAAGAGGGGAGTCGGGATGCGCGCTCAGAGATACTGACAGCCTGATATCCTGATGTCCTGATACGCGGTGACGTGAGCCGCGGGAAGAAACAGGCAGGATAACCGTCACCTGCGTACGGAACCAGACATAATTTTGTTGTGTGGTAATTGTTGTTGAATCACGGAGGTGGAGAATGACAAAGATATTTTTGGTGGAGGATGAGAAGGATACGGCGGTATTGGTCGCAAGGTTCCTGGAACGGAAGGGGTATGAGGTCGATGTCGCGTATTCTCTGGGCGAAGCGATGGAAAAATTCTCTTCCGGTCATGATATCGTTCTTCTGGATATTATGCTCGGTGACGAGAAGTGTTTTCCGCTTTTGAAAAAAATCAAGGAAGCTGCTCCCACTACCGGGGTGATCATGGTCAGCGGGTACGACGACGAGGAGAATATTCAGGAAGCAAAGAAGCTCGGGGCCGACGGATTTGTGACTAAACCGTTTGTGAGCGAGCATCTGGAACAGGTATTGCTGACGAAGATCCATTCCCTGGAAAAGAAAATCACCTGAACGATGAGATTGTTTTCCTGGACTACCGTGGGCGGGGTCAGCACCGTGATCGTACTGCTGGCGCTGATCCCGATCGTTCCTCCGGATTCGCTCGACGTGCGGTTTGCCGACAAAGCCGTGCACGGCGCGCAGTACGGGGCGCTCGCTTTTCTGGTGCGGGGAACCGCGCTCCGCGGAGGGGTTTTCCGTGCGCGCGGATGGGGGTTTGGCTACGCCTTTCTGTTGGGCGCGGTGATCGAAATAATCCAGCTGTTTCTTCCCTACCGGTCGTTTGAGATCATGGATCTGGTGCTGAACGCTGCCGGAGCCGGGGCGGGGATGATGATTCCGCAGACAAGAAGGAGCACGCGATGATCCGTACCCTGGAGGAACTGCTCGACGCGACCGCAGCCCGTTTTCCGGACAGGATTTATATTGAGTACGGCGCCAAAAAGATCACCTACTGCCAGGCTGCCGCTGTCAGTCGAAAATTCGCGCAGGTTCTGCGCGATCGCGGGGTCACTGCCGGCGACCGGGTCGCGCTGTGGCTGCCCAACTGTCCCGAATTCGTGTTCGCGTTTTTCGCTGTGCTGAGAGCGGGAGCGGTCGCGGTGCCGGTGAATACGCTTCTTCTCAGGGAAGAAGCGCGTTATATCGTCGAGGACGCCGGCGCGAAAGTGATGGTCTGTTCGGCCGGGAAGGCGCAGGAGGCGAAGAACATCCTTTCGCGCGTGCCTTCTCTGGAGTGGATCGCGGTTTCGCCCGGGTCGGAAACGGGAAACGGAGTATTTTCCTTTTGGGAACTGGTGCGCGCGGCGGAAGAACTGCAGGAGGGACCGCCGGCTGAGCCGTTGCGGCTCGCGGAAATCGTCTACACCTCCGGCACGACGGGACGGCCCAAAGGCGCATGTCTCACTCACCGGAATCTGCTGGCGAACGTCAACGACTGCGCGCAGGTCATCAGGGCAAATAAGCGGGACGTATTCATCTGTCTTCTGCCGTTATTCCATTCGTTCGCTTCCACCGTGTGCATGCTGCTGCCCTGCGCCGCGGGGGCCAAGACCGTGATCCTGCGCTCGGTGCGTCCGTTCAAACGCGTGGTCCGCACGATTTTACGCAAACGGGTGACGGTATTTATCGGCGTGCCGTCGCTGTACGGAATCCTCAGTGAGATGCGGCTTCCTTTCGCCCGGCGGATACTGGCCGCGCTGCTGAATCCTGTGCGGGTGTGTATTTCCGGCGCGGCCGCGCTTCCGCCTCAGGTGACCCGGCGGTTCGAAAAAAAATTCAGGCGGCCTTTACTGCAGGGATACGGTTTGACTGAAGCGTCTCCGGTCGTGTCGCTGAATCCGCTTAAAGGTCGACGGGTGCCTGAAAGCGTGGGGGTTTCTCTGCCGTCGGTACGGGTGCGCATTGAAGATCCCCGGGGGAATGAGTGCGCGCCGGGTGAGGTGGGAGAACTTGTGGTTTCCGGACCGAACGTCATGCAGGGATATTTTCACCTGGATGAGGCCACCGCGCGGACGCTGCGTAACGGCTGGCTCTATACCGGGGATCTCGCGAAAAAAGATACGCTGGGATTCCTGTACATTATGGGACGCGCGAAAGAAATGATCAACGTACGCGGGCTCAACGTCTATCCCCGGGAAATCGAAGAGGTGCTGTACCGTTGTCCGGGCGTTCATGAAGCCGCGGTTGTCGGCGTGATGCACCGGCGGCGGGGGGAAGTGCCGGTCGCGTTCGTCGCGGCGGAAGCGCACGTGGAAGAGCGGCGTCTGATGCGACATTTGCGCGAGTCCATCGCCTCTTATAAAGTGCCGCTGAGGATCATTAAAAAGCCGGTCTTGCCGAAGAATCCCACCGGAAAGATCGTCAAGAGCGAACTTCAGCGCGAGGCATCGAAATTATTTACCCGCGGAGAAAATGCACCATCCCTTTGAAATCATATTTTCCGACGAATTCCTGCTGGTAGTCGATAAACGCGCCAAAATTCCGGTGCAGCCGGCCGGACGCGGGAAAGAGAAACTGACGCTCACTCGTCTGGTCCGGGAACGGGAAGGCCGGAGGGTCTACTTATGTCACCGGCTCGACCGCGAAACCAGCGGTCTGCTGCTGTACGCCCGTGACAGGCGCGTTCAGCAGGCGGTCATGGATCAGTTCCGGGCGAAATCCGTGCGAAAACGGTATTTTGCCTTTGTGCAGGGGAGAGTGCGAAGGAAGTCGGGGGTGCTGGAGGGAAGGATCCTGGACCGGTACGGAAAGCGGTACGGAAAAAAAGCGAGATTTGCTCGGACGCGGTTTGCCGTGCGGGAGCGGTTTGCCGCCGCGAGTATGTTGGAACTTTTTCCGGAAACCGGCCGGACGCATCAACTGCGCATTCAGCTGGCCGGGATAGGGCATCCGATCATCGGCGAGCGGATATACGCCTTCGGGAAGGATTTTTCGGTGAAATTCCGCCGGATGGCGCTGCACGCGCATTTTCTTGCGTTTCGTCATCCGGTAAGCGGGGAGAGGGTGGAATGCGCGGCCGCGCTGCCTCCTGATCTGCGCGAACTGCGCGCGCGTCTCCAAAAATAAAACGAGGGGGCTCTTCACCCCCTTGGCTCTTTTCTTAAAGCCCTTTGTAATTCAATTATACCATATCGCATTTCTCATTGACAAGCGTATCCCCGGCTCATATGATACTACAATGGAAGCACGCGAACGCAGAAGAGGCAAACGGTATGTCTATCCGTATACGGTGTTGATTCAGGGGGCCCGGCCGGTGTCGACCTATACCGAGAACATCAGCGAAGGCGGGATACGAGTGGTGATTCGCGATATCCTGGAGACCGGCGCGGTCGTCGGCCTGCAGATTTTTATCGCCGAGCAGCCGCTGGTGTGCGAGGGACGAGTGGTGTGGCGCAGAGAGAAAACCAGTACGGTGCTGGAGAGTACGGTCGTGCAGGATACCGGCATTGAGTTCGTTCATCTCGGACGAAATGAACGCGCGCGCCTGGCAGCATGTCTGCGGGAGAGAAGAGAGTAGTTCTTTTCTTTTTCTCTCTTGTATTTTTCCCCGGGAGATGGTATACTGAACTATAACCTGGATTTGTGCTTTTAACAGCCACGAGTCCGGGTTTTTTTTATGCAGTCGCCCCGAACAGGATTGGATGAATGAAGGAAAAACGCAGTTTTCCAAGGGTAAATGTCTCCTTCCCGCTTGAGTGCCGGCCTTTGCCCGACCGCAAATATTTCTATACCGTGAGCAAAGATCTCAGCAGCGGCGGCGTGAGGATCGTCAGCAACAAATTCATGCCGAAAGACCACCCGGTAAAAGTCGATATTAATCTCATCGACCGGGTGGTGAGCGTGAAAGCGCGGGTTGCCTGGTGCAATAAGGACCGTTTCGGCGACCGGTATCATGCCGGACTGCAGTTCGTCGATATGAACGAAAACCGGGCGAAAGATCTTTCCTGTTTTTTGAATAAGGTAGCGGCGTGATGCCGAAAGTATCCTTTCCTTCCGCCCGCCTTTTTCCTCTCTCACCCACAGTTTTTCTTTGACTTCCCTGTATTCCTGCGATATTCTTGTAGGTAAGAAGGGAGGTGGTATGAAAAAATTATTGTTGTTTTTCATCTGCTGCTGCTGGGTTTTTACCTGTGCGTTTTCGCAAACCGTTCTTCATTTGGCTTCCGGCAGTACCGTGGAAGGCGAGCTCATTGAACAGACGGACGAGTACGTGAAGCTGAAGTTCCAGGGAGTGACGCTCACCTACTGGATGGAGGATATCGATAAGATTGAATTGGAAGACGGTTCGGTCGTGACGCCGCCGGCCGTGCAGAAAGCGCAGGCCCGGGAAGTCCCCTTACAGGAATTCAATTTCCCCGAAGATACCTCCCCGGCGATAAGCGAAGCCGCCGAAGAAAAGCTTGCGCCGATGTCATCGACGACGGCCGAGCCCCTGGAAGAGGAAGCGGTCGCCGGGTACGCTTTCCGGGAAGAAAGTTCCGCAGAGCGCAGTTACGGCGTTGATAACCAGTATAATTCCCAGGGTTCTCCGCGCGCAGGATCCGGAGGAGTGGGGAGCCGGGAAGATGCCTGGCAGGGTGCTCAAGGCGGGCAGAATACGATCCAAATGGATGAGCAAATGATCCAGTCGCTTAGTCCGGGGATTATGGGATTCGTGGCAGTGGCGCTCATTCTGGGGTTAGCTGTCTATATTTATGCGGCGATTTGCCTGCAGACGATCGCCAAGAAAACCGAAACGGAAAATGCCTGGCTGGCCTGGATCCCGATAGGGAATGTCATCCTGATGTGCGACATCGCCCAGAAGCCGAAATGGTGGGTGATATTTTTTCTTCTCCCGGCACTGCCCATTCCGGTAATCAACGTGATCGCAGGACTTGCCTCGATGGTGCTGGGGGTGATCCTGTGGATGCAGATGGCTGAAGCCCGCGGCAAGCCGTCCTGGATGGGTATTCTGATGATCGTCCCTCTGGTGAATTTCGTCATCATGGGCATGATCGCCTTTTCCGATTAGGCCGGGCGCGGTTTTTGCTTGAGTTCCAAGGAATCTGTGATACAATTTGAGTTCGCTGGGAAAAAATACCCGCGGCAATCGCGCGCCCGTAGATCAACTGGATAGATCGTTTGGCTACGGACCAGAAGGTTGCAGGTTCGAATCCTGCCGGGCGCATACCTCTCTCTTACGGTCACTTCCTGGAATATGGCCGCACTCTTCGGCGGGGCCCGCCGGCCAGGGGACGGATTGTGACACCGATCTCATCTCACCACAAATTCAAAATTTAAAACCGAACAATATATGAAAGCGTGCATTTTCCACGCTCTTTTGAGTTTTTCGCCTCTTCTCCCCCTCCCGCCTCTGCTTCTCCCCCTCTTACTACTTACCTTTTATCCCTTACTTCTTATCTCTTCCCTCTTGCGTCTGTGCCGATCCCCGCATATAATGAAACGCGTCGCCGGTGAGAATTGCCCGGCGTGACCTATGCGGAAAGAGAGGAGGAGAAATGCAGATACTGATCAGCTATTATTCGCGGGGAGGCCATACCAAGCAAATGGCCGAGCTCATCCGGGAAGGACTGCAAAAGGAGAAGGTGGAGACGGATCTTTTGCCGGTCGATCAGGTTGAGCCGGAAGATTTGCTGAAATACGACGGGATCATCGTTGGTTCGCCCACTTATTACGGCGTGTGCGCCGCGGAGATCAAAGCGCTGTTTGATAAGAGCGTGGCGTTTCACGGGAAACTCGACGGCAAGCTCGGCGGGGCCTTCTCTTCGGCGGCGAACGTCGGCGGGGGGAATGAAACCACGGTGTTGTCGATTTTGCAAATGATGCTCATTCACGGAATGGTCGTGCAGGGAGATTGGAAAGGCGACCATTACGGGCCGGTATCGGTGGGCGAGGTTGACGACCGGGCTCGGGAAAATTGCGTCCGCTTCGCCCAGCGTTTCGCCAGGCGTGCACGCAGAATCTAGGATCCAGAATCGAGGATCGGTGTAAGGAAGGAGGTCTCAATGCTTGTGCAAGTATGGGTAACGATTCCCGCCGAGCAGGCTGACGGTCTTGCCAAGATGCTTCTGGAAGAACGGGTTTGCGCCTGCGTGAATGTGGTTCCCCGGGTGCGTTCCCACTACTGGTGGGACGGGAAAATTGAATCTTCGGATGAAGCGATGCTGTGCATCAAGACCAAGGACTCGCTGTTTGGCCGGGTGAAAGAAATGATCGGGAATAATCATCCCTATGAGGTTCCGGAAATCATCGGTGTCCGGATCGATTCGGCGCACAAGCCGTATCTGGACTGGGTAAACAAGGAAGCCAATGCTGCACCATATACTCGCGAGCCTTGAGCAGGCGTTTCGGGACGCGTCGTTTCTCACGGGCGTGGGGATCAGTTATCTTGCCGGGGTGGCGAGTAATTTTTTCGGCTGCAGTTACGCCCTGATCCCGGTGGTACTGGGCGTGATCGGGGTTGCGTCGGTCACTTCGCGGCTGAAAGGATTCTTTATCAGCTTCCTGTTCGTCCTGGGGATGTGTATCGTGTACACGGCGATCGGAATTGCCGCGGCATGGACGGGGACCTTGTTCCAGGCACTGATGCTGAATCCACTCATTTATCTGGTCCTTGCCGGCGTGTTTCTGGGGTGTGCGGCTTCCCTGGCGGGGATCGTAAAAATCCGTCTTCCGCTGTTTTCTTTCCAGTATATCCCGAAACGGAAGAGCGTTTTTTCGCTGATTTTGCTGGGGATGGTGAGCGGGTTGGGCATCGTTCCCTGCAATTCTTACGTGCTGATCCCGATCCTTTCTCTGATCGGCGTGGAACGAAACCTTTTCTACGGCGGCGCGGCACTGTTTTTTTTCTCCCTGGGGCAGGGTACGCTGGTGATCGTGCTGGGTACGTTCACCTCACTGATCCGGCGGTTGCCAAAGAGCGGCTCTTGGCTTATAATAATCCATAAGATTCTCGCGGCTGTTTTATGTATCGGAGGATTGATGTATTTATGGAGATTTTTCGCGCTTCTTGGCTCAAATACCTGAAAACGGCGGTATTCCTGCTCTGCGCGGCGGGATGTTCCGTGCCCGTGAATTCTTCCGAAGAGACATTTTCCCGTCTTGACGGGGGCGAGCTCACCTATGCGGCGCTTACGCAGGGACCGCGGACGGTACTATTTTTATGGACCACCTGGTGTCCGCATTGCCGCAGTGCACTGGCGGCACTGGATACGCGGTGCGCCGAATTGGATCAGAGGGTAGAGTACTACTTCGTGAACTTGGGAGAGGCAGGCGAGGTAGTGGAGCGGTATGCCGAAAACAAGAAATTTACTCCCTGTACCCGTGAGCGGATCATTCTTGACCGGCGCGCGGCGGTCGCGAAACGGTACAGGGTGGTCGGTATTCCCACCTATGTGTTTCTCAAAGACGGTGATCCGGTGCATAAAGGATATTCTCTGAACGCGCAGGTACTTCAAGAGGTGTTTGAGAATGAGTGATTTTCCGTTCGTAGACCTCTATCAGCTGATTGCGGCGCAAGTGCATTTCGCGCGGAAAAGGGACCTTCGGGTCGATTATGAATTGTTCATTAACGCCGATCAGTATCCGTATTACGTTTTGTGCGGACTCGATGACGCGCTGGACGCGGTGGCTCGTCTGCGGTTTTCGGATAAAGATATCGAGTATCTGCGCAGTCTGGCGCTTTTTGAAAATGAATTCCTCGAATACCTGAAAAAGTTCGCGTTTCGGGGGGACATATGGGGCGTGGAGGAACCGGAAGTGGTCTTTTCGCGCGAGCCGGTGGTGAGGGTCAGCGGTTCGCTGATCGAGGCCGAACTCATCGAAAGTATTCTGCTCAATACCCTGAGCACGGCCACTGCCGTGGCGACCAAGTCCGAACGGCTTGTTCGCGCCGCCAAAGGACGCGGGGTGTATGATTTTTCCCTGAGAAAAACGCAGGGGCCGGAAGCGGCGTCTTACGCGGCGCGGTATTCGTTTCTGGGAGGCGTCAGCGGAACTTCCAACGTGCGCGCCGGACGGCGGTTCGGGATACCAGTGGTGGGCACGATGAACCGGTCGTTTGTGATGAGTTTCGAGCGGGAAACTCTGGCGTTTTTTTCTTTCGCCGCCCAGTACCCGGCCAGGTCGATTTTAATGGTTGATACCTATAATTTCACCCGGGGTATTCAGTCCGCGATGCGGGTCGCGCGAATTTTGAAAAAAGAAGGGTGTGACCTGCTCGGACTGTGCGCGGAGAACCCTTCCGACGATGAAATACGCTATTTGCGCCGGTCGCTTGATCAGGACGGATTTATCGATACCCTGCTGTTCGTTTCGGGGAATCTGGATGAGCACCGTATTTCTAAAATGATAAAAAAGCGGATCCCGGTGGACGCGTTCGGCGTCGGGGCGCATATCGGCAGCGGTTCACATCTGCCCTACACCGACATGAAGTACGTGCTGGTCAATGTGTCGGGAAAACCGAAACACCGCTGGTCTCCGGTGATGAGTCTTCAGGAAGGCAATACGACGATCCCCGGCGTTAAGCAGCTCCGCCGCCGCCGCGGAGCGGACGGAAAAATCGAAAGTGATCTCGTCGGGCTTGACGGGGAAAAGAAACTCGCCGGGAAAAAAATATGGAAGCGGCTGATGCGTAAAGGGGAACGAGTCGCCGTGGTGCGGACCCTGAAAGAAAAGAGAAAGTTCCTTCAGCGCAAATCGGGACAGCTCCCCGCGTCGGCCCTGCGGTTCGAGGGAGGCCGTCCGGTGCCGGTGAAGTTAAGCGGTGAACTGGCGGCACGCGCGGCAGGGACCGGTAAACTGGTCAGTGCCCGTACCGCGCTGAAACTTCTTTTTTTCGATATCGACAGTCAGTTTGATTTTATCCGTAAACCGGGCTCTCTGCGCGTCGAAGGATGCGAAAAGATCGTGAAGAATCTCAAAGCGCTTACCAGGACGGCGGCGGCCCACAATATCGCGGTAGTGTCATCGCGCGAACTTCACCGCAAGGACTCGGCTGAATTTCGTGAATTCTCTCCCCATTGCGTGAGGGGAACCGCGGGGGCGAAAAAGATTCCCGAAACCACGATGTCCTGCGCCAAGACATTTCCGGCCGGGAAAGAATATTCCGATGAGGAAATTACTTCTTTGGTAAGCAGGTATCCCCAGTACATCATTGAGAAAAATTCCTGGAATATTTTCAGCAATCCTAATACCGTCAAAATCCTGCAGGCGGTGTTCCCGGACAAAATATACGTGTACGGCGTCGCCGCCGAATACGCGGTAAAAGAGGCCGTGCAGGGATTGTGCAACGCGGGATTCGAAGTCGCGGTGGTGGACGATGCGCTGCGGGGATTTTCGGCGCAGGAAAAAAAACGGGTGTGCGCGCAATGGAAAAAGCAAGGCGTGGAATTCGTGAATACCGCTCAGGTCGTGCGCCGGGTCGAGGGACGATGAGAAAGATCGCGGTTGTGCTGGCCTGCGCGCTGGTCATGTGTGTTACCGCATCCGCCGAGATCATCACTCTGAAAAGCGGCAAGACGATCGAAGGCAAGATCGTCGAGCAGACCGAGGATTACGTGCGGATCCGTTACCGGGGCGTGGTGTTAACGTATTATTCTCATGAGATCGCCCAGATAGAAAAGAAGTCGCCGATTTTTTCTTTTCCCGAGAAAACCTCCTACCTGCACGGACTGGTTCCTTCACCCTACACTGTTTCTCCAAAAGGGCGTGACGCGATCGAGTTCGCCGCGGGAGAACAGTTCGATCAGGCGCTCGAATTTTTCCGGCGGGAAGCGCAGCGCACGGCATATTCCTATGCGGCCCGAGAGAAGCTTATCCAGGCGGTCCGCGCGGCTCCTCAAAGCCGGATTCAAAAAGACTACGCGGTCGCCGTCTGCAAGGGGATCGGACATCTGCTCCAGGGCCGGCCCGAACGCGCGGTGTCGCGGTTGCGGGCTGCGACCCAGGCGAAAACGAACGACGCGCTGGCTCTTACCATCCTCGGAGTCGCGTACGCGCGCATGGGACAGTACCAGCAGGCGCAGGAACAATTACGGAAGGCCGCTCTTTTCGATCCCTATTTCTGCGACGCCTATCAGAATTACGGAGTAGTCATGCTGGTACAGAATAAACCGCAGGAAGCACTGCGGGCGTTTCAGAAATGTACGACGATCAATTCCCAGCTTTCCTACCTCCACAATAATATGGGAGCGGCTCATTATGAATCGGGCGGCCTTCAGCAGAGTATCGGGTTTTATCACCAGGCGCTCAAACTGAACCCCCAGCAGGTGCTTGCCTATAATAATCTCGGGAACGTATACCGTGATCTGGGACAGACCGAAGAGGCGATTACCCAGTACACCAAGGCGATGAAACTCGATCCCGGATATCCCGAGCCTTATATCAATCTGGGCGTGTTGTATTTTCACGAAGGGCATTACGAGACCGCGCAGGAACAATTCCGTAAAGCCCTGGGGCTTGATCCGGATCTGGTCCGGGGCCAGGCCTATCTGGGCGCTTGTTTTTATTCTCAGGGACAGCCTCAGCAAGCCGTTGCGTCGTACCGGAAAGCGCTCGCTCTGCGTCCCGATTCTCCCGATCTGTATACCAATCTCGGACTCGCCCACGAGGCGATGCGTCAATACGAACAGGCCCGCGCCGATTACCGGCAGGCGCTGCGTATTGATGCCGATTACCTTCCCGCCTACGTGAATCTGGGCAATCTTTACCGAAAGCTGGGCAATACCCGTCAGGCGCGCGAGCTTTATTCCCGGGCCATAGGTCTGCATCCGGACGCCGCCGAGTTGTATACCGGCATCGCGAAGGTTCACGAAGACAGCGGGGCCTATGAAAAGGCCCGGGTGAATTATCAGAAGGCGAAAAAGCTTTACCGGGAAAAAGACAAATACGAAGAAGTGAACCTGATCGATACCTATCTCAATAACCTGCCGCGGCGGCCGTGACCGCAGTGCCGGTTCTGCGGGGCGTGAGCCTACCTTCTCATTGACACTGTTTCCTTTTTATGGTACTGTATCCTACTTTATTTACCCCACAAAATGTCCCGCGGGACGGGGTGAGGTGGTACATGCGTACGAAATTTTCTTTCGGAATTCTGGGGTTTGGAAATATGGGAAAGGCGCTGGGAACGGCGGCCGCCGCGGAATCGTCCCGAAAGATACAGGTCTACGATACCCGCGCTTCGGTGCTCAAACCGTTACGGACCCATCCCAAATTGAAAAGGCAATTCCGGGTGTGCGGCAGCGCGGCGGAGCTTTTTACTCACGCCGAGGCGGTGGTGCTTGCCGTGAAGCCTCAGGATCTGCGGGCGGTTCTGCGCGCGGAATCCGGCTGTATCCTGGAACGGAAACCTCTGCTGATTTCAATTGCCGCCGGAATTCCGCTGTCGCTGTTTACCCGCGAGCTTCCCGGCGTGCGGGTCGTGCGGGCGATGCCTAATCTTCCGGCCCAGGTCCGGAATTCCGTGACATTTTTATGTGCCGGGCGCCATGCCCGGAAAAAGGATATGGAGTGCGCCCGGCGGCTGTTTTCCGCGGCAGGAGAAGTCTGGGTGATGCGGGAATCGCTGCTTGATTCGGTCACGGCGGTGTCCGGGAGCGGGCCGGGCTATGTGTTTTATTTTATGCACTGCATGTATGAAGAGGCGGTGCGCATGGGGATGACGCGGGCCCAGGCGCGCCGGACGGTGCTGGAAACTTTTCTCGGTGCGGGCAGGCTGGCCAAAGCATCCGGCACGCAGTTTGACCGGCTCGTGGCACAGGTGGCTTCACCGAAAGGCACAACGGAAGCGGCTTTCGCCGAATTCCGGAAGGGAAAACTTAAAGATACCATACAGCGGGGGATCCGCCGCGCGGCGGCGCGGGCTGCGGAGCTCTCCCGCGTGTATACCAAGGAGCGCGCATGAAACGAATCGGTATTATGGGCGGCAGCGGGCTGTATCAGCTGGAGGGCCTGCAGGTACGTGAAGAAACCGCGGTGCAGACCCCGTTCGGAGATCCCTCGGACCGTTATCTCCTCGCTGAATATCAGGGGAGGGAGGTGGTGTTTCTGCCGCGGCACGGGAAAAAACACCGGCGTAACCCGTCGGAAATCAATTACCGGGCGAATATCTACGGCATGAAACAGCTCGGGGTTGAGTGGCTTGTTTCGGTGACCGCCTGCGGGTCTCTCAGGAAAGAACTCAAGCCGCTGGAATTCGTGATACCGACTCAGTTCGTGGACCGTACTAATCACGCCAGGCCTCACACGTTTTTCGAAAACGGGATCGTGGTGCATGTCGGATTTTCGGATCCGGTATGTGAAACGCTGGCGCGCGCGGTGGAGCAGGCCGCCCGGGCGGCGGGAGTCACGGTGCATTACGGCGGAACCTATCTCAATATGGAGGGGCCGCAGTTCTCCACGCGGGCGGAATCATTATTATACCGCAGCTGGGGGATGGATGTGATCGGTATGACTAATATGACGGAGGCCCGTCTGGCCCGGGAAGCGGAAATATGTTACGCGTCGCTGGCGGCGGTGACCGATTACGATTGCTGGTATGAAACAGAAGAGGCGGTGTCGGCTGATGCGGTGATCGCGAACCTGCTCAAGAACGCCGAGAATTCTAAAAAAATTATAAAGAAGCTGATCCCGGCGGTGTCCTCTTCGCGGGAGTGCGCCTGTCAGGAAGCGCTGGGCCAGGCGATCGTGACGCGTCCGGAAGCGGTGCCGGACGGGGTGAAACAAAAACTGGGAATTTTCCTCAATAAATATTTCAAATGAGTATTGTAGTCGCGGGAACAATCGCGTTTGACAGCGTCAAGACCCCGTTCGGTGAATGTGAACGGGTACTGGGCGGATCGGCGGTGTACGCGGCGCTGGCCGCGAGCGTGTTCGGTCCGGTGAAGCTCGTCGGGGTCGTGGGGAAAGATTTCACGCAGGAGCAGTTTCGCGTGCTTGGGGATAAGGGGATCGATACCGAAGGAGTGACCGTCGGCGAGGGAAACACGTTCTTCTGGCGCGGTGAATACGGATGGGATCTTTCCAATCCCGATACGCTTGCCACTGAACTCAACACCTTGGAGGGGTATCAGCCGCGTGTTCCGGAGGCTTACCGCGAAACTCCCTACGTGTTTTTGGCCAACATCCATCCTTCAGTACAGATGCAGGTGCTGGAACAGATGCCGAGACCCCGGCTGGTGGTATGCGACACCATGAATTACTGGATCGAGAATACGCCCGGTGAGCTGAGGGAAGTACTGAAAAAGGTTGACGTGTGTCTGTTGAATGAAACGGAAGCGCGCATGCTGACGGGCGAAAAGAACATACTGAAAATGGCCCGGGCTGTTCATGCGATGGGGCCGCCCTACGCGGTGATCAAAAAGGGAGAGCACGGAGCCGTGCTCTCCACGCGGGAAGAGGTGTTCTGTACGCCGGCATTCCTGCTGGAATCGATCTTCGATCCAACCGGCGCCGGGGATACCTTCGCCGGAGGATTTTTGGGGTATTTGGCCGCCCGGGGGAAAACGGATACGGCAAGCTTCAAAAAGGCGGTGGTATACGGAAGCGTGCTGGCGACGTTTGCCGTTGAGGATTTCAGCGTGCGGCGCCTGGCCGCGTTGGGTGCAGCGGACCTTGAGAAGCGGTTCGCGCAGTTCAGGCAGCTCACCTGTTTTTGAGCGGGCCGGAGAGGGCCCCGCCGGGAAACGGTTGCAATTATGGCGCAGAAGAAAAATGAGTACAAACAGACGCTGAATCTGCCCCGTACGTCTTTTTCCATGAAGGCCAATCTCGGGCAAATGGAGCCGCGGATGCTCGATTTCTGGACGCACCTGGGATTATACGGACGCCTGCGGCAGGACCGCGCCCGGCGGCCGAAATTCATCCTGCACGACGGACCGCCCTATGCCAACGGACTTATACATATCGGACACGCGCTGAATAAGATTCTCAAAGATATCATCCTTAAACATAAGACACTGCAGGGCTACGATTGTCCTTTTCTTATCGGATGGGACTGCCACGGCTTGCCCGTGGAACATCAGCTGTTCAAAAAATTGAAAAAGACCAAACACGACGTAGAGGTGCTGGAGTTCCGGAAGCAGGCCGAGAAGTTCGCTCTGCGGTTCGTTGATCTGCAGAAGAAGGATTTTATGCGTCTAGGGGTGGTAAGTGACTGGGAGCATCCCTATCTGACGCTTCAGCCGCGATACGAATCGGCGGTGATTTCGCTTTTGGAGTTTTTGACCCGCAAGGGATATGTGTACCGGGGACGGAAACCGGTAAACTGGTGCGCGCAGTGCGAAACGGCGCTGGCGGAAGCGGAAGTCGAATATGACCAGAAACAGTCTGATTCTCTTTTCTGTCTGTTCCCGGTACGGCGCATGTCCGGGAGAGGAGAGGCGACCGGTCAGCCGCTTTCGTTTCTCGTCTGGACCACGACGCCGTGGACTCTGGTGTCCAACGTGGCCGTGGCCGTGCATCCGGATCTGGAATACGCGGTAGTGGAGTCCTGCGGCGGCCGGTTCATCGCCGCGCGGGAGCTGGTTCCTTCGCTGGAGAAAAGGGCGGGAAAGGAACTGACGATCACGGGAAGCGTGCCCGGGCGGCAGCTTCAGGGAACGGTGCTGGAGCATCCTTTTCTGGACCGCGAGGCGCCGGTAGTCACCGCGGAATTCGTATCGAAAGAAGAAGGGAGCGGATGCGTGCATATCGCGCCGGGACACGGCGCCGAGGATTTCTCGCTTACCCGCATTTATGACTTGCCGATACGGATGCCGGTCAATGACAAAGGCGTGTTTGAGGAACCAGAGGAATTCCGGGGAAAGACGGTCAGCCAGGCCGGGAAAGAAGTCATCCGTCTTTTGGAGGAAAAAGGGCGGGTGTACGCTCACGCCGAAATGTCCCATTCCTATCCGCATTGCTGGCGGTGTAAACAGCCGATCATTTTCCGGGCGACATCGCAGTGGTTCGTGCACATCGATCATGCCCATCTGAGGGAGAAAGTCCTGGAGAGTATCGATCACGTTCGCTGGGTTCCTCCGGGAGGCCGGGAACGGATGCGCAGCATGGTTTCGCTGAGACCGGACTGGTGTCTGTCCCGGCAGCGGCTTTGGGGGATTCCCATTCCCGCGGTGCGCTGCCGGAGGTGCGGCAGTGTCCTGCTGGAACCCGACGTGCTGAAACGCACCGCGGAAGTATTCGCGAAGCGCGGGGCCAATTCCTGGGTGAGCGAGGAGGCGTCGCTGTTTGTTCCGGAACAGGTTAGATGCGGCTGCGGAAGCAGGGAATTCGAGAAGTTGTACGATATTTTGGACGTGTGGTTTGAGTCCGGCGCCAGTTTTCTTGCCGTGGTGAAAGGAGAAGAGCAGTTGTCGTTTCCCGCGGATCTATACCTGGAAGGGAGCGATCAGCACCGGGGCTGGTTTCAGGTCTCGCTCATTCCCTCGGTCGCGCGGGAGGAGCGCGCTCCGTTTAAAACGATCTTAACTCACGGGTTCGTGGTGGACGGGGAAGGACGGAAGATGTCGAAATCTCTGGGCAATTCCATCGCGCCTCAGGAAGTGATAAAAAAATACGGGGCGGAAATCCTGCGGTTGTGGGTAGCGTACAGTGATTACCGCGAAGACGTCAAGATTTCCGAGGAGATCCTTAAGCAGTTGGTCGACGTATACCGGAAGGTGCGCAATACGATCCGGTTTGCGATGGGGAACTTGGCGGATTTCCCCGCGGATTACGTTCCCGACACCGAAGTCATGCCGGAAGTAGACCGGTACATGCTGGCACGCGCGGCGCTCCTGCAGAAAGAGGTCACGGAGTGCTACGAACAGTTCGCCTTTTACCGCGCCTGTCAGAAGATATTTAATTTTTGTAATCTGGAAATGAGCTCCTTTTATCTTGACATTTTAAAAGACAGACTTTATACTTTTTACCCAGATTCCCCGCAAAGGCGGTCCGCGCAGTACGCGCTACGGTATTCTCTTCAGGTGCTCTTGAAATTGATCGCGCCGGTATTATCGTTTACCGCGGAAGAAGCCTATCAGCACCTCGATGCCGCCGGAAAAAAGGAATCGCTTTTTTTCAACGTATACGCGGAAAACCGGCCCGAGCAATGGGCGGACGCCGGGCATATTGCCCGCTGGGAAAAAATTCTCGGACTGCGGGGCGAGGTGCTGAAGTTGATGGAACAGCAACGGGAACAGGGAGCGATCGGAAGTTCCCTGGAAGCGGAAGTCGGAATCACGCTTCCCGGTGATCAATACCGTTTTTTTCATCCGTTGGAGGAGACGCTGCGGGAAGTATTGATCGTCTCTTCGGTGAGGGTTCTTGAGGGTGAGCGTTCTATTTCGGTGGAAAAAGCGAAAGGACAGAAATGTCCGCGCTGCTGGAATTGGCGCATTGACATCGGGGGGGATGATTCTTATCCGGAATTATGCGGTAAATGTGCGCAGGCATTAAAAGAAGGAGAAGCGAATGAAGAAACCGCGAAAAAAGGCTTCTAGCCAGAAAAAAACAACCCAGTCCGGCAGAACGAACCGGAAAAAGACGTCCGGCAAAAAAAGAACTTCCGCTTCACGGAAGAAGAATCCTTTCACGAAAAAAGAATTGAATGAATTCAGAGAGCTCCTACTCAATATAAAAGAAGATACCCTGACCAGGATCCGGGAGGCCTCGGAAAATTCGCTGATGAAGTCTCCCAAGGAAATGGCCGGTGATATGTCGGGGTATTCGCTGCACATGGCGGATGTGGCTTCGGATAATTATGAACGTGATTTCAATCTCGGGCTGGTCTCGACCGAACGCGAATTATTAATGCAGATTGACAACGCGCTGACCCGGATCGAAGAAGGCCGTTACGGGATATGCGAAATTTCCGGGAAACCGATCAAGAAAACCCGTCTTCGCGCGGTTCCTTTCGCCCGGTATACCCG
The DNA here is from genome assembly GCA_014729775.1 of Candidatus Omnitrophota bacterium. Taxonomy (GTDB): domain Bacteria; phylum Omnitrophota; class Gorgyraeia; order Duberdicusellales; family 4484-171; genus WJJJ01. The sequence goes on along the minus strand of WJJJ01000026.1, from coordinate 72,053 downwards.
CGAAGTCCAGGAACAACTTGAACGGGAAGGGAAAATTTAGCACATGGGATAGCGTGGGCCGTGGCCGCCGCGGTATTCATCACGGATTTCTTCCTGAAATCCTATTTGCGCGCGAATTTCGCCTACCAGTCGCTCCCGGTACTGCCGAACGTATTTCACATTACCGTGACGTTTAATACCGGCGCGGCGTTCGGGATTCTCCGGGACTATACCCATTTTTTAATTTACGCGGGAATCTTTTTCCTGGCAGTGTTTTTTTATTTTATCCGCCAGGAAAAAGTCAAAAGCCTGCTTTTTTTCGCCGCATGCGGGGCTATCCTCGGCGGCGCGCTGTCGAATCTGGCCGATCGGATCGTATTCGGATACGTGATCGATTATCTTGATTTCCGGATATGGCCGGTCTTTAACCTGTCCGATGCCTGCATCAGCATAGGAGCCGGGGTCCTCATTTTTCTTCAGATCCGACAATCCCGCCAAAAGCACCATGAACAGCCAGATCATTCACGTTCCTCCTGAGTTCTCACATACCCGTCTGGACGCGTTTTTGCGGGAGTCAATCCCGGACCGCTCGCGCAGTTTTCTGGCCGGTTTGATTGCCGACGGCAGGGTGTGCGTCGATCAGCGCCGCCAAACGAAAGCCGGTTACCGGCTTAAAGGCGGAGAAACGGTCAAGATCCGCTGGCCGCAGGAGCGGTCATCCCTGGTTCCCTATCCGCTTACTATTCCTGTCGTATACGAGGATGATGACGTGCTGGTGGTCGAGAAGCCGCCGGACCTGACCGTGCATCCGCCGAATCCCCGGAATCAACGCACGCTGGTCAACGCGCTTCTGTTCATGCAGTGTCCGCTTTCTCCGGTGAATCCCCTGAGGCCGGGAGTGGTGCACCGGCTGGACAGGGAAACGAGCGGGTTGATGGTATTGGCCAAGCATACCCGCGCCCATCATTTTCTGGTCGGTGAGTTTAAAGAGCGCCGGGTGGGAAAACGTTACGCAGCGATCTGTTGGGGAACGCTGAAAAAAGACCGGATGGTGCTTGATCTGCCGCTGAAGCGCGATGCCCGCAACCGGTTGAAAATGAAGATCAGTTTCCGTAAAGCGAAAGAGGCGCGTACCGAAATTGCCGTGCGCGAGCGCTTGCGCGACGCGACGTTTCTTGATATAAATTTGTATACGGGAAGGATGCATCAGATACGCGTACACATGAAATTTTTGGGGTATCCGCTGGTGGGAGACAGAAAATACGGACGAAAGGATCAATGGGATGGATTGCTCCTGCATTCCCGGGTGCTTTCATTCCTTCATCCTTCGGACAGAAAGCGGCGCAGATTCGAATCTCCGCTTCCCGCGAGATTTGACCGCTTTTTAAAGGAGCGCAGATGAAGGATTACGTGATACGGCCGTTTACGGGAGGGACGCGGCGGATTTCCGTGCCCCCGGATAAATCCATTTCTCACCGGGCACTGATGATTTCGGCCCTGTGCCGGGGCGAAACGAGAATCGAGCGGGTTTTACGCAGTGACGATACGGCAGCCACGCTTGGATGTATGCGGAAATTGGGCGTATCCGTTTTTGAGGAAGGAGACGCGTTCATCGTCAGAGGCAGCGGGAAGTTTTTCACTCCCCAGGAGGATCCGCTGACCCTTTTCGCGGGTGAATCCGGGACGACGATGCGGATCTTAAGCGGGATACTTGCCGGGCAGAAGTTCTCTTCCCGATTCGAAGCGCAGACGTCGCTGGAGAACCGTCCGATGAACCGGATCATCGTTCCTCTGCGGGAAATGGGAGCCGATATTCGGGGAGTACCGCGGTGCGTGCAGCGCACGGGCCGGGAGGAAGAATGTCCTCCTTTAGATATCCGGTCCGTCGGTCACCTTCACGGCAAGTCGTTTCGCCTGCCGATCGCCAGCGCGCAGGTGAAGTCCGCGCTGCTGCTGGCGGGGCTGTACGCCGAAGAAGCGACCGAAGTGACCGAACCCGCTCCTTCGCGCGATCATACCGAGCGGATGCTGCGTCTGTTCGGCTGCGGCCTTCAGTCGCGGGGCACCACGGTGCGCGGTGTGCCGGATGCGTGCCTGGCTACTCCCGGGTTTTTACGGGTGCCGGGAGATTTTTCGTCCGCGGCATTTTTTCTGGTGTTGGGGCTTATCGTGCCGGGAAGCCGGCTGGTGCTCAAGGACGTGAACGTGAACCCGACCCGCTGCGGTCTGCTGGACGTTCTGCGCAGGATGGGCGCCCGTATACGCTGTGAGCAGGTACGCGAGGAGTACGAGCCGGTGTGCGACCTCGTCGTGGAAACTTCATCGTTACGGGCTACGGTCGTGGAGCCGGGCGAGATTCCGCAAATGATCGATGAGATCCCGGTTCTCTGCGTAGCCGCGGCGTTCGCCTCCGGACGGACCGAAATCCGCGGGGTGAGTGAGCTGAAAGTCAAAGAAACCGACCGGGTATGGTCGATGGTGAGTAATTTAGACAGAGCGGGCGTTGCGATCCATGACGAAGATCGCGAACGCGGAGAGTGTTCGATCGTGATCGAGGGAAAGAAAAAGTACCGGCCCGCGCGGTTTGAAAGCTGTTTCGATCACCGGACGGCGATGAGCCTGATCGTGTTCGCGTCGGCACTGGAGGGAGAAAGCGAAATAGACGACGTCAGATGCATTCATAAATCCTTTCCGGAGTTCATTCCGCTGATGGAACAGCTACGCGCGTCAACCGGAGCGCAGGAATGAGAATCGTCCGGGTCCGCCATCGGGGGAAGATTTTATGGGGCGCGCTCAAGGACCGCCGGGTGAGGTTGCTGGACGCGCCGCCCTGGCGGGGGATCAGAATTTCCCGCCGGAGCGTTCCGGCGTCTCAGGTAAAAATTCTGCTTCCGGTTCGTCCGTCGAAAATCGTGTGCGCCGGATTGAATTACCGCGATCACGCGGCTGAACTGGGAATGCCGGTGCCGAAAGAACCGGTGATCTTTCTTAAACCTTCCACCGCGGTGATCGGGCCGGAAGAGGGGATCGTGTATCCTCCGGGCGTCACCCGGGTTGATTACGAAGCCGAACTCGCGGTCGTGATCGGCCGCCGGGCCAGAAATATCCGTGAGATCGACGCCGCCCGGTATATTCTCGGGTACACCTGCGCAAACGACGTGACCGCGCGCCATCTGCAGCGCAGGGACGGTCAATGGACCAGGTCGAAGTCGTTTGACACGTTTTGCCCGCTGGGGCCGTGGGTGGAAACTTCTTTTTCCGGCTCCCCGGCGCGTATTGTCTGCCGGGTGAACGGCAGAGTGTGCCAGGATTCCTCCACCCGGCAGTTTATTTTTTCTGTTGATTCCTTGGTTTCTTTCGTCTCCCGGGTGATGACGCTTTTACCCGGTGACGTGGTGATGACCGGCACGCCGGGCGGGATCGGTCCGTTGGAGCGGGGCGATCGCGTGGAAGTAGAAATTGAACATATCGGTACGCTCAGGAATTACGTGCGGAATTAAGGAGGGACCATGAATTCGGTGACCGAATATCTCACCTTGAAAACAAGAAAAAAGATCGAGTTCGTGAATATTACCCCGACGGTGGCAAAGATCGTGTCGGCGAGCGGGGTTCGTGAAGGGTTGTGCCTCGTGAACGCGATGCACATTACCGCGTCGGTATTTATCAATGACGAAGAGCCCGGTCTCAAGAAGGACTTTCAAGAGTGGCTCGAACAGCTCGCCCCCTACGCGCTGGAGCATTACCAGCATAATCTTACCGGAGAGGATAACGCCCACGCACATCTGAAGCGCCAGGTCATGGGACGGGAAGTCGTGATCGCGGTGACCAAGGGCCGGCTTGATTTCGGGCCGTGGGAACAGATCTTTTACGGTGAGTTCGACGGCCAGCGGCCGAAACGGGTGCTGGTGAAAGTGGTCGGCGAATAATCGGGCTCTGTTGTCTTGATCCTGGATGGTGGATGTACGATCCGACATTCGGCATCCATTCAGGAGTCGCGGCAGGGAACAATCATTTCTTGACTAAAAATTTATATTATGATAAGGTAAAAAAACCATATTTATATATGGATGCTCTCGCTCTCGCGTGAAGCCGCCGCCAAGGAATGCTCGCGGGAACGTAAAACAAGGAGGCAAAGATGAGGCGAATTATTGCCGGTATTCTCGTGGTCTTATTCGTGTGCGTGCAGGGGTGTGCGCTGGTGCTGCAGCGCGGCAGGAGATCGGACATTGAAAAGATAGAATATCTGAAAAGCGAACTTGACCAGTTGAAGGGGACGCGGCAGCTGCTTGAAGAGCGGCTTTCCCAGGAGATCGAGGATAAGCAGGTCCGCCTGGAGATGGCGGAAAAAGGACTGGTGATCACGTTCGTGGCTGAAGTGCTGTTTGATTCCGGGAAGGCGCAACTTCGGCCGCAGAGTCTGCCCATTCTCGATAAAGTCGTGAGGATTTTACGCGAAGAAGTGCCCCAGAACAATATCGGGATCGAAGGGCATACCGATAATCAGCCCATCAAATATTCAGGATGGAAGTCCAACTGGGAGCTTTCCGCCCACCGGGCGTTAAGCGTGCTCCATTATCTTGAAGAGCAGGGGATTTCTCCTAACCGGATGTCCGCGATCGGATACGGAGAGTTTCAGCCGGTGGCATCCAATGACACTGACGAGGGCCGTCAGCTGAATCGAAGAGTCGAAATCGTCATCCTTCCTAAAACGGTAAAAAAGGCGGAAGAAGAGCTGCTTCAGCCGCGACAACCCGCCGAATATGAACAGGAGGAACTGAAATGAAAGAGAAACCGGTGATCGTGAGTTTATTGAGCGGTCTGATAGTGATTTTGGTGATCGGCGGCGTATCGGTGCTGGTCAAAATGAAGAAAACCGACGAACGTTACCAACAGCAGGTTTCCCGCAGCATAGAACTGAATAAAAACATTGATGCGTTGCAAAAGGAAAATGAAGAACTGCAGTCGACGGTGGATTCGCTTGAAGCGGAAGTCACGGAGCTGGAAGCGGAGATCGTCAAGATAGAAAAACTCAAAGAGAAACTGGAAGAAAATCTTAAAGAGGAACTCGTCGCCGACGAACAGGCCGACGGCATACCGCAATAGACGCAACCAGCGTAAATGCTGCAGGGATGATCACGACTAAGGGGGCTCGACGCCCCCTTTTTTTCTTCGAAAAAAATGAAAGAGAAAGAAAAAAAAGAAATACCGGCCCATATCGCGATCATACTCGACGGGAACGGGCGTTGGGCGCTGAACCGGGGCCTGCCGCGGACGGCCGGACATAGGGAGGGGGTTAAGCGGGTCAAGGAGATCGTGCGCAGCGCCAAGGAGCTCGGCGTCCGGGTACTCACCATTTTCGCTTTTTCCACCGAAAACTGGAACCGGCCTCAGGAGGAGCTCAAGGTGCTTTTTTCCTATTTGGACAGGTTCCTCGAAGGGTACAAGGAAGATCTCCAGAAGAATGATATCCGGTTGAGGATTCTCGGCCGGCGCGACCGGCTTAAAAAATCCACGGTCAGAAAAATCGAAGAAGTGGAACAGCTGACCGCGGGAAATTGCAGCTTTTTGTTCCAGGTTGCCCTTGATTACGGCGGAAGGTGGGATATCGTACAGGCGGCCCGAAGGGTCGCGGGCGAGGTGTCGGCCCGCACCCTGCGCGAGGAAGATATCGACGCGGAGGCGTTCCGTGCACGGCTCGCCATGGGCGACGTGCGGGATCCCGATCTTTTAATCCGGACTTCCGGCGAACAGCGGATCAGCAATTTTTTACTGTGGTACTGCGCCTACACCGAATTTTACTTTTCCGACATTCTATGGCCGGATTTTGACAGGGAGCAGTTAGCGCGCGCGGTTGAATCATACCGGCGCAGGGAAAGACGGTACGGGGAAGTATGAGAAAAAGAGTGATTACTTCGATTGTACTCGGTGTGTCGGTGATCGCGGCGATCCTGTATGCGCCGTTGTGGACGTTTTTGGTCGCCGTCGCGATCGCGGTGAGTCTCTATGAATTTTTCTACATGGTGGAAAAGAAAGGGGTGCGGTTATTTAAAGCCGTGGCGCTGTGCGCCGGTATATTGATCCCGGTAACGATTCATTTCCGCTTCCCGGTCCTGGAAGGGATACAGTTTATTTCGGTCGTGGTGGCCCTGTTTCTGTTTTTCCTGCTGGAACTCACCAAAAGAGAAACGCATCAGCCGATTCTTTCCATTTCGGCTACGGTGTTCGCGATTCTTTATATTTCCTGGTGTCTGAGCTTCCTGGTGCGGATCAGGCTTTTGCCCGAAGGCGCACTGCTCTGCGGGTTTCTGATTCTGGTGACGAAATCATCGGACGTGGGCGCGTATCTCTGGGGAAAGAAATACGGAAAAGCCCCGCTTCTCAAACGCGTGAGTCCTCAGAAATCTCTGGAAGGTTCCATCGGCGGGTTCTTTACCAGTATCGCGGCGGGGACTCTCTTTTCTCTGCTCATTACCTCGATCGGGTTTTGGGAGAAGTTTTTTCTTATCATCATTCTCGCGGTAATTTCCCAGCTGGGCGATCTGTTCGAATCTTTGCTGAAGCGCGACTGTCAGGTGAAGGACTCGGGTAAGATCGTGCCGGGAATGGGCGGGGCGCTGGACGTGGTCGACAGTATCATTTTTACCGCGCCGACGTTCTACCTGTATGTCACGATGATCCAGTAATCGTTATGAAAAGAGTAGCTGTATTCGGTTCTACCGGTTCCGTGGGGACGAGCGCGCTGGATATCGTCCGGGCGCATCCGAAGCGTTTTCGGGTTGACGGGTTATGCGCTTACGGGGACTCCGATACCTTAGCCGCGCAGGCGCGGGAGTTTTGTCCCCGCGCGGTGTGTCTGGTGGATTCCCAACGGGAAAAAGAATTGAGAAAGAAACTGCGAGGCCGGCGTATCCGGTATTATTTCGGGCGGGCGGGCCTGCGCGAATTCAGCCGGAGGAACGCCGACCTTACGCTGATGGCGATTTCCGGTATCGACGCGCTGAGACCTTTATGGGAGCATATTCCCTATGCGAAGACGGTCGCGCTGGCCAATAAAGAATCCGTCGTCTGCGCGGGACACATTTTATTCCGCAGGGCGCGCAAGTACGGCGTGCGGATCCTGCCGGTGGACAGTGAGATCAACGCGTTCTTCCAACTGTGGCAGATGCGCGATACGCCGATCGATAAGGTGTATCTGACCGCTTCCGGAGGAGCACTGCTGGATTACCGCAGATCCCAATTAAAAAATGTTTCTCCCCGGGACGTGCTGCGTCATCCGACGTGGAAAATGGGGAAAAGAATTACCGTCGACAGCGCGACGCTGGTAAATAAAGCGTTTGAAGTGATTGAAACGCACTTTTTTTTCGATATGCCCTATGACCGGATCGAAGTGCTGCTGCACCGGGAGTCGATCGCGCACGCACTGGTGAGATCTCCGGACCGGATGATATTTGCCTGTATGTACCCGCCGGACATGAGATTGCCCATCGCCGCGGCTTTTTTTTATCCGGAACGGAGACGGGATCTTCCGGAAGCGGATTTTTGCGCGCGGAAACTGACGTTTGAGCCGCTTCCCGCCCGGAGGTTTCCCTTGTTCGATCTGGTGACCGAAACGGCCCGGCGGGCCGACAACGGGACGGTGGTACTCAACGCCTGCGACGAAGTGCTCGTGGACGCGTTCCTGCGGGAGAAAATAAAGTTTCACCGGATCAGCGCGCTTATGAAGTGGATGCGCGGCGTGTATCCTTCCCGTCCCGTGAAGAAGATCGACGATGTTTTCTTCTGGGATCGATGGGCGCGGGTTAAAATGAAAGAGAGGATAGCCGGATGACGTTATTGGTCGCGATTCTTATATTCAGCGTGTTGGTGATGGTGCATGAATACAGCCATTTTATTGTCGCACGGTTTTCGGGCGTGAAAGTGGAGAAATTTTCGATCGGTTTTGGCCCTCCGCTTTTTCAATTCAAAAAAGGAGATACGCTGTTTTTGGTATGCGCGGTTCCGCTGGGAGGGTACGTGAAGCTGGCCGGCGACAACAAGGATGAGGCGCGGGGTACTCCCGAAGAATTCCTGTCCAAATCTCCGGGGATCAAATCGCGCATAGTGGCGGCCGGGCCGATAGGCAATTACCTGCTGGCGGGAGTCCTGTTCTGCCTGATCGCGTTTATCGGATATCCTAAAGCGGACGTGTCATCGGAACCGGTCATCGGGTCTCTGGAAGAAGGGTATCCCGCCGCGGAAGCGGGACTGCGGGAAGGGGATCGTATCCTCGCGGTAGACGAGACGGAAGTGGATGACTGGGAGCATATGGCTGAGCTCATCCACGCGGCTCAGCAGAGAGTCACGGTGAGCTATCAGCGCGGCGAAAATACCTTTACTTCCACGGTGCCGTTGAAAACGAAAGTCCTCCGGGATGAGTACGGACGGAAACTGGAAGAGGTTTCGATAATGGGAATTGCCCCGCAGGTCAACACTGAAACCGTGCGGTATGGATTCCCCGGCGCTCTGCTTAAGGGAGGAGAACTGTGGATAAAACTGACGGCCCGGGTTGCGAGGAGTTTCTGGTACATCCTGACCGGTTCGATATCGTTCCGGGAAGGAGCCGGCGGACCGTTGGCAATTGTGTATTACACGGCTCAATTTACCAAGATGGGGGTCGTCCAGGTGTTGAATTTCGCCGCGGCGCTCAATATCAGCCTCGCGATCATTAACCTGCTTCCGGTTCCGGTTCTTGACGGAGGGCATCTGGCGGTATTCGGTTTGGAACGGATCAGGCGAAAACCGCTGAGCGAACGGGCTGAAGGCATATTGATGAAAATCGGCATCGGGCTGATCCTGCTGCTGGTGCTCACGGTGTCCTATAACGATATCGTGAAGTACGGTCCCAAATACTGGGATAAAATAATGACGCTCAAACAACGGGTCCTCCCGTCTCTCCGGAACGAAATCCCGGAGGCAGGACAATGAGCAGGACCGTATCGATCGGACCGTTGAAGGTCGGCGGAAAGAATCCGGTCCGGATCAAAGGGATGCTCAAAGGGCGGATGGATGACTGGCCGGCCTTGCGCCGGGAAGCGAAGCGTCTCGAACGCGAAGGGGCTGAAGCGATCCGGATCGCGGTAAAGCACAAAAAAGACAGTGCGATCGCCGGGTATATCAAAAAAAGGGTGCGGGTCCCGCTCGTTGCCGACATTCATTTTCAGCATAGGCTGGCGCTGCAGGCGATTGAGCAGGGATTCGACGGCATCAGGCTGAATCCGCTTAATATTACCGGCGCCGCGCAGGTGCGTGAGGTTGCCCGTGCCGCGAAACAGAACGGCGTTTCGATCCGGGTCGGGGTGAATTCCGGAGGGTTTCGCCAGGGAACGGGCGGAGAAGGACGCCTGGCGCGGCAGATGGTGGCCGCGGTCTCCCGGTACATAAAGCTATTGGAAAAAGAGCATTTTTTTGATATTATGGTGTCTTTAAAGGCCTCCACGGTTCCGGCGACAGTCAAGGCGAACCGGTTATTCCGGGATACGTTTCAGTATCCGCTTCATTTGGGAGTGACCGCGAGCGGTCCTTTTCTGGAAGGGGTAGTGAAGTCGTCTCTGGGAATCGGAATGCTGTTGGCCGAGGGGATCGGCGAAGTGATCCGGGTATCGCTTACCGGACCGTCTTTCTGGGAAATACGGGTTGCAAAATCCATTCTCCAAAGTCTGGGCCGGAGACATTTTTACCCGGAAATTATTTCGTGCCCCACCTGTTCCCGGTGTCAAGTGAATCTTGTGCGTATCGTGGATCGGTTCCGCAACGAGGTGAACCGGCTTCAATCCCAGGGAGTATCTTTCCCGAAAAAGATCGCGCTTATGGGGTGTGAGGTGAACGGCCCGGGCGAAGCGGCGCAGGCCGAAGTGGGGGTAGCGTTCGGAAAAGGGCGGGGAGTGATTTTCCGCAAAAATAAAATTATCGGGACGATACCGGAGACTGCCCACGCGCGGGACATATTATCGAAAATGGGGGTTTTGTAAAATGGAAGTTCGCGAAATTAAAAAAGAACTGCGGAAAGAGTTGAGTTTTTCCCTCGGAATGAACCAGAAACTTACCGGGGAGATCGTCAGGGAACGGGTGGCGAAAATATTCAACTACTGGGAAAAAGAAAAGGACCGCGTGATCGCGCGGGATGTGCAGGAACAGGTGATCAGGGAACTGATCGACGAATTTATCGGGTTTGGACCGCTGGAACCGCTGATGCAGGACCCCCAGGTGACCGAGATCATGATCAACGGGCCGTACCAGGTGTACATGGAAAAAGACGGGAGAAAAGTGCCGACCGATCTGCAGTTCGACGATGAAACGCATTTGCGTCATACCATCGATAAAATGCTGCTTCCGACCGGAAAACGGGTGGATGAGTCGTACCCGTATGTGGATTTTTCGCTCCAGGACGGATCCCGCGTAAACGTCATCATCCCGCCGCTGTCGGTCGGCGGGACGACGGTGACCATCCGTAAATTCCTGCGGAGCATTAACGCGGTTGAGGACCTCGTTGAGCTCGGCACTATTGATCAGCGGATGGCGGACTTTCTCGTAGCCTGCATTAAGGCAAAGGTGAATATTTTGTTTTCCGGAGCGACCGGTTCGGGGAAAACGACCACGTTGGAGGTATTATCCTCGTATCTGAGTCCGCTGGAGCGGATCATCGTGATCGAAGACACCCTGGAACTGACCCTGAGGCAGGATCACGTAGTCCGCATTCTCACCCGACCGCCGAATATCGAGGGGAAAGGTGAGGTGACCATCCGGGATCTGTTTATCAATACACTGAGGATGCGTCCCACGCGGATCATTCTGGGTGAGATACGCGGTCCGGAGGCGATGGATTATCTGCAGGCGCTCAACAGCGGGCACCGCGGCTGTCTGGCGGTCATTCACGCGGCCACGCCGTTCGACGCCCTTACCCGTTTGGAAACGACGGCTCTCTACGCGGGGCTGTATCTTCCCGTCTGGGCGATCCGGAAACAGATCGCTTCCGGGGTTGATTTGATCGTCCAGCATGACCAGCTTACCGACGGGACAAGAAAAATTACCTATATGACCGAGGTGGAGCGGATCGAAGGCGAAGACATCGTGCTCAGGGATATTTTTCGGTATCACGTCGAAGACGTGGATGAAGAAGGAAAGGTCCGCGGCGCGTTCGCGGCGAAAAACGCTCCGTCATTTTTCCCTTTATTCCGGAAAAAAGGCGTGGAGCTTTCCAAAGAGATATTCGAGCAAAAATAAGAACGGACAGTATGGAATTGCGTTCCCAGACATTCATCCCAACGACTAAGGAGACTCCGAAGGGAGCCGAGGCCGTAAGCCATGCGCTTTCTCTGCGCGCCGGCCTGCTGCACATGGTATCGGCAGGGATTTATACCTATTTACCGCTGGGGTATAAAGTTCTTCGGAACATCGAAGAAATCGTGCGCGGGAGGATGGAGCAAACGGGTGCGCAGGAATTATTTATGCCCGCGCTGCAGCCGCTGGAACTGTGGCAGAAGACCGGGCGGGATAAAGACCTGGAGGAAGTGATGCTCCATGTGCAGGACCGCAAGGGCCGAAAACTGTGTCTGGGGCCCACGCACGAGGAATTGATCACCGAAATCGCGTCCAAATATATTTCTTCCTATAAACAGCTTCCGGTCACGCTGTATCAGATACAGACGAAATACCGGGACGAGATGAGGCCCCGGTTCGGCCTGGTCCGCGGCTGCGAATTCATGATGAAGGACGCCTACAGTTTTGACGCGGACGAAAGCGGGTTGAACGCCAGTTACGAGAAGATGCTGGACGCCTATCAGAAAATTTTTACCGAATGCGGATTGGAATACGTGGTGAGCGAAGCCGATCCGGGAGCTATGGGCGGCAACGTGTCCCATGAATTCATGGTCCCGGCGGAAATCGGCGAAGATATGCTGTATGCCTGCGCCGGGTGCGGTCTTTACGCCCGGGAAGCGGGACAGTGCGAACACTGCGGCCAGGCGCTGAGTGAGTCGCGGATGATCGAGATCGGGCACGTGTTTAAATTAGGCACAAAGTATTCCGTACCGCTGCAGGCGACGTTTCTCGATCAGCACGGGAAACGGAACCCCTTGGTAATGGGATGTTACGGGATCGGAGTGAGCCGCCTGCTCTCGGCTATTATTGAAACGAATCACGATGAAAAGGGAATTATATGGCCGGCGCGGGTGAGTCCGTATCGGGCGGTGATCGTCGTATTGAATCAGGAGTTCATCCCCCAGGCCCGCCGTCTGGCGGAACGTATTGAGACCGGGGGGGGAAGCGTTTTGATTGATGACAGGAATGAAAGCGCGGGCGTGAAATTCCGTGACGCGCAGCTGCTGGGGATCCCCCGGATCCTCGTGATGGGCCGGACGTTCGCCGACCGGAAAGAGATTGAAGTGGAATCGCGGGCGGACGGGGAACGCAGTGCGATGTCCCCGGACGCGGCAGCGGAGCACGTGTGAGATGAGTATACCCGTTGCGGTGCAAACGCAAATTGAGCGAAAAGCCGGCGAAGTCGCGGCGAAGTGCGGATTCGAGCTCTTCGGATACTCGCTCGTGCCGACGAAAGGAAAAGTTTCTCTGCGGCTGTTAATCGACCGTTCCGGAGGCGGGATCACGATTGACGAGTGCGCGGAGGTGAACCGTCTTCTTACGGCGTATCTGGAAGAAACCGCCGCGCTGGGAGATCAGTATACGGTAGAGGTCAATTCGCCCGGGCTGGACCACCCGTTGCGCGAGTGCCGGGATTTCCGGCGGGTTGCCGGGCGCGAGGTCGGGGTGTGGATGAATGAACCGGTATCGGGCAAGACGTATTGGGAAGGACAAGTGATCCATGCAGGCGAGGACGCGCTGGAAATTCGCGTCAAGGGCGAGACCTGTCTTCACATCGAGTATGAACAAATAAAGACCGGAAAACAAAAATTCAGATAATGCTGATTCCGGTGATTAAAGGGGGCGAATGTGAATAAAGAATTCTTGAGCGTAGTCGAACAGTTGGAACGGGAAAAAGGGCTGGATAAAAATGTCCTGCTTGAAGCCGTCAAACACGCGCTGGAAGTCGCGGCGAAAAAGATCTCGAAAATTACTTCCGCGAGCGAGGACGTGCGCGTGGAAATAGACAAGGACAAAGGCGATATCCACGTGTTTATCGGCGAAGAGGAAATCGTGTCAAAAGAGTTCGGCCGGATCGCCGCGCAGACCGCCCGACAGGTGATCATCCAGAAAATACGCGAGGCGGAAAAAGAGAATCTGTATAGCGAATTCAAGGAAAAAGAAGGTGATATCATCGGAGGGGCCGTCTACCGTTTTGATAAAAAGGCGGTCATTCTCGATCTCATGGGGAAAACCGAAGGGGTTATTCCACATTCGTTCCTTTCTCCTCTGGACCGGTTCCGGATGGGGGAAAGGGTCAAGGCCTACGTGTATGAGGTAAAAAAAGATAAAGGAACCCAGATTATTCTTTCGCGAAGACACGAGGGCCTGGTCAAGAAATTATTCGATCTGGAAGTTCCGGAAATTGGCGAAGGAATAGTGGAGGTGAAATCGATCGCGCGCGAAGCCGGCGAGCGGACCAAGATCGCGGTCTATTCCAAGGATGAAAAAGTGGACTGCGTGGGCGCGTGCGTGGGGATCAGAGGTTCGCGCGTCAAAAATATCATTGAGGAGCTGCGCGGGGAAAAAATCGACATTGTGCGCTGGCACGACGATATAAAAGCGTTCATTAAAGCGGCGCTCGCGCCGGCGGTGGTTTCCCGGATCGAACTGGACCGCGACAATAAGCGCACGAAGGTACTGGTGAACAACGATCAGCTTTCGCTGGCGATCGGCAAAAAAGGGCAGAACGTGCGTCTGGCGTCCCGTCTCGTGGGCTGGGAGATTGACGTCCGGTCCCAGGAAGTGATCGAAGAGGAAATAAAAGTGATTAAACAGCTGAAAAGCGTGGGGAAGAAAATCGCCGAAACGCTGGTGGATGCCGGCTACGGGAACGTGGGCACGCTGGCGAAGGCGAATCTGGATGCGTTGTCGGACCTGAAAGGAATAGGAGAGAAGAAGGCCGCGCAGATCATCGAAGAGGCGGAGAAAACCGCGCGGGAACAAAAGGTCCGGGCCGAGGAGGAAGCAAAAGCGAAAAAAGCCGAACAGGAAGCCCTGCGGCGGGATACCTCCGAGGATGAACCCGGCGAGCAAGAACCGCCGCGGGAACCGAACGAAGAACCAACGGAAACGGAACATAAGGCGGACGAAGAAAAAGGAGAGAATTGAGTATGAGAATACATGAGCTCGCAAAAGAAATGGGCGTTGACAGTAAGGCCTTGATCGAGAAACTCAAGAAGCTGAATTTTCCGGTCAAAAGCCATATGTCCAGCGTCGATAAAGACACGGCGGAAATCATCAAGCACGAAGTGGAAAACCTGAAACAGAGAGAAATCGAACAGAACGTTATCGAGGTTGATTTCCCGATTACGGTCAAGGAGCTTGCGGTCAAATTGAATAAGAAGCCGTCTGAAATTATGGGGGATTTGCTGCGTCAAGGGAAAATGTTCAATATCAATCAAGCGCTTGATGAACAGACCGCATCGGCGCTTGCCTACAAGTATAAAGTAAATCTGCGCCAAAAACCGACGACCGAGGAGCAGGTCCTGCAGGTTGAAGAAACGCAGGAGCTGAAGTCCCGTCCGCCGGTCATTACTCTCATGGGGCATATCGACCACGGAAAAACGAGTATTCTTGATTATATCCGGAAAAGTACGATCACGGAGAAGGAAACCGGAGGGATTACCCAGCATATCGGCGCCTACCAGATCCGGCTTCCCAAAGGAAATATTTCTTTCGTTGACACGCCCGGCCATGAAACTTTTACCGAAATGCGCGCGCGGGGAGCGAATATTACCGACATCGTCATACTGGTCGTCGCCGCTGATGACGGGGTAAAACCTCAGACGGTGGAGGCGCTTGATCACGCCCGTGCCGCTGACGTGCCGATCATTGTCGCGGTAAACAAGTGCGACCTTCCGACCGCTGACGTGGATATGGTGAAACAGCAGCTTTCCAAGCACGAACTCGCTCCTGAAGACTGGGGCGGGCAGACGCCTACGGTCAAGGTGTCCGCCAAAACGGGGGAAGGCATTGATGAACTGCTTGAACTTATTCTGCTGCAGGCCGAAATTATGGAGTTGAAGGCGGATTACGGCCGCCGGGCAAAAGGGGTCGTGGTGGAAGCCCGGCTGTCGCCGGGAAAGGGTCCTCTGGCCACGGTGCTGGTGCAGGAAGGGGTGCTGCGCGTCGGTGACTGGTGCGTGTGCGGAACCGAGCTGGGACGGGTGAAAGCGATGCTGGACGATAAAGGGGAAGGAACGGAAGAGGCCGGCCCCGCCGCGCCTGTCGAGATATTAGGACTCAACGGAGTTCCTAATCCGGGTGATCAGCTCTATGTGGTTTCCGATGAACACCAGGGCCGGGAGATCGTTGAAAAGCGGCGGGAAGAAGCCAAGCGGAAAAAACTCGCTCCGTCTTCTCACATGAAGCTGGAGGATTTATACAAGAAGGTCCAGGAAGGAGAAGTAAAACAGCTGAAAGTGATCCTGAAAGCGGATGTGGGCGGCACCCTGGAAGCGGTGGAAGGGTCCCTGCGCAATATCTCTTCCAAAGAGGTCGAACTACAGCTGGTTCACAAAGGCATAGGCGCGGTGAATTCTTCGGACGTGCTGCTTGCCGAGGTGAGTGACGCGGTGATCGTGGGCTTTAAAGTGACCGCCGACGCGTCCGTGCGTGACCTGGCCAAAAGCAAAGGGATTGAGATCAGGGTGTACCAGATCATTTATGAACTTATTGATGACGTGAAAGCGGCGCTTGAAGGACTGCTCTCGCCGCACGTGAAAAAGATTTTTACCGGACGCGCGGTGGTGAAAACGGTGTTTTCCCTGAGTAGATCCGGGAAAATAGCCGGGTGCATGATCGAAAAAGGAAAAATCGCCCGCGGAGCCATTTGCCAGGTGAGCCGGGAGAATGAAGTCGTTCACGAAGGCAAGATCCGTTCACTGAAACGGTTTAAGGAAGACGTCAAGGAAGTCGCGGAAGGATACGAGTGCGGTATCGGTACCGGCTATGATCAAATACAGGAAGGCGACCGCATCGACGCCTACGCGGAGGAGGTCATTACCCGCCGTCTGTGAACGAACCGCGCCGGAAGCTTTTTTCTTCAACGGGCCGCGGGGGATGTGATATACTGAAATCAACGCGAAATTAATTCCGAAGGGGTACGCATGCGTGTAAATCTGGATATCTTCGAAGGTCCTCTTGACCTGCTTCTTTATCTCATCAAAAAAAATCACCTGAACATTACCGATATCGAGATTTCAGTGGTCGTGGACCAGTATCTCCATTACCTGGAGCTGATGAAACTGCTGGATATTAATGTCGCGTCCGAATATCTTGTAATGGCGGCTACGCTGGTGAGCATTAAATCGAAAATGCTGCTGCCGCAGGAGGAGAAAGAGGAAGAAGAACCCGAAGAGGATCCCCGTGAAGAACTGGTGCAGAAACTCATTGAGTATGAGAAGTTCAAGGAAGCCGCGGATTTCCTGAAGATAAAAGAACGCGACAGGTTGAAGTACCGCAGCCGGCAGTCGACCGGGGAACAGAAAAAGGAAGTCTACGTAGAAGCTTCTATTTTTGATCTCATCAGCGCGTTTAGACAGGCGCTGACCGAGGTTCCCCGGGATATGTTCTTTGAAATCATCAAAGATGAATATACCGTGGAAGAAAAGATGCACGATCTGCTGCACACCCTTGTAGTGAAAGACACGGTCGCGCTGCACACGCTGTTTCAGAAGGCCCGCAATAAACTGGAGATCGTGGTGACGTTTCTGGCTATATTGGAACTGATAAAAATGCGCGAGATCGTCGCGGTACAGAAACAGCAGTTCGGCGATATTCATATCGCGCGCAAGGAAAACGTCGCGTCATCTCTCTAACTGATATGAACGAAGACAGGCTGGTCGATTACGGGCAGGAAAACGAGGAAGAGAGGATAATAAACCTCTCCCTTCGTCCGCAGAATCTCGATGAATTCATCGGGCAGAAAAAAATCGTGTCGTCGCTGAAGATCGCGATCGAAGCGGCGAAGCAAAGGGAAGAACCTTTGGAACACGTGCTCCTTTCCGGACCGCCCGGTCTGGGAAAGACGAGTCTGGCCTATTGTATCGCGCGCGAAATGAACGCCAAGCTTACCGCGACCAGCGGTCCGGCGATCGAACGGGCCGGGGACCTGGTGGGGATTTTGACTAATCTGGAAAAAGGGGACGTGCTGTTTATCGATGAAATTCACCGGCTGTCCAAGGTGGTGGAAGAGTTCCTTTACCCCGCGATAGAGAATTATCAGATCGATTTCGTGATCGACAAGGGTCCTTACGCGAAAAGCGTGAAATTCAATTTAAAACCTTTTACGCTGATCGGCGCCACCACGCGCAAGGGGCTGTTGAGCGCTCCTCTGCGGGGGCGGTTCGGTTTATTCTTTGATTTTGATTTTTATCCGGCTCAGGATCTGGCCACGGTGACCCGCCGCAGCGCGGAGCTGCTCGATATCGCGATTGACACCGCAAGCGCGGCAGAGATCGCCCGCCGGTCCCGGGGGGCGCCCCGGTTATGCAACCGGATTCTTAAAAGGGTGCGGGATTACGCCCAGGTCATGGGGGACGGGAACATCGACATGCCTACCGCGCGGCGAGCTTTGGATCAGATCAGGGTCGATGAACAGGGACTGGACGATATGGACCGCAAATATTTGCGCACGATCATCGATCTTCATCAGGGGGGGCCGGCCGGGATCGACGCGATCGCGGCATCATTGGGGGAGGACCGGGGCACTCTTGAGGAGGTCGTTGAGCCGTACCTGCTCGCGAACGGATTCATCGTGAGAACTCCCCGCGGGCGCGTCGCGGCCCATCGGGCCTATCTTCATATGGGAATCCAGGATCCCAGGCAAACCCAGGATAAACTGTTTTGAGTCTCTCAAAGGGAAAGATGCACGACGAGCAGCATAATATTCTTATCGGGGTCTGCGGAGGAATTTCTTCTTATAAGACCTGTGAGTTGGTCCGGCTGTGCGTAAAAGCGGGGTGCCGGGTGAAGGTAGTCATGACTCCGGCCGCGGCCCGGTTTGTTTCGCCGAGAGTGTTCCGGTCTTTGAGCGGCGAGGCGGTGTTCGTGCGGATGTTCTCCCCCGGAGAAGAACAGCGTACCAAACACATAGGGCTCGCGCAGTGGGCAGAGGCATGCGTCATCGCGCCGCTTTCCGCGAATACTCTGTCGAAGCTGGCCATCGGAATCTGCGATAATTTGCTCACGACCGTGATGTGCGCGTTCCCGGAAGAGAAAAAAATTTTCTGCGCGCCGGCGATGAACACGCATATGTGGAATAATACGGTGATTCTGGATAACACCGATAAATTATTCCGGCGGACGCAGTACGAACTTCTCTCCCCCGGACGGGGAGCGCTTGCCTGCGGAAGTTCCGGCGAAGGACGGATGATGCCGCCGGAGGAGATCTTTCACCGGGTCGACGAATATCTTTCGGGTAAAAGCGAATGAACGCAGAACTGCTACTCATTTTGGGGACAAGCGTGGTGCTGACTGCTGCGGTCGCGGCGCTGTTTTTTCGGCAGGGACGGGTTCCCGCCCGGCTCAGGGTTCAGCTTGAGCTTCTGGAAAAGAACCTTGGCCGGATAGAACAGACGGTCAGGGATGAAATATCCCGGAACCGGCACGAATCCGCGGCTAATGCACGGCAGGACCGAAATGAAATATCCGGGATGCTGGATGCGATCCGGGGAACGGTACGCGAACGTCTGGAAAAAATGGAAACGGAGAATGCCGCCAAGCTGGACCAGATGCGGATGGTCGTGGACGAGAAACTGCAGAGCACCCTGGAACGACGGCTGGGAGAGTCGTTTAAAGTCGTCAGTGACCGTCTGGAATCGGTGCACCGGGGACTGGGAGAAATGCATTCTCTGGCGACCAGCGTCGGGGATCTCAAGAAGGTGCTGACCAACGTGAAGACGCGCGGGACCTGGGGTGAAATTCAGCTGGGAATGCTTCTGGAACAGATGCTGACGCCGGAGCAGTATCTCACGAATGTGTCTACGAAAAAAGGGACAGCCGACCGGGTAGAGTTCGCGATCAAGCTCCCCGGAGGAGAGGACAACAGACAACCTGTTTTCCTTCCCATCGACGCCAAGTTTCCTCAGGAGGATTATCAAAGACTGTGTCAGGCGCAGGAATCCGGCGATGCCGAGTCGGTTGAGCGGTGGACGAAACAGCTGGAGACGAGAATTAAAACCGAAGCGAAAAATATCCGGCAGAAGTACATCGATCCGCCTCATACCACGGATTTCGCGATCCTGTATCTGCCGACTGAAGGTCTGTTCGCGGAGGTGCTTCGCCGGCCCGGCCTGTTCGATACTTTGCGGCGGGAATTTCAGGTAGTTGCCGCCGGGCCGACCACGCTGACCGCGGTGCTCAATAGTCTGCAAATGGGATTCCGGACACTCGCGATCCAGAAAAGATCCAGTGAGGTGTGGCAGTTACTGGCGTCGGTAAAGACCGAATTCGCGAAGTTCGGAGATATTCTGGAGAAAACCCGCAAGAAGCTGTCAGAAGCGAGCAATACCATTGACGCCGCGAGCCGTAAATCGCGTACGATCGAACGCCGGCTGCGAAACGTGCAAAGTCTGCCTTCTGCCGAATATCACCAGTCAGAGATACTCCCTTTCACCCATGAAGCTGAAAATCAAAGTTATCCCCCGGGCGAAAAAAGAACGAGTTGAACGTTCCGGGGAACAGGTGAAGGTCTATTTGAGCGAACCTGCCCGCGACGGCAAGGCCAATAAGCGGCTCAAAGTCGTGCTCGCGGACTATTTTCGCGTCCGGAAATCGGAGATTTCCATTATAAAAGGAGAAAAGTCCCGTGAAAAGGTGGTCTCTGTCGGAGAAGACTGAAGCTGTCGACGGATGGTACCAGTTTCTGAGGGGAAAAGTGAGGGCGGGATTCAGCGGCCCCGGGGTGTTTGGCGCGGTTCCCCAGGATTTGGAGTCTCTTCCCGAGGTCCCGCAGGAGTCCGGGCACGCGTTTCTGCGGCAAGTCCACGGGGGGTGCGTCCATCATTTCACGGATGCCGGGAGCAGGACCGGCGACGGGTTGTTCACTGCCCGGCCGGGACTGATCCTGACGATCCGTACCGCGGATTGTCTGCCGCTGTATTTCGTCAAGAAGGCCGGTTCCCTCGTCGGGCTGGTGCACATGGGATGGCGTTCGGCCGCCGCGGGGATCCTTGGCCGCGTTCCCGGTCCGCTGGCGGAGTTTCAGGTAATCGCCGGGATCGGTCTGCGCCGCTGCTGTTATGAAGTTGCACGCAGCTTCCTCGACGGGCCGCTGGCAGGGTCAGTTCATTCCCGCGGGGGAAAACTGTTTTTCGATCCGGTCTCCTTTGCCTCTGCGTTTCTGAGAAAACGGGGTCTGGCAAACGAAGATTTTATTTCATTTGAGGTCTGCAGCCGGTGTAGTCCCATGAGTTTTCCTTCATACCGGCGTAATCGCGGTGCAGCACGGACGATTTCCTATATCGAAATTCAGCCGGAATAAATGACGCCTATGACGAGAACAAAGGGAATGGAACAAATTCGGACCTTGATCCGGAATGAAAAAACCGCGGTACTGTGCGGCGCGGGGATCTCCGTAGCCAGCGGGATTCCCGCGTTTCGGGGAACAGGGGGGCTCTGGGCCCGGTATGATCCGGAACGGTTCGCGACCGAAGAAGGACTGACATCGCTGTTTAGGAACGATCCCCGTGTGCTCAAGGAATTTTTATGTGAGTGGTACGGGGTTTTGCTGAAGGCAGAGCCCAATGCCGTCCACCGGATACTGGTCCGGCTGGAGCAGGAAGGATGGGTGAGCGGAGTGATCACTCAGAATATCGACGATCTTCACCGCCGCGCCGGATCGATCCGGGTCGCGCAGATTCACGGAAGCGCTATGGGAATGCGATGCCCGCACTGCGGTATCCGCCGGAGGAGGACTCCGCAAGAATGCAGGCGGCTGCTGAACGGCCTTTCCTCCGCGTCCACTCGCCGGCGTATTCGAGCGTGGATTCTCCGGCTGCGGGGGACCTGCCCGGAGTGCAGGGGCAGGCTCACGCCGGCGGTGGTACTCTTCGGGCAGCAGCTGCCTCTGGAACCGCTGGAATCCGCCCGGCGCTATATTTTTGAAGCCGGCGTACTTCTTTGCGTGGGTACGAGCGGGAGCGTGTATCCTGCGGCGTCGCTTCCCGGATACGCAAGACAGCATGCGAAGAAAGTGTTCGTGGTCAATCCGGAACCAACGGCCCTTGATTTTTCTGCCGACGGCGTGTTCCGTCAACTCGCTGCTGATTTTTTTGAAAAATTATCATTACATTGAGCGGTTTCTATGATAAAATTTGACTTTTATCGGAGCAGGAAATGAGTTTTCAGTCAAGAAAAACTCCTTTGTTTTCGTGGCATCGAAACCGTCAGGCGCGCATGGTGAGTTTCGCCGGATGGTGTCTCCCGCTGCGCTATGACGGCAGTCTGGCGGAAGCCAGAGCCGTGAGGGATTCCTGCGGGATCTTTGATGTGTCGCACATGGGACACCTTTCGATCAGGGGGTCCGATGCGCCGCGGTTCCTCCAGAGGATGACTTCGAATGACGTGGAAGCGCTTGCTGAGGGGCGTCTGCAGTATACTCTTTTCCTGTCATCTGAAGGGACGGTTCTTGATGACTGTATTCTTGGATCTCTTTCGGAAGAATATCTCTGCGTGGTGAATGCAGTCAACCGGCAGAAAATCCTGCACCGGCTGCGTGCCGCAATTGAAGATGAAGACGTCTCGGTTGCGGATCAGACGGAGGAGCGCGCCTTTATTTCGGTGCAGGGGCCCGCTTCCGCCGCGGTGGTCGAAAAGGCCGTTCCCGCGGCGCGGGAGCTGGAGTATATGTCGGTAAGCAGGACCCGGTGGGGGGATCATTCACTCACGCTGCTGCGCAGCGGGTACACCGGTGAATTGGGTTTTGAGATATCTCTCCCCGCCGCGGCCGCGCTGCGGCTATGGGAGCTACTCTGTGCCTCCGGGGAGGAATGCGGCATGCGTGCCTGCGGGCTCGGGGCCCGTGACATTCTTCGCATTGAAGCGGGATATCCCTTGTACGGTCAGGAGATCGATGAGAATACTCGCCCCTTCGCGGCCGGCGTGGGCTGGGCCGTAAAAATGGGCAAGGCCGATTTTATCGGGCGCAGCGCGCTGGCCGGAGAACGGGCTCAGCCGGGATCGGTGGTACGCACGGGGATCGTGCTGGAACGCGCGAAAATCGCGAGAACGGGATATCCGGTGTACGCAGCGGGCAGACAGGTGGGCACGGTGACCAGCGGTACCTTTTCCCCCGCGCTTCAGAAGAGTATCGCGATGGTCCGGATTGAGTCCGGATACGCCCAAGCCGGACAGCGGGTGGTGACGATGATCAGGGGGCAGGCGGCGGATTCAGTCGTGACTGATCTTCCCTTTGTGCCCATTCACACTAAACAGAAAGGAATACCTTGTGAGAGCGGGTGCTGTCCGAAACCACGCAGGGAGGGACCGGGAGCAAGGTGCTGAAACGAGAGGAGGCGTAATGGTTCGCTACAGTAAGACACATGAATGGGCCCGCATCGAAGGAAATACGGCGGTGATCGGTATCAGCGACCACGCGCAAAAAGAACTGGGAGACGTAGTGTACGTGGAACTTCCTTCGGTCGGGGATGCGGTGGAAACTGAGTCGCAGTACGGGACAGTAGAATCGACGAAAGCCGCCAGTGAGCTTTTTTCGCCGCTGAGCGGGAAGGTGATCGCGGTAAACGAAGAATTGGCCGAGAATCCCCAGTGGGTGAATGAAGATCCGCTGCAAAAGGGATGGATGATCAAAATAGAACTGACGGATCCTCAGTCTGCCGAGAACTTGATGGACGAGGAAGCCTACCGGGAGTTTCTTCAGCAGCAATCATAAAACAGATGCACCCGGGACGCGGCGTCGTTTCGTTTTGGGTGCGGTTTTTTCCAGCACAATGCCGTATATTCCCCATTCTTCACAGGAACGAAAAGAAATGCTGGATGCGATCGGCGTCCGGAGCGCGGAAGAGCTTTTCCGACACATCCCCAACGAGCTGCGCTTTTCTGCGCCGCCGCTTCCCCGGGGGCTGAGCGAATACGAAGTGCTCCAGCTGCTGCGCCGCCGCGCCGGGGAGAACACGCCGCTTTCGCGCTGGAATTCCTTTCTCGGCGCGGGCTGTTACGACCATTACGTGCCGGCCGCGCTTTCCTCGCTGGTATCGCTTCCCCAGTTTGTCACGGCATACACCCCTTACCAGCCGGAATGTTCGCAGGGTATTCTTCAGGCAATTTTTGAATATCAGAGTTTCATCTGTCTGCTTACCGGCAAGGAGGTGACGAATGCGTCCCTGCTCGACGGCGCGACTGCTCTCGGGGAAGCGGTGCGCATGGCGCTTCGTCTGAACCGGCGGGGGTGGGTGCTGCTTGCCGATTCCGTGCATCCTGAATACAAACGTACGCTGAGGACGTATCTTTCCGCGCAGGAATGTATCTGCGAAGAGGTTCCCCGTGCGGCCGCCGGGACGCTGGATATTTCCGCCTGGCGCCGCGCGCTGAGCCGAGAGGTGTCCTGCTGCGTGGTGCAGGCGCCCAATTTTTTCGGCCTGATCGAAGATGCCGAGGAGATCCACCGTCTGTGCCGAACGACGGATACCCTGCTGATCGTCGTTGCCAATCCCCTGTCGCTGGCGCTCTTTCAGCCTTCGGGTGATCTCATCTGCGGCGACATCCAGCCTTTCGGCTGCGGGGTGAACTTCGGCGGACCGGGAGGGGGGTATTTAGCCGCGTCCCGGCGGATGATCCGGCAGTTGCCGGGCCGGATCGTGGGTCGTACGGTCGATGCCGGCGGTAACGACGCCTTCTGCCTGACACTGCAGACCAGAGAACAGCACATTCGCAGAGAGAAGGCGACCAGTAATATTTGTTCCAATCATTCACTTCAGGCGATCGCCGCCGCGGTGTACCTGTCATTGCAGGGGTCGCGGGGGCTTACGCATACCGCCCGCCAGTGTGTGCGCAACACGCAGTATCTGTACCGGAAAATGAAAGGGCTCTCCGGCGTAACACTTCCTTACGGACCGGGGGTGTTTCATGAGTTCGTGTGGCAGGTGGCGCGTCCGGCGGCGGTACTTGAGGCGCTTCGCCGCAAAGGGATCCTGGGCGGGTATCCTACCGGCAAAGAGTTTCCCGGGCTGGACGGAGGAATTCTTTCCTGCTGTACAGAAAAGAAAACCAAACAGGATATAGACGCGTATGTTTCCGCGTTAGAGGAGATCCTTCATGGTGGACAGGTTCGTGTTTGATCGATATTCCGGGAGCGAAGCGCCTACCTATGTTCCGGACAGCGGGGTTCCGGACGTATCCCTGACCGACATTTTTCCCCGAAAACTCCTGCGGGAGACGCTGCCCCTGCCCGATCCGGGAGAGCGGGAAACCGTTCGCCATTTCAGCGCGCTGGCCGCAAATAATTTTTCCGTGGACGGTAATTTTTATCCTCTCGGTTCATGCACCATGAAGCACAATCCCCGTCTTCACGAACAGGCGGCCGCGCTGGAGGGACTGCGCGATTTACATCCCTACCAGCCGGAGGACAGCGTTCAGGGCGCGCTGGGACTGCTCTATGAATTGGAACGCTGTCTGTGCGCGATCACCGGCATGGATTATTTCAGCCTGATCCCTTCCAGCGGGGCGCACGGTGAATTTACCGGCATGATGATGATCCGCAAGTATCATGAACAGCGGGGAGTAAAGAAAACCCACGTGCTCGTTCCGGATTCCGCGCACGGAACAAATCCGGCAAGCGCGGCGATGTGCGGATATGCGACCGTCGTCGTGCCCAGTAACTCCGGAGGCTGCGTGGACGCGCGGGCGTTCTCCCGGGCGCTGAACGAACAGACCGCCGCGGTGATGCTCACCAATCCCAACACGCTGGGGATATTCGAAGAGGAAATCTCTGAACTGAAGCGTATGGCTCATGAGAAAGGCGCGCTGTTGTATTATGACGGGGCTAATTTCAACGCGCTGGCCGGGATCGGGGCGCCCCGGGCCATGGGATTTGACGTGATGCATCTTAATTTACATAAAACATTTTCCACGCCTCATGGCTGCGGCGGGCCCGGCGCGGGGGTCGTGGGAGTGACTGAGCGCTTGCGTGCCTATCTTCCCGTTCCCCGCATTGAACGGCGCGACGGCCGGTATTCCTGGTCTCAAGGGTCGCCGGAAACTATCGGGACGATCCGCAGCTTTTACGGCAATTTTCTCGTCTGCGTCAGGGCCTACGCCTATGTATTGAGATTGGGAGGCGCGGGGCTGCGGAGAATGTCCGAACACGCGGTGCTCAACGCCAACTATGTACAGAGGATGCTCAAAGAGGTGCTGGATGTGCCCTATGACCGCGCCTGCATGCATGAGGCGGTTTTTTCCTGTGCGTCGCTGGCAGGAAGAGGGGTGAGGGCCTATGACGTCGCCAAGAGACTTATTGATTACGGAATTCATCCGCCTACCATGTATTTCCCTCTTATCGTCAAAGAAGCCTTGATGGTCGAACCAACCGAAACCGAATCCAAAGAGACTCTGGACCGGTTCATCGAGGCAGTGCGGGCCATTTGCCGTGAGGCGCGGGAGGAACCCGACCGGCTTCTCCGGGCACCTCTTTCCCGGCCGGGCGGACGGGTCGATGAAGCACGGGCGGCACGGGCGCTTGAGGTGAAATGGAACCCCGCCGCCGGCCGGTAAAGGCGCGGTCCGCTTCCGTGTGGGTTCGGCCTGTTTTCTCCATTAATACCTATATAGAAACAGCGGGTCGTGGGAGCATTTTTATGCCCTATATATCGGGGGGGGGATTGAAAACCACAATATATAGGAAAACCGCGTAAAAAGATGATAAAAATTACTTGACTTTATTAAATAAAAATATTTAAATGAATATGTATAGAGATTATAGTAAAAGTAAGAAAAAGAGTACAGATGAAGAAAAACAAAACATCCCGCCTGATGAGTGTCGACGAGCTTGCCGATTATCTCGGGCTGAAGAAGCAGACGATCTACAACTGGCTGCATCAGAAGAAGATTTCAGGGATCAAAATCGGGAAGGTGTGGCGGTTCGACCGAAAGTATATCGACGAGTGGCTGAAGAGCTGTAAATCGAAAGAGGGCTGATGGCACGAAAAAATCTCGGTATTTATTTGGGCGTGAATTCGATCGGGGCGGTTCTGGCCGAAGCCAAGCGCGCCCTGGCCGCGGCAAAGTTCGATCTCTCTTCTCTTGAGGAGGACGCACAGGTCGAAACATTGAGCGAAGACGTCAAATGGGAAGCCCTGATCAATAAAACCCTCCGTCAGATTCACAGTGACGAAAAAGACGTGAGCGTCGCCCTCGGCGACCGGGATTTCATCTTCCGTTCGTTCGAAATGCCGATGATGAACAAGAACGAACTCAGCGCCTCGCTCATGTACGAGATCGAAAAACATATTCCCTTTAAGGTGACCGAACTGATCTGGGATTACAGCTACGCCCGTCTGGCGAAGGAAAAAAAGCTGATGGTCTGTTTTATCGGGATAAAGCAGGAGAATTACCGGAAAGTCCAGACGATCTTTTCTCACCTTGACCTTACCCCGACCATCATCGAACCGGCTTGTATCGCGCTGGTACGGACGCTCAAGTCAGTGAAAAAATATTCAGGCTTGAAAAATTTTGCCGTGCTCGATCTTACCCGGCACGAGTCGTATCTGACCTTCTTCTATAACGAACTGCCGGTATTTAACCGCTATTTGGCGGTGGAACAGGAGGGTGAGTTCGACACGGGCAAATACACCGAGTCGGTGAGACTCTCTTTTCAGTATTTTCTGCGGGAATTCCGGGCCTATTCCATCAATAAACTGGTGGTAGTGACCGATACGCCGCGGGAGGACATCATTGCTGCGTTGAAAGAGGATCTCCAGCTGGACATATCCGCGGTACTGGCGACTGAAATCGACGATCGGGTGAACGAGGTCGAGGGGGCAAAAGCGCTGGGGACCGCCGGTCGGGAAACTTTCCCCTACAAGTTTTCGCCCGAATTGCAGGAAACCAAGGAAGAGGAAGTAAAAATACAGCAGTCGATGGAACCTACCAGGGTGGGGATCAATTACCTGGCGATCGGGATCGTGCTGGGCGTGGGGATCCTTGCGTCGGTCCTGGTGGCGGTGCTTTTCAGTAACGTGATCTTTGACCAGAAGCTGAAGCTGAACAAAATGGAAGCCGCGCTGAATCTGCCCGAGGAATTCCGCGGGCTCTCCTGGGAAGACCGGGCACAGCGTCTGCAGTCGCGCCGCAACGAAGTGACGGTCCTTCGGCGTCTTCAGGATAAATTCAAACGGACCAGTTCCTTTTTCAATAATCTGCCGGACGTACTGCCCGACGGCATATGGCTCAATGAAATACGGTTGACCAAACGGGAGAACGGATATCAAGGAAGTGTATCGGGATTTTCGTTCCTCGGCGACAGCCTGAAGGAGCGGGTCAGTATCGATGAATTCGTACGGGAACTCCGGGAGCACAACTCTCGATTCGGGCTGTTCGGATCGGTGGAGATGGTTTCATCGACACGGAACGCGCAAAATGAATATGAAGTGACTTCGTTCGAAATTCGGATGGAGGAGAAATGAACCGTCTGTCGGAATATAAAAATGTGTTTATCGTGGTGACGCTCGCGGTAGTGACCGCGTTTGTCGTACACGGCGTCTACAAGAAATACGCAGGAGATCTTGAGGCGGTCAACCGCCAGGTCGAAGAGGTGAAAGAGGGACAGGAGATGATCGCGTCCTGGAGACGTGTGAACAAAGAATTCGGGGCTCTGCGCGAAGCGTTCGCCTTTTCCGATCCCATTGAGTATAAACGCTTCGTGGAGCAGGCGGCGTATGAGAGCGGGGTCGATATGGAGGCGCTGCGTCCCAAACAGCGGGAAGAGGACGGGTACGGGGTGTCGGAAATTTATCTTGAATTCACTTCCGAAACGTACACCGATATTCTGGAGTTCGTAAATACGGTGGAGCACAAGAATATCCAGGTGAAGACCATGACGGTGCGTGAGGCCCGGAACGGCGGCAAGCGGGTACGCGCCGATCTGGTCGGGTATTATGTCCTGCAGGGGGAATGATGAGATTGTGGTGTCATAAAGCCGGAGTGATCCTATCGCTGACCGCGGCCTTGGCCTTTACGGGCGTGTGGCGGGGGGAACGCGCGGGGCTGGCGCAGGTGTCCGATGTCCCCCTGAGTATTCCGGCGGTCGAACGCGATCCGTTTAAATCATTACTGCCCGAGGAGCCGGGAGGGCCGCAGGGTGAACCCGAGCCGGAAACGATCGTACTGCCGTCTATCCCGGTGCAGGGGATTTTATGGGGTACTGATACGCCGCGGGCCCTGATCAACGACGATGTATACGCGGTCGGCGAAACGGTGTATTATAATGACGCCGAGGCGACGGTGTTCAAGATCGAAGAAAATAACGTGTTTTTTATGTACCGGGGAAAGTTATTTAAGCGCGGGGTGACCAAATAACGAATCGTATTCCCAATTTGAAGGAGGAATAATGAAAAGACTGCTCGTTTTATTGCTGTTGCTTACCGTCGGCCTGAGTGCCGGGGCTCAGGATTCCATGTACGGTGATTACCTGATCGCCGGCGTCAAGAAACGGGTTTCTCTTGATCTGGAAGGCGCGCGTCTGGTGGGGGTGCTCAAGATGCTTTCCCAGCAGACCGGTTTGAATTTCGTTTCCACCGAAGCGGTGCAGGACCGAAAGCTGGTGCTCTATCTGGAGGACGTGCCGTTAAAGGAAGCGCTGGATATCATTTTTAAAGCGAACAATCTTACCTACGATTTTTATCCGGAGGCCAATGTGTTCGTGGTCAAGGAGATGGGCAAGCCGACCATCGAGCTGAAAACCAAGGTGTATCAGCTCAAATATCTGCGCGTGGATTCCACCCGGATGAAAACCGAAATCGATTCCGTGATGGGTACCGGGGAGGAAGAAGGCGAAGAAGGAGAAGAGGGTGAAGAAGGCGATCAGGAAGAACTCATCGGGCTGAAAAAAGCGGTGGAGACCGTGCTCAGCGAATTCGGAAGAGTGAGCGAGGATCCGATCACCAATTCTCTGATCGTCGTGGATGTGCCCGCGCAGTTTCCCATGATCGACGAGGTGATTTACCGGCTGGACAGATCACCGAAGCGGGTGATGATCGAGGTGGAAATGCTGGACGTGTCCAAGCGCAACATCGATAAAATGGGAGTCAACTGGCCGGACAGCCTGGTCTCGCTGGGAGTATCGGGAACGAGATTTACCCGGTTCCCGTTCGGCGAGTATTCGGCGACGCCGAACTACGGCTCATTTGACGTGCAGGAAGGAGCTATCCTGGATAACTGGGAATTCAGCGGAAACCCCGCGGGCTCGTTCACTCCCACGGTCCTGACCGTGGTGGGGGCTGATCTGGTGCTGAATTTTCTGCGCAGTTTGTCGGATACCAAATCTCTGGCCCGGCCGCGGATTCTTACCCTGGCCAATCAGACCGCGGAAATTCAGATCACGACCGATGAGGCGATCGGAGTGACACGCGAGGAGTCGGGAGATACCGACAGAACGACCTTTACCACCGAACGTGCGCAGACCGGGACCCGGCTCCGGGTCACGCCGCAGGTGAATCACGAGAACGACGAGATCACCCTGTTTGTGGAAGCGGTGGTTCGGGAAGCGAAAGACAGCGGATTTACGCTGGGGACCGAGACCGCGGAGGCGTTTATTGCGGGAAGCATTAAGGATCCCGAGGAACGGTCGGCGACCGCGATCGCCCGTCTTGAGAACGGCGAGACTCTGCTGATCGGCGGACTAATTAAGACCGAGTCCACGAAAAACAATACTAAAGTGCCGATTTTGGGTGATGTGCCCTTTTTGGGACGTTTTTTCCGGTGGAAAAACCAGGACGTGCAGGAGCGTGAACTTCTCGTGTTCCTGACGCCGCACGTGCTTGAAGAAAAAACCAGGCAGTTAGCGCAGAAAACGATGATGCCGCATCGCGAACAGTATAATCCGCAAAAACGCGTGCTCATTGAGCAGACGCTTGACCGATACGCCCGGTGAGTAGCGATCGCAGGCGCGCGGCACATTCTTTCTCAACGGAAAGAAGGTATGGCACGATATAAAAAACTCGGCGATATTCTCACCGCAGAAGGGATCGTTACCGAAGATCAGATCAAGGAAGCGCTTTCAGCGCAGAAAAAGGAAGGCGGACGACTGGGCGAAACGCTGATCCAGCTCGATTATGTCAATGAAGAGCAGATCGTGATCGCGCTCAGTAAGCAGCTTTCCATTCCCTACGTATCTCTTTCTTCCGGCAAGCTCAAACCCGCCGCGGAGCAGAATCTGGAAAACATGATCCCCTACGACTTCGCGATCCGGAATCTGGTCCTGCCGCTTTCCAAAAGTCTGAATTCACTTACGGTGGTCATGTTTGATCCCCTTGATTTGATCCTGATGGACAATTTGAAGAAGCTCACCGGCTGCGAGGTAAATCCGGTTGTGAGTACCAAGTCCGACATCCTTCATGCCATTGAATCTTTTTACGGCAAGGATAAGTTTTACCGCGAAGCTATGGACGCGGTGGAAAAAACGGTCGATGAGGAAATCAAGGAGATCGGCTCGGAAGAGACCGATTTGAGTCTGGATACGCTGATCGCGCGGGCCGAGGAAGCGCCGGTAGTCAAACTGGTGGATTTGATCATCCGCCAGGCGATAGAGGAAAGCGCTTCCGATATCCACATTGAGCCTCACCACGGACAGCTTTCCCTGCGCTACCGTATCGACGGTGTGTTATATGAAATGCCGTCGCCGCCGGTGTCGCTGTATTTGCCGATCGTCTCCCGCGTCAAGATCTTATCCAAAATGGACATCGCGGAAAAACGCCTGCCCCAGGACGGCGGATTCATGGTCAAGATCATGAAACGGCTGATCGATCTGCGGGTCTCGACGGTGCCCACGATTTTCGGGGAAAAGGTAGTCATGCGGATCCTGGATAAATCACGCGTGCCGCTGGATTTGGCCAAACTGGGTTTTTTCCCGGATGAGCTGGAGAAGATTCGTCACGGTATATCCTCCTCCTATGGGCTGGTCTTTCTGGTCGGGCCGACCGGGAGCGGAAAATCGACCACGCTGTATTCGGCACTGAACGAGATCAAATCGTCGGCCAAGAACACGCTTACCATTGAAGATCCGGTCGAGTACCGGATTCAGGGGATCAACCAGGTTCAGGTAAAACCGGAAATCGGTCTTACTTTCGCCAACGCCCTGCGCTCGTTTCTGCGCCAGGATCCGGACATCATTCTGGTGGGGGAGGTGCGCGATCTGGAAACCGCGGAAATCGGTATCCGTTCGGCGCTTACCGGCCACCTGGTCCTTTCCACTCTGCATACCAACGACGCCCCCACGACTATCGACCGGCTGGTCGATATCGGCGTGCCTAAGTATATGGTCGTGGCTTCTCTGCGGCTGATCGTCGCCCAGCGTCTGGTGAGGCGTTTGTGTCCGGAGTGCAAAGAAGCCTATGAAGTGAAACCCGAAGATATGCCGCGAAACGTCAAGATCAATGTGCCGGTGATTTACCGGCCCAAGGGGTGTGAAAAGTGTAATATGGTGGGGTACCGCGGACGGACCGTGGTGGCCGAAATCATCTATGTCGATGACTCGATCCGTGAAGCGATCTCCCGCGACGCGCCGCCGGGAGAGATCATGGCGGCGGCGAGGAAGAACGGATCCCAGTCGCTGCTGGAGAGCGGGATCAAAAGGGTTGAAGAAGGGGTCACTTCCCTTGAGGAAGTGCTTTCAGTGGCGATCGCGTATTAACCAAAGGGGAACGTATGCCGCAGTTTATTTATTCGGCGAAAACACAGGACGCCCGAAAGATACGGGATATAGAAGAAGCGAATACGCGCCAGGAACTGATCGGCAAACTCAGAGCGCGGGGACTGTTCATCATCTCGATCAAAGAAGTGAAGGAGAAAAAGGGCGCGGGCGGAGGTGCCGGTTTTTTACGCCGCCGCCGCGGGAAACGCAATTCACTGAAACTATACGACCTGACCTTTTTTGCCCGTAATCTTGCCACTACGCTCTCCAGCGGGGTGACCCTGCTGCGGAGTCTGGAGATCCTGTCCTTTCAGACCGAAAGCGCGAAACTGGAAAAAATTCTCCGTGAATGCGCCAAACGGATCAAGGAAGGGCTGTCGCTGGGCGAAGCAATCGGGAAGTATCCGAAGGTATTCTCTTCGTTGTGGCGCGGGATAGTCGAAGTAGGCGAGGCTTCGGGAAACCTGCCCTTTGTGCTCGAAAAACTGGCGGATTATCTTGAAATGCGGATCGAATTCGAGCGCAAGATAAAAAGCGCGATGATATACCCGTCGCTGTTGATGATCGTGGCGGTGGTCGTGGTCTTCGTGTTTTTCCGGGTGATCCTGCCGAAGTTCATCGAATTATTCGATAACTTCGGAGTCGATCTGCCCCTGGCCACGCAAATCGTGTTCGGGATCGGCAAATTCGTGAATACCTATTTTTTTCTTCTGCTTGCCGGGTTTATCGCGGCGGTCGCCGGGCTGGTCTATTTTATGCGCTCGCAGGAGACCCGTCCCCTCTGGGATAAGATCCGGCTGAAAATCCCTCTGCTGGGGCCGTTTCATTTTTACGCCTGCCTGGAGCGTTTGACTTCCACTGTCTACATTCTGCTCGACAGCGGCCTGCCTCTGGTATATACCCTGGAAGTCGCCGCCCACGGGATCGGCAACATCCGTCTGGAAAAAAGTATTCTTCACGTCAAGGAGAAGGTGCGCGAGGGATCGTCCCTTTCCGATGAATTCCGTAATCTGAATATTTTTCCTTTGCTGATCTCCGAAATGGCCAAGATCGGCGAGGAGACCGGGACGATGCCCCAGGTGTTTGAGAAGATATCCATCCATTATCGGAAAGAACTGACGACCCGCGTGGAACGGCTGATCGCGGCGTTCGAACCGATCATGATCATGGTCATGGGACTGCTGATCGGCGGTCTGGTGGTATCCCTGTTTCTGCCGATGTTCCGCATATCCCAGCTCGGCGGCGGCGGAATGTGAGTTTTTCCGCCGGGATTGACACCGGGTGACGGGGTATGGTATAAATAAAGTGGGATTTTTTATCGTAACCTATTCACAAAAGGGGGTTTGTATGAAAGAGCGTAAGGCGTTTACCTTGTTGGAACTGCTGATCGTAGTCATCATCTTAGGTCTTCTGGCAGTGATCGCTATTCCGCAGTACATGGAATCGGTCCAGAAAGCCAAGGAAGCGAGCGCGAAGAGTAATCTTCAGGAAATCCGTAAAGTCGCCATGGCGATTCAGTCGGCGACCGGAGACTGGCCCGACGCTTTAGATTCGGGCGACGGTGCCGGAGAGGTCGCCCTTGATGCCGACCTTGACGGGGATGACGAAACGGACGTATCGCTGTCCTTTACCGATGACGACTACGATTACTCCATTTCCGGAAGCGACGTGACCGCGTCCGGAAGCGGCGCGACATTCGTCATTGATCTGGAAACTGGAGAGATTACCGAATCTGACGACTAGGTGGATATGCGCCGAAAATCCGCATTCACGTTGTTGGAATTGTTGATTGCCGCCGTGGTGATCGTCGCGTTGGCGTCGGTCGCAGTCCCTCGCTACCGCGGCTCGGTGCTTCGAGCCGAGGTAGCGAAGGCACGGCACGCGATGGCGCTCATTGCCGAAGCGGAACAGATTATCCGGAGCGAAACCGGAAACTTTGTAAACGTGCCGAATCCTGCCAATCTCGATAACCGGATCGGAACCAACGTTTCGGGTATTGATCTGCGCAGTGTACAGAACGATCAGATGTGGCTTTACACTGTCCAGGGAGGAGTCGTGACTGCGCAAAAACAGACCGGTTTCTGCAGCGGCGCGCAGCCGGCGAACAGTGTTACGCTGGATCTCAACACCGGAGTATTCGCCGAAGGCGGCTGTTTTTAGGATCAGGAGAAAGCATGGGGCAACAAAGGGGTTTTACCCTTATAGAACTGCTGATGGTAGTGGTTATCGTGGGCGTGGTGGCAACGTTCGCCCTGCCGAATTACTGGAACGCGCGTCTGCGGGCGCATGACCGGGAAGCGCGGGGGGCGCTGCTGCTGTTGCAGACGGCGGAGGAATCGGAAGAACTGCGCACCAACAGTTACGCGGCCTGCGCAGATACCGCGGCCTGCAACAACGCGCTGAATCTGACGCTCGCTACGAACGGTTTCTGGACCTACCGCGTGACCGCCGGCGGTGGAGGGTTCTGCGCGGAGGCGGCAAGTGCCAGCCATGGAGCGTGGCATATCGGGCCAGGTGACCCGAACATCCTGGCCGGCGACTGTACCGGCGGGAACGATCCGAACCGGCCGGTGCCGCAGTAAACGGAGGAAGCATGAATCTTCAGCGAAAGAGTTTTACCCTGGTGGAACTGCTCGTGGCCGCGGGCATTCTCGCTTTCGCCTTCGGCGGACTGCTGGCTTCGTTCGTGGGTGCGCAGAGGCTGGTTGACCGCGCCCATAAACGACTGCAGTCGATGAATATCTCACGGGATCAGTTTGATGAGCTCTACATCCATGTGCGCGCCGATACCTGGGACGATGCGAGTAACGATCTCTACATTGATCCCGCCGGCGGAGGTGCCCAGGATTATCCCGGCGCGA
This sequence comes from Candidatus Omnitrophota bacterium, assembly GCA_014729775.1. Classification (GTDB taxonomy): domain Bacteria; phylum Omnitrophota; class Gorgyraeia; order Duberdicusellales; family 4484-171; genus WJJJ01. The sequence continues at coordinate 37,172 of WJJJ01000026.1, read as the reverse complement.
GTATGGACCGGCCCGACGGGACGACTTATACGCCGGAATACACGGTGGAACAGGTCACGATCGACGGGGAAGTGATGGATTTGCGCCGGGTCCAGATGGACGTAACCTATGAGGATACCCCTCAGGAAGAAGAATAAATACCTGCCATGCGAATGAAGCGCGCCGTGACCTTGATTGAACTCCTGCTGGCAATGGTGCTGATGGTGAGTATCGTGCTCGCCGCGGTATCTTTTCATATTCTGAGTTCCCGCATGTTTACCACCACTGAGAATGTCGTGGAAATTCTCAACCGGATGACCCTGCTGGTGGATCACCTTCACAAAAATATGCTCACGGTTACCGGCGACCGGGTGAGCGACGGGATTTCGGTGAACGCAACCGGAGGGGTGCATCAGTTATGTCTGCGGCAGGATATGGACGTCAACGGCAATGAGAACCGCACGCCCCAGGATTATGGCGATGACCGCGAGGTCTGCTACGTGTTTAATACCAACAACGCGGATACCGTGTTCGCCACCCGTACCTATCCGGCGAATTCGGTCACGTTTGAGGTTTTCGATGACAACGGGGTGATAGACGATTCCCGGGTGCTTTCCCATCAACTCGTCGATCCCGACGGGCTCTCGATCCAAAAACAGAACGGGGGTATTTTGATCAGTGATCTGGCCATGCGCAAGCGGCCGGGGCACGCGGAAGATCCGAAGTCCAATCCCGAGGTCAATCTCGCCGAAGAGTACTTCTATCCGTTTACCCATTCCTGGGGACAGTAAACGGCGGCGGACACGGGTGCTGCACGGCACGGGAAAAAATATGATCAATAAAAGGAGCCCGGCGGGCGGGGAAGGGAGAAAAAAATATGCGCAGTCGTAAGGGGTTCACGTTACTGGAACTGCTCATTATTTCCATTATATTAGGGATTTTGCTCGTAGTCGCTATTCCGCAGTACATGCAGTCGGTCGATAAGGCCAGGGCTTCCAGGGTAAAGGGGAATCTTGAGGAAATCCGCGAAGTATCCATGGCGATTCATTCGGCGACCGGAGACTGGCCCGGAGATTTAACTTCGGGTGGCGGTTCCGGTGAGGTCGCCATAGATGCCGACCTTGACGGGGACGATGAAGCGGACGTATCGCTGTCCTTTACCGACGACAACTATGATTATTCCATTTCCGGAAGTACCGTGACCGCTGCCGCTTCCGGCACCGGTCCTACCTTCACCATGGATTTGACCACCGGGGAAATTACCGAAGATTAAATCCGCGCGGACGGGTCTGCGCGGTGTTCCCTCACTCCCTGAACATGCCGAACTTTCACCTCCCGGAACCGTCTCCGGCGCACTTTGCGTGTTTACAACGCCCGGTTTCTTGATATAATAATTCCATCCCAAAAACGGCCAGGTTATGGAAAACGGTACTCCCTTACCCCATCATCGTCCGCAGTGGAAATCACACATCGGGTTCCTTCTGGCCGCGATCGGCTCGGCCGTGGGACTGGGCAACATCTGGAGATTCCCATATCTGTGTTACAAAAACGGCGGCGGAGCCTTTCTCATTCCCTACGGCGTGGCTCTGCTGGTGGTAGGCATTCCCCTGATGATTCTCGAGATCGGACTGGGGCATAAGATGCGGGGATCTGCGCCGGCAAGCTTCGCCAGTGTTTCGCGTAAATGGGAGTGGCTGGGGTGGTGGCAGGTGATCTTCGTGATGTTCGGGATCGTATTGTACTATTCGGTCGTTGTTTCCTGGTGCGTGAACTTTTTCTTTTATTCGTTCGACCTGCGCTGGGCTCCGGATCCGAACGCGTTCTTCTTTCAGGAATATCTTATGGTCAGCGAGGGACCGTTCGCGCTGGGGGATCTGCGGACGCCGATGATCGGAGCGCTGCTTGCGGTGTGGGGGGTGTCCTGGCTGATCGTGTTCAAGGGCGTGGAAAAGGGGCTGGAACGCGCCAACAAAGTGTTTATGCCGCTGCTATTGATCCTTACCGTGGCGATCGTAGCCTGGAGCGCGCGTCTGCCCGGGGCAAAAGAAGGAGTGCTCTCTTTTTATCTGCGTCCGGATTTCAGCCGGCTGGGCGATATCGGGGTGTGGATGGATGCCTTTGGTCAGATCTTTTTTACGCTCAGTATCGGGTTTGGTATCATGATCGCCTACTCATCCTATCTGCCGCGCAAAAGCGAAATCGTGCGGGATTCGATCACGATCACCCTGTTTAACGCGGCCTTTTCTTTTTTGGCCGGGATCGGGGTCTTTTCGGTGCTCGGCTACATGGCGCGTACGACCGGCAAGCCGTTTGAGGCGGTGGTGGATCAGTCGATCGGGCTGGCGTTCGTCGCCTATCCGAAAGCGATCAGCATGCTTCCCGGATTTGAAAAGCTCTTCGGCGCGATCTTTTTCGGTATCCTGGTGATCGCGGGGCTCTCGTCGGCGATCTCGATCCTGGAGGCGTTTGCCTCGGCCATTATCGATAAATTCCATTATCCGCGAAAGACGGTGGTTTCGATCCTGTCGGGGCTGGGATTCTTAGGAAGTATGATATTCGCTACCCGGGCGGGGATCCACCTGCTTGATATCGCCGATCATTTCATCACGCAGTACGGTCTGGTGGTGGGAGCGATTTTCGAGTGCGTGCTCGTCGGATGGATCCTTAAAGCAGTGAAACTCCGCGGCCATTTGAATCATTCCTGCCGGTGGAAGCTGCCCGCCGTGTGGGATTTTTCGGTGAAGATCGTCGCGCCGGGGATTCTGGGCGCATTGCTGCTTTCTTCGCTCACCAAAGAACTTGCCGATCCCTACGGAGGATATTCGTGGACCGCGATTATCCTGGTCGGCCGGGATTGGCTGCTCTATACGCTGTTCGCGGCGGTGCTGGTCGCGTCGCATTCGTGGAAAACCGAACCCCGAAGCCGGATGCGCCGGAAGAACGAAGACGAATAATGCTTTACGCCCGGAGGATCCGCGCCTCAGACGAATTTCACGTTTAAAGAGAAAAGATATGCTGCGCCGCAGGAAGTTCACAATCGGGATCCTCATGTGTGCGATCGCGGGAATCGTTTTCGCGGCCTTCACCCGCGGCTGGGGACCGCGTCCCTTTGGGCGGGCCGCAGCGGATTTCGCGCGAATGCAGGCGCAGGGGGAGTCGCTGTGCGTCCAGTTCCATGGCGATGCGGCTTTTCTGGTGAAAGATCTCGTTTCTTCCGGCGAGGCGGGATACCGGTCAGACGAGCCGTTCATTGCCGCCAGCATCATCAAAATCCCTATTCTCGCCGTTGCGCTGCGCGCGGTCGAGCGGGGGCAACGTTCGCTTGAAGAGCGGGTGACGATTCGCCGGCGGGATATCTGCGGCGGCTCGGGGGTGCTGAAAGCCGCCCAGGTTCCCGCGGAGGTTTCCTTTGCCGAACTGCTCACCCTGATGGTCACCCGCAGTGATAACACCGCGACCAACAAAGTCATAGAGATGCTCGGGATGGACCTGTTGAGAAGTGAATTTACCGCTCTTGACCTGCGGCAGACCGTGCTCGAACGGAAAATGATGGATTTCGTGTCCCGGCGCAAGGGCAAGGAGAATTATACCTCCGCGGCGGATATCGTTTCAGTGCTGGAAGGGTTTTACCGCCGCCGGCTGCCTCATGCCGAGTTTGCCCTGTCGATACTGAAAGAACAGCAGGTGGACGACCGCCTGCCGCGCTATCTTCCGGAAGAGATCCCGGTCGCGCATAAAACCGGTTTGGAACGGGGGGTGGTGCATGATGCCGGCATCGTCTTTACCGCCCAGGGAGATTACATTATATGCGTGCTCACCGGCGAAGTGCGCAATTACCGCGCGGCGAAGAAATTCATTGCCGAATTCTCCTTGTTCACTTATAATCTATATAATTGATTCAATCCCCGTTCTGCAGTCCTGCGGCAGTTTCAGGGAGCAGAACCCGGGGGTACGTGACGCGAACCCACAGGGAATAAAATGGAAATTTTTTCGGGAGTCCTCCCAGTTCTTATTCTCATCGGAATTTTCTTTTCGATTGTGCGTGTGGCCACGGTCATTTTGAAGCTTACCGGGCTGGATGAAAAAACTGCCCGGTTTCAGGCTATTTCCGCTTTTACCGGCACCGGATTTACCACCAGCGAAGCCGAGATCATCCTCGAGGACGATATCCGCCGCAAGACCGTCACGGTATTAATGATCATGGGAAAGGTCGGGATCGTGTCGATCATCGGCGGGCTGTTCTTTTCATTCGGAAAAGACGCGCTGGAGACTAACGTGGAGAAGGCATTGATCCTTACGGTGATCCTGTATCTTTTTTACAAGCTCACCACTTTGCGCGGCTTCAGCCGTGCTTTGAATAAGTTTATCGAAAAGCGCATAATCGCCCGGGGAATTATCCGGCAGAAAACGCTGGAAGAATTGTTTTATCTTCCTAAGGGGTACGGCATCGCTCAGCTGACCATTCGCAGTGAAAGTAAGGAAAAAGGATTAACCCTGGCCGAAGCCGGATTCATCGACAAAAATATTCTGGTTCTGTCAATCGACCGGAAGGAGGGATTGATTTCCTTCCCGCACGCGAACGACCGAATTCAGGAGAACGATAAGTTGCTCTGTTACGGATTACTGGAAAACATTAAGTCTTACGCGGCATAATCAAGGGAGGCGGCATTCTTATGAAAGAGGTAATCGACACTATTTTGCGGGCGGAACGGGAAGCCGACGCCCGGGTCAAGGAATCCCGCCGCCAGGCGCAGAAACGTATGGATCAGGCGAAACGCGAGGGAGCGGAGGAGACCGAAGACCTCCTGCAGCAAACCGGCGAGGAGATTCGCCGGATGGAAGTCGAGGTCATCCGGGAGTACGAGCGTGAAAGGACAAAGATCTTTTCCTCGGTAAGGGAGCATGCTGCGTGTGTGCGGGAACGCCGAATGCAGCAGATTCATGACCGGGCCGAGGAGCTGTTCCGCCGCCTGATCGCGTTAAGGGAGCGTGAATGATAGGGCAGCTATCCAAATACGCGTTTCTCAACGCGAAAACCCGGGGGATGATTTCCCGGTTGCTCAGCTGTGACGATTTCCGGACGTGCGCGGAAAGGGCGGATCTGGACGATCTGTGGAACCGGGTGCGGCGGGCGCATCCCCCCGATCCGGACGTTTCGGTGCCGACGCAACCGGTACGGGCCCAGGGGATCGAGAAATACGTACGAGTAAACGAACGCCGCCAGCTTCAGCGTCTTATCCAGGTGATTCCGACCGCGCGGGAGAAAGAGTTTCTCGAAGTGTACTGCGAGCGTTATGAAATTGAACGCTTAAAAAGGCTGATCCGGGCCTGGCACAAAAAGGAACCGGTGCCTTCCGACCGGGGAATTCTTCAGCAACAGTTCCGCGGGGTGGACGTCGCGGTATTGCTCGCTTCGGCGACGATCGAGGAGTTTATTCTCGCGCTGGAGAAAACTCCCTACCGCCGTCCGCTCAACGGCGCGCGGGAAAAATTCAAACTCCACGGATCGGTGTTTTTCCTGGAAATCGCGCTTGATATCGATTATTACCGGCGGGTACTTGACGCGCTGGCCAGATTGTCTTTTTCCGACCGGAAAGCCGTGCGTAAACTGCTGGGGGTCGAGATCGACATGGAGAATATCCACTGGCTGATCCGGTTCAAGAAATATTACGCTGCCGGGGTCGACGATATCCTGGGCTGGATCATTCCCGGAGGGGATAAAGTACGCAAAGAAGAAGTGCGGCGGCATTACGCCGGTGAATTAACGAGTTTAATGGAGAGTGTGCACGCGGGAGGGTATCCTGAGTTGAAAAGTTTTTCTCCCCGGAATATACATTTAGTCGGGCAGTTTCTGTACGCGATTTTGATGCGGGAAGCGAGGCGGGTCATGTCGGGGTTTCCGTTTACCATCGGTACTCTGCTGGCGTACTGCGTCATGGTACGCTGGGAAGCGAAAAATTGTGTTTCTCTGGCTTACGCGATCCAGTACGGATGGGATAGCGAGATGACAAAGGCGGTGTTAATATGCTGACCCCTTCTTCGATGGAGCTGTTGAGCGTGGTCGTATTCAAGGAAAAGCTCGACGAACTCGTACCCCGCCTGGTACATACGGGACTGTTCCATCCCGTTGACCTTCGCGATATCGAACAGGAGCTGGGAAGCCTTTCCGGCTGTAATCTCAGCCGGGAATTCACCGAATTGGACACGCTGGAGGCGAAGCTCACCCATCTTCTTCGAACGCTCGGCGTTTCACTTCCGGCGGCGTCCACCTTTCCTTCCTTTTCATATCAGGAGCTCCGCGAAGTATTGGGCCGGATTGAACAGAAGGCGGCCCCTCTGCTGGCGCAGAAAGAACAGGTGCGGGAAGAAGTCTCCCGGCAGGAAATGTTCTTATACCAAATCAAAGAATATTTGATGTTTCCGCTCCAGGGAAAGGCCGTCTATACCTTTCTTCACGTGTCGCTGGGCAAAGTCGCGTCTGAGAATCTCCAGGTGCTGGAGCGGAGTCTGGAGGATGTGCCGCACATCCTTTACCCTTATCGCCGCGAAGGAGATACCGCGGTGACCATGCTCATGGGGTTGAAACAGGATAAGCCGGTCTTTGAGAGAGCACTTCATGACGTGGGTTGGATACCGATGGAGTGGCCGGCCCAGCCGGGAATGCTTTCCGGCGATGTTGAAGGCAAGATCAAGGAAAAAATCGCGCATTACCGGCAGGAAAATGAAGAGATCGATCGTCAATTGGCCGCGCTCGCCGCCGAGTCGCAAGAAAAACTGGCGCAGATAAGGAGTTTCCTGCGTCTACGGCAGTCCCTGCTGAAGGCGAAAAAGTTTTCCTGTTTGACCGAACGGACCGCGCTGCTCTGCGGATGGGTCCCGAAGGAGGCCAGACAGCAGGTCATTCGCGAGATCGAACGCACGGCGTCTCCCTCGTATGTCGAGGTGAGAGATCCGCGGCAACTGCATATCGCAAACGAAGAAGTTCCGGTACGGTTTCAAAATAACGCGCTGCTGAAGCCCTTCGAACTGCTGATCTCTTCCTACGGGATGCCGCGTTACGGCTCGATTGATCCCACGGTATTCGTCGCCTTCAGTTTTTTACTCATGTTCGGCGTGATGTTCGGCGATATCGGCCATGGGGCGGTATTGTGCGCCGCGGCATGGCTGTTTCGCCGGTCTCAAAAAGAAAAAATCCGCCAGGCGGGCGCTTTGCTGTTATATTGCGGGATAAGTTCTTCGCTGTTCGGCGTGCTCTTCGGCAGCGTGTTCGGGATTGAATTTCCCTCCTTGTGGATCAAGCCTTTGCATGATATTATGTCTATTTTTACCCTCAGTGTGTATTTCGGGATCGGGATGATCACCCTGGGGATTGTGCTCAACGTGATCAACGCCATTCGTGACAGAAATTACCTGAGAGCGTTATTTGACAAAGCGGGGCTGATTTCCGGAGCGCTGTACTGGATCGCGATCGGGGTGGTGAGCAAGATCTTTGTCCAAAAAGGAGAGGTGCCGGTGCATTGGTACGCGCTGATCGGTTCCGGTCTGGGAATACTGTTTCTGAAACCGCTGGCAGAAACTCTCCTGCGGCGCAGACGGGAGGGCTTCGTGGTGACGTTCATGGAAAGCATGGTGGATATCCTGGAGATCATTATGGGGTATTTAGCCAACACGCTGTCGTTTATTCGAATTGCGGCTTTCGCCCTGGCCCATGCCGGTCTTTTTATCGCGATCTTCGAGTTGTCCCGCGCGGTCGCATCCATCGGCGGCGGCGCATTGTCGTTTTTAGTGGTTTTGCTGGGGAATGTCTTCGTGATCGTGCTGGAAGGGCTGGTGGTGACGATCCAGTCCCTCCGGCTCAATTATTACGAGTTTTTTTCCAAGTTTTTTGTGACCGGGAATAAAACCTACTCGCCCTTGAAAGGATGAGGGGGAAACTGGATCTTCGATCCTGGATAAGGATGAGAAAGAGAGAAGAGGAAAGAAATAGAAAGGAAGAGGCAGAAAAGAAGAGAATTTTGATTCATTGAGGAGTGAGACGGAGGCAGTCTTTTTGACCAAAGAAAGGAAGTAAGGAGGTGCGGGGATGACAAAAAAAAGGAAGGTATTGAGAGGGTGTGTGTGTGTGTTAGTCGCGGCGGCCGCCTTTGGACCGGGAGCCTGGGCGCAGACGGCCGAAGCCGCGCCGGAGGCATCGGTTGTCCGCTGGGGATTCCTTTCCGCGGCGATCGTGACCGGGTTAAGCGCGCTTGCCGCGGGGATCGCCGTGGCTTATGTGGGCGCGGCCGCACTGGGAGCGATGAGCGAGAAACCGGAAATCGCCGGCCGGGCGCTGATCTACGTGGGGCTGGCCGAAGGAATCGCGATATACGGGTTGATTATCGCGATCATGATTTTAGGAAAGATATGATATTTTTCTGTATCGCCGAACCCAAAAGCAGTATCGGGTTCAAGTTGGCCGGGGTCCGCACCCGTGAGGCTTCGACGCAGAGGGAAGCCCGGGAAGCGCTTAAAGTGGCGCTTTCCCTGAAAGATTTGGGAGTGATCCTGGTCACGGAGCGGGTTGCCGTGTTCTTGCGCCAGGAAATCGATACGCTGATTTACCAGCGGCAGCTCCCCCTGGTGCTGGAGGTTCCGTCTCAGGGGATGAAAACAGAAAGGAAAAGCGTCAATCAGTTTATTAAAGACGCGGTAGGAATCAGCATTTGAGCGGAATGAATCAATTACCGAACGACTATTCTTCAATGAGTGCCCGGGATGCCGAGAAAATCTGCGAGCAGATCCGGCTTGAAGCCGAAACACAGATCCACAGTATCCGGGAACGTGCCGAACGTGATGCCGAAAATGTCCGGCGCCAGGCGCGCGCCGCGGCTGGGGAGAAACGGAATGAGATGCTGTCTGCCGCCCGCAGTGATCTGGAGAAACTGCGGGAAAAAAATTTGTCTTCCCTGCATTTAGAGAAACGGCGGGCTCAGATGGAACAAAAAAGCGCCTACGCCCGGTTGATTCTTGAGGAGGTGAAGCGCCGCGCCCGGGAATTCCGGGAGGATCCGGGGTACCGCCAGTTTCTGCGGGAGGCGATCCTAGAGGGGGCGAAAGTCATTGACCGTGCCCAGCTGCACGTGCGGTACGCGGTCAACGACGCACCCCTGTTCGATTCCGGCTTTCGGAATGAAGTGAGCGAACGTATTCATGACCAATGCGGAAAACCCGTGGTTTGCTACTGGGAAGAGGGACAGTTTCAGGACCTCGGGGTAGTGCTGGAAGCCGACGAGGGACGTCTCCGCTACGATAACCGGTTCCAGGCCAGGCTGCAGCGGCAGTATGACGACATTTACATGGAACTACTGAGGGAGGCAGAATGTTAGTCGCGGGAAAAGTGTTCCGGGTAAGCGGACCGGTGGTCGAAGTCGAGGGCGTGCGGGGAGTGCGCATGCTGGATATGGTCGAAGTCGGGCGGGAGCATTTGATCGGTGAGGTCGTGCGGCTGAAAGGTGAACACGCCTTTGTCCAGGTGTATGAGGATACCACTTCGCTGAAAGCCGGAGATCCGGTATACAGTACCGACGCGCCGCTTTCGGTGGAGCTCGGGCCGGGACTGATCGGTACTATTTACGACGGCATTCAGCGGCCGCTGGAAGTGATTTACGAGCAGGAAGGGATATTCATTCAGCGGGGCATGCGGACCCGGCCGTTGTCACGGGAAAAGAAATGGTCCTTTCTTCCGAAAAGAAAGAGCGGAGACCGCATTTCCGGAGGGGAAGTGATCGGGGAGGTGCAGGAAACGTCTTTGATTCTCCACAAAGTGCTCTGTCCGCCGGAGGTGCGGGGGACGCTGATCTGGGTTGCCGACGCCGGTGAGTATCACATTGATGAAAAGATCGCGGTGGTTGAGGAGGCGGGCGAATCGCGGGAGGTATTTCTGCATCAGCGGTGGCCGGTGCGGAATCCCCGGCCGATCAAAGCCAAGCGGCCGATCGAAGTCCCGTTGCTTACCGGGCAGAGGATTATCGATACGCTGTTCCCGGTGGCAAAGGGAGGATGTGTGGCGGTTCCCGGAGGGTTTGGTACGGGGAAAACCGTGACCCAGCATCAAATCGCCAAATGGAGCGATGCGGATGTGGTAGTATTCGTGGGCTGCGGAGAACGCGGCAACGAGATGACGGACGTGCTGATGAATTTCGCAAAACTGATTGACCCCCGGACGCAAAAGCCTCTTTTGGAACGGACGATCTTTATCGCCAATACCTCAAATATGCCGGTAGCCGCCCGGGAAGCGAGTATTTATACCGGTATCACGCTCGCCGAATATTACCGGGATATGGGATATCACGTCGCGCTGATGGGAGATTCGACCTCTCGCTGGGCTGAGGCGCTGAGAGAGCTTTCCGGCCGCCTGGAAGAAATGCCGCTGGAGGAAGGGTTTCCCGCCTACCTGCCTTCAAGGCTGGCGGCGTTTTATGAACGGGCGGGCAATGCGGAGACAATGTCCGGGGAGAGAGGCTCGATCACGATTATCGCCTCGGTTTCCCCGCCGGGAGGAGATTTTTCCGAGCCGGTGACCTCGCACACGAAACGATTCGTCCGCTGTTTCTGGGCTTTAGACAAGGATTTGGCGAATGCCCGTCATTATCCGGCGATCAGCTGGACCAGCAGTTATTCGGAATATATCGATGATATCAAAGGCTGGTGGTTCGCGCATGTCGACCGGGAATGGGTCGCACTGCGCTATTTAGTGATGGATCTATTTCAACAGGAGGAACGGCTGAGCCAGGTCGTCAAACTGGTGGGGCCGGACGTACTCCCCCAAAAACAGCGGCTGGTACTGGAGACCTGCGCCTTATTCAAAAACGCGTTTTTGCAGCAAAGCGCCTATGACGCGGTGGATACCTACGCGTCCCCCAAGAAGCAGTTTTTGATGCTCAAGACCATCCTTGAGTTTTACCAGCAGGCCGGCAAGCTGGTACAGCAGGGGATTAGTATCGAGGAGCTGCGCATACTGCCTGTGTATAAGGACATGATACGCATGCGTTTTAAATATACCGAGGAAATGCTGGAGGAACTCGCGCGTCTGCCGCAGCGAGTCAGGCAGTCTCTGGAGGAATTGAGTTTTTAAGCGGGAGGAACCGTCACATGTCTGATTACCGTTTGAGAGAGTATACCGGATTCGAAGAAATCGTCGGTCCGATATTTCTTATCCGCAATATCCACAATGTCGGATACAACGAGCTGGTGGAGATCACCGATGAGAAGGGACGCACGCGAATAGGCATTACGCTTGAAGTCGGAAAGGAGTTCGCGGTCGTCGAGGCATTGGGGGGGACGAGCGGGTTCTCTCTGCGGAATTGCCGGGTGAAATTCAAGGAGCGGCCGCTTTCCATCGGGGTTTCCGAGGATATGCTTGGCAGGGTATTTGACGGGCTTGGGAATCCCCTCGACGGAATGCCCAAACCGGTATACGAGCACGCGATGAACGTCAACGGGCTTCCGATCAATCCCACGGCAAGAGACTATCCCAAAAATATTATCGAAACCGGAATTTCGGCGATCGACGTCATGAATACCCTTGTACGGGGACAAAAATTACCGGTGTTTTCCGGAAGCGGACTGCCCCATGATCTGCTGGCGACGCAGATTGCCCGCCAGGCGAAAGTCGCAGACGAACGCTTTTGCGTAATCTTCGCCGCGATGGGAGTGAAATACGACACCGCTCAATTTTTTATGCGCAGTTTTCGGGAATCCGGAGTGCTGGAACGGGTTGCCATGTTTCTCAGTTTGGCAGACAGTCCTTCCATTGAACGGCTTCTTACTCCCCGGCTCGCGCTTACCTGCGCGGAGTTCCTGGCTTTTGAAAAGGACCTTCATGTGCTGGTGATCATGACTGACATGGCCAATTACTGCGAGGCCCTGCGCGAATTATCGACTATCCGCGGCGAGATCCCCGCGCGTAAAGGCTATCCCGGGTATTTATACAGCGAGCTCGCCGGACTGTATGAACGCGCCGGAATGGTGAGAGGGAAAAGAGGGTCGATCACGCAACTGCCGATCGTGACGATGCCTAACGATGATATTACCCATCCCATTCCCGATCTTACCGGGTATATCACCGAGGGACAGATCGTCCTGGAACGCGAATTGAACAACCGCGGCATTTATCCTCCGATCGCGGGATTGCCTTCGTTATCCCGTCTCATGAAGGATAATATCGGGAGCGGAATGACCCGTTCCGATCATCCTTCTCTGGCATCTCAGTTGTTCGCCTGTTACGCGCACGTAAAAGATATCCGCGCGTTGGCCTCGATTATCGGCGAGGAGGAACTTTCCCCGCTGGACCGCAGATATCTGCGTTTCGGGGACGAATTCGAGCGCCGCTTTCTCTCCCAGGATCCCGCGCAGCGCCGTGATCTGGAAGAAGGGTTGACACTCGGCTGGGACGTGCTGTCACTGCTTCCTCCCGACGAACTGGTTCGGGTAAAAGAAGAAGAAATAAAGATGCATTACAAGAAACGCACATGAATCATGTTCCGGCGACGAAAACCAATCTGCTGAAGATGAAGAAGCTGTTGTCCACTACCGAAGAGGGGCATCAGCTTCTGGATGAGAAACGCAGGATACTCATGGGCGAATTAAGCGCGCTGGTGCATATGGTGGACAGGCTTCAAAAAGATATCGACGAAGCGCTGCACCAAGGGTACGCGCTCGCGGAGAAAGCCGTGGTGCACATGGGACGGGAACGGGTCGATGAGCTGAGCCGTGCCGTGGACATCACTTCTTCATTATCGATCTCTCAGCGGAGGATTATGGGAGTGACCATCCCGGTAATCCGTCTGCGCGTGAAAGAAAACCCTCCTTATTACAGTCCGTTCGAGGTGAGCACCTATGTGGATGAAGTGATCGTGAAGTTTAAAAGAATCCTCGAACTCGCCGCGCAGCTTGCGGAGAAAAAGATCGCGCTTCTGCGTATCGCGAAAGAAGTCCAGCGGACGATAAAAAAAGTGAACGGATTGGAAAGAATATATCTTCCGCATTACCGGGAAAACGTCAAGTATATCGGCGAACGGTTAGAAGAGGAAGCGCGTGATGCATTTTCCCTGCTGAAAGTGCTCAAAGAACGGATGCGGAAGAAATAATCCATACCGAGTAAAGGAGGATGGGATGGGAATAAAGAATATCGTGGTATCCGTCGCCGGCGGCGTGGTGTCTTTATTAACCGCAAAGTACGCGGTCTATCTGGCTCAGCAGCTGGACGCGAAACTTACCGCGGTATATGTGGTTGATGAAAAAGCGCTGGGTGACCTGCTGAAAAGCAAGATTTTCGTGGAAGTCGAGGCGCAGGGATACGAAAGTGATTTGGAGGAGCAGGGCCGCAGGTTCCTGGAGCGGGTTCGGAGGATGGCCGAACAAAAAGGCGTCGCGTTCGAACCGGTGCTGACCCGGGGTGTGGTCCATGATGAAGTCGTGGAAACGATCAAACAGCTGAATGCTGATATGCTGGTGATGGGAGAATTGAAAGAAGCGGTTTCCCGTAAGGAAATCTTTTACGATGAAGGGGAACGGATTTTTCGTGAATCCCCCTGTACGGTGGTCGTGGTCAAGGATTACGAAAAAGTGGAAATGCTTTACGGGTCAATATAAACACCAAAGTAAGGAGAAGTCGATGAAAATTTCGGACTATTTGAAAGAGCACGCATGTCAGATGAACCTTTCGGCTCAAAATAAAGAGGAAGCGATTCGCGAAATCGCAGGTTCACTCAACAGCGGCGGAGAAATTAACGAGCAGGAGGCTTTTATCCGGGATATCCTGGAGCGGGAATCGCTGGGTTCGACCGGGATCGGACACGGCGTCGCGATCCCTCACTCCCGCACCGATTCGGTGGACGGTTTTCTGATCGGGTTCGGGAAGTCTTCGTCCGGGGTCGACTTCAGCGCGCTGGACGGCGAACCGGTACATCTAATTTTTCTCATGGGCGCCAATCCGCAGGAACTGAATCTATATCTGCGTCTTCTTGCCGAGCTTTCCAAGTTGTTGATGGACGCGGCGTTCCGCCGCGAACTGATGGCGGCAGAAAAGAGCAGTGACATCATCGCCCTGTTTCAAAAATTCGAATCGTAATTCTCCTTCGACAATGAATTCCGTCTCCGCAACCGGCATGGGGGAACGTCCCATGAGGGGAGAGGGTGATTTTCCGGTGCAGGTGAACGGAAGCACGGCTCCAAAAGAACTGAATTCCCGGGAGGGATCCTTTCTATGAGTGCATTACCGAAAATTATTATCATAAGCGGTGCAGTGCTGGCGGGTATCGGACTGCTGGTCTATCTGGCGCAGCGGGCGAATATTCCGCTGGGTCGGCTTCCCGGAGATATCTACATCCGCAAAAATCACACGACGTTTTATTTCCCGCTGACGACCTGTGTCTTGCTCAGCCTGGTGCTGAGCGTGATCGGATATTTTCTGTTCAGGAAATGACATGTGGAAATTATTAAAAAACGACAGCGACAGCTGCGCCAGGCGCGGGATTTTTCGTTTCCCGCACGGGGAAGTGCACACCCCGGCTTTTTTTCCGGTAGCGACCCAGGCCGCGCTGAAAGGACTTTCTCCCCGGGACGCGGAGATGATCGGGATCCAGGGGCTGTTAGTGAACGCCTATCACGTCTTTCTGCGGCCGGGGACGAAGATTATACGGAACGCAGGAGGACTGCACCGGTTTATGGGAGTGCCGGTGCCGATCATTACCGACAGCGGGGGCTATCAAATTTTCAGCCTGGAGCGTCTCCGGGAAGTCAGCGACGCGGGAGTGAGATTTCAATCGCACCTTGACGGGAGTTCGGTTTTTCTCACTCCGGAAGAAGTGATGCGCATCCAGCTCGATCTCGCTCCCGACGTGGCGCTTCCCCTGGATGAATGCGTGAAGTATCCCTGCGGAAAAAGTGAAGCGTCGGCCGCGGCGCAACGGACCTTCGCCTGGGCCAGAAGGAGTAAGGAGTACTATGACGGGCATTCTCATCCGGCGACCCTTTTTTTTGGGATTATTCAGGGAAGCGTATATCCCGATTTGCGGCGCAGGAGCCTGGAGCAAATCTGTTCATTGCGGCCGGACGGTCTTTGTCTGGGAGGGTTAAGTGTTGGCGAACCGAATGATTTACGGTATAATATGGTTTCCTTGATCGAGAAACACGCCGATCCGGCATTGTTGAGATATTTTATGGGGTACGGCAAGCCGCTGGATATTCTGGAAGCAGTCCGGCGCGGCGTTGATTTATTCGACTGCGTGCTGCCGACCCGGGTCGCGCGAACCGGTACGGTATATACCGACGCGGGAAAACTGGTAGTGCGCAACGCTTCCTGCCGCGAGGATTTCCGGCCTCTGGATCCGGAATGCGGGTGTGAGGTGTGCCAAAATTTTTCACGTGCGTATTTACGCCATTTGGTGCAGGCCGGTGAGATCCTCGGGGTACAGCTGTTGTCATACCATAACGTATACTGGTATATTCGATTTCTGGCCCGGATTCGCGAAGCGCTGGACGCGGACGGGTTTGAAGAGTTCCGGCGGACATTTGCGTCCCGGTACGGCGGTCCGGAGGGATCTCAACAATGATTATAGACGTCGTGACCATATTCCCGGACATGTTTCGCCCGGTGCTGGAGGAGTCAATTCTGAAACGCGCCCGGGAAAAAGGCCTGGTGCGGGTGAATCTCCATGATTTGCGGGACTACAGCGAGGATCAGCACAAGAAGGTCGATGCGCCTTCATACGGCGGCGGAGGAATGGTCTTCACTCCTCAGCCGCTGTTTACCGCGGTGGAAGCGTTGACCGGTGCGCTACGCTATCCCCGGGAAGAAGAAAAATCAGCCGGCCGGGTGATACTGCTGTCTCCTCAGGGGAAAAATTTTTCCCAGCGGGACGCCCGGCGTTATCTTGAGTACGAACGTTTAATACTGCTGGCTCCCCGCTACGAAGGGGTGGACGAACGAGTGCGCCGCTACGCCGTGGATGAAGAGGTGTCGATCGGTGATTACGTACTCAGCGGCGGAGAGCTGGCGGCAATGGTGTGTATTGATTGTGTGGTGAGGCTTATTCCGGGGGTGGTATCCGACCGGACCTCCGTCCGGGAGGAAAGCTTCGAACGTGATCTTCTGGACTGGCCTCATTATACCCGTCCCGAGGATTTTCGGGGTCTGAAGGTTCCTCCGGTACTGCGTTCCGGAGATCACGCCCGGATCAGGGAGTGGCGGGAATCCCAGGCGCGGCAGCGCACCCAAATCCGGCGTCCTGATTTGCTGAAAGATCACCGCTGGGAATGAAAGGTACCACAAAAGCAAAAAAAGAAACGGACACTACTTACGCGCAAAGAAGGAGGATCTCATGGGAAAATTGTTTGAAGTCGAAAAAGAGCTGAAAGCGCAGATGGAACGGGAAGATTATCCTGAATTCTCACAGGGGGATCTGATTAAAGTCTTCTATAAGATCCGGGAACGGGATAAAGAACGGATTCATCCGGTGCAGGGGATCGTACTGAAGATACAGGGGCAAATGCACCGGAAGTCTTTTACCCTGCGGCGGATCGCGTACGGTGAGGCGTATGAGGTGACGTTTCCCTATTATTCTCCGAAGATCAGCCGGATTGAGCTGCTCAAACGCACCAAACGGAAACCACGCCGGAAACGGTTGTACTATCTTCGCGGCCGGGTCGGAAAGAAAGCAATGCAGACGTAAGTGCCAATGAGCCTATTGCGGGTTGGAGTCGACGAAGCGGGGAGAGGTCCGCTGGCCGGTCCGGTGGTGAGCTGTGCGTTATGGCTGCCCCGCCGTCCTGGATTTCGCGTGAGAGACTCGAAAAAAACTCCGCCGCGGCAACGTCAGGAAATATTTCAATGGCTCCGGCAGTACGCGCTGTTTGCGGTCGCGCTCTCCCGGGAAGGGGAGATCGACGAACTTAATATTCTCAAAGCCACGTTCCTCGCCTTCGAACGGGCGATCTCGGGGCTGTTAAAGAAAGCTCCTCAGCTGAGCACCGCGGAATTCGTCATCGACGGGCCCTGTTTCCGTACTTCGTTGCCGGTGCGGATTCGCTGCGAAAAAGGAGCCGATGCCCGGGTTTTGGAAGTTTCCTGCGCGTCGATCGTGGCGAAGGTGGCGCGTGATCATTGTATGGAGCTGGCGCATTGCGTATGGCCGGAGTGGGACTTTGCCCGGCATAAGGGGTATCCGACCGCCCGGCACAGGGAATTATTGCAGCGCCGGGAAGCGTCTCTGTTCCACCGGAAAAGTTACCGGCCCTGTCATCGCCGTCAGATCGGGGAGTATGCGCAGAGGGCGGACGGCTGAGCGCGATGCCTGTGAGTTCCTGCGGCGGAAAGGCTACCGGATACTGAAGACCAATATCCGTACCCGCCGCGGAGAAGTGGATATTCTCGCCCGGAACGGAGAGGGCGTACGGTTCATCGAGGTGAAAGCCCGCCGCGCCGGTGCGTTATGCCGGGGACGAGAGGCGGTTACCCGGAACAAGCAGAGGCGAATTTCGCACGTTGCCGCCTGTTATGCGCCGGAATATCCCGGCGAGCAATTGGGGTATGACGTCGTGGAGATCACCTTCGGCCGGCGCTGGGCGCAGTATGTATTGATCAAAGACGCGTTTGAACACCGAAATTTATGAGTGAACAGAAGTATCTTGAATGTGTGCTCCCCTTTTTGAATGATTTGCGCCAACGCAGTCCCGCCCCCGGGGGAGGGAGCGTTGCCGCTCTGCTGCTCTGTCTCGGCGCGGGGCTGGTGGAAAAAGCGCTGAGGTATTCCGCTTCCCGGGAACAGAGTTACGCAGATGAACTTGCCCTGCTTTCGTCCCTGCGTGAACGAGTGGCCGGACATATCGATTTGGACGGAAAAGTGTTCGCCGAAGTGATGTCTCTCCGGGGAGATGCACGGAAGGGTGCGGCAGAGCGATGTCAGGGCATTGTTCTCACCACCGGCCGAGCCTGTACGGCACTTCACGCGCTTGTAAAAAAGTCAGAATCTGGTATAAAGAAAAGTATTTATTCCGATTTTGTATTAGGGGATCAATGCGCGCGGCTGGCGCTGCGCGCCTGTCTGAATAATCTTGAAGCCAACGAGCATCTGTTCGGCGTGACCGGCGAAGAATCGGCGGTATTTGCCGCGGAATTGGAACGATGGGAAGAGTCATAGAAACCAAGCATACCCATGACGTACTGAAATCCGATTTGGTGCGGAAAGTCAAAAGCGCTCCGCCCTGCGTGTTGGCATCGGTTGCGATAGGAGATCAATTTTCCAGCGGAGTGTATTTGGCTTCACAGGAGCGCCTCGCGCGCGAGATCGGGATCGAATACCGAAGGATCGTGCTCGGGAAAGACACGTCATTGAGTGCACTACGCGAAGCGCTCGACGCGTTGAACAGAGACGAGAAGGTGACGGGAATATGCGTACATAAACCATTCCCACCCGGCTGGAAAGAAGAAGAGGTGTTTGCCGCGCTGGACCCGCGGAAGGACGTAGAGGGGATGACACCCTGGAACCTGGGCAAGCTATTCAGCGGGGAACCGGTCTTTCTTTCGCCGACGGTACGCAGTGTGCTGAAAGTTCTCTCTCTCGTCAGTCCGGATCTGTACGGGAAAAAAGTGACGCTGATCGGTTTTTCCACGTTAATCGGAAAACCGCTCGCGTTACTGCTGGGCCGGAGGATGGCGACGGTTACGATTACGCACATCGCTACTCATGAACGGGGGGACCTTCCCCGGTTCCTGCAAAACGCCGAGATCGTTATTTCCGCTGCCGGTGTGCCGGAATTGGTGAAAGCCGACTGGATCCGGCCGGAAGCCGTGGTCATCGACGTGGGGACCGGGCGCAAAGACGGAAAACTTTGCGGAGATGTGGAATTTGAACGGATACAAGCGAAGGCATCCGCGGTGACGCCCGTCCCCGGAGGCGTGGGGAAATTGACCCCGCTTTTTTTACTGGATAACGCGGTGACCGCGGCCCGAAGGACGAAACAGGAAAAATGAAACAGCTTACGGTGATCGGGGGCGGAAACGCAGGACGGAATCTTATTGAAACGGTCAGAGCGCAGCACGTCTCGCTGCCGATCACGCTCATTGACGCCCGGCCGGCGGTGTGGGAGAACCGATCCTTTATTTTTGCCGATACGTTTCCGGCGCCGCTGCGTCTGGACCGGTGGGCCGCGGGACAGCGCATCGAATTTATCTGTGCGCCGGCAGTTCAGGTACGGCCGCACAGGCGCAAAGTCGTGCTGAAAAGCGGAAATACGCATGAATACGGCACCCTCGCGGTAGCCTCCGGAATGCAGTCCAGAAAAGAAGATCTGCGGGGAGTGCACCGGGAAGGATTTTCGTATCTTTCGGACCTCAATCTTTTGAAAGTGAACGATTACCTGAAAATCAGCGAAGAAGTGTGTATCGAAGCTTCTACCTGGCAGGGAATCCGGTGGGCGTTCGCCTGTGCCCGGTGCAAGATGCGGGTACGGCTGGTGGGAAAGGATTTCGGGTTTCTCGGAAATTCGCGTGAACTGGTCTTTGAACGATGCGGTCAACACCGCATTGAAATATACGAGGGAGCCGCGCTGGCCGAAATAATCGGGGAAAAAATGGTCAAGGCGGTAAAACTTGAGCCGTTGAAAGTGCTGTCGGCGCAGATCGTGATCAAAGATTCCGGTTTTGAGCCGGCAACCCGTTTCCTGCCTGAAGGTGCCGAGACCTTCGGGGTGTTTTTTACTAATTTGGAGCGCGTGTTCTGTGCGGGAAGCGTGACCGGAGACGATGCGGCACACCGTAAATTTTTCTTCGGTCAGGAAGAAATTTCCGGACGGCAGGGACGCATGCTGGCCGAATATCTGTTGAACGATACCGCTCCGGAATGGAAGGAGCCGGAATACCCGGATCCGGAAGCATGTCTTCGCGAGGAACTGGAGCGGGCATTGCCCCCGCGATCGGAAGAGGCCGTGCAGGGCGCGGAATCAGGAGAGAGGGAAGCGTGATCCTGGATTCTGGATGGGGCTGAGAAGATGAATCAGCAGGAGTATTTTTACGCGGTTGTGACAAGGGAATAGGAGGTTTCTTATGGCGGAATGGATTGGAATGGGGCGCCGTGCCCGCAGGTGTTACGGATTTGATGAAGTCGCGCTCGCGCCGGGGAAGGTTACGCTGAATCCAGAAGAAGTGGACGTGTCGTGGGAATTCGGCGGGCAGAGATTCGCGGTACCGATTCTCGCGGCGGCCATGGACGGGGTAGTGGATGTGCATTTTGCGGTGGAGATGTCCAAACTGGGCGGTATCGCCGTGTTGAACCTGGACGGGGTGCAAACGCGCTACGAGAATCCCGGGGAAGTACTGCGTGAGATCGCCGAAGCAACGCCGAAAGAAGCGACCAAACTGATTCAAAAGGTGTATACGACTCCCATTAAGGAAGAGATGATCGCCAAACGGGTAGAAGAAATTAAAGCCGGCAAAGGGTATGCGGCGGTGAGCTGTATTCCTCAGCACGCGGAACGTTTTCAAAAGATTGCCTGCGACGCGGGCGCGGATTGTTTCGTGGTGCAGTCTACGGTGACGACCAAGACGCATCTTGCCAAAGCGTATACTCCCCTGGACCTGGCGCGATTCTGTCAGCAGAGTAAGATCCCGATCATCATAGGCAACTGCGTGACGTATGAAGTGACGCTGGAATTACTGGAGACCGGATGCGCCGGGATTCTCATCGGCGTAGGCCCGGGAGCAGCCTGTACCACCCGCGGAGTACTGGGGATTGGTGTGCCGCAGGTGACTTCCACGATCGACGCCGCCGCGGCAAGGGATTTTTACTACCAGAAAACCGGCCGGTATATTCCGGTAATTACTGACGGGGGGATGCGCCGGGGCGGCGACGTGTGTAAAGCGTTCGCCTGCGGAGCCGACGCGGTAATGATCGGTTCGACCTTTGCCAGGGCCGAAGAGGCGCCGGGACGGGGGTTCCATTGGGGAATGGCGACTTCCCACAGCAACCTGCCGCGCGGAACGCGGATTCAGGTCGGTATTGCCGGCAGTATCAAACAAACGCTGTTCGGTCCGGCGTTAGTCGATGACGGATCGCAGAATCTTATGGGCGCATTGATGACTTCCATGGGGTGTTTAGGGGCCAAGAACATCAAAGAGATGCATTTTGCCGAATTGATCATCGCTCCCTCCATACAGACCGAAGGGAAGATTTTCCAGGCCAGCCAGGGCGTGGGGATGGGAAAGTGAGCGCCGGAAACCGCGCTTCAGAAAAAAAGAATGGCGGAATACCCGGGGAGAAGGAACCGGGAGCGGAAGAATCTCCATGAAAACCGACACGATTCTTATTCTTGATTTCGGCTCGCAGTACACTCAGCTGATCGCCCGGCGGGTGAGGGAGCTGAACGTGTACAGCGTGGTCCATCCCTGTACCATCGGCGTCGACAGCGTAAGAAAGATGCGTCCCAAGGGAATTATTCTGTCCGGGGGGCCGCACAGTGTGTACGAAAAGCATGCCCCAGAACTGAATCCGGAACTCCTCTCGCTGGGGATACCGGTACTGGGGATCTGCTACGGTATGCAGGCTTTTGTCAAGGTTCTCGGGGGGAAGGTGAAGGAAGCGCGCCGCAGGGAGTACGGACGGGCTCCGATGTATATCGATGATCACCGCAGTCTCTTCTTTTCTCTGCCCGCCCAAAGCGTCTCCTGGATGAGCCATACCGATCAGGTACGCCAGACGCCGCCGGGATTCAGTCAGCTTGCGCACACCGCGAACACCCGTTTCGCGGCGGTAGGGAATTCCCGCAAGAAAATGTTCGGCGTGCAGTTCCATCCCGAAGTGGTGCATACCGATCACGGTCTGCAAATTATTTCGAATTTCGTGTTTCGTATTTGCGAATGTTTCGCGAATTGGCAGTTGGGAGATTTCATCGAGGAACAGGTGAAGGCGATCAGGACCGCCGTGGGAAGGAAAAACGTGATATGCGGGTTGAGCGGCGGAGTCGATTCTTCTACCGCAGCGGTGCTCATCCACCGGGCGATCGGTACACGGCTCAAATGTATTTTTGTCAATAACGGGGTGCTGCGCAAGGGGGAAGCGCGGAAGGTGCTGAACGTATTCCGGGATCATTTTCATCTCGATGTCCGTTACGCGAACGCCTCGACCGCTTTTTTGCGCCGGCTGAAAGGCGTGGTGGATCCGGAACGTAAACGGAAAATTATCGGTCATGAATTCATCCGGGTGTTCGATGCGGAAGCGAAGAAGATCCGAAACGTCAAATTCCTCGTTCAGGGAACGCTGTATCCCGATGTCATTGAATCTGTTTCCTTGTTCGGCGGACCGACCGCTTGCATTAAGTCTCACCATAACGTGGGCGGGCTGCCCGAGCAGATGCAGCTGAAGCTCATCGAACCGTTCCGGCAGCTGTTCAAAGACGAAGTGCGGGAGATCGCGCGTCTGCTGGGACTTCCGGAGTCAATCGTGCACCGGCAGCCTTTTCCCGGACCGGGGCTGGCGATACGGATTATCGGTGAAGTGACCCGTGAGCGGCTGAAGGTCCTGCGGGAGGCCGACGCGATCCTG
Source organism: Candidatus Omnitrophota bacterium (assembly GCA_014729775.1). GTDB lineage: Bacteria > Omnitrophota > Gorgyraeia > Duberdicusellales > 4484-171 > WJJJ01. The sequence goes on along the minus strand of WJJJ01000026.1, from coordinate 14,616 downwards.
CATAAGATTATCCGGGCGCGGGGTCTTTACCGGGAAATGTGGCAGTCGTTTTGCGTGCTCCTGCCGTTAAAAACCGTAGGGGTAATGGGCGATAAGCGTACCTATGAGCATGTGGTTGCAATCAGGGCGGTCACCAGCACCGACGGCATGACCGCGGACTGGGCCGCGGTGGATCCGGAAATTCTGGGAGAGGTCTCCAACACCATTATCAACAACGTTCGGGGAGTAAACCGGGTAGTGTATGATATCAGTTCCAAACCTCCCGCGACGATTGAATGGGAATAGACGAGAATGAAAAGACACGCTGATTTTACTCATTTACACGTACATACCCAGTACAGTCTTCTTGACGGAGCCTGTCAGCTGCCGCGGCTCGTTCAAAAAGCGGTGGATCTGCGTCTTCCGGCGCTGGCGGTCACCGATCACGGGAATTTGTTCGGCGCGGTCAAGTTCTATTCCCTATGCATGAAGAAAGGGGTGAAGCCGATTCTGGGGTGCGAATTGTATGTGGCGCCGGAATCGCGTTTTACGAAGGAGCACAGGTCGGGGAAGGACAATTTTTACCATATCGTACTTCTGGCGAAGAATGATGAGGGATACCGGAATCTGATCCGGCTTGCCAGCCTTGCCCATCTGGAAGGATTTTATTATAAACCGCGCATCGACAAACAGCTGCTCAGGCAATACCATCACGGATTGATCGCCCTCAGCGCCTGTTTGAAAGGGGAGGTCGCGTCCGCGATCCTCGCCGGTGAGCCGGACCGGGCATATAAAGCGGCCGATGAGTACCGGACGATTTTTGCGCCGGGAGATTTCTACCTGGAACTTATGGATAACGGTTTGCCGGAACAGAAAAAAGCAAACGCCCAACTGATCAAAATCGGCCGGGAACTGAATATTCCTCTGGTCGCCACCAACGACGTGCACTATTTGGAAAGAGAGGAATCTTACGCGCACGAAGCCTTGTTGTGCATTCAGACGCAAACTACTCTGTCCGATCCTGATCATTTTCGCTTCCGATCGGATACGTTTTATCTCCGTTCACCGGAAGAAATGAAAGAGACCTTTCGTGAGGTGCCCGATGCGGTGCGCAATACCCTTGAGATTACGAATAAGTGCAACGTTACGATGGATTTTACCAAGAATCACCTCCCGAATTTTCCTCTTCCTCCCGGCGAAACCGCTGAAGCGTACCTCCGGAAACTCGTGGATGCGCGAATCAGGGACCGTTACCCGCAGGTGAGCGAACGGGTGCGCGAACGGGTTGAATATGAACTCGGAGTTATTCGTGCTACCGGTTTTTCCAGTTATTTCCTGATCGTGGGTGACCTGATCGAATACGCCAAAAAAAATCACGTTCCGGTCGGTCCGGGGCGGGGAAGCGCGGCGGGCAGCATCGTGAGTTATATCCTGGGCATTACCGATATCGATCCCCTGCGTTATCATCTGCTCTTTGAACGGTTTCTCAATCCGGCGCGGATCTCCATGCCGGATATCGATATCGATTTCTGCTATGAAAAACGGTTCAAAATACTCGAGTACGTGCAGGAAAAATACGGGCGGGAAAATGTCGCCCAGATCATTACCTTTGGAACCATGCTCGCCCGCGCGGTCATTCGTGACGTCGGCAGGGTAATGGGATTCAGCTATGCCGAAGTCGACCGTATCGCCAAAATGGTCCCTTCGGCGCCCGGGCATCAGGTGACCCTGCGGGAAACGCTGCTCATGAATGACGAACTTACTCAGGTGTACAAGGCCGACGCCAACATCAAGCGGCTGATTGACGTCGCCATGCAGCTGGAGGGACTCTCCCGCCACGCGTCTACGCACGCGGCGGGCGTAGCGATCTCGGATAAGCCCCTGATTGAACGTGTTCCTCTGGTACGGGGGAACGAAGGGGAGCCGGTGACCGGATTCGATATGGGCGATCTGGAGAAGACCGGCATGCTGAAGATGGATTTCCTGGGATTAAAAACATTGACCGTGATCGACGAAACGCGCAAGATTATTAAACGTACCCGGGGGGAGGAGGTCGATATCAGTCATCTCTCTCTGGAGGATTCCAAAACATTCGCACTGCTCGCGGAAGCGGACACCATGGGCGTGTTTCAGCTGGAAAGCCGGGGGATGCGCGAAATACTGCGCAAGATTAACCCTACCAAATTTGAGGATCTGATCGCGGTGTTGGCGTTGTATCGTCCCGGACCACTGGGAAGCGGGATGGTCGATGATTTTATCGAAAGAAAACACGGGAGAAAGCCGATCTCCTATATCCATCCCCGGCTGGAGACGGTCCTCAAGGAAACGTACGGGATCATTCTTTATCAGGAGCAGACGATGCAGATCGCCTCTGACCTGGCGGGCTTCGACCTGAGCCGGGCCGATCTGCTGCGAAAAGCAATCGGAAAAAAGATCCCCGAGATCATGGACGAGCAGAGGGCTCTGTTCGTGCAGGGGTGCCGTCAGCATCAGATTCCCGAAAAAAAGGCCAATCAGATTTTTGATTTGATCGATTATTTTTCCGGGTACGGCTTCAACAAGAGTCATTCCACCGCCTACGCGCTTATTTCCTACCGTACCGCGTATCTGAAGGCGAATTATCCCGTGGAATTCATGGCGGCACTGCTGACGAGCGAACGCAATAATACCGATAAGGTGGTTGAATACGTCAATGAGTGCAATCGAATGAAGATAAAAGTGCTGCCGCCGGATATCAACACAAGTTACACCAATTTTACGGTGACCGACGACGGGAACATTCGTTTCGGTCTTCTCGCCATTAAAAACGTCGGTAAGTCGGCGCTGGAAAGTATTGTCGCTGTCCGGACCGAACATCCGTTCAAGGACTTCTTCGATTTTTGCGAACGGGTGGACTCACGAAGCGTGAATAAAAAAGTGATCGAGAGTTTGATCAAATCCGGCGCGATGGATTCCTTCGGCCTGAAACGGGCGCAGATGATCACCGTTCTTGACACCGTGCTTCAGCGCAACGGGAAGAAAAAAAACAAGGATCAGCTTACCCTCTTCGCCGAACACGCTCAGCCGCGGGTGCCGGATATCGATGAGTGGCCGTTGGCCGAGATTCTCGGGTTTGAAAAATCACTTTTAGGGATTTATCTTACCGGGCATCCGCTGTATTCGTTCGGAAACCTGGTAAAATATCTGCGCCGGAAACGTTTGGGGGCGCTCCAGGAAGGCACGGCAAACGGAGAAGTGTACGTCTGCGGGGTGGTGGAGCGGATCAAGCATCTCACGACGCGCAAACGGAATGAGCGGATGGCGATATTGCGCATAGAGGATGAAACAGGCAGTGTCGAGGTGGTCGTGTTTCCCCGGGTGTTCGAACAATGCGCGCTCGCGCTCAAAAAGAACAGCGTACTGGTCATTCGGGGGAAGGTGGAATCCCGGGAAAAAGAACCGAAAATTCTCGCGAGCGAAGTCATCCCTATCCAGCGGATCACGGAACGGATCAAAGAGCTCGATATATGTCTGAATGAAGACTCTCAAATGCTGAAACGCCTGAAACCGATATTCGAAAAAAGCAGGGGCGATATTCCCGTGTGTTTCGTGTTCAGGAAATCCTCCCTGCAGGGGGTGAAGATCAAGGCATCCGAGAGTTTTCACGTCAATCCCAGCGAAGAGGTCCTGGGAGAACTTACCGATCTGGTGGGAGAAGAGAATCTTTCCCTCGCGCTCTGATCCCGGCAGGTTCTTTTCCAACTCCTTTAGAGACAAGCGAATAGGTCTTGACACCCGGAAACGGCAATGATAGACTACCTCCATGAGAAAACGTGACATTGTGCTGAAGATCAGCCAGGATACCGGAGTGAAGCAGGTCGTGGTGAAAGAGATTGTGCAGCGTACCTTTGACACGATCCTCGACGCCCTGCGTGAGGGACAGCGGATCGAATTGCGGAATTTTGGGGTGTTTCAGGTAAAGAAACGCAAACGCCGCATCGGACGCAATCCTAAAACCGGCCAAGTCGTTCCCGTTCCGGAGCGGCACACGGTGGTCTTCAAACCCGGCCTGAAAATGAAACCGGTCAAATAGCCCTTCAAACGCAATGAAAAAATCATATTCACGGGTGAGGGGAACGTCGGATTTCGGTCCGTCTGATTCCGCGCGTATCCAAACGCTTTGTGCTCGCGCGCGTAGAGTGTTTTTCCTGTATGGATACGAAGAGATCATGCTTCCGGTGTTGGAAGATGCCGGCGTGTTCGTGCGCGGGGTGGGGCAGGAAACCGACATTGTGGCCAAGCAAATGTTCAGGGTGTCCCGTCAGAACGACGGGGAACATTCGGACGTGGTACTGAGGCCGGAGGGAACCGCGCAGGTGATCCGTTTTTATCTGGAACACGGCTTTCACAAGAAAGGACCGTACCACAAGTTTTTTTATATTGGTCCCATGTTTCGGGGGGAACGGCCTCAGAAGGGCCGTCTGCGTCAATTCACTCATATCGGTGCGGAAATGATCGGGGCGGTTACTCCCTGGGCGGACGCGGAAATGATACAACTGGCCTGGACTCAGCTGGAAATATTGGGAATAGGAGAGAAGGAACTGAAGGTGAATTCTCTTGGCTGCGCCGAAGATAAACAGCGGTTTGCGGAACGCGTGCGGGAGATCCTCTCCCGGCAGCAGGCGGACCTCTGTCCGGACTGCCGCCGGAGAGCCGAGCGCAATCCGCTGAGGGTATTGGATTGCAAGCAGTCCGACTGCCGCCGGGTGGTGAAGGAGTCGGTGTTGCGGGAACGGGTATTATGTCCTAAATGCGAAAGCCATTTCGCCCATGTCCTCGGGGTATTGGACCGGCTGGGTATTCCTTATACCCAGGATCCCTTTTTGGTACGGGGGCTCGACTATTATACCCATACGGTGTTTGAGATCGAATCGCCCCGGTTGGGAGCGCAGAGCGCGCTCGGCGCCGGAGGCCGCTATCACACGCTCGTTGAGGCGCTGGGCGGCCGTCGGTGTCCGGCGGCCGGGTTCGCCCTGGGCGTGGAACGCCTGCTTCTGGCGCTGGAACCGGCGCATGAGCCGCCGGCGGCGCGGGGGGTGTATGTGGCGGCGGCGCAGGATTCGCTTCGCTCCGAGGCGTTTTATCTGCTGGGGAGTCTGCGGGAAGCAGGGATTCCCGCAGAAATGGATTATGCTCATCGTTCGCTCAAAGCCCAGCTTCGCCAGGCGCAGAAAAGCAATTACCGGGTGGCGGTGATTCTCGGTGAGGACGAGTCGCGACAGGGAGTGGTGAACGTCAAAGACATGAAATCGTCCGTTCAGAAAACGGTGCGAAAGGAGGAAGTAAGGGCGTTATGTACAGAACTCACACGTGCGGAGAATTAACCGGGGATCAACTTGAACAGGAAGTAACCCTGTGCGGATGGGTGGCTTCCCGCCGTGACCACGGAAAACTTATTTTTATTGATATCCGCGACCGGTACGGGATCACGCAGGTACTGTTTCTCCCCAAACCTCACCAGGAAGTGTACGCAAAAGCGAAAAAACTGAGGAATGAGGACGTGATCAGGGTCAGGGGGCAGGTGAATGAACGGCCCAAAGGTACGCAGAATCCGAAGATCGTGACCGGATTAGTCGAGGTCCATGCCCGGGAACTTGATATTCTCAGTCACTGCGAAGATCTTCCGTTCCCGGTGGAAGAAAACGCCGGGGCCGGTGAAGAGATCCGCCTGGCGTACCGGTATCTGGATTTACGGCGGCCGGAGGTGGCGCAGAAGTTTCAGATGCGCCACCGCGCGAATCACGCCTTGCGGCAGTTTCTTTCTGCGCGCGGTTTTCTGGAGTTGGAAACTCCGTATCTTTCGAAGTCTACTCCCGAGGGCGCGAGAGATTTTCTGGTCCCGGCGCGGCTGAATCCCGGAAAATTTTACGCCTTGCCACAGTCTCCGCAGTTGTTTAAACAGCTGCTGATGGTTGCCGGAATGGATAAGTACTACCAGATCGTGAGGTGTTTCCGTGACGAGGATCTGAGAAAGGACCGCCAGCCGGAATTTACTCAGCTGGATCTGGAAATGTCTTTTGTGGACGAGGCCGGGGTCATGGGGCTTATTGAAGAAATGTTCCGGACGGTGTTCCGCGATGTGCTCGGAAAAGAACTGCCCGATCCTTTTCCCCGTATTTCCTACCAGGAAGCGATGGAGAAATACGGGACCGATAAACCGGATATCGGCGAGGGAGAATTCCGGTTTCTCTGGGTAGTCGATTTTCCCTTGTTCGAATATGACGAAGACGCCGGCCGCTGGCAGTCTTCCCATCATCCTTTTACCGCTCCCCGGGAGAGTGACGTTCCGCTTCTGGATCAGGACGATCTGGGGCGTGTGAAATCCCGGGCGTACGATCTGGTATGTAACGGATGGGAATTGGGCAGCGGTTCGGTGAGAATACATTCCCGCGAACTTCAGAAGAAAATTTTCCGGCTGCTGCGGATTTCCGAACAGGATGCGGAAGAGCGGTTTGGATTCCTGTTGGAAGGGTTCCGCTACGGCGCGCCCCCCCATGCCGGAATAGCATTTGGTCTGGATAGATTGTATGCTATAATAAGCCGTTCGGAGAGTATCCGCGACGTGATCGTCTTTCCGAAGACGCAGAAAGGGATCTGTTTGTTATCCGAAGGGCCTTCTTCGGTCGACGAACGTCAGTTGGACGAGCTGGGTATTCGGATCGAGCGCGGCAAGGAGGAGAAGGAGAGGGGTGGAAGGGATCGTTGATCAATGATCCTGGATGCGGAAGCCGTCAGGGGGAGAAGTCTACCTGGACGCAGCCGGATGTCAATGGAGGGATTGAGAAGAATTTCGGTCGAGGTCGCGTGAGCTGCCGGAAGAAATAACGGGGAAGGGGGACATATGAGAAAAATGTGTGTATTGATTGGAGTCATTGCGCTTACGGGATGCACGGTGCGTACCTATACGGTGGAGAAGCCCCGGCCGGACAGAGAGGTCAGAGGCAACCAGGGGTTTTTAGCCGGAAGTTCCGAAAAGGGTACGTCGGAAAAATCCGCACGGCTGGGGGAAACGAGAAAGATCGCGGTAATGGAATTAGAGTTTGGTTCCTCGCGCAAAGTCGATGCCGCAAAGCCGGTTTCAAAAGACGGACCGGATGACACGATCGAACTGGACAGGGACGAGAGAGACGTTCCCGGTGATCTCGATACCAGAGAAGTAGTAATCCCGGAAGAGATGGTGTCGGCCGATCCGGAATACGAAATCTATACGGTGCAGAAGAACGACACACTGCAGAAGATCTCCATGAAATTCTACGGTACCACGAAAAAGTGGATGAAAATTTACGACGCGAACAAGGATTTGTTGAAAAGCCCGGATCAGATCTATCCCGGGAAGAATATTCGCGTTCCGTTAGACTGACCGGATTGACCGATCCGGAGGAAACAGTACGAATGGAAAAGAACGTGATGATCGGTACTGAGAGCGCCGCCCGTGAAATTTTCGGCGTGGCCGACATGAACCGGAAACTGCTGGAAAAGAAGTTCGGTGTGAAGATCGGGCTCGGCGCGGACGGGATCCGGGTAAAGGGCCCGGAAAAGCGCACCGAACAGGCCGCGCGGCTCATTGAAAAATTGGCCCGTCTGCGCAACGAGGGCATGGCACTGGATCCGGATGAGTTGCGGGACTATCTGCGCGACCGTCTTCAAGAAGCCGGGCGGAAATCGGTGGTGTCCGGGGCCGGACGGGACGGAGGCACGCATGAACAGGGGATCGCGGTCCCGTCGCTGCGGAAGAGGCAGGTACTCCCGCAGACTGACGGACAAAAGGACTATCTGCGCGCCATGGAAAAACATGACGTGGTGTTTTCGCTTGGGCCGGCCGGTACCGGGAAAACCTATTTAGCGGTGGCGAAAGCGGTCAATTACCTTGCCGGAAAAAAAGTCCGGAGAATAATCCTTGCGCGGCCGGCGATCGAAGCAGGCGAGTCGCTGGGGTTTTTGCCCGGTGACGTTCCGGCAAAACTCGGTCCTTACGTGCGGCCCCTTTATGATGCGTTATACGACATGATGGATGCTCCGATGATCGAAAATTATCTGGAAACGGGAACGATAGAGATCGCGCCGCTGGCGTACATGCGCGGGCGCACGCTCAACAACGCCTTTGTGATTCTTGACGAAGCGCAGAATTGCACTTCCGAACAACTGAAGATGTTTTTAACCCGTCTGGGATTTGACTCCAAGACCGTGATCACCGGAGATATGACCCAGAGCGATTTGCCCGGGGGCAAACCTACCGGACTCATAGAAGCAATCAAGATTCTCAAACCAATATCCGGGATCAGATTCGTGCATTTGACGAAAAAAGACGTGGTCAGGCATCCGCTGATCCAAAAAATAATCCAGGCGTATGAAGATTTTTACCGAGAAACAGACCTCTAATATCATTCCGCTTATCGTATCGGTGCTGTTTTTCGCGGTGGCCGGAACGATTTTTCTGGGGTTTCATGAGCCTCCCATTAATCTTTCCCCTTTTTTAGTGATCCTGATTCTATACGTGTACGCGAGGTCTTTCCGCAAGCTGGAACATATGCCTTCCTACATCGATCTTCTGCTTTTGATCAGTCTTATCACGGTAGTGTTTTTCTCTATTTCGTTTCTTCCTTCGCGGCTGACCGGTCTCCCCGAATTAGCGCCGAATATCCTGAAAGTATCGGTATACGGGATTTCAGCGATCGGATTCGTCATGCTGATCACCTTATTATTCGATAATCTCGAGCTCTCATTGCTGTTCGCCGTATACATGGCTTTTTTGGGTATCGCCATCGAAGGAGAGGGGTTGAACGTGGGGGCTTCCCTGTTTTCCGCTTCGCTCGCCGCGGCAATGCTCAGTTACCGGCTGCGCCGGAGGTCCCAGATTATCAAAGCGGTGTTTTTTTCCTCGCTGATTTTTTTCATCGCTTATCTTCTGGAGAGCTCTCAAACACTGTTTCTCATGGCTCCGATCAATTTCCGGTTTCTCGGCCTTACGCTCGTGATCGGAGTGTTCGCGACATTGATTATGATGGTAGTGCTTCCGGTGGTGGTAACCGGACTGCTCTACGCGTTCGAATATATTTTCAAGGTAGTGACCAATCTCTCTCTGCTGGAATTATCGGACTTCAATCATCCGCTGCTGCGGAAATTGATCCTTGAGGCGCCGGGAACCTATCAGCATTCTTTGGTCGTGGCTAATTTGAGCGAAGCGGCGGCGGAATCGATCGGCGCCAACTCCCTGCTGGTGCGGGTGGGAGCGTATTATCACGATATCGGAAAGATGCTCAAGCCTCATTACTTCGTGGAAAATCTGGTGACGTATAAGGACGTACACCGGGATCTGAAGCCGTCGATGAGCCGGTTGATCATTATGAATCACGTGAAAGAGGGGCTGGAACTGGCAAAAAAATATAAACTGAACCCGCGTCTCGTCGATTTTATCACTCAGCATCACGGCAGGACGCTGGTGTATTATTTTTACCAGAAAGCGAAGGAGTCTCAACCGGAGGGGAAACACGAGGAGGAATACCGCTATCCCGGACCGAAACCACAGAGCAAGGAAACGGCCATCGTAGCGCTTGCCGATACGATAGAAGCGTTATCCCGGACGCTCGACGAACCGACTCCTGCCAGGATCGAAGAAATGGTGCGGGACGTCGTGCGCAAGCGGTTCATGCAGGGAGAGCTTGATGAAAGCGATTTGACGCTGAAAGATCTGGAAAAGATCACGCAGAGTTTTATCCGGGTTCTTTGCGCGATTTTTCATACCCGGGTGAGCTATCCGAAAGACGAGTCCCGCGAATCTTAAATTGTGAGCATGTCCCGCGCATCCTTTCAAATAATCGATAACCAGCGCGCTGGCGCGCTGGCGCCGGCCCGCCTGCGGACAATGATAAAAAAAATATGTGCGTCGGCGGACATCGATCCGGAGGCGGTATCGTTCGTGTTTTGCGGCAATGAACGCATACGGGAATTGAACCGCCGCTATCTCCGTACGGATTCCGTTACCGATGTGATCGCGTTTCCTTTGGCCGAAAAAACCGAGCCCGGGTATTTGGGGGAAGTCGTGGTTTCAGTCGAACGGGCGGTAGAGGCCGCGCCGAGTTACCGCCACGGCTGGGAAAAGGAACTGGCGCTGTATTGCATCCACGGCGTACTGCATCTGCTGGGATATGACGACCGGACAGCGGAGAGCCGGCGCGAAATGGAACGGCGGCAGGAAGAGATCCTGCAAGACATCTATTCCGAACGATGATCGAGAAAGATATCGGTTTTGTGCTGAAGAGGCATGATTTCCGCGAAACAAGCGTGATCGTGAATTTGTTCACCCTCCGTCACGGCCGCATTACGGGAATACTGAAAGGGTTCTACACTCTCAAAAAGGAATTTTCCTCCCCGCTTACCCTGTTCAGTCTGAACGAGTACGTGCTCTATCCCAAAAAAAGAGAAATATGGCTGGTGTCTTACGTCGATTTGATTGCCGCCTATGAATATCTTCGCCGGGACCGTGAGAAAGCGAATGCCGCGGCGGTGTGTTTCCGGTTGGTCGAAAAGGGGCTCCCTTTGTGGGAAATGAATCCCTTTCTGTTTTCGCTTCTGGAACAGACGCTTCATTCTTTGCGGACTCATCCCGGACACAAGGTGATCCCGGCGTTTGTGATCCAGTTCTTGACTCATTCCGGGGTTCAGCCCGAATTGACCTCCTGCATTATGTGCCGTACGCCTCTTAGAGGAGGAATGTGGTTCAGTATCGCCAAAGGGGGACTGATCTGTCCCGGGTGCGTGACTGCGGCTCCGGATGCCCGTCCCATGAGCAGAGAAACTGTTTCTTCCTTCCTTTTTTTACAACGGCAGGACTTTCCGATCGCGCTGCGTCTGCGTATGTCGATGAAATCGAGAGATGAACTTGATTCGGTGCTCAGCCGGTTCTGCGGTTTTCATTTGGGGGTTGATCTTTTTTTGCGGAACCGTACCGCGGGCGTATCCACCTGAGAATTCTTCCCTCAACTTTTGAACGGAATCTGGTATAATAATCCCTATGATATACGAAGAACGCGGAACATCGCCTCAGGAGGAAAAGGCAAAGAAGACTGCGGGGCCTTTGTACAATCCGCAGGAAATCGACAATTCGGTGCTGGAAACTTTTCCCTATGAATATCCCCGGCGTAAGATCACGGTAGAGCTGCGCAGTGAGGAATTCACCTGTGTGTGTCCCTTTTCCGGTTTGCCGGATTTCGCGATGCTCACGATCCGCTATGTTCCCCGTAAAAAGATCCTTGAGCTCAAAGCGTTCAAGTATTATTTGTTGGCGTACCGTCAGGTCAGGATATACAATGAGCATGCGGTAAACAAAATCTTGGAAGACGTGAATGCGATCCTGAACCCGCGGGAACTCGAGGTGATCGGAGAGTTCACTTCCCGGGGAGGGATAAAAAATCGCGTGACTGCCCGAATTGCCTCCCGCAGTTAAAACTCAGGGACCGTAGATGCAGAACGACGAGGTAGCCAGTATATTTCGCGAAATCGCGATGATGCTTGAGCTGCGCGGAGAGAATTTCTTTCGTATACGCGCCTACGAGCGCGCCGCCCGGGTAATCGAAGAGGCCGGATTCGAAGTAATCCGCGCGACGGAAGGGCAGTTGAGCGCGCTGCCCGGGATCGGGAATGACCTGAGAAAGAAAATCGAAGAACTGCGCAGGAGCGGTGAATGTGCGTTGCACCGTAAGCTCCGGGCGGAATTTCCCCACGGGATATTCGAGATGCTTGCGGTTCCTGGACTGGGACCCAAGACTGTCCAGCGGCTTTACCGCACGCGGGGGATCGATTCCCTGAACGCACTGCAGCGGGCCGCGGAATCCGGCCAGCTGCGCACGGTGGAAGGTATCAAAAGCAAAACCGAACAGAATATTCTCCGGGGGATTGAGCTCATACGGGCGCAGGCTCAGGTGATTCCGCCCTGGACCGCCCGCGAAACCGCTGTCCGGGCTCAAGAGTATCTGAAGTGTTGCGCCGGCATGGCGCGGGTGCACATTGCCGGTTCTCTCCGCCGCCGCCGGAGTACGGTTCATGATATCGATCTTGTCGCCGCGGGAAAAGACCCGGCACAGATCCTCAGGGAGTGGAGGCGGGCTCCTTGGATTAAGGAGGTGATCGCCGAAGGGGAAACCAAATCCTCCGTGCGTACCACCGAGCACATCCAGGTAGAGGTAAGAGCGGTGCTGCCTCACCGCTACGGCGCGGCGCTGCTTTATTTTACCGGATCGAAGCAGTTTAATATCCGGATCCGCCAGGAAGCACTGCGCAAGGGAATGAAACTGAATGAATACGGCGTGTCTGCTCTTTCTCGTTCCGCGGCGGCCGGCCGTATGAACGCGGCCGCGGAGCGCGAAGAAACGATGTTCGCGGCGCTGAACCTTCCCTGGATCCCCCCTGAATTGCGCGAGGACAAAGGCGAGGTGGAGGCCGCCCGCAGGGGAAGTCTGCCGCAACTGGTGGGACCGGAACAGATACGGGGCGATTTCCACGTGCATTCGTCCTACAGTGACGGACAAAGTACCATTTCCGAGATCGCGGCGGCCGCGCAGGAGACGGGATATAAATATATCGGTATCTGCGACCATTCTCAGGGATTACGTGTCGCATCGGGACTTACCCGGGAGCAGGTTCTCAAGAAAAAGAAGGAGATCGCTTCTCTCCAATCCAGGTTTCACATTCGTATTTTATGCGGTACCGAGGTGGACATTCGCGCCGACGGCAGTCTCGATTATCCGGATGAGGTCCTGGAGGAATTTGATCTGGTCATTGCCGCGGTCCATTCCGGATTTTCGCAGTCCCGCGTACAGATGACGCGCCGGCTGGTATCGGCATGCCGTCATCCGAAAGTGCATATCCTGGCGCATCCCACCGGGAAACTGCGGGGAGCGCGTGAAGAGTGCGAGATGGATTTTAAAGAAGTGACGGCCGCGGCCGCACGCCATCGAGTCGCGCTGGAGATCAATTCTTTTCCGCACCGTCTTGATCTTGACGAATCCCGCGCCAGACAGGCCGGGGAGGCCGGAGTGAAGCTGGCAATTAGCAGTGATGCCCACCGCCACGCCGACCTCAACGTGCTCTCTTACGGGATCGATATCGCCCGCCGGGGCTGGCTGGAAGCGAACCAGGTACTCAACTGTATGTCCTGGGCGGAGGTTCAGCAGTGGAAAAGGGGATGAAGATGTGCACACGAATAATGTTCAGTCTGGTGCTTGCCCTGTGCGTGACAGGAATAACCGCCTGCGAACGCGTCCGGGAAGATACGTTTGTCGCGTTCGGTACATTTTTAGAAGTCAGATCTGCTGACCATTCCGCCGCCGCAATCGTTCGACGGGAGTTCGCGCGTTTGCAGGAAATATTCGATCCCTATGCGCCCGATTCCGAACTGTCACGTCTCAACCGGAGCGCCGGAGTTCCGGCGAACGTATCGGAAGATATGCTTGCGGTCCTGGTGCTGGCCGAACGGGTGCGGGAGGAAACCCGGGGCGCGTTTGACGCACGGGCCGGGCGGTTGTACGCCTTGTGGAAGAATCCGGGGCCGGGGACCGCCCCGGCGTATGATCCTTCCCCGGCGGGGGCGCCGCCTATGCGTGCAGACGCGCTTCCGCCTCTGGAGATTGATATCAAACGCCGCAGGGTCATCGTGCCCAAAGGGGTCAGGATTGATCTCAGCGGCATCGCCAAAGGGTACGCGGTGGACCGCGCGCTGGCGCGTGTGCGGGAGGCGGGGATAAAGAACGTACTTATTAATGCCGGAGGCGAGATCAAGTGTGCCGGGACCGGACCGCGCGGCGCGTGGCGGATCGGGGTCCGGGATCCGGTCCGGGCCGGCGAAATACTGCGGACGCTGGTGCTGTCTGACGAAGCCGTGGCAACTTCGGGGGATTACGCGCAGCGCTACCGCGACGGGGAACGGGAATATTCTCATCTTATTGATCCAAGGAGCGGGGAACCGGTTCATAATTCACTGCGCAGCGTGACCGTCCTCAGTGAATCCTGCGCGGTTGCCGACAGTGTGGCGACGGCGTTGTTCGTGCTTGGCGGCGACGAGATCGACCGCTTTCTTTCCCGTACCAGTCTTCCGGTAAAGGGGTGTCTCACCGTCAGTCAGAAAGAGAACGAAACGTTTCTCCAAGAGCATAAAGGAGCAGAGGAATGAGAGAAGACGGACGTGTGTCCTTGTTCCGGGAAAAGCAGAGCCGGGGCGAGAAAATCACAATGCTTACCTGTTATGACTATTCGTTCGCGCGCGCACTGGACGGAAGCGGCGTGGACGCGGTGCTGGTAGGAGATTCGCTGGCCAACGTGGTGCTGGGACTTCCGCAGACCCGCGAGATCTCGTTTGAGGAAATGCGCGCACATACCCGGGCGGTACGGCGCGGGATCCCCGAGGGGGTGGTACTCGCCGATATGCCCGCGTGTTCGGTTGAGGCCGGCGGCGCGCAGGCGGTACGGCACGCCCGGGAACTGGCCGCGGCCGGTGCGGACGCAGTGAAGATCGAGTGGGGGGATTGCTGCCGTGCGGCCGTCCGTGCCGTCCGGGAAGCCGGGATCCCGGTCATGGGACATGTCGGACTTACTCCGCAGACCGTG
>WJJJ01000025.1 GCA_014729775.1 Candidatus Omnitrophota bacterium | reverse complement strand
CTCACGGCACCGGTGTCAGTTTCATTTAAAAGGGAATTTGCGGCCCGCGTACCGGGCTTTTTTCCCTAATTCCTCCTCGATTCTCAGTAGTTCGTTGTACTTGGCCACTCGGTCCGAGCGCGAAAGAGATCCGGTTTTGATCTGTCCGCAACCGGTTCCGACCGCTAAATGCGCGATCGTCGTGTCTTCGGTCTCTCCGGACCGATGGGAGATAATCGAAGTATATCCATGAGCGTTCCCCAGATCCACCGCCGCCAGTGTTTCCGAAAGGCTTCCTATCTGATTGACTTTGATCAGAATGGAATTGGCGATGTCCTGGTCGATTCCCCGCTGCAGGCGTTCGGTATTGGTAACGAACAAATCATCGCCCACCAGCTGTACCTTTTTCCCGAGCGCGCGGGTCAGCCGTTGCCAGCCGTCCCAATCGTCCTCGGCAAGGCCGTCCTCAATGGACACTACAGGATATTTTCTCACGAGTTTACCGTAATAGTCAATTAAATAATCTGCTTTTACTTTTTTCCCCTCAAAGGTGTATTTGTCCTTTCCGTAAAAAGAACTCGCCGCGACGTCTAAGGCAAGCGCGATCTGTTTCCCCGGCGTATACCCGGCGTTTTCAATCGCCTGCAGAATATACCGCAACGCCTCGTCATTGGTCTTTAAATGCGGGGCGAATCCTCCTTCATCACCGACCGACGTGGAGAGTTTCTTTTTCTTCAGAATTGTTTTTAAATGGTGGAACACCTCAGTCGCGGCCTGCAGGGCTTTTCGAAACGAGGAAAAACCCAGCGGTGCGATCATGAATTCCTGTATATCGAGATTATTATCGGCGTGCATCCCTCCATTGAGGATATTCATCAACGGCAGCGGAAGCAGGTTCGCATCGTCATTCAGATACCGGTACAGCGGAACTTTTTTTGCCCGTGCCGCGGCTTTTGCTGCCGCCAGAGAAACGCCGAGAATCGCGTTCGCGCCCAGTTTAGACTTGTTCGGTGTTCCGTCAAGGTCGAAAAGAATCCGGTCAATAGACAAAAAACGGCATTGTTGACCGGTAATTTTCGGCGCGATTCTTTTATTGACGTTGGCGACCGCTTTTTGTACTCCTTTTCCCATGTACCGTTTCTTGTCGCGGTCCCGCAATTCCAATGCTTCGAATTCTCCGGTTGACGCTCCGGAGGGAACCGCTGCCCGGGCGCGTATTCCGCTGGCAAGGGTCACGTCCACCTCAACGGTCGGGTTCCCTCTTGAATCAAGAATTTCTCTGGCATGAACGCGGCTTATTTTCGCCATGGTGACTCCTTTCTGTTTTTTCGGACACATTCGTGTCAATCATACCTGAACTGATTCGTGATCGGCATCCGCCGGTCCTTTCCCAATGATTTGGGAGTAATCTTAATGCCCACGGGCGACTGTCTCCGTTTATATTCGTTGGCGTCAACCAGTCTGATGACCCGTTTTACGACGGATATCGGAAACCCTGCGTTACTGATTTCCTGGAGTGATTTGTCTTCTTCCACGTACATTCGCAGAATCGGGTCAAGGACCGGGTATTCCGGCAAAGAATCGGTATCCTTCTGGTTGGGGCGTAATTCCGCGGAAGGAATCCGCCGAAGGATCGAAACAGGAATGATGCGCCGTTGATTCACGCGGTTTATAGAGCGCGCGAGTTTATACACCAGCAGTTTCGGTACGTCTTTCAGAAGCCCGAATCCGCCGACCATATCGCCGTATAACGTGCAGTATCCGCAGGAGAGCTCGCTTTTGTTCCCGGTATTCAGCACGAGATATCCGTACTTGTTGGAATAAGCCATCAGCAGATTCCCGCGTATCCGCGCCTGGATGTTTTCTTCGGTCTTGTCGGGACTCTCATTGTTCCGGCGCGGAGAAAGTAACCTGAGGTATTGTTCATACACGGGCTCGATCGGGATCGTTTCGTACGATACCCCGAGATTGCCGCAGAGGCGTTCGGCGTCCCGGAGAGTTTCTTTAGACGAATATCGGGAAGGCATGAGAAGCCCATGGACGTTCTTTTTTCCTAACGTAAGCGCCGCGATCGAGAGTACGACCGCCGAATCAATCCCCCCGCTAACACCGACGATCACGCGTGTGAATCCGTTTTTGCGCACGTAATCGGAAAGTCCCAGCGACAGCGCGCGAAACGCCTCCTCTTCTTCCCGTAACGACGGGAGCTTTACGGGCTTGTGCACTCCCTTTATTTTGAAATCATGAAGCAGAAGGTCTTCCTGAAATCTTTTAGCCGCGGCGATCACGTGGCCCCGGGCAGAAACGATCTTACTCGTTCCGTCGAAAACAAGTTCATCCTGCCCTCCCACCAGGTTGCAAAAAACTATCGGGGTGCCGAGAAACCGCGCGGCGCGGCGCAGGATCTTCCGGCGCAGTTTGATTTTATGCAGGTGAAAGGGCGACGCCGAGATGACCGCCAGAAAATCGATTCGTTCCCCTTTCAGTGCCTGAAGGTATTGCGCCGACCACACGTCTTCGCATATCCCGACTGCGAACCGTATTCCCGATTCTTCGTACACAGAGATCTCCCCGCCCGGCGCGAAATAGCGTTTTTCGTCGAATACTCCGTAATTGGGCAGATATATTTTCCGGTATACGTCTTCGATCCTGCCTTCGCTGAGCACGGCGCATGAATTATAACATCTGGCTCCCCGGCGGGTAACACAGCCAAGGAGTACCCGGATTTTCCTGACCCGGCGGGCAAGTTTCGATAAAAAAAAGGCGTTTTTGCGTAAGAAGTGCGGTTTGAGCAGTAAATCTTCCGGAGGGTACCCCGAGAGCGCCAACTCCGGAAAGATTACCAATCGGGCGCGGCGGCGCGCGGCGCGGTCCACCGCCGCAATAATTTGATCGTAATTTTTCTCAAACGCTCCCACGCAGGGATTGATCTGGGCTAACGCGATTTTCACCTTTACTCCTCTTGTCTGTTCAATTATACGCGTTCATCCTTGCGAATCAAGTAATCTCTTCTTAATTTTGGCCAAAGATACGCGGCAACGGCGAAAATGGCGCAGGCAATAATCTGAGAAGTAGAAAAAGGGCCCAGGTATCCCCGCGGATCTCCCCGCACAAATTCGATCAGAAACCGAAACAGGCTGTAGCCGAGAAGATAGCCCAGCATGAGCTGACCGTGGAATTTTTTTTGTTTTCTGACGCGAAACAGCACAAAAAATAAAAAAAGTAAAAACATCGACGAAATGAGCTGGGTGGGAATGACCGGGTGACGGCTCAACCCCGCGGGAGAATCCGGCGGGAACTGCACACCGAACACAGAATCGGTGGGAATGCCGTAACAACATCCGTAAAAGAAGCAGCCGATCCTGCCGAAGGCGTGTCCCAGGGGAATCCCGAGCGCCGCGCTGTCGGCGAGCCGGAGGAACGGCACGTGATGGATTCTGGTCATCAGCCAGCAGGTGGCGGATCCGGCGAGAATACCGCCGTAAAACACAAAACCGCTGCGCAGAAAAAACCACGGATTCGAAAGAAAATATTCCCATTCGAGCGCGACATACAGGAGTTTCGCGCCGAAGAATCCGCCTAGGATCGTCCAGAACGCGATTGAGGTGAATGCCTCCGTCCGGATGCATTCTCTGCGCGCCTGCCGTTCCGCCGTCCAGTATCCCGCCAATACGCCGATTGCGACCAATACGCCGTAGGTGTAGACGGTGAATCCGCCGAGAGTACATACGACCGGATGCATTATTTCCTCCCTTTTTTTTGCGGTTCTCCGCCTCTGGACCGGCTTTCCAGCACTAAATTCACCGGTCCGTCCAGTTCCTGCGTGATGCGCATATCAGCGCCGAAAATTCCCGCGGCACAGGGCAGTTCTGTCTGCAGCAGAGCGAGTAAATCCCGAAAAAGGAGGCGGGCGCGGTCAGGAGCAAGCGCCCCTTCAAAAGACGGACGCCGTCCGCTTCGCGTGTCCGCGCACAGGGTGAAATTCGGCACACAGAGAATGTGTCCGTTGATCTCAGCCGCGGAGAACCTCATTTTTTGCCTTTCATCCTCAAATATCCTCAGGTGAATGAGTTTTTTTGCGATCTCATACACCTGTTGCGCTCCGTCGCCCCGGCAAAATCCGACGTACACTGCCAGCCCGCGGGGAATCGACGCAATCCGTTCCCCCCGGACCTCGATCTCGGCTCGTGTGACCCGTGACACGAGTACTTTCATTTCCTCTCTCCCGCGAGCAGTCTCCCCTGCCTGGTATTTCTTCGTTCCAGTTCAGACCTGAATTTGCGCAATACACGGGGTTTTTGGTTCAGCCATGCCGGAGCCCGCAGGTAAGGCTTTTTCGCATCGGAAATCAACCGGAGGATGACTGTCTCCTCCGGAAGATACTCCAGACAACGGATCAGATGGTCGATATATTCATCTTCGGTAAGCAAGGAAACCTCATTCTTTTCCCACTCTCTTTCCAATTCGGTGCCGCGGACCACGTGCAGGGCGTGAAATTTCACTCCCCAGAGGGGAAGTTCCGACAGCAGGCGCGCGGTTTCGCACATTTCCCGGGATGTTTCGCCCGGCAGGCCTAAAATCACGTGTGCTCCGGCGTGAAGTCCCATTTCGGCACTTCGACGGACGGCCCGGACAAAATCGGCGCAGGTATGATTACGGTGAATCCGTCTAAGCGTTTCGTCGTGCATCGACTGGAGTCCGTATTCCACGAATACTTCATAGCGGGGCAGAAACGAAGCCAGCACTTCCAGCGTTTCCTCGCCCGCGCAATCCGGCCGTGTAGACACGCATAACCCGACGATATCGGGATGGCGGTCAATTACCGAATATACTTCTTTGAGTCGATCGGGAGGAGCGTAGGTTCCGGTATGCGCCTGAAAATAAAGGATAAATTTATTCGCGTGAAATCTGCGCCGCACGCGCTGTGCGCTCAGAGAAATCTGTTCGTCCAGAGATACGGGGTTTCCCCCCTGCTCCCAGGTGAACGCGGCGTTATTACAAAACACGCATCCGGTATGACTGAGCGTACCGTCGCAATTCGGACATCCGAATCCCGGATTCACGCTCAATCGATGCACCCGCTCTCCGAAACGCTTTTTTAAGTATGTATTGAACGAATAGTATCGTTGCGCGGTATTCATGCGGTTTTACTGTATTCGCAGCCGCAATAGTTCTGACGGTACAACGCGTATTCCCGTGCGGCATCCATCGTCTTTTTAAATCCATTCTGTTTCTTGAAATCGATTTTCAGAAAACGTTCGCCTCCGATGCGTTGTCCGGCTTCAAATACCCTTTCACTGCCTTTGTGCGGACTCACCGTCAATGTCGTGGTAAAAAAATCATACCCGCCGGTAAGCATGTGTGCGTACGCGGCTCTCAGCCGCACGTGGTAGCACATCCCGCACCGGGTTCCTCCTTCGGGGTCGTTCGCGTACGGTTCGCAGAGGGAGCGCCAGGTCCGCCGGTCCTCGCGGGTTTTTATCAGAGGGAGCGAAATTTTTTCGGCCATCAGGGAAGCGGCGGCATATCTGCGTTCGTACTCCTGCAAGGGATGAATGTTCGGATTGCAGAACAGTCCGGTCACATGATATTTTTGTTCCCTGAGCCGCTGAACCGGGCTAAAAAGACACACGCCGCAACACACGTGGAGCACTACCGTCGGGCTGTTCTTTTTCTCTTTACCGTTGTGCGGCATATTCCTCCAGGGTGATAAAATCGACCGATGAGTAACGGGGAATCATTTTTTTCAACACCCGCATGGTGTCTTTCTTGGGGTGGGCGATGATAATGATCTTTCTTTTTTCCCGGGCGCGCGACATCAATTTCTCAAATTTTTTTTCGATTATCTTTTCTCCGTGGACACTGTCCACAAAACCATTGTTCACGTAACAGGGTACCTGTTCCCGTTGTGCGACTTCACAGGCGACGGATTTCAGAGAAGTCCTGCTGTCGACGAATATCATATCCTTGCGTTCCAGTGCCCGTATTACCTGTTCCATTACTTCCGAATCCTCAGTGGCAGCCGATCCCATGTGATTATTCGCACCCATGGCGATCGAGATCGAACCGAGATAGTACCGAAGCAGTGATTCCCGTTCAGTCCGGCTCAGGTGAGCGCCGATGAACTGGTAATCGGCATGGGCGTAGTCCTGGTCGCGTTTCGGCGCCAGCGGGAGATGGATCAGCACTGAAAACCCGCAGCGCTTTGCGATATGGGCGACGTTCTTGGAGAATTTAAGTCCCGGGATCACCGCGACAGTGACCGGTACGTCGAGAGAATAAATGTCTTTGATTTCTCTCAGACTGCCGCCGAGATCGTCGAAGATCAGTGCGACCTGCGGCCGCGAGGAAGATGACCGCGCTTCTACGCCGCGGGAAACCACGGCCACTTCGATTTTCTGTCCGGAGGTTCGATGGCCGTGCTCAACCGCGTAGAATCCGAGCGGGATAGAAATAAGTCCGAGAGTGAGCAGTATCTGCAGGTATTTATTCATTGATCAATGCGGATAATGATTGATACGCGGCCGCGGGATCGTCTTGTTTCAATATTGCGCTTCCGACACAGATAAAATCGGCTCCCGATGCCGCGACCGCGCGGATATTTTGCTTTTTGACCCCTCCGTCAATGCCGATCTGAAGATAAGGGAACATTTTTTTCGCGGCGCGGATTTTATTCAATACTTCCGGAATGAACGGAGCTCCGTAGAAGCCGGGATGCACGGCCATACAAAGCACGGTAGTGATCGCCTCCCGGCAGCAGACAATGCGGTCAGCGGAGGTATCGGGATTAAGCGCGATTCCCGGCTCAGCTCCGCGGCGGGCGATCTCCCCGGCGACAGACGCCAAATCGCCTTGAATTTCTGCGTGAAAAATAATTTTTTTCGCGCCCGCCCGGATACAGGCGTCAATCCACTTCAACGGGTCACGCACCATTAAATGTGTTTCATGCGCTGTGGGCAGGACCATGGCCGAAAGCTGCTGCTCGGTCACGCTTGTCGACGGGACGAAGTGACCGTCCATGATATCCACCTGCACGTAATCGGTAAAACGGGCGCAGGTTTCGCTCATGCGCTTGAGTTCAGCCGGATCGGAGGTAAGTAATGCGGGAACGATCATCGTTTGAAATACTCCTTGAGAATCCGTATAAGCTCACGGTTTCTGGTGTATGATCCGGTTCGCCAGAAATCAATGATCTTGCGCTTCTCCCTGCGCCAGGTTCCGGCAGTACCCGAGGGAAGACGGTGACAGTAGTTTTCCCATCCCCGTACCGGGCCTTCCCTGCGTACCCAGGGAGCATTTGGCAGAAAATACCACAGCCCGTCGGGGAAGACCGCGTTTTTGACCGACTTATACGTCCAGTAGGTATAATCGAAGCAATATTCCTCGAATATTTCAAGGATATCTCTCAGCCATTCTTTTTCTCCCCAGCATCCTCCCCGCCAGTGAATGCCGAATTCTCCCACAAAAATTCGGCAGTTCATTTTCTCGGAAAATTTTTTATACGGTTTCAGGTACGATTTGAGTACGCGTTTCTGCCACTGCTTTCCCTGAATCCTTCCGGGATATCTCAGGAGCGGTCTGAAATGAAATGTATATTCAAGAGGCGCATAGGTATGGATACTGGCGTGGATGTTTTCTTCGATCAGCGGTTCGAGAAAATCGATCTGTGTTGCCCAAAGGTCGCCTTCCACAAAGATCATATTTCGCGGATCACTCTCGCGAATCTTACGGATACAACGCCGGTAGAGACTTAATATCTTCTTTTGCGTGCCGCGTCCGCCCACCGGTTCATTCAGGATATCGTATCCCTGCAGTGCCGGGTGCGAACCGTACCTCTCGGCAAGCACGCCCCAGAGTTCCGCGGTGCGCTCACGCAGGGTGCGATCATTCCATAATCCGGCCCGGCCGTTACTGTCGGCGTGCCAATCCTTGTTTTGCGCACCGGGCGCCGCATGCAGGTCCAAAATGACCTTGAGCCGGTATTTTTTCGCCCAGGTAAATACCCGGTCCAGCCACGTAAAACCGGAACGATCATAGATAAAGGGGCGTTGTTCGATCATCCGGAAATGAAAAGGGACGCGCACACAGTGGGCTCCGCTCGCGGCAATATTACGAAAGTCGGTTTCATTGATGAAATTATCGCGAAACGACGATTCGAAGTCCGCTAACGCCTTTTCTCCGTACAGAGAACGAAATCGGTTTTTCAATACGTGTTCGGGAATATTTCTTCCGCCGAGAATATACCCCTCCATCAGCAGCCAGCCGCCCAAATTTATCCCGCGGATCCTCCGGTCATTGATTACTGCATTTGCCGCCATCGATTCACTCCTCTTTGTTGGCACCATTGGCGTACCCTGCATCCGCCGCAAAAAGGTGATAGGGGCACACACACGTGTTGCCCGAAGGGTACGCAAATCCGGTTGACGTCACTCCATCTGCGGCGGGGAAGGAGCTTTCGGAGCGCAGATTCGGTTTCTTCCGGTTTTCGGGTGGATACCGCGCCCAGACGATTGCAGATTCTGTGCACGTGCGTATCCACGCACACGGCAGGAATATCGAATCCTTCCGCCCGCACCAGATTTGCCGTCTTGCGGCCCACGCCGGGCAACGATAACAACTCTTCCATCTGCGAGGGCACTACTCCGTCAAAGCGCGTGCACAGTTCTTTGCTCACCGCGCGCAGGATCCGGGTTTTATTCCGGTAAAACCCTGCCGGATACAGCAGCCGTTCCAGCGTGATCCGATCCATGTCCCGCATTCTTTCGGGAGTATCCGCGGTTTCAAATACCCGGCCGGCCGCACCCGCGGTCACCGTATCCTTGGTGCGCAGACTTATCAAACAGGAAATCAGGACCCGGTAAGGATTTCCATGCACAGCCGGAGTCGTGGAAAATGCCGGTGAAAACTTTCGAATCTGCCCGGTCATCCTCCGTAAAATCTCCGTTAACGGCACCACTGATTTTTCTGCATTCGTTTGTAGGGACATCGGTAATCATTCTTCCAATGAATATGAAGAATCTCGCGCACGGGCACGCAGCGAAACTTCTCTCCGCTGCGGGTCGTACGTATCCCGAAGCGCCGTTCGTAGATGTCGCAAAAGTATTGTCCGCCGCCATCCTGGCGCAAATGCACGCAGGGGTCGTCATACGCTCCGCAGCAGCCTCCGCAGCGAACGCATAATCCCTCCCACTCTTCTTCTTTGACGGCCAGATATTCTTTTAATTGGTCCATCACGTGCACGGAGTATTATATCAGAGGCGGGAAAAAAGAAAAGGCCCCGCCTCGCGGCGGGGCCTCGTCTTCATTGAGTGATTACTTAAATAAACTGTAGCTGATGACTAATCCGCTGAACACGATCGAAACCATTGACATTAATTTCAGCAGGATATTGAGGGATGGACCTGCGGTATCCTTGAACGGATCCCCGACCGTGTCCCCGGTCACCGCTGCCTTGTGGTTTTCCGATCCCTTTCCGCCGAAGTTCCCTTCTTCGATGTATTTCTTGGCATTGTCCCATGCCCCTCCGGCGTTGGCCATGAACACCGCCAGGACAAACCCGGCGGAGAGCGCACCGATCAGCAGACCGACTCCTCCGCGTACTCCGAGCAGGAGTCCGATGAGAATAGGCGTGGTGATCGCGAGCAACGAAGGCAGAAACATCTCTTTTTGCGCTGACTTTGTGGTCAGCCGGACGCAGGAAGAATAATCGGCGGTAGCTTTTCCTTCCAACAATCCGGTGATAGTTTTGAATTGCCGTCTCACTTCTTCGATGATCGCGCCGGCGGCACGTCCGACCGCGCTCAAACTTAGCGAGCAGAACACAAAAGGCATCATCGCGCCGATGAAAATCCCGATGACCACGTTGGGATCGAGCAGGGTAAAGTTCACATCCACCGCGATATTCAGCCGCTGCGCTTCGTGGACAATGTGATCTTTGTACGCAACCACGAGTGCTAACGCGGTCAGCGCCGCCGATCCGATCGCAAATCCTTTTCCCGTTGCCGCGGTAGTATTCCCCAGCGAATCGAGCTGGTCGGTGCGGTTTCTCACTTCCGGAGGAAGATTCGCCATTTCCGCGACACCGCCGGCGTTATCGGCCACCGGTCCGTAGGCGTCGGTCGCCAGAGTGATTCCAAGAGTCGACAACATGCCTACCGCTGAAATGCCTACTCCGTAAAGCCCCATTCCAAAATTATGAAACCCTCCGCTGACGGCAAAGCTTCCCAGGATCGCGACGCCAACGGTGAGAACCGCTCCCAGCGGAGACAACATTCCCAGAGAAATCCCTTCAATGATAAGTGTTGCCGGTCCGGTTTTGGAAGCGGCGGCAAGCGTACGGGTCGGTTTATAGCCGGCCGAAGTAAAATATTCGGTAAAATAGCCGATCAGTACGCCTGCGACCAGACCGATCACCACTGATCCCAGTACCCCAAGATATTCAAGACCGAGTACGAATCGGACGATTAAAAACGAAAACACCACCACCAGGACGGATGCGGTCCACACGCCTTTCCTCAGCGCTTTCAGAAGTTCCTTTTGGGTGGCCTGTTCCTTGGTCCGCACGAAAAAGAAACCGATCAGGGAAGCGACCACTCCGCATACGGCCATCAGCATAGGGGTGATCACTCCTTTGAGTCCCAGACCGGCCGCGACGGCCAACGCCATCGTCGCCACGATGGAATCGACATAGGATTCATACAGATCCGCTCCCATTCCGGCCACGTCACCCACGTTGTCTCCGACCTGATCCGCGATCACCGCGGGGTTCCTCGGATCATCCTCAGGGATGCCCGCTTCGACTTTTCCTACCAGATCGGCACCGACATCGGCCGCTTTGGTATAAATACCTCCGCCAAGACGGGCGAAGAGCGCGTAACTGGAGGCGCCCATGCCGAAGGTCAGCATGGTCGAGGTGATTGCGGTCAGCACATCGTTCCCGTAGGGGAGAGGATGTGTCGCATAGTACCATTTCAGCACGACAAACCACGTGGCCATTTCCAGCAGGCCGAGACCGACCACCATCAGTCCCATGACAGTACCGGCACTGAAGGCGATGCGCAGTCCTTTGTTCAGACTCTGCCGCGCGCCCTGGGTAGTACGGGCATTGGACCGGGTGGATACGTACATCCCCAGCCATCCGCAAAATCCGGAGAACAATCCCCCGGTGAGGAAAGCGTAAGGAACAAACTGCACTAACAGTCCCCGAAAAGCCATGATCTGCAGAATGGCAAAAACGACCAAAAAGAAAATCCCCACCACTTTGTACTGCTGGTACAAGTATCCCTGCGCCCCTTCGGCAATGTAACGGGCGATTTTCTTCATTTCATCCGTTCCTTCCGGCTGCCGGAATATCCAGCGGATCAGAATCCCGCAAAATCCCAGTGCCAGAAACGAACCCAAAAAAACGAGTACGATAGCTTCCATCACTCCTCCTTCCGGTTATTCTTGGGACAGAATCGCTTCTCTTTTTTCTCCCACGGAAACATATCTCACTTTGATCTCCAGATACTCTTCGATCATACGGATATAGTCCCGGGCCTGCGCGGGCAGATCGCGGAAACTGCGCGCGCCGCTGACTCCGCCCGGCCAGCCCGGCATTTCCGTATACTGCGGCAGTACGCCGCGCAGTTCATCGGGGAAAGAGTGAAGCTTTTTCCCCTCGCGCCTATACCCCGTGCACACCTGTATTTTCTCCAGACCGTCAAGCACATCAAGTTTTGTCAGCACAAGTTCCGTTACGTGATTGATCTGCACCGCCCGTTTCAATAATACCAGGTCCAGCCATCCGCATCTGCGGGGACGTCCGGTGGTAGCGCCAAACTCCACTCCCCTTTGGCGGAAAAAGTCCAGAAATTTTCCGCTCAGTTCGGTGGGAAACGGCCCCTCTCCAACGCGGGTGGTGTATGCTTTCGCCACGCCGAGTACCGCGTCAAGTCTGACGAAGGGCAGCCCCGATCCCAGCCGGGCATTGGCGGCGATGACCGACGAAGAGGTCACAAAAGGATAGGTGCCGTAGTCCACGTCCAGAAAAGTCCCCTGTGCGCCCTCGAATAACACGCACAGTTTTTCCCTTCGGGGAAAAAAGTATTCCGTGAAATCGCATATAAAAGGTTCGAGTGTCCTTCCGTATTCGAGATATTCGCGGGAGAGCGCGTCAAGTTCATATCCTTCATGACCGTATACTTTTTCAAAAATCGGATTCTTTTGCCTGAGGTTCTCGGCCAGCACCTGTGAGAACCTTTCCGGACAGATCAAATCGCGCATCCTGATACCGCAGCGGTTCACTTTATCGACGTAGCAGGGACCGATACCGCGTTTCGTCGTGCCGATCTTTTTATCGCGATCGCCTTCTCTCAGCGTATCCATGAGGCGGTGATAGGGAAGAATAAGATGACAAAAAGGAGAGATCTTCAAATTTTCGGGACCAACGCTGATCCCGGCTTTTTGCAGAGATTCAATTTCACTGATTAATACCCGCGGGTCCACCACTACTCCGTTCCCGAGCAGGCATGTTTTTCCCGGCCTCAGTATTCCCGAGGGAATGAGGTGGAAGACGAATTTTTCTCCCCGTACCACCACCGTATGGCCGGCGTTATTCCCCCCCTGAAACCGCGCGATTACGTCCACATCCCGGGAAAGGGAATCGATGATCTTTCCCTTTCCTTCATCTCCCCACTGCAGTCCGATGACAGCAAGATTCCGTTTACGCATACTTATCCTTTGTTTACTTCGTGTGAAAGTCGATTTTTTCCGCGGATCAGCGCCGCGGTTCGGAGAACAGAATCTCCCGGAGTTGATCCTCCCGGATTTGAAATGTCTTGAATAATTTATTGTTTTCGAGCAGAATCACGTTTCCTTCCGTGACTCCTATTTCTTTGGCGAAATTTCTCTCGCGCGCGATTTTTCGCGTGATCTCCTCGGTTTTCGCCGCGGTGCCTATCTGGGAGGGATCAGCCCCGATCTCTCTCAAGGCATCAGTCCAGTACAGGGAATCAATATTATTCATCCGGGCCAGAAGGTACGGGATGAACTTGTCGGGTGACTTTTCCTGCACCGCGCGGGCGATCCCGGCTTCCTGACGGGCGTAGGGAAATTCACGGACGGGAAGGATAAAGTGCACCTTCAACGTGACCGGATGGCGCTGACGGAAGGCATCAAGCTCCTTCAATACTTCAGCCGCCTGGGGGTCGTACATGTGCAAAAAGAAATCGATTCGTTTGGGAAGCGGTTCTCGGTTGAGCAGCAGACACACTCCGGAAAATTCTTTTTTGAGTTTCCACGCGTCATGAGACTGTTCGAACATCTGCGCCGCGCGCGGGAAGACCGGATCGGAGCGAAACTTCTCCGGCAGAAGAAAGGCCGGAAGGCTGCTGAGTTCGTGCCGGCGGATCAACTTCCGGCCGGCGGGAGACTTTCCGGTATAGTCAACAAAAAACGCTCCCGGGAGCATCTCTCCCAGGAATTTTTTCGGCATCTTCACCGAACAAAACGGAAATTTTTCCGGCTTCACGACCGTGACCTGATATTTTTCCGCTTCCTGATATACGCACCGGGCAGATTTTCCTCCGGGGTGTTCGCACTTGGGAACGAGCCCTTTTCTGGGCGGACAGTCTACGGTATGAAAGCAGGACGGCACTGCGGCGCTGACGCGGGGATCTTTTTCTACCGACAGCGGTAATTTCACGCGTCCGGCGGTAAAATCAAGAATACGGTTACCGCGCACTTCCATATGCACGTAACGAAGTTCTTTCCCCTCAAAGGCGGGACGCAGAATCAGTGATTCGCCGACTTTCTTTTTGATGCCGGTTCTCATTGCTCTCCCGGATGAAATGATCAACGGTATCTCCGGAAAACTCTCGAGGATCTCGGTATTTTTCTGATCTCCAAAGGGAGAGATCAGAATAAGGAACTCTGCTTCTTGGCGGGCCTCGCGCACGGCATTTTTTAAGGCGGGAATGATCTCCTCCACGATTTGTTCAGGTTCCTGGTAGATATGCGCACGCGGAGTGATGCCCAGAATCGCAACTTTGATCCCGCCGGCGCTGCGCACCACGTAAGAGCGGACTCCCGGAACACGGACATTGGCCGATAGGAGCGTATATGAGAACCGTTCACCGATCGTACGGAGGAAATCAGGTCCGTAGTGAAACTCCGCCGTGCCTACTCCGACCGCGTCATACTCCATCAGTTCCAGCGCTTTCGCGTAATACAGCGTGCGCGCTTTATCCATTTGGGGATTGAGACTGTCGCGGTCAAGATCCCCGCCCGCGGTGAAATTCCCGCTTTCGATCAGGAGCAGATCAGGAAATTCTTCGCGAAGTTCTTTCAGTCGAGTGGCGCGGCGGGCGATTCCCCCTCCGACTTCGGCCGAACAACTCTTGCAGGGATAGAGGGTCGCGAAGGTATTCCCGGTGAATACGACCGTGATTTTTTCCGAATAGCCGTTTCGTGTTCCGCATGCGCACCACAGAATCAATCCCAGGACGACATACCATTTCTTCATTCCGTGCTCCTTTTACAGGGTAATATGTTTCAGTTCGGCGATCTCTTTATGGGCGGATATCTTGCGGATCACTTCATCCGTCAGCGAATTATCCAGATTCAGGATCGTCAGCGCGATGTCCTGGGGCGCCCGGCGGCCGAGCGTCATTCCGGCAATATTGGCACCGTGATCACCCAGCAAAGTGCCCAAAAATCCGATCACTCCGGGTTTATCCCAGTTATGGATCACCAGCATATGCGGTGACGGCGCAACTTCGATCAGAAAATCGTCAAGCCTGACGAACCGTGCCTCCTTATTCGCGAACAGAGTACCTTCCAGAGTGCGTTCCTCGCTGTCGGTCATTACTTTTACCCGGATAGAATTGACGTACTCCTGTTCTTCTCGTATTTTACTCTGTTCAATCTTGATGCCCCGTTCCTTTGCCACTGCGAGCGCATTAATATAATTCGTGTTTTCCTCGACCTGCCCGGAAAGGAAGCCTTTCATAAAGGAAGAACTCAACACGTCCACGTTAAACGACGAAATCTCTCCTAAATAGGACAAATGGACCTTGGAAATGCCTCCGCTGACTATTTGGGAAAGGAATTTCCCCATGGTTTCCGATAAGCGGAAGTACGGTTCGATCATGCGGTACGTTTCCGGATCAAGCTGCACGTAATTTACCGCGTTGCGGATCGCGTTTCCTTGCAGCGCGTCTTTGACGCATTGGGCGCATTCAATCGCGACCTGGACCTGCGCTTCCGCGGTGGACGCGCCCAGGTGAGGGGTCATCAAGACATTCTCCAATTCCCGGAGAGGCGATTCCAGGGGAGGTTCCTTCTCAAACACATCCAGCGCCGCTCCGGCAATTTTTCCTTCCTTACACGCCTGATACAATGCCGTTTCATCGATAATCCCGCCGCGGGCGCAGTTAATGAGATACGCCGACGATTTCATCTTTGAAATTTCCGCGGCCCCGATCATCCCTTTTGTTTTTTCGGTCAGCGGAGTATGCATAGTGATAAAATCAGCGGCGCAAAGTATGTCATCTACCTGCGCTAATTCCACCCCGATCCGAGCCGCGACCTCTTGAGAGACGAACGGATCATGCACGAGCACTTTCATTCCGAACGCGAGCGCGCGTTTTGCGACTTCTTTTCCGATGCGTCCGAAACCAATAATTCCCAGAATTTTTGCGTTCAGTTCTTTTCCTTTAAATTTTGAACGGTCCCACTTCCCGGATTTCATAGACGCCGCCGCCGGAGGGATATTCCGGGCGACCGCAAGCATGAGTGCGCAGGCGTGCTCACAGGTCGAAATCGTATTGCCGCCGGGCGCGTTCATCACAATAATGCCCTTTTTGCTCGCGGCTTCAATATCAACGTTGTCTACGCCGACACCGGCGCGTCCGATCACCTTGAGGGAGTCGGCCCGGGAAATAACTTCGGCCGTGACCTTGGTGCCGCTGCGGATTACCAACGCCTGGTAGTGCCGGATTTCTTCCCGCAGCTGTTCGGGGCTCAGGTCGTATTTTGTGTCGACTTCAAAACCGGAATCCTGCAGGATACGGAGACCTTCAGACGCCAGTTTATCCGAAACAAGAACTCTACTTGCCATATAAAACCTCCTGCAGACACGCCAGCGATACCCCGTTCTCAAACGTATGACCGAGTGAACGAAGTACTTTCTCCAGCAGAGAAAATGTCATCATCAAATCCTGCTCGTTGATCCACCCCATATGGGCGATACGGAAAATTTTTTCCTTTACGTCGCCCTGACCCGCGGCGATGCTTATACCGTAATTTTTCCGAAGTGTGCGCACGATATCGGTGGATTTGATCCCCTCAGGCGCGCGTATCGCCGTCAGTGACGCCGACGGGCGGGAGGAAAACAGTTTCAGGCCGAGCGCCTGCGCCGCTTTCCGGGTCGCGGCTGCCATTGTTTCGAACCGTACCCACCGGCTTTCCATTCGTTCCTCCTGCATTGTCCTGAGTGCTTCTTTCAGCCCGACTACCAGGGAGACCGCCGGAGTAAACGGGGTGTCGGATTTCGCGTAGCTCGCCAGGGCCTTTTGCAGGTTTAAATAGTATCTGGAACACTGCGCGTTTTTCATCGCGGTTTGCGCGTTCGCGTTCACGCTCACGAATGCCAGACCCGGCGGCAGCATCAGTCCCTTTTGCGATCCGGATACGACCGCGTCTACCCCCCATTCATCAGTGGGAAGTTTATCCTGTCCAAGTCCGCTGACCGCGTCAACCACGATGAGCGCGCCTGCTTTACGGGCGGTTTTCGCCAACGCTTCTACGTCGTACACGGTACCGGTTGACGTTTCGCACAGAGTCGTCAGCACTCCTTTCACCGCAGCATGCTGTTCGAGCAGAGATTTCAGCCGTTCCGGATCGGGAGCATTGCCCCAGTCTATCGTCATTTCCACTACGTCAAGCTGATAGGCTTTGGCGAGCTCCGTCCAGCGCTGTCCGAATTTCCCGCCGGCGATAGAGATCACTTTATCTCCGGGAGAAAAAAGGCTGGACACCGTTGCTTCCATAGCTCCCGTGCCCGAAGAAGAAAAAATCAACACCGGATTTTTAGTGCAGAAAACGTATTTAAGTCCTTCATGAGCGTGTTGAAGGATTTCGCGAAATTCATCGGTACGATGATGCATAATTTCACGCGACAATGACTCGCGTACGAATGCCGGCACCGGAGACGGTCCCGGAGTCATTAAATATTTCCGTTTCATTCGTTCTCCTTTCCCTTCTGTGCAGGGGCTACTTTTTCGAAGGAACAATCACTTCATCGACCAATCCGTATTTTTTCGCATCATCGGCGGTCATAAAGAAATCTCTGTCGGTATCTTTTTCAACTTTCTCCAGTGACTGGCCGGTATGGGCTGTCAAAATGTTGTTCACGGCCTCGCGCATCCGGAGGATTTCGTTCGCCTGCCGGGAAATATCCTCGGCGCTTCCCTGAGCTCCCCCGAGCGGCTGATGAATCATTATCCGGGAATTGGGAAGCGCGTATCGCTTCCCTTTTGTTCCCGAGCATAACAAGAGTGCTCCCAGCGAAGCCGCTTGTCCCACGCAATAGGTGGCCACGTCGCATTTCACGAACTGCATCGTATCGTAAATCGCCATTCCGGCGGTAATCGCGCCCCCGGGAGTATTGATGTACAAGTTAATATCTTTGTGCGCGTCTTCCATCTGAAGGAAAAGCATCTGGGCGACGACTACGTTCGCGATATTATCGTCCACAGGAGTTCCGATGAATACAATTCTGTCTTTCAGCAGGCGGGAATATATGTCGTAAGCGCGTTCCACTCTTCCCGTCTGCTCTATCACCATCGGCACGTACATCTGATTTTTCATTCTTCCTCCTTTGTACTGGTACTGAATGAATTAGTACTTGGCGTAATACAGAATCGTTCCCAGAACCGCCTCGCCGAGTCCTTTCCCTTCTATGTGCTCTTTCTGCGCGATGGCCCTGATGATATACGACAGTTTCACCTGATCTTCCGCCAGCGTTTTGGTCTTCTCCTCGATTTCCTTTTTGTATTTTTCGATGTCCTGCTGAGGAACTCCCCGTGCCTGCAGATTCTGCATTTCGCGCCGGACGAATTCCTTATGC
The DNA here is from genome assembly GCA_014729775.1 of Candidatus Omnitrophota bacterium. Taxonomy (GTDB): domain Bacteria; phylum Omnitrophota; class Gorgyraeia; order Duberdicusellales; family 4484-171; genus WJJJ01. Next base: position 115,079 of record WJJJ01000025.1, on the reverse strand, counting down.
ATGTTTTCCACTTCGGTACGCGGCGCCTGCACGTTCACCTGCTTTAAAAGATGCTGGCTGATCCGGGAATCGATTTTTTGCCGGCGGGAGCGAAGTTTCTCGATGAAAATTTCTCCTTTGATCGCTTCACGCAACGTATCCCTATCGGGATATCCGACCCAATGCGCGATCTCTTCGTCCGAAAGTTCCTTTTTCGCCACCTTCTTTATTCCTTCCTTAATGTTTGAAATCACTTTCTCTATCTCCACCGGTTCCACCGGCTCGACTTTTTCTTTGATCTTGATCCCGCGATACTCATTTTCGCTTACCGATATCTCGGGTTGAATTTCCACTTCGGCCCGGAAAGAAAAGGCGCGATCGTTCATATCCACATCGTGGATTTGCGGATACCCGGCCGGCGAGATATTCTGCTCCTGAAGCGCTTTTTGGTAATACAGGGGAAGAGCCTGTTTCATGAATTCCTGGCTGAGTGCTTTGTCGTGGTGTTTCACGAGCATTTCGTAGGGCACGTTGCCCGGACGGAATCCCGGAACTTTTAATTTTTTCCCCGATTCCAGATAGGTGTTTTTCTTATACGTCTGATATTCGTCTCCGCTCACCTCTACCTGGAGCTCCCGTTTCAGCTGATCAAGTTTTTTCACTTCTACTTTCATTCTCAGTCCCCTCTCCTATTTACGTTACATTCGAAAATCTTTTCCCAGATATACTTCACGTGCTTTGGTATCACCGATCAGATCATGCGACGTTCCATGGATAAGTATTTTCCCCTCGGCAATAAGAAACGCGCGGTCAGTGATCGAGAGTGCCTCTCTCACATTATGATCGGTTAAAAGAATCCCCATTCCCTTGCGCTTTAATTCCATAATGATCTGCTTTGCTTCACCGACGACAATCGGATCGATACCGGAAAAAGGCTCATCCAAAAGTAAGAACGAAGGGTTGGTGACCAAGGCGCGGGTAATTTCCAAGCGTCGGGTTTCGCCGCCGCTCAGCGTGTACGCTTTATTTTTCCGCAAATGCGCGATATTCAATTCGTTGAGCAGATGTTCCAGTCTCGCGTGCCGTTCTCTTCGCGAAAGAGGAAGTGTTTCCAGTATAGCAAGGATATTCTCCTCTACCGTTAATTTGCGGAAGACCGAGGGCTCCTGTGAAAGATAGCCGATTCCGTATTTGGCACGGACGTGAACGGGCAGCTTGGTGATGTCCAAATTATCGAACCGGATTTCCCCGGAATCAGGCGCGATCACGCCCACGATCATGTAAAACGTCGTGGTTTTTCCGGCGCCGTTGGGGCCCAGCAGGCCCACGATCTCGCCTCTTTGCACATTTAACGAAACTCCTTTGACGACCTGCCGTCCCCCGTAAGATTTGGTGAGATTGTTGACCTCTAACAGTTTCATTCCGTCTCTTCAGAATTCGGAAAGTAGATAAGCCGCGGGGTTCCTTCCAGAATGACCCGGCCTTCTTTCCCCATATACGTGGCTTTCTCCGCGAAAGTCACGTTCTCGTCGCGAATGATTTTCACGTGTCCCTCGGCCACAATTCTTCGGATTTCTTTGCTTTCCGGATCGAAATGTACTTTGGCCCTGTCGGAAAAAAGCTTGCTCTTGCGGTCGGTCACGACGACGTTTTTCCGGAAAAGCGCGGTGCCTTGGTGGTACTGGATTTCAAGCGGTCCTTCACACCGGATCGAAATGTATTTTTGGCCCTGGGGAATCTGGAGTTCAATATCTTTGTTGAAATCGATGTTTTTCAGCGCGGTATCGGCCCGAAGCCCCTTTCCCCGGACCTGCATGTCATCGCGCTGGACCTGCACCCATTCATCGGTTTCAATCTTATTATCGGACCTTATCCAGTCGAGAGATTCCGTGTTCATTTTCATTCCCTGTTGATTCTCGATCTCCACGTCTTCGCGGAGGAACACGTTCGCGCTTTCTTTGATCAACTTGGCTTTGTTGGATTTCACAGAGACCGTATCCCCGTCTCCGAAGAATTTCGCGTTCATCCGGTCGATATCCACGTGTTTTTCGTACACCATGGCTTCGTTCCCGGTAATTTCCCAATCGCGCGTACCATCCTCCTTCAGATTCGAAAGGTAAAACTGTTCGATTCTCTGCTGGGAAAGTCCTTCCGAAATCCCGGGAGCCGCCAGGCACATGAGAAGTATCGCGGTCACACGTTTCAAAAGCATAACACTATATCAAATCGTTTCGTGTTTGGCAATTCTTTAATCGAATCTTTATTTGGGATTTCTCAGCCATTCCAAAAGTTTTTCTTCCAGTCCCTGAGCCCGCACGATCAAATCGACGATTTCCCGGACCGCGCCGTCACCTCCTTTGCGTGCGGTTACGTACCGGGCGGCCGACTTCACCATTTCGGGAGAATCGGCAACCGCCACTCCGGCACCGACCCGTTCAATCATTCTCAAATCAATGAGATCATCACCGATAAAACAGATCTGATCGCGGGGAACGCGGTATTTCTCTTCGATTGACTCCAGCAGACTTTCCTTGGGAAGAATCCCGCCGATGACCTCCACTACTTTCATATCCTGGGCCCGTTTTTGCAGTACCGGAGAATTCCGCGCGGAAAGAAAAATGGTAGGGATCCCCAGCTTGGAAAGCAGGGCGATACCCAAACCGTCCTTTACGTTGAAAATCTTCCATTCCCCCCCCCGGTCATCATAAATAATCTCTCCCCGGGTCAGGACGCCGTCAACGTCAAGAACCAGGAGACGAATCCGGGCAAACAGAGTATCGGCGGAATGATGCGTTTTATTCATTGCTTAGATCACCCCCGCGGCAATCAGATCCTGCACGTCGATCATGCCTACCGGCCGGTTTTCCCGGTCAACGACGGGAACCTCGTCAATTTTTTTCTGTTCAAGAATTTTTAAACATTCCGAGGCGAGATCCGTCTGGCGGACCACTGTCGGTCCCACGGTCATCACTTCTTTTACCGGCCGACGCAGTAAATCGGGATGAAGCTCTAAATTCCGGCGGAGATCACCGTCGGTAAAAATGCCGGCAATCGTACCGTCCTCTCCCGTCACGGTCGCCGCCCCCGAGTGAGATGAGGTAATTTGAACCAGTACGTCCTTCACCGGAGTATCTTCGGCGACTACAGGGTTATATTTACCGGTACGCATAATATCCTTTACCTTCAGCAACAGCCGGCGTCCCAGCGACCCTCGGGGATGGAAAAGGGCGAAATCTTTTTCCTGAAACCCGGCGAGTTTCTGCAGAATGACTGAAATCACGTCGCATATGGCCAGCATCGCGGTGGTGGATGTCGTAGGAGCCAAATTCAGCGGACAGGCCTCCTTGGCGACCTTGACACTGATCACGCTGTCAGAATATTTGGCCAGACTGGATTTCTCCTTGCCGGTAACCGCGATGATTTTCGCTCCGATCTTTTTCACGAACGGGATAAGATTTTTGATCTCATCGGTTTCTCCGCTGTAAGAAAGCGCGACCACGATGTCGTCCTCCTTGATTCGTCCCAGATCACCGTGAACAGCTTCGGCGGCGTGAAGCCAAAAACTTGAGCTCCCCGTGGAAGAAAGGGTGGCGGAAAATTTCTGTCCGATGATCCCCGCTTTTCCCATGCCGGTTACTACGATCCGGCCTTGACAGTTCTGAAGAAGCCGGATTCCCCGCAGGAACTCATCGTTTAAACTCTGGGTCAGACGGGAAATACCTTCGGCTTCGATTTGAATCACTTCCCGGGCCCATTGGAGGATTTCATTCTCGCGCGGCTCTTTCATTCGGAACCCTTTTCGTTCAATACCGCGGCGCGTACCGCGAGCACGCTTTTCAGCACGTCTTCAACCCCCTCAAAGGAAAGAGAGGTTCTGGAATCGGAAAGCGCTTTTTCGGGAGCGTGGTGCACTTCCATGAACAGACCGTCCACCCCGCAGGCGGCCGCGGCGCGGCACAAGCCTGCGGCAAATTCGCGGTCCCCCCCGGAAATGCCTCCGGCGGCAGAAGGACGCTGGAGCGAATGGGTCGCGTCGAAAATAACCGGATACCCTAATTTTTTCATAATAAACAACGATCGGAAATCCACGACCAGATTCTGGTATCCAAAGCAGGTGCCGCGTTCGGTAAGCAGAATATTTCCGTTGCCGGTCGACTCAATTTTTTCCACCACATATTTCATGTGTGCCGGAGCGAGAAACTGCCCCTTTTTGACGTTGACCGGCTTCCCGGTGCGGCCGGCCGCGCAGAGCAGGTCCGTCTGCCGGGAAAGGAACGCGGGAATCTGCAGGACATCCGCCGTCCGGGCGACAGTTTCTACCTGCGTCACGCAGTGGACGTCGGTGAGCACCGCGAGCCCGTAACGGGCCTTCACCTGGCTGAGGATTCGCATACCCTCGTTCAGTCCCGGCCCCCGATACGAATTCAGGGCGGTCCGGTTGGCCTTGTCAAAACTGGCCTTAAACACGAGGTTCACCGGATAGCGGGCGCACAGCCTTTGCAGGAATTCGGCGGTTTCCATCACCTGCGCCTCATCCTCAATGACGCACGGGCCGGCGATGAATAAAAATTTTTCAAAAAACCGGTCAGTGTTCATCTTCCGCCTTTTTTTCCGCGAGCAGCCGGGTGACCGCGGCCAGATCTTCTTCCGTATCGACTCCCCGGCAGTCACAGTTGGTTTCTATTACCCTGATCTTGAATCCGGCTTCGAGGGCTCGCAGCTGTTCCAGCTTTTCCGCCTGTTCCAGTTGCGAAGGAGGCAGATTCTTGAAGGTGAATAAAAAATCTTTGGTGTAGGCGTAAATACCGACATGTTTATAGAACGAGTGCGCCAGCTTCTGTCCGTCCCTGACGTAAGGAACGGCGTAACGGGAGAAATAAAGGGCGAAGTCGTCTTTTCCGCACACGACTTTGACCACCCCGGGATCGTATACTTCCTCTTTTCGCTCGATCTTTTTTTTGACCGTGGCCATCATGAGATCTCGGTTCTCCCGCATTTCGGTCGCGAGACGGTTAATCACAAACGGCTGGATCATAGGTTCGTCGGCCTGGATGTTGATGATGATCTGAGTGTCGATATCGCGGACCGCCTCGGCGATACGATCGGTACCAGAGGTGTGCTGTACCGACGTCGGGACTACTTCCGCGCCGAAGTCTCGGGCGGCTTCTTCGATCCGTTCGTCATCACAGGCAATGAGTAATTTATCCAGCATCCGCGCCTGGGACGCGTTCTCCCAGGTATGCTGCAGCAAAGGTTTGCCGGCCACCTCCCGCAGTAATTTAAACGGAAGGCGGGTTGACCGGTAGCGGGCCGGAATTACCCCGATAACGCTATATGTGCTCATAAATCCTCCTTCGCAGGGTTTCAGCATCGGTTACGGCCGCGCCTCTGCGTCCTACTACTATGCCGGCGGCAAAATTCGCGATCGACGCCGCTTCTTCAAATGTCGCGCCCGCGCTTAAACTGAGCGTAAACGCGGCGATTACGGTATCCCCCGCTCCCGTGACATCATACACTTCTACCGGATAGGCAGGGATATGGGTGATACGGTCTTGGGAGAAGAGCATCATCCCCTTCTCGCCGAGAGTGAGCAGCAGTGCCTTCGGCTGGAGGGCATCAAGTACCGCACGGCCGATCGCCGCCACTTCACCGGCTTCACTTCCCCGCATGTGCACCGCCTGTGCCGCTTCGTGTAAATTCGGCGTCAGCGCGGTTACGTGACGGTAATAATCAAAATGATCCTGTTTGGGATCGACCGTGATTATTTTATTCTTTTCGCGACACAGGGCAACTAATTCCTGCACCAATTCGGCAGTCACCACCCCTTTTCCGTAGTCTTCGATAATGACCGCATCAAACAGATCGAGGCACGCACGCACCTTTTTCACCAGCGCGCGATTCACCCGAGAAGGCAGCGGATCGGTCGCTTCGCGGTCCACCCTTACTACTTGTTGATGATGGGCAATTACCCGTGTCTTGAGCGTAGTCGGGCGAAGCTTCTCTCTGCGGATCAACCGCGTCCCGATTCCCTCCTGTTCGATAATTGTCCAAAGCTGTTTTCCGTAATAATCCCTGCCGGTAATTCCGCATAGTGAGGAAGACGCGCCCAATGCGGTTAAGTTACGTCCGACGTTGGCGGCGCCCCCGCAGAGAAATTCTTCTCCGGAGGCCCATACTACCGGAACAGGAGCTTCCGGAGAGATGCGATCCACGTTGCCCAGCAGATAGTGATCTAAAATCAGATCGCCGATGACGAGACAGTGTTTCCCGGCAAACTGCGACAGTATGTGCTGCACCCGTTTCTTGCGTAGTTTCATTCGTATCTGAACCGAAAAGTAACCCCTGCTCCGGCGCGCCCCAATATCCGATAGATTATATCATCTATGCGTAAAAAATCTACCTTTAAATGAACACTTCTCCCGTGAAATCAACGAATCCGGAATATTTTCAGTCAGGTGTGTGAAAGCAGGGCACTGGAAGCGGTATCGGCACGCAGGAAGCCTTCGGAAGTAAGCCGTACGCCGGTGGGGCGTGCCGGAGAGCCGGTCCATTCCAGAATTCCGGCCCCTACCAATTCCTGCAGGCCCGGCCGCGTCGTATTCAAAAGGTCGTATCCGTAGCGGCGGCGGAAAGCCGCAAAATCGATCCCCTGACTGGTTCGTATCAATACTGCGGCGGCTTCGCGGGCCCGGTACGCGGGAGGAAGTTTTTCCCGCTCGCATACGGCCGCCGCGCCTCCGTCCAGCGCGAGATAACGGGACACCTCCGCAGTTCGGCGCATACGAACTCCGTTCAGAAAAGAAACCGCCGACGGACCGATTCCAAGATAGGGAAATCCCTGCCAATATCCCAAATTATGAAGGCATTCACGACCAGGCCGGGCAAAATTGGAGATCTCATAGCGTACGAACCCGCAGGAACGCAGGAGATCAGCGGCTGCCAGATACTGCTCTGCCACGATATCGTCCGCGAGGGGCGTAATGTCCCCCCGTGAAAGGCGGCGGCCAAGGAGCGTATCCCTTTCATAGGTCAGCGCGTAGAGAGAAAGATGGGTCAGGGGAAGGGTGAGTGCACCGGCAAGTTCCCGCCTCCATTCTTTAAGGGATTCTTCCCATACGCCGAACAGTAAATCAATGCTGACATTTTGGATCCCTGCCTTCCGGACGATATTCACCGCCTCAGCGGCTTGCGACGGAGAATGCCTGCGGCCGAGGCACCGTAATTTCTGCCGGCAGAATGACTGTACTCCCAGACTGATCCGGTTCACCCCGGACTCTTTCAGCATATGCGCCAGCGTCCCGGTCACGTGTTCAGGATTCATCTCGACCGTCCATTCTTCCGCGCCGGAGGCGTGCCGGCGGCAGGCGTTGAGCAGCGTCGCCCACGCTGATCGGGATAAGACCGAGGGGGTTCCTCCGCCGATATAAATCGTGCGAAAATGAGAAGTGGTCATCCGGAGTTCGCGCCCGTAGCTTTCGACGAGCGCCGCGGCCTGCCGGGGTTCATAGGGCACGCTGTAGAAATCGCAATAAGCGCATTTGCCTCTGTCGCAAAACGGAATATGGATGTACAGTAATGGGCGCATCTTGATTTTTGTGAAGTTCCCCGTTATAGTACAATACAGTCCTGGATATTTATTGTAACGCAACTTCTCATAAAAAAACATGAAAATAGTAACCTTGATCTATGCCCCGCCCTCCTGGATCACCCCGCCGCCGCTGGCACCGGTACTGCTGAAAGCGTATCTGGAACATACCTGTACGGCAGAAGTGCGGATCCTCGATCTCAACCAGATTGCGTTCCGCCGTCTGCCTGAGACGCGGCCGCGATGGCTGAAAGTCGATCCGGCGTTTGAGCGGTCGCTGTTCGCCCGTCTGCGCAACGCGGTTCCCCTGCTGATGGAAAAAGTCGAATGTACCGCAGCGGAATCGGACGCGGTGGGGTTTACGCTCACTCAGCGGAATACTCCCTGTGTCCTGGACATCGCCGATCGTATCGTTCGGCGAAACCCAAAGGTGAAAATTTTCTGCGGCGGACCCCAGACTTTACGATTCTACCTGAGCGGAAAGTTTCCCGGACTGCGGGCACAGTGGGTCATCGGCGAAGGCGAGTTGCCGTCGGCCCGGATCATCCGGGGCGACGATCGAGCGCGGATCGTGCACGATGAACTTTCCGATCTTGACCGCCTGCCGCACTATGACTTCGATTATCTGGCGCCCTCTCGGATCCCCCCTGTGCTTCCTCTTCTCTCTTCGCGCGGCTGTCCCGGAGAGTGCGCCTTCTGCACCGAAAGGTTCCTCTTCCGTTCCTATCGCATCCACAGCCCCTCTTATGTGGGTGAACAGATTATCCGGTTACACCGGCGTTACCGGCGGCGCTATTTCGTGTTCTGCGATTCACTGTTCAATCATTCTTTCCAATGGCTCGAAGAATTCTGCCGGATGATTATCGACACCAGGCTTTCGATACGCTGGGAAGCCCAGATGAAAATCCAGCCTTCATTTCCCGTTGCCCTGGCCCGTTTATTGAAAAAAAGCGGGTGCAGCAACCTGTTTATCGGCCTGGAGAGCGGCTCTGATGCAGTATTACAGAAAATGAGAAAAGGCGTTACCGCCGGCGGCGCACGTTCCTTTTTCCGCACCCTGCGCACCGCTGGTATTCACTTTGAGATCAGTCTGATCGCCGGATTTCCCGGCGAACGCGCGCGGGATTTCGCACAGACCTGCCGGTTCCTTATTGCGCAGAAACGGCTCATTCCGAAAATCGCACAGATCAACCCCTATCTCGATTATGACCTCCGGCGGGCCGCACCGCGGTTCCCTTCGCGTAGGGCGCGTCACCGGGCCGACCGGCTGGCCGCGCTGGTCGCCGCCGAGAAAATTCCGTTCACCCCCAGATATATCAACAACTTGATCCAGCCCGGGAAGGTTCCGCGATGAGCTTCTGCGAGTGGAAAGAGATACGGGCTCAACGGGTGCTTTCTCCTACGCAAATCAGTCTGGCCGACGCGGTAATCAATCCTTATCGCGGATGTCAGTTTGACTGCGTCTACTGCTACGCCCGAAAGGCGCATAGCGCGGGTAGCAGGCGTGCCTGTGTAGAAGCGAAAATAAATGCGCCGGAACTATTGACCCGGGAACTCCGAATGCGGCGGCCGCGGCGGGTACTGCTGGGCTCAACTACCGAATGTTTTCAGTATGCGGAAGCCCGTTTCCGTCTGACCGAAAAAATTCTGAAGATTCTAGACCGATATGGAATTCCGGTGACGATTTTGACGAAATCGCATTTGATTCGTTCCTGCCTGCCTTTACTGAGCAGGAACCGGGAGAACCGGATATTTTTCACCTTCAATTTGAGCAGTAATCATCATATTCGCGCCTTGGAAGGCGCGTCTCCTCACCTTCACCATCGAATAGATACACTGGCCGAAATTCTCCGTTTCGGGATTTCGTTGCGGGTGCACGCCGGCCCTTTTTTCCCTTTTCTTTCCTCCTTGGACACAATCCTGCGCCTGCTTCCGAAAGGAGTGAAAGAGATTGACGTGGAACTGTACCATCCTATCCAGGGAAATTTCCTCCAGGTGGGGGAACGAATCGAGCAGATAAGGGAACGCGCCGCGGCGCAAAAAATGAAGGAGATATACGCCGCCAAACACCGCTATGATTCGTTTGCGGCGGATCAGGCCGTCCGCATGAGAGCGCTGAACCGCAGAACCGGACTGCGGCTGTATCTCATAGTACCGGAATTCCGCCGGTTCTATGACAGGTCCCTTACGTATCAAAATCCTCTCGCCGGCGGCCTTCCCGGCGATACTCCGGGATAGCGGGAAAAAAGGTAATCATCTTTCCGCCGGGGGTACGGAAGACAAGAGCCTTCTTGCGGTCCCTGAGGGTCAATAATCCCGTACCGGCGGCAATTCTGCCTTCCACTGGTCAACGTCGGCCGCAACCCGGATGGTCTCCGTCTCACGATCGGTCAAGGTGACTTTGATCGCGGGAAAATACGCAAAGTCAAGCACAGTCATCCCCTGACGGTCAAAGGGCTGGGTCCATTCACGCACGTCCTTGGTTCCCGGCTGGTAAAATTTCGCGGTGTCCTTACGCCAGGTACTGGTACGCAGAAACCGCGCCTGCCCGGGATCGCCAGGCTCATATCCTATATACATCACCTGATGTTCCATCCGGGCTTCGCGTGCGCCGCCGCTCCCGACCGTCGCTGCGGACGCATCGATAATACTGCGGCACACCATGTCTCCCGGAGATAAAAGTTGATCGGCATTCATCCAGAATTCCGTAATTTTCCAGTCCAATGCCTGGCCGCGTGCTCCGCATAATCCGAGTATCATAATCCCGATAAAGAACAGCCTGCGCATCTTGCCTCCTTTATGTTTCCAGCCGCGCCTGCAGTGTCATTAACCGTTCTATCTCCTGAAGGGAATGGATCCGTCCTTTCCCGATTCCCGGGCAAAACCGCTTCGCGCGCCGCCAGGCCTCGGGGGTAAGATTGTCCGGCCAGAACGGCCAGGTCTCGCACTGGATCGGCCGGACCGGATAAATCGCGCATCGATTATTGTCCAAAAACTGGCAGCATGGTTTCAGCCGGCGTAAATAACACATCCCCTGTTCCCGCCGGCAGTATTTTCTGGTAAATACCGCCAGGGAAATTCCCAGATAGCGCGCGATATTCTGCCGGTCAGCCAGCGTCAGGTATACGTACCCTTCCTGCGTGCCGGCGGTACAGCACTTGCCCCCGCCTTGACATTCGAACCTCAGGCCGTGGCGGTAAAATTTCCGGTGTGCACGGGTTCTCTTCATCTGCTCATCGGTCATCACCCGGCCAGCGGATACGCACCTTTTGTTTTCCCCACTTCATGGCCCGTTGCCTATCTGCGCCCATATAGATATCGATCCTGCGGCGATATCGTTTGTTCATTTTGTCGCGTACGGTATACGTCCCGAACAGACCCTCAATCCTGACCGGTGTCCCGTTTTTCAGGCCCCGGTCGATAAGATCACGGGAGACGGCGATCGCCTTATCACCGGGTTTAAGCCGGTTCCCCCAGGCCGCGGTATTCGGCTGACGGTCGGTCTGTTCCGGTACGGAATTAAACGCGGTGGCAGTCACTCTCATTGATTGATCATAACGAAAATGAAAATACCACAGCCCTGCCCATGCCGCCAGCAGGATTCCCAGCACAAGAAGAAAATTCCTCAGCGACGTTCTCTCACGCGATTCATCCATCCTTTGAAATAAGAAAAATTCCGTTCATCCGGCGCAAAATACCCGCATGGAACTCAGCTGGTAAAGAAATCAAACACGTTCCCCAGCGAACCAGTTGCGGCGCGGTAGATCTCGGTGTACTGGCATCGGTCACACGTCACCGTGGAAAATTTCTTATTCTGCACGTCAAAGATCTTGGCGAACATTCCTCCGGTGGCCTGAAACTGGTCGGTTTCGAATTGCTCATTGCCGCATTTGGGGCATTTCCAGTTTTGATGCTGCATGCTTTCCTCCCCTCATTTTTTGTTCATTGCCGCCACAGATATCACCCCATTGACATCACAGGCCTTCTGCTTCCCGAGGAGATTTTATCAGGCACAGACAGGGTGTTAAACGGCGCGCTCGCGGCATCTCATCCCTGAAAGCGGGCGCGAGGGAGCGTGCCTGTGCGTCCTTCTTTTCAGGCGGAAACAGATCACCCCGTGGATGCAGATCACACATGCATCATATTTTACCATAATTTATTTCAAAAATACCACCTCAATATTGGTTTTTTCTCTCCATCCTCCTTGCGCTCGAATCGGTTTTCACTTATAATATGATTTCAATTGAGGAACATACCAGAATGAATGAAGCGCCCTTCTTCAGCGTAATTATCCCCGCTTACAACCGTAGTGATTTTCTCAAGATCGCCATGGAATCGGTACTGGAACAGACCTTTACCGATTACGAACTGATCATCGTCGACGACGGCTCCACCGACGACAGCCGCGATTTGATCGCTCAGTATCTGCCCCACCCCCAGATCAATGCCTTTCAACAGGACCATCGCGGCGTTTCCGCAGCCCGTAACCTGGGCCTGCGCCATGCCCGGGGAGAGTATGTCTGCTTCCTCGATTCCGACGACCGGTTCCGGACGCATAAGCTTGAACTTATGCACGAACATATCCAGAATTTTCCCGAGTACCGTGTTTTCCATACCGAAGAAGTCTGGTACCGCAACGGGACGCTCCTGCCGCAGAAAAGCTACCATAAGAAACCTTCGGGATGGGTGTTCCGTCAGGCGCTGGAACTGTGCTGTATCAGTATCTCCACTGCGGCAGTGCAAAAAGGTATTTTTCAGCTGCTGGGAACATTCGACGAAAATCTGCCGGCGTGTGAGGATTACGATTTCTGGCTGAGAGTTTCGGCGAAATTCCCTGTCTATCTGCTCCCGGAAGCGCTCACGATCAAAGAGGGCGGCCATCCGGACCAGCAATCGCGCCGCTACCCGGCAATGGACAGGTTCCGTATTCAAGCGCTCCACAACCTGTTCGTGGGAAAAACGCGCCTGACCGAAACTCAAAAGCTTCTTGCCTTTGACGCGCTCAAGAAAAAAGTTTCAATTTTTACGCAGGGAGCCCGTAAACGAAGGAAATTCGAAGAGGCCGGCAAATATGAAGCAATGACCGCAGAACTGGAGAACAAACTGTTCGAGTCGCTCTCTTCGCGGCGCCGGTAGTTTCTCCTCGCCTGTCTTACGGTTCATCCAGAGCCTTTTTTCTTCCGAGAATATAAAAAAAGCATGAGCAACAGATAAAGCAAGCCCAGCGGCATCCAGAATGATCCGATCTGGCGAAGTACCGGATCCGCGGCGACGCTGCCGAGCGCGAAAAAGATAATTCCGGTAAGGAAAAAGATCACCGCCGGGCTGAAAAACCCGATCGCCTGCCACTTATTCATACGGCCTCTCCTTTTTTTGCTTTTTTCAACTGCTTTACTTATTTGTCAGATATTCTATAATAGCATAAATCAATTTATCGTGCACGCAGACAGCACACCGCAAGAATTATGACAAATGAAGCTTCAATACAACATGACGTCGAATCGCGATTCGGGATGCGTCTGGAATCAAATAAACTGCGCGATGTCGCACGGCTTGCACACGAAATATCCGTTCGCGAACGCGTTTCGCCGCACGAAATTCTCGAGGAAGCGCAGAAAGAGCTCGATCTTCGCCGATATTCGCCGCGGGACGCCTTTGTGGCACTGCGCCGGGTGCTCATCGCCCGGAGATTCCCCGAAACCAGCGCGCGTATCTCCATCCCGCCGTCTGAGGTGTACTCATCCCCGTTACCGCCGCTGCCCGCACCCGAATCTGGACGATTTGCCGAATTCAGGCCGGCACAGATATACATGGAATCCTCGGTGCGGAAAAGCGATCTCGCCCGGCGCGTACGGGAGCGCTATCCGGACACCCCGCTCACCACATTGAAATCTCTCCGGGAATATTCCCGCACGCATCGATTTTCTCCCCTGAATGTGAAAACCCCCCTGCTCTTTCTCGTCCGGGAGCCCTGGGATTTTCATAAACCGTGTCCCTGTACCAAAAGCCACGTGCGCTGCGGATACTGGATACTCAACCTCGGATTCGGCTGCCCCTACGACTGCTCTTACTGTTTTCTGCAGCATTACGCAAATGTTCCCGGGATCATTCTCCCGGCCAACGTGTCCGATTTCTTCGAACGATTTGATTCTTTTCTGCGCACGCGTCCCGGCCCGCTGCGGCTGGGAACCGGTGAATTTTGCGATTCTCTCGCGCTGGACCCGCTCACGGAGTATTCTTTGCAGCTGATTCCGTATTTCCGCGCCAAACCGGACGTATACTTTGAGTTCAAAACAAAAAGTGCCTGTATCGACAACATCCTCCGGATGTCCCCGGCGGATAACATCGTCATCTCCTGGTCGTTGAACCCGCCGGATATTACCGCACATGAAGAGCCCGGCACGGCGTCCCTCGACGCGAGGCTCGAAGCTGCCCGAAAAGTCCGGCAGGCCGGATATCGGATCGCCTTTCACTTTGACCCGCTGATCCACATGCCGGGATGGGAAACAGAGTATCGGGCACTGGTATCGAAGCTGTATTCATACCTGCGGCCGCCCTTTGCCTGGATCAGCCTGGGCACCCTGCGCGCCCACCGGAAGATCAAATCAATATGGGAGCAGAGATTTCCCGAAAGCACCCTCTTCTACGGGGAACTGCTTCTCGGCGGCGACGGAAAGTTGCGTTATCCGGAATTCATCCGTAGACAAATCTACGCAAAAATGAGAGAATGGCTCAGAGAAAAGGACGGCACTACCCCGGTCTATCTGTGTATGGAAACACAAAAAATGTGGCGGGAATGTATCGGGGAAGTCCGCACGCCGGAGGAGATTTCCGGCTTCCTTACCGGGAATAATCCATGAAAAGCTGGCATCATCACACCATTCGGGAAAGTCTCCTCAGCGCGCTGCGTGGACTCTTGATCGTCGTACGCACCGAACGCAACGCCCGGATCATTTTTCTGATCGGATTCGCGGTATATGTATTCGCGATATGGCTTCGCTGTTCGCTTCTGGAAATGGTCATTCTCCTGCTCGTCATTCTCACCGTATTCGTATCCGAAGTCTTTAACACGGTCGTCGAATACCTCTGTGACATGATCAATCCCGAAACCGATCCCCGGATCAAGATCATCAAGGATATTGCTTCCGGCGCGGTCCTCGTAGTGTGCGCCGGCGCGATATGCGTGGGCATCCTGTTATTCCTCCCCAGAATTCTCGCGATTACTCTTCCTTAATCAACCGGGTATGGGGATAATAGTGGGTAAGAATCTTCTCGTAGGAGAAACCTTGGCTGGCCATTCCCACTGCCCCGTCCTGACACAGGCCCGTTCCGTGGCCGAATCCGGCTCCCCAGAACAGCAGGACCGCATCGGCATCGGAAGGAAACCTGACCTGCTCGAACTTGAACGCGCTCGATCGTAACCCCTGAAAGTATTTCCTTATTCTCCAGTCCCCCCTTACCGTAACCTGTTCGCCGCCACTCGTGATTTCCAGCGTATCGTGATGAAAACATTCATCCTTTTCTCCAGTACGAATACGCACATTCCTCAAATCATCACCGAACGCGAATCGGTAATCTTCGGCGTCATAGGCTCTCTGCCAGCGATATTTGGTGCTTTGCCGGTAAGAAAAGGCTTTTGGTTCTTCGTAAAACCAAAGCTCTTCCAAAAATGGAGTGAATTCGCCGGGAGTGAGCCCCTTATACCTGCCGTTGTCGAAATCGAACGCATGCGCGAAATACTTTCTTTTTCCGTAGGCATCAGACCGTACGCATCCTCCGCAATTTGAATGGTACAGTGTTTCAATGGGCTCGGACCCGAAATAGAGCACTTCATTCCGCGTCGCGTCAACCGCTCGATTGGTGCGGTCCGTTTCGTGCGAATATCCCTGATAGACCTGGCAATGGGTATCAGCGCAAAAGTCGTACCCCTGTTTTTCGTGGCGGCCGAGATTCCGGCTGGCAATCGTTCTGGCGGCAACCGATTGCGCTCTGAGCGCTTCGACCGGAGAACCGGACAGGATTTCGGCGGGCAGTACTCCGTACAGGTATTCCTGACGAGTCAGGTGGTTTACTACGGTGAAGGTCTTGCCCCGGGGGATCACGCGCAGATTTCCCCGGTACATCCGGTCAATCCGCTTGTGCCAATAGGCGTCCCGGCCGTAGATCACGTCGAACAGGTAAAACAACGATCGCTCTCCTCTTTCGGACTGTGATGAACGGACCGTCACTGGTCCGCTGAAACGCGTCAGGATTGTCTGGGTTTCGGCCGGACGCAGAATGAGCCCGCCGCGGCGGGTTTCCAGGGTGTAGAACACCCCTGATGACCCGGTAAATTGCCGGGTACCGTCGGAAAAAATACAGGCGCGTCCGCAGCGCAAGGTAAGCGTTTCGAGTCCCTCTGCGAGCCCCACCCGTACCATTTTTCCGGTATGAGGCAGATAATCCGGTATCTCTATCTTTTTTCTTTTTGCGGTTTTCTCCTTTTTCCGTGCGCGAAAATACTCTTCGCCCAATCCCGTCCTGGCCTCGGCCAGCGCCGTCTCGGCCGGATCCCGTTCCGGGAAGAAACGAACCGCTTTGGAAAGCATCCGGTATGCCGACGCGTACTCCTTTTCCCTCAGGAAAATGCGGCCTAAATGATAATAGGCGATCCGGTAACTGGGATCAAGGTCCAACAGTTCCTGAAAATATTTTCTGGCAGCGGCGTATCTTTTTTTCCGCAGATGAAGTTTGGCCAGGCGGTAGAGAGGAATCGATGACCGTTTCTTTCCGAGCGATTCTTCGTATGCACGGCAGGCGCGCTCCGGCGCGTCGAGCTGTTCATAGGCCAACCCCTGATAAATATGGTCATACCATTCCCGGCGCGGCAGGAGGGCATAGTACTCCAACGCCGTCCGGGGATCACCGCTCATCACCGCGACCTCCGCCCGTATCCGGAGAACTTCCGGAGTATCATCCTCTTGCGCACGGTCAAGTATTTGCGCGGCGCGGACGTATTCTCCGTTCTCCTTGAATAATAAAGCCAGATTCAGATGTGAAGGCTTTTTCTGACCGTATCCCTCACCGGGAAGCACCGTCAGACAGAGGGCAGCTGCCCACAAGAGCACCTGCGGGTATTTAGCCATCACCTGCTCCTGCTTCCGTACCCACCACGGGGATCCCGTAACGTGCGGCTGCGCGCAGAAACTTTGGTTTTTCCAGCATAATAACCCGGCCGGCTTCCAGTACGCACGCGCCGGCCCGCATACGGCGCAGCACGCGCAACGTCCGCAGTCCGATAACCGGCACGTCAAACCGTAGATCCTGATGCTTTCGGCTGTATTTTACTGCGACGCAATTGCGGCCGGCCAGCCGAGCCCCCCGGATCAGCGTACGGTCAGTCCCCTCCAGCGATTCGAGGGCGGCAACGGTCTTATTTTTCACTACCAGGGTTTGCCCGATATCAAGCTCCACGTAGCGCGCCGCCACGCGGGAACCGAACACAATATCACGCTGCAGATGTGCATCCGGTATCATTTTGTTCATGGGACCCGGATGAGCGAGCAGATCCCGCAGATACTCCGTCGAATCGAGAAAGACGATCCCTTCCTGTTCCAGTCTGTGAATTAAGCCAGAAAAAACCGTATGCGGACGAAAATCCTCGATTTGGTCCACCAACTCGCGGAATGCCCTATCCCAGTACCGCGGCTGAAAAATTCTCAATGGGGAAATTTGCCCCGCCAGGATACAGCGGGTAAGGTCGTATTTTTTCAAGAGATGGATTAAGCGGGCGAGATGGCCGGGCACGAGCCAATGAGTCCGGTCAGCAAATCGTTTGATCCGTGAGGAAGTCTCTCCCCGAAAGCACAGCGCGATAATCTCACACTCAGGACATTGCCGCCGGATTGCCGCGGCAAGAACAACCGGCAGTAAACGGTTCCCGGCAATGATCCCGATCTTTGTTTTCGCAGTCATGTCACGCTGCGTGCCTTTTGTTGATCCCCCGCTTGGATTCCGCCACGAATTTCAGCAGACTCTCCACTTCCGGCACGCACGGACCTTCGCCACGAATCTTTTTTGCGCCCTGGGAATAGGAATGCTGTTCGAAAAAAAGTATTTTGAATGCTTTTTTTAACGCCTGGACGGTTGCCGTCGGCATCGACGCTCGCCTGAGACCAACCAGGTTCAATCCGTGCACTTTTGCCGGATGACCGTCGCACATCGAATAGGGCGGAATATCCTGGACGACCTTTGAGCATCCCCCGACGATGGAGTAAGCGCCGATACGGCAGAATTGATGTACTGCCGCGAGTCCACCGATAACCGCCTTGTCTTCGATGGTCACGTAACCGGCCAGCGTGGCGTTATTGGCGAGAATATTATTGTTCCCTATTACGCAATCGTGCGCAATATGGGAATAGGCCATGAGCAGATTCCCGTTCCCGATGCGGGTTACCGCGTCCCTTTCGGTACCGGGATTCACGGTCACGAATTCCCTGATACGGTTGTAATCGCCTATTTTCAGGTAGGAACGTTCTCCTTTGTATTTCAGGTCCTGCGGGATGCTGCCGATTACGGCGTAGGAGAATATCTGGCAGGATCTGCCGATTTCGGTATGTCCGATCACCTGAGCGAAAGCCGCGAGACTCGTTCCGGCACCTATCGACACATCCGGACCGACGATCGCGTGAGGCCCGACGCACACTCCGTCCTGGAGGAGGGCGTTTTCATGCACCATTGCTGTGGGGTGAATTTCAACAGGCATAGGTCTCTGGGTATCACAAAATACATTATATCAAAAAATGACCGGCGGACAACGAAAAAGGAAGGAATGATCCGTCGGGAAAGAAAAGATCCTATGCCGCGCCGACCAGCGCGAACATCAATTCCGCTTCGGCAACAACCTTATTCTGCACGTACGTTTTGGCATGAACGGTGCCGGTCTTTTTCTTCACTTTACCGGCCACGACTTCGATCGTAAGACAATCTCCCGGTTCAACTGTCTTGCGGAATTTCACTTTATCAGCCGCCATGAAAAACGCTAATTTCCCTTTATGTTCTTCGCAGGCGAGCATCAATACCCCTCCCACCTGGGCCATCGCCTCGATCATCAATACTCCGGGCATTACCGGACGGCCGGGAAAGTGTCCCTGAAAGAAATATTCGTTCATCGTCACGCATTTAATGCCCACCGCGCGTTTTCCCCGGTCAAGATAGCTGATTCTGTCCACAAGCAGGAACGGATAGCGATGCGGAAGAATCTTCATGATCTCTTCCGCTTTCAGTTCGTTTCCTTCGGGGATAAAACCGGTTTGCGACCCCACGCCGCCGCTGATCACTTTTTCTTTGTATTTCCGCAACTTCTCCAGCAGTTTAATATTCAATTTATGCCCGCTGCGAACGGCAAAAATATGGGCTTTGATCGGACCGGCCAGATACAGATCACCGACCAGATCAAGCAGTTTGTGTTTAATGAATTCGTCATCCAGACGAATTCGGTTGTTTTTAATTCCTTTATTCGAAACCACCAGTGTGTTCTCGTAATTCGATCCTTTTCCCAACCCCATATCAAGAAGAGGCTGGACTTCTTCCTCCAGGCAAAACGTGCGGGCTTCGTAAAAATTATCGGGCAGGGGCCGGGTAAGATCAACGTCCACATATCCGGCGCCGATCAAAGGATTATCGTATTTCAGAGCGTAGGATATACGCAAACCGTTGTGCGGAAAGAGCATGATACGGGATTCCCCGTCTTCTACCCAAAGCGGTTCCCGCAGCGTGAGATAATTCCGCGGCGCGCTCTGTTCGCCGGTTCCCGCCTCGGTAATGCGGTCCACGAATCCTTTCGCGCTCCCGTCCAATCCGGGCACTTCCTCTCCCCAGATATTTACGTGCGCGTTATCGATATGAAGAATATGAAATGCAGCCATAAGATGCTCAATGGTATGAATGTATGAATCCTGCGTGCCGATGGAAGTCCGGCGCGGAAATTTCGTCGTGTCCAGCACCGAATAGAAATCTGCTTTGATCAGCCCGGAAGCGATATCCCTCCGGGAAAAGGTAATACCCGCATTCGGCGCCGATGGGACTATTTCCAGACGGGATTTTTCGCCGGTGTGCAGCCCCACACCTTCACAATGAATCGGTTGAGATACCGTGCGTTGTTTATCCATCATGCTCCTCTAATCGTTTCTCCAGTTGTGAAATTTTCTCTTCCAGTTCTTTGATCCTTTTGTGTAACTGCGGCAGACGCTGCATGCAGGCATTGACCCGCTTTGCTTCCCCATGAGGCTTTGCCGGATAGCCGGACACTTTTGTCCCTGCCGGAACGGCTTTAGTAACTCCGGCCTGCGCAGCAACAATGGCGCCGTCGCCGATTTGAATATGTCCGACTACTCCCGCCTGACCGGCGAGTATCACGCCCTTGCCGAGGGTCGTGCTTCCCGAAATCCCCGCCTGGGCTACGATAATACAATTCTCTCCGATATGCACGTTATGAGCAATCTGCACCAAATTATCGATTTTGGTCCCGCGACCGATATGAGTCGTATCAAACCTCGCCCGGTCAATCGTCACGTTAGAACCGATCTCCACGTCATCCTCGATTTCCACCGTCCCGATTTGAGGAATTTTTTCCTGCATCCCCTTTACGGTGGCAAATCCAAAACCATCACTGCCGATCACCGCTCCGGAGTGTACGATTACCCGGTTGCCCAGACGGATTCCCTCGCGAATGGAAACGTGCGGGTATACCAGACAATCCTTGCCGATCCGCACCTCACGCCCTAAAAAACACCCTCCGTAAATGATGCTCCCGTCTCCGATCTCACACTCGCTCTCGATGATCGTATAGGCTCCTACGGAAACGTTTTTTCCTAAACGGGCATTCGGAGAGATGACCGCCGTAGGATGGATTCCTTTAGGATGGCTCATGTCGTTGGGCGCCACGATATTCACTACTTTCGCGAACGCCAATGACGGGTTTTCCGTCTGAATGATCGGTTTAGAAGACTGTTCAATCTCCCGCGAAACAATAATCGCCGACGCTTTGGTAGAATTCATCAGAGGCAGGTATTTCGAATTGGCGAGAAAGGTAATGTCCCCTTGTCTGGCCTCCTTAATGCCGGAGATACCGGTAATCAGCACTTGAGGATCCCCGACCAGCGCGCCCTGGATCATCTCATTGATCTGTCCCAGCGTATACTTCACTCTTTACTCTCCACCGCCCGATTAACGTCCGTATCGCTGGTTCACCTTTTTGAGTATCTGGTCGGTTATATCCAAATTTCCGCTTCCGTAAAGGACCGCGTTGCCGTTCACGATCAAGTCATACCCTTCTTCCTGGGCGAATTCCTCGACGACCTTATCAATATCTTCGACGATTTCTTTCATGCGTTCGTCCCTGGTTTTCTTCAGATCGATAAATGATTCACGTTCGATAGATTTGAATTCTTTTACTGCCTCGGCGATCTTTTCCCGCTGGGTCCCTTGTTCCTTTTCTTTCATCATGCTCAACTTATTCTGCATCTGTTCGATCTTTTCCTTCTTCTCCTGCAGCTGGGCTTCCTTTTCTTCTTTTTTCTTTTCCAGTACTGCGTCGTATTCCTTTGTTTTTTCGTATTCATTAAATACTTTAAACACATCGACATACCCTATCTTCATATCCTTCGCATCGGCGGATCCGCACCACGGTACTCCGGCGATCACACACATGCCGATCAGCATCACTACTATTCTTTTCATTCGATTGCCTCCTTTAACTCATTCCTCCGTAAAATATGGCTCATTCCGACTAGAATCCCCGGCTGATGTTGAAATGGAACCGTCCTTCCTTGTCTTCTTCCCCCGGTTCCACGTCAAGCGGCCAGCCGTAATCGACACTCACCGGCCCCAGGGGAGTTTTGACCCGAAAACCGAGACCGACGCTTGATTTAAGGTCCCCGTCAAGAAAATCCTGATTCTCCGCCCAGACATTGCCGGTATCAAAAAATGTCGCCAGTTTCAAAAAATCCTCGACCAGCGGATAGGTGTATTCGATATTC
Source organism: Candidatus Omnitrophota bacterium (assembly GCA_014729775.1). Classification (GTDB taxonomy): domain Bacteria; phylum Omnitrophota; class Gorgyraeia; order Duberdicusellales; family 4484-171; genus WJJJ01. The sequence continues at coordinate 93,497 of WJJJ01000025.1, read as the reverse complement.
GCTACGAAAAGCGCTTCTCCTCCGACGGGATCGTCGGTCACCGCATCGATCGGCCCGACTTTTCGTTCCTGGTATCCACGGATAGTGGAGGCGCCACCGGCAAAAAAACGTTCATATATCGGGATTTTATCGGTACTGTCAATGGTGTCTCCGAATCCCACTCTGCCCCGAATTTCAAGAACCGAATCGTGGAACAACGGAAAATATTTACTCCCGCGCACGAAATACTTCACGAAATCGCGGTCTCCGCCCAGCACGGAGCCCGTAAGCTGAAGGGTGTTTGTCACATATATTCCCCGGGAGGGCGTAAACACGCTATTTCGGGTGTCGTAACTAAGGTGAAATTCTCCCGTACTCAAATCATTTTCTCCTGCTTCGTCTTTCAGCGCCTGGGTCGCGTCATCCACCACATCGCTAATCTCGACCCGCTCAAAGCGATACGCGACTCCGGCCTTGACCCGTTCACCGAATTCGCGCGATAATCTCAGTACTCCTCCGCGTATATCTTCCTCGTAGGCGTACCCGACATCGTCCTCTTGATCGTGTCCCTTTTTGTAGGCGTCAAATCCAAAGGAAAGAGGCTGATCGAAAATCCAGGGATTGGTGAAGCTTAACTGGTAGCGGTCGGTGATGGTACCCAAACTCATATTGAGACTCAGATCCTGTCCGGCCCCGGTAAACGTTTTCCAGTTCTGATAGTCGAAATTCCGCTGCCGGATCTCCATAAAGCCGATGAATTCATCGATTGAACTGTATCCGCCGCCGAAACTCACGTATCCGGTCTTCGCTTCTTTTACGTCAAAGACCAAATCAACCCAATTCGGCTTGGATCCGGGTTCGGTATCCACCGTTACTTCCTCAAAAAAACCGAGGTTGTCAAGCCGCTCCTTGCTGCGACGAAGCTTTTCCCCGTCGAACTTATCGCCCGGATACACGCGCAGTTCCCTCCGGATCACTTCGTCCTTGGTTTTTTCGTTTCCTTGTATATTTATTTGCTCCAGATAGGCGATTTCATTCTCGGTCACGCGATAGGTGATCTGAATCCGTTCCGTTTGGGGATCATATATGCTCAACGGCTCGACGTTCGCAAAAATATACCCCTTGTCAACATATACACCTTTCAAATTCGCGGCATCTTCATACAGGGCAGTTTCGCTGAACACGTCTCCTTGCGTATGCACCAGTGACTGACGCAGTTCCCCGGTCGAAACCATTTCGTTTCCTTTAATTTCCACCTCTCCGATAAAATACTGAGGACCTTCTTTGACGGATATCGTGACGTATATGCCTTCGGTCTTTTTCTCAGTTTCAGCCGAAACCTCTGCGTCGCTGAACCCGTGCTGAAGATAAAAATCCTTGATACGGCTCACATCATCCTTCAACTGCGCTTCCTTGAACAGGCCCTTGTTGAAAAGCCACGCCGGACGTGTCTTCATCAGTTTGAGGATCCGTGCATCGGAAAACTCCTCATTTCCTGCAATCGTGACCTTCCGGACTTTCCGCACTTCGCTTTCGTTTATGGTAATATTGACCACAGTTTGGCCGGCATCCTCCGACCGCAATGAATATTCGGCCTGGGCCTGAGAGAAACCTTTTTGCGCATAGAGATCTTCGATCTTACGCACCGCTTCTTCGAGCCGGTACTCGTCGATGAAACTGCCTTCCTTCAACTGGATCGTTTCTTTTATCGTTCTGGCTCTGATCCGGCGCGCTCCTTCGATCCTGAGCTCGTCCAGCACGGGTTTCTCCTGGACGGAAAAAACCAATATCTGTCCGTCGTCTCCCTGACGGGTATTGACTTCCACCGTTTCAAAAAAACCGGTGGCAATGAGGTTCTTGATATCCTGGTTGACGACGTTTTCGCTTACCGGCTGGCCTGCACGGCTCTTGATTTTGGAAATAATCGTCGCGTCACTGACGATGGAGTTACCTTGGATTTCGATGCGGGACACGGTGTTCTGCGCGGTGCCGGAGAAGGGAAAAAGCACCAGTACGCTCAAAAACAGGATAAGAACGTTTTTCATTTCAGGTATTATAAGCGTTTTGATTTTCAAAGTCAACCCTCCTCCCCTGCGCGCGACAGATTCACGAATTTCATGAATTCCTTCATGAACCCCAAATGAATACTCCCCACCGGACCGTTCCTTTGTTTCGCGATGATCACCTCCGCCATACCTTTATTTTCAGGTGTCGGATCGTAATATTCCTCCCGCAGCAGCAGCACCACCACGTCAGCATCCTGCTCAATCGCTCCGGACTCACGCAAATCGGATAATTGAGGCCGGTGATCCGTCCGCATCTCGACCGCCCGGGACAACTGACTGAGACCGATCACCGGCACCGCCAATTCCTTTGCTAAGGCTTTCAGCGATTGCGAAATTTCGGAAATTTCCTGCTGACGGCTTTCTCCCCTGCGGGGTCCGCGCATCATCTGCAGGTAATCGACGAGAATGAGTTTAATGTCGTGATGCGCTTTCAGGCGCCGGGCTTTCGCCCGCAGTTCGAAGATACTCATCGCGGGAGTATCATCTATAAACAGCGGAGCCTCTGAAAGGCGTCCGGCCGCACTGGTCAGCACCGGCCACTCCGACGGCGCAAGAAAGCCGGTCCTCAATTTTTGAATGTTCACCTTAGCCTGAGAGCATAGGAAGCGCTGCATGAGCTGTTCTTTCGACATCTCCAGGCTGAAAATGACGACTGGCTGCTTCTCGTTTACCGCGACATGCTCGGCGATTGTAGTCGCAAGCGCGCTTTTGCCCATAGATGGGCGGCCGGCCATTACGATAAAATCTCCTTTTTGCAGACCGGCGGTACGAACGTCAAAATCACGAAATCCTGTCGGTATCCCGGTAATATGTGATTTTTTATGGTACAACGATTCAATCAATTCAATACCGTCCTTGATGATATCCTTGATGTGGCTGTAGCCGCCTTCAACCCGCCGGTCGCTGATTTCGAATATCAATTTTTCCGCCCGGTCGAGCACTCCCGAAACCTCTCCTTCCTCTTTATACGCCAGAGAAACGATTTGCGTAGCATTGTGGATAAGAAAACGAAGAATGCTTTTTTCCCGTACGATTTGCGCGTAATGCCCCGCGTGCGCGGCGGTCGGCACAAAATCGGACAGCGTGGTTAGGTAGGCGGCGCCGCCGGCCGCTTCGAGGAGTTTCTTGCGGCTGAGCATTTCGGAAACGGTCAGAATATCTACTTTTTTTCGCTGATCAAACAGTTCGATAACGGCGGAAAAAATGATTCTGTGCGCGTCTTTATAAAACGCGTCTTCGGTAAGGGTTTCGAGCACCTCGGGAATACTTTCCTCGTTGATCAGCATGGCGCCCAGCGTTGCCATTTCGGCTTCGAGATTCTGGGGAGGAATCTTTTCCAGTGAGTGCGGAGAGATTGCCGGGTTCATATGAGCTCCAGAAACTACTCTGCGTAAATCCGGTTTTTATTTCTTCACAACCCAGACGCGGATTGCTGCGTCGATACCGGCAGTAAGATGCACGGTCAGGTTGTATGCCCCGAGCTTCCGTATGGGTTCGGCCATTTCTATTTTGGCTCCCTGGAGATCAATCTCTTCGTCCTGGAGCGCCTGGCGTATTTGAGGTTCCGCGACCGACCCGAAGATTTCTTCTTCGTTTTTCACCTCGCACGCGATGGTGACCGACAAGGCTTTTAATTTTTGCTTCAATTCTTCGGCGCGCCCCCGTTCCTGAGCCTCCTGTTTACGGCGGCGTTCTTTCAGTTCTTCTATCTTCTTATAGCTGTCCTTCGTCGCGTGCATCACGATGCCGCGGGGAATAAGGTAATTGCGGGCGTATCCGCCTTTGACTTCCACCACTTCCCCTTCTTCTCCCAACTTTTGAAACGGTCTGAGCAGAATCACTTTCATTGAGGTTCTCCTTGGATTACTGTGACTGTCAACTGTACACGGAATCAGCGGGCTACGTACCGTAACAGACTTAAATACCGGGCCCGTTTGATCTCCCGGGTGAGTTTACGCTGATGCCGAGCGCAATTTCCGGTTATTCGCCGTGACGCGATTTTTCCTTTCGAAGACACGTATCTTCCGAGAAGCTCCAGATTCTTATAATCAATATCCAAATCTTTTTTACAGAAAACACAGCTCTTTTTGAACCGCACCACTTTTGGTTTTTTTCTCGCCATTCATTTACCTCCACATACCTTAAATCGCGTCCCGCGCTCCTTCATTCTCAAGATTCACGACTTCTTCAGGCCCGTCACCGAGATCCGCTTCCCGGCTTTCTTCGCGGGCACCTCCCCGGGGCATGAACTGGACCCGCGACGCCCGCACTTCGATCGTAGTACGCTTTTTTCCTTCATTATCCTGCCAGGAACGGGACTGCAGACGCCCCTCTACGAGCACCTGACGCCCTTTCTGTAAATATTGATTACACACTTCGGCCATCTGCGACCATACGACCACGTTAATAAAACAGGTATCCTGCTGCATTTGGCCTGATTTATCTTTAAAGGGCGTATTGACCGCGATCCTCAGTGTCCCCACGGCTGTCCCCTGCGGGGTATACCTCAATTCAGGGTCCCGGGTGAGATTTCCGACCAAATACACTCTGTTCAGACTTACCATTCTTCCTCCTTGTTATCTCATTGCGCCGAGGTCCCGGCAAGCTGGTGCTTTTCCTTACGGGTGATGATATGACGCAATATGCGTTCCTCCAACCGGATCGTTTCCTTCAATGCGGGCAATTCCGCGGTATCCAGCGAAAAAAGAATCAGCCAATAGGTCCCTCTCTCGTATTTTTTCTTTCCGGCTGCGCGGCTGCGGATAATGAAATTAAAATTTCGTTCTTTCGCCCACACCCGTGAGCTCATGACTTTTCCCGCGAGCTGTTCGATCTTTTTCGATATTTTGTCGCACGCTTCCTGACGCGACTCCTCGTCGATATCCGGCACCAGGATCATCATACTTTCATATACGCGTTCCACTCTTCCTCCTTTTCCCTCATTGTGTGTTTTCCGTCTTGTGTTTTCGGTTATACGCCTGCATTACAAATTCGTTGCCCCGCACAGCCCAGTCGATACACGCCCTGCCGGCGCGGGTCACGATTTGTGTGAGCCGGCTTCGCTCGTCCGCCGTAAAATCAGAAAGCACATATTCACTTACGGACAGTTCCGCGCCCCGGCCGATCCCGATTCGCAAACGCGGGATCTCGGCAGTGTGGAGCGATTCAATCACGGACTGCATCCCTTTGTGTCCCCCGCTCGATCCTTCTGGTTTAAACCGGAGCCGCCCGTACGCTAAATCGATCTCGTCATACACGACGAGCATTCGGTCCGGGGATATTCCATATTCCGTTGCGAGCGCGGCGACGGCCGTCCCGGCACAATTCATGAATGTGCGCGGCTTGGCGAGAATAATTTCTCCTTCGTTTCCCGCATAACGCGCGCTGTCAGTCCTGGTACGACGGGAGCCGCGCCACCTTACATTCCATTTATCCGCCACGTTTTCAAGAACCATATAGCCGATATTGTGACGGTTGTGCCGGTATTTCCTCCCGGGATTCCCAAGACCAACAATTGCCTTTCTCTCTGTCAATGCGAATTCCTGCGACCGCGGGCTATTCTTTTTTCTTTTCTTCCTTCGGCTCCTTCTGGACGGTCTCTTCCCCGCCCTCGCCTTTTTCTTCGCCCTCAGCGCCTTCTTCTTCGGCTCCCTCTGCCTTGATCACTTCCGGCTCTTCGCCTTCAACCGCTTCGGGAGTTTCTATCGGCTCTTCTTCCTTATACACTACTGTCGCGATGGTATCCTCACCCGGGGTCACCACCTTAATCTCGGGAGCGGTTTTTATGTCGGCAACGTGAAAGGAATGACCTATGGTCAATTCCGACACGTCAACCTGTATTTTGTCCGGGATATCCGTCGGGAGACATTCGATTTCCACTTCTCGCAGCATCTGCTCCAGCACCGCTTCTCCTTCTTTCACTTCCTTGATCTCCCCTTTAAGTGAAACCGGCACATGCACCTGGATTTTTTCGGTCAGAGAAACTTTTAAAAAATCGATATGAATAATTTCCTCACTCAACGGATGATGCTGCAGCGCTTTGATGATCACCGGCACGGAATCTTTCCCGGATGTTCCGTTTTGGATCGTCATGTCGACAATCACGCTTTCGGCGAAATGTACCGCGCGCAGTTTCATCAGCGCATCGTGCGATATGCGTATCGGAACGTTCATTTCCTTGTCGTAGACGACGGCAGGAACTTCTCCGCCGCGCCTCATTTTTTTATTCGCCTCTTTCCCGAGCTTTACTCTTTTTTGCGTTTCGATCTGAATTCTTTCCATACTATCTCCCTATTCCGTCAAACAACACACTTATCGACTGTTCGAAATGAATCCTTTTTATCGCCTCCGCGAACAGCAGGCCTACGGATACCACTTTGATCTTTTCATGCTGTTTTCCTTCCGGCAAAGGAATGGAATCCGTAATCACTAACTCGTCTATCTTTGAGTTTGCCACCTTCTCCACCGCCGTAGAGGACAAAATCCCGTGAGTGATCGCGGCGAATATTTTCTTCGCCCCCGCGTCTTTGAGCGCCTGCGCGGCTTCGACCAAAGAACTTCCGGTGGCGATGATGTCATCGACAAGGATCACGTTTTTCCCCTTCACTTCGCCCAGGATATGCATCACCTCTGTCGATTCCGGAGTATTACGGCGCTTATCCACAATCGCTAATCCCGCCTGAAACTTTTTAGCGTAGGCACGGGCCATTTTAATTCCGCCGACATCGGGCGACACCACATTCAGACCGTCCATATCCATATTTTTAAAATGATCGAAAAATACGTTTACCCCGTAAAGATGATCAACCGGAATATCAAAGAACCCCTGTACCTGTCCCGCGTGCAAATCGAGCGTTAACACCCGGTTTGCGCCGGCTCCAGTAAGCAGATTCGCCGCAAGCTTAGCGGTAATCGGCACGCGGGGCTGATCTTTCCGGTCCTGCCGGGCATACCCGAAGTAGGGAATCACCGCCGTAATCCGTTTCGCTGAGGCACGGCGCAGCGCGTCAAGCATGATCAGCAATTCCATGAGATTTTCATTCACGGGCGGACACGTCGGCTGTACCACAAACACGTCTTTCCCGCGCACATTTTCGTACACGGCCACCCGTACCTCGCCGTCGCTGAACCGTGACACAAGGGCTTCTGCCGGTTCAAGTCCCAGATGGCCGCAAATACCGTCTGTCAATTTGGAATGTGCGCTTCCGCTTAAAATGATCAGGTTATCCATGACATCTGTTCCGGATATATCCTATTCTCCCGCAGACAATTTCGCAATTATAGCACCGTTTCCGGGAAAGGTAAAGGGCTAAATTCAAGAAAATCACGGGGATTGCTCCGGATCCGGTCCCGGGAAGGAAGCAGTACCGTTTTCGTATTTCAGGATTATTTTTTCGGCCTGGTACAGATCATCCACCGTGTTCACGCCTAAAATCTCCCGGTAATCGGGAACCACAAAGCTGGTGAGACGCTTGCCGTTCCCGGCCAGAATTCGCACCATATCGGTAAGATAATATTCGTTCTTTTTCGTATTCGGAGCAATTTTGGGAATGGTATCCCTGAGCACGGAAACGGGATAACAGTACATTCCGCTGTTCACCTCGCAGCTCTGCCGGTACGCCGGGCCGCTTCCTTTTTCGCAAATAGCGGTCAGGTTTCCCCGGGAATCGCGGCATATTCGCCCCAGATCATTGGGTTCGTTCCGCAGCGCGCTCACCACCAGACCGGCCGAATCCTCTTTGAAATACTCATCGAGAACCGCGTCGATCGTCGACTTTCGGATCAAAGGGGCGTCCCCGCACAGGATCAGCACATGGGGTTGGGTCACGCGGACAAGCGCGGAGGCAACCGCAGACGCGGTGCCGTTCTCCTCTCCCTGCAGCACATACTGAATTCTTTCCTCTTCCGGAAAACAATCACGGACACGCTCAGCAACGAGAGAAGCCTGGTGCTTGATTACCAACAGAATCTGCTTTACGCGGGGAATTGAACGCAGCTTCCTCAAAATATGCAGAATCATCGGCTCCCCCGCAAGCGGATGGAGTACCTTGGGGAGATCCGACCGCATTCGGGTACCTTGTCCTGCCGCAAGAACGACAGCAGAAACACTTTGCCGTTTATGGTTTTGATCACACATACGCGTTTCTTTTGCCCCGAAGCGGCAGGTTGCCTACAAGACCGATCCGCTCTCCGGGCGAAAATTCGGCGGGTGCCGGTCACAGCCGTTTGCATTTACCGGGATCATTCTCGCCACTTCGTTCACCGCCCCCCCGGATGCATATACTGCCCGGCCTGGACTCGAACCAGGAACGTCAGAACCAAAATCTGATGTGTTGCCAATTACACTACCGGGCAAATGCGGTGTTGCGGGAAATTTCCTGTCCCGCACACCCGTCTTAGAGATTGCGGGATTCTTCTTCAACGGCAGGGGAAACCGCCGGATCTTCAGGAGCACGTTTCGCCTGCTGTTCATGCGTGAACGCCTCCAACACTTTCCCTTGAAGGTAATCGCGGAACTGCTGGTTGATTGGATGCGCCAAGTCTTGATGGGTCGCCTGACGGTTTGTCGCGAGGTCGCCGGAGGGCGGCGGAAGCTGAAGAGCGCAATGATTACAGAACTTACTGCCCACGTCGACTTTTTTCCCGCAACGAGGACAGAATTGTTTCATTTTTCGGGCGGGCATCGCCACGAACAACCCGTTATTCCCTTCCACCACCTTAATGTTGCGGACGACAAACGAATTATCGAACGTCACTGTCGCGTAAGCCTTCAGCCGCTTCCCGTCACGTTCAATCAACGACACACGTACTTCAGTGATTTCCATAGGACATCCCCTCCTTTTCCCGTGGTGTTCGCGCGCGTGGTCCCGGCCGCGGGAAATTTTCCCCTTCCCCTGCGGTCACGAGATTTCGGCATGTACCTTCGTGATACTGCGCTTTGTTCCGCGAACGTCTATGCGTTAAAATGTGTGTACTCTATACACCGCAAAGTTGTGTAATCGAAAGGAGGAAGATATCCTTTTCGCGCCCATGGTATACAGCGCGCTTCCGCTTCCGCTGATTCGCACATATCGGTCAATTCCATGCAAACAACATTTTGCCCGCCGCAGACCGGGATACGCCTCGAGTGCCGGCTGTTCCAATGCGTTAAACGCCGTTCGTTGAGAAAGCTGCACATCTCCGTTCTTTATCGCGTACCGCAATATCTTAACATTATCAAAAATTTTTGTCAATTTTCTCGTGACGCGTGCGTACACCTTTTTTGTGGAACAGTATACTCCCGGCCAGACCACCGTATGCAAAAAGCGATGTCCCTGAAAAGGGGAAATCTTCTCTCCGCGTCCCCGCATCACCGCGAACGGTGTCTGCGCGAGAAAGAAATTCACGTCACTCCCGATTTGTTCGCCCAGAAGGAACAGCCGGTCGCGGGAAAGCTGCAGACCGAGCAGAGAACAAATCCCCAGAATCACGCTGGCCGCGTTCGAGGACCCTCCTCCGAGACCGGCGCCGACAGGAATGTTTTTTTTCAGGCAGATATCGAAACCCGCGCTGATCCCGTATTCTTTTTGCATTAAACGCGCCGCCTGCACGCAGGTATTCTTACGCGCGGGAAGGTCACTGCAATCGCTGACGAATGTGATCCTCCGGTCGGCACGCACCGCGATCACAATACGGTCGCAGAGCGATATCCGCTCCACGATACTTTCAATTTCATGATATGACTGGATTCCGGAAGGAGTGGGAACCGGATACCGGCCCAGCAGATTCAAATAGAGGTTGATTTTCGCGGGACTTTTAATTACCAGACGTCTGCCGGCACAGGTTGACCGCTTTGTCCGCGATTCCACCAGGGGTGAGACCATAGTGTTTCATTAACTCCTCGGGATTTCCCGATTGTCCGAATTTATTGTCTACGGCTACCGCGGCTACGCGGACCGGCCGCGTGCGGGCAAGCACTTCGCATACCGCTGAATATAATCCTCCTATTACCTGGTGTTCTTCACATACGACGATCTTTCCGAACCGCTCTGCCATCCGGACGATCAAGTCTTCATCGACCGGTTTAATCGTCGGCATATTGATTACTGCCGCAGAAATCCCCTGCTCTTTCAGCACGTCTCGGGCTTGAAGCGCCTCGTTCACCATGATGCCGCAAGCAACAAGGGCTACATCCCGGCCATCCTCGATCGTCTGTCCCTTCCCCAGCTCGAAAGGCGGCTTCTGTGTGACCGTTCGTGCTTTCGAACGGCCCAATCGGATGTAGAACGGGCCTTCTGTTTCATACGCGGCCAGTACGGCGGCTCTGGCTTCCCAGGCATCACAGGGAACGATAATTCTGATATTCGGTATGGGACGCAGAAATCCCACATCTTCGATCGCCTGATGAGAAGCGCCGTCCTCTCCTACGGTAATGCCTCCGTGGGTAGCCACGATTTTGACATTACAGTTGTTGTAGCACACGGTATTTCTGATTTGATCCAGCGGCCGAGCAGTGGCGAACATCGCGAATGTCGAGGCGAACACTATCTTGCCGCAGCTGGATAATCCGGCCGCGGTGGCCATCAGATTTTGTTCCGCGACGCCTACATTGAAAAATCTTTCGGGAAATTCCTTTCCAAAAATCGCGGTTCGCGTTGATCCGGAAAGATCCGCATCCAGTACGACAACCCGGGGATCTTTCTTCCCCAGTTCAAGAAGCGTCTGCCCATATAAATCACGCGCGTACAACTTTTCCATGCATGCTCTCCCTTTACAGCTGACTCTCGTCCCGCTCGATATCCTCAAGTTCTTTGAATGCGATCTCCTGCTCTTTGGTTGTAGGGGCTCTCCCGTGAAAATCCACTACGTGTTCCATGAATGAGACCCCCTTCCCTTTGACCGTATGCGCCACGATAAGTGTTGGCTTCTGCTGAATCCCTTTCGCCTGGTGAAAAGCTTCGATTAGCAGTTCGATATTGTGCCCGTCACATTCAATCACATGCCAGCCGAACGATTCCCACTTGTTGACCACCGGCTCGAGATTCATGATATCCTCGGTACGGCCGTCAATCTGAAACCGGTTATAGTCCAGAATCCCGCACAGATTATCCGTCTTGAAATGCGCCGCGGCCATCGCGGCTTCCCATATATTCCCTTCCTGGATCTCCCCGTCTCCCATCACACAGTAGACTCGATAATCCTTTTTATCCATTTTTCCGGCAAGAGCCATACCCAGTGCCACGGATAACCCCTTTCCTAATGATCCGCTCGCCATCGACACTCCCGGAGTTCTTCGGTCGGGATGTCCCTGCAGTTTGGCACCGAGACAACGAAGATGCATGAGTTCTTCTTTGGGAAAATACCCGTTGAGCGCCAGCGCAGCGTAAAGAGCGGGGCAGCAGTGCCCTTTTGAAAGATGAAACCGGTCGCGGTCCTCCCAGCCGGGATTTTTCGGATCATGCCGCATAACTTCAAAAAAAAGGCAGGCAAGGATTTCGGTCGCGGAAAGGGACCCGCCCGGATGGCCGCTCCCGGCTTTGGCGAGCATTTCCACTATCAGCCTGCGCATCTGGTTGGCGTTATTCTTGAGGAACCGTATTTTCTCCATACTGATTCACCTTTCTCTGCAACCGTTCATTTTCGGGAAAATGAGTAAGACCTTCGCGATAGAAATGCGCCGCCTTGTGAGGCTGATCGAGTTTACGGTAGACATCGCCCAGATGTTCGTAAATCACCGGATCTTTCACCAGGCCGATCGCTTGCCGCAGGACCTCTTCGGCCCGCGCGTATTCCCCCTGTTTATAGTAAACCCAGCCTAAGCTGTCCAAATATGCGCCGTTTTCCGGTTCCTGTGCAAGCGCATTTTTCAGCATGGATTCAGCCTGAGCCAAACGAATTCCCTCTTCGGCGTAAATGTAGGCGAGCGAATTCAGCGTAGGGGCGTGATCCGCATCCACCTCAAGCACTTTCCTCCACAGCCGAATTGCTTTTTTTCTGTTCCCAAGTTCTTCTTTCAAATATCCCAGCCAGAACAACCCTTCGACGTACTCGGGATTTTCATCCACCATCCTCTGGTATATTTCCTCGGCCTTCTCGTATCGCTGCTGCTGGAAATAGTACTGCGCCAGATGGAGGAGAATCTCCTGATCCTTCGGGGATATTTTCAGCGCGCGTGTTAAAAAGTCCTCATACTCCTGTACGAGGGCTTCTTCCTTCTGCCCGTACGAATAAAGAAAAATCAACGCAAGAGAGGCATCAACGTTGCGGGGATCCAGATTCTTTACCTCTTGAAGTTCATTCTCCGCCTTCGCAAGCTGTCCCAGCTTAATGTAATACGTGGCAAGCCGCACCCGCAGGTGAGGAGCGTCGGGGTCAAAACGTTTGGCGTCTTCCAACTTCCGCACCGCAGTTTCATAATCTCCGCGGGCGGCGGCATACACTCCCTGAAGATAATCTCTGTATAATCCGGCGGAATACCTCCGGGTTTGCGCTCCTGCGACATGAACCAGAAGGATCAGAGCAAGAAAGAGTGTCCAGACTCTCATTATTTCGCTTTATGTCTCTGCTGTTTTCTTCTCTTCTTGAACCAGTGACGCTTCACTTTCTTCAATTTTCTTTTTCTTCCACACGGCATAGATACTCCTTCGATCCTCTGCGCTAATACAAAACTTTATTCAACGGATACTCGATAATCCCCTGAGCACCGTTCTCCTTCAACAAAGGCAGCAAATTACGCACCTCTTTCTCTTCCAGAATCACCTCGCACGCGACCCATCCCTTCAGGGTGAGAGAAGAAACGGTCGGCTCTTTCAATGCGGGAAGCAAATCAAGAACCCGGTCAAGATCTTTCTCCCGCACATTCAATTTGAGCCCCACTTTGTCGCGGGATTCAAGCGCACCCCGCAGAAGCAGGAGTAAATGATCCATTTTCTTTTTTTTCCATGGATCCTTCAGAGCCTGTTTGTTGGCGATAAACCGCGTGGTGGATTCAGATATCGTTGCGATCTCTTTCAGGTTATTCGCTCTGAGACTTTCGCCGGTTTCGGTAAGCTCGACAATGGCGTCGACCAGTCCGCTTTTCACCTTCACTTCAGTCGCGCCCCAGCTGAATTCCACCTCCACCGGAATCTTCCGCTGTCTGAAATACTTTTTGGTGTAATTTACCAGCTCGGTCGCGATCCTCTTGCCGCCCAAGTCGGTCAATGTCCGGATCTTGGAATCCTCTCTCACCGCGATCACCCACCGAACCGGCTGCAACGTACGCTTGGCGTATTTTAATTCCGCCAGACGGGTCACGCGGGAATTATTCTCCAGAATCCAGTCTTCACCGGTAATGCCGCAGTCAAGCAGTCCTTCTTCGACGTACCGCGACATTTCCTGAGCACGGATCAATATCGATCTCAGTTCGGGATCATCCACGGTGGGGAAGTAGGAACGGGGACTCACGTAAAAATCAAATCCCGCCATTTTGAAAATTTCCAGCGTCTTATTCTGGAGACTTCCCTTCGGTATCCCGAGCGTTAATTTATTGCGTTTTTTCGTCATATCCCCATCCAATCCCGAAAGTTAAAGATTATACATCGGCTCTTTTGATTTGTAAAGATTTTTCTCCTTTTCAGTTCGGCAGGAACCAGCGCGTCACGATACCACCCGCCCCCACGCTCAAAAGAGTGACCGCCGCTCCCGCGCACAGAACCCCAAGCGTAATTGCGGCTACCGCTCTGCGCAGGGGAACTTCAAGCAATGCCGCGGCCGCACATCCCGTCCAGGCACCGGTCATCGGCAGCGGAATCGCCACCATCAGCACCAACCCCCAAAACCCCCAACGGCGGACTCTCTGCGACTTTCGCTCCACCCTTTCGAACCACCACCGGAAGAGACGGCCGAATACCGGCACTTGCTGTACGCCGTGAAAGAAAAAAGACAGAAAGAAAAGCAGGGGCAGTACCGGAACCAGATTGCCGACCACGGCCAGCGTATACACCTCCCACACCGGCAAACGAAACTGCAGTATTCCCAGCGGAACTGCGAGCCGCAGCTCAAACACCGGAAGCATCGCGCTCACCGTCACCGCGACCGGGGGAGAAAAAGTCCCCGTCACGGCCTCAAAAAGTTCTGTCCGGATCCATTCCATTCACTTGAATTTGACGGCCTTGATTAAAAACCGAAAAAAACGAATCGTGTCAAATACCGGATGAATATTACTCTCATACCCCTGGAAATAAATGCTTTGAATGGGCACGCTGTGAATTCGATATCCTTTCCGGGCTGCCTTCAGCAGTATTTCCGATTCGATTTCGAATTTAGTCGTGCGTATCTGAATATGCTCCAGCACTTCTTTGCGGATCAACCGATACCCGCACTGAGTATCGGGAATGTACTGGCCGGTAATCCGGGAAATCATCCAGGACATCACCCGGTTAGTCGCCACTCTCAGTCTCGGCATGCCGCGGTGATTGGCCATTCGATTGCCGACTACAAAATCACACCCCTGAGCCGCTGCGGAAAAAAATACGGGAAGGTCGCCGGGAGCATGTTGTCCGTCTCCGTCCAGAGTGACCATATATTCGAAATCGGTTGACGCACATAGATACGCGATCGCGATTTTAATCGATCGTCCTTTCCCCAAATTTTTCGGGTGTGAAATAATCTTGTCGGCGCCGGCGGCTCTGGCAATTTTCGCCGAATCATCGGTGGAGCCGTCATCGACTACCAGCACCGAGAGCCGGCGGCGTTTAAGTTCGGAAACAATCCCGTACAGTTTCCTCCCTTCGTTGTACGCCGGCACTACCGCCCATACATTACGAATATCCATTTGCATCCTTGACGTCTTTTTCCCAAAACGGCCCGAACATGTACCACTGATCCGCAAAAGCGCGAATGTAGCGTTCCAGCACGGGCGCGAATTGCCGAAGTATCTGGTTTTCACTCATGTGCCGCTCAGTGAAAATGGGAGGCTCGAATATCAGACGGTAATGATAGAGCGAATCCCGCACGAAAAAACTGGGTACGATCGCCGCCCCGGTTTTTTGCGCAAAATAGGCCGCGCCCTTCGGCAGTATCGCCCGCTCTCCGCAGAGGGGGGTCGCAATCCCTCCGCCGAAAAAATCCCGGTCTCCCAGAAAAGCGATGATCTTGCCTTCCCGCAGCCGTTTCAGGCACCGTTTGACCGCGATACCCGTCGGGATCACTTCTATCCCCACTCGTTTTCGCTGTGCGTTGAAAAATTCGTTTACTTTTTGTACTTTGTGAGGGAGCGCGACGGCGCAGAAAGGATACCCGCGCAGGGCAACAACGGCGCCGCCGAGTTCGTAGTTTCCCAAATGAGCCGTGAGCGCGATCACACCCCTGCCGCGGGCCATCGCCTGGCGGAGATTCGCCTCCCCTTCCACGGTGACGTATTTTTTTAAAAACGCCGGAGTAATACGGGAATAGGTGAAAAAGTCGGCCAGATAGTAACCGAAATTGACAAATACCCGCCGAGTGTATCTTTCTCGTTCCTCCGGACCGATAACCGGGAGCAAATTATTTCGAACGGTCTCGCGGTCTCTGCGGGAAAACCGGTACTGAAGCAGAGAGCACATTTTCGCGAACCGGTAACGGGCCGGCCGGGGAAGGCTCAACGCGATGATTTTTCCCAGGAAAAAAAGCACATACATAGCCGGTTATCCCCGCAATTCGCTCAATATCAGATCAACGATTCGTACGGATGAATCAATCACCGCGATATCCTTAGCCCGTTCCTTAAGACGGTACAATTCCCCTTTTTCGGTAAACAGCCGTTGCACGGCCTCGGCGATCTCTTGAGGATTCCGCATCCGCAAAACCGCCTGGGTACGCGCCAGATAGGCAACATTGCGTTCTTCCTGACCCGGAATCGGATTGGTAATCAGCATCGCAAGTCCTTTTGCCAGGGCTTCCGACACGGTAATCCCCCCTCCTTTGGTCACGATAATGTCGGCGAAATCCATCAATTCATGCACGAAATCAACGTACCGAAAACAATATACCGGCTTACGGAATTTTCTCCGGCGCGAGCAAAACCACTGATAGAGCCCGTGATTGCGTCCGCACACCACAATAATTTGAAACTCATACGGGAGAGAATCGATATCGCCGGCAATCATTTTCAAAGGGCCAAGTCCTAATCCTCCGCCCATGAGCAGCAGCGAGGGCAGGTGGGGATTGAATCCGTAGGCACGAGCAACCGCTTCCTTTGAGAATGACTGGAGAAACTTCACCGAAATCGGAATTCCCAGAATCTTGATTTTTTCTTCCGGAACCCCTTCCCGGCACAAAATATCCTTGGCTTCCGGGCAGGCCACCACATAATGGGTGATGGCCGGGTGCACCCAGAAGCGATGAGGATAATAATCGGTCACCACCGCGATCAGCGGAACATCTACTTCGTAAGCAAGTTTGTAATCGGCAATCACTCCGCAGGGAAACGCCTGGGTCGCCACGATGCAATCGGGCCTTTTCCGGCGCAGCAGCCGTTTCACCTTTCCGAATGCCAAACGGTTTACGACCCTTCGTACCGGGGAAAGACGGCGAATGACTTTTTCCCGGTCATATACCCTGCCCCACAAATGCGGCGAATGGACGATGACGCGGGTATAGATAAAATCGACGATACGCTCCCATACGGGATAAAAATATTTTGCCCCGTTGATCCTGTGGACAGCCAGGCCGGGATCCCGCATGAGCAGCGCTTCGCGGATATTCTTGGCAGCCCGGCTGTGCCCGCCGAATTCGGAAATATAAAACACAATGATGCTTCGTTTCTTTTTTGCGGTATCCCCCTGCGTATTCTCAACAGCGGATCTCATTTTCTTTTCTTTTTTGCCGGGACCGCGTACAAGGACAAAAAGGCATCGACGACGGCCGGCGCGAACTGCTTACCCCGGTTCTTGCGGATCTCCTCCAAAGCTTCGCTGAGCCGGAGGCCCTTTCGGTACGGCCGGTCGATAATCATCGCGTCAAACGAATCGGCGACCGCGATTATCGCCGCAGTAAGGGGGATTTCTTTTCCCCGCAATCCGGAAGGATACCCTTTTCCATCGTAGCGTTCATGGTGGTGCTTTACGCCCAAGAGCGCATCTTTCATTTCCTCCACCTGCTGCAGGATCTTGGCTCCGATGAGAGGATGCCTTTCAATCACGCCCCGCTCCTTTTCGTTGAGCCACTTCTTTTTATTCAGGATCTTTTCCGGTATGCCGATTTTTCCGATATCGTGAAGCAGCGCCGCTACCCTCAAATTCTCCAAAAACGATTCCCAATTCCGGATCCTTTTGCGCCGCCGCATCTGCCGGGCGATCTCCAGACTTTTCTCCACGACCCGTTCAGTGTGGCCGATCGTATACATGTCTTTCGCTTCAATGCTCGAAGCCAGCGCCGAAACCGTCTGTACGAACAGCCGCTTATTCACTTCGACCTGTTGATTGAGATCCTCGATCAACCAGGCATTCTTGATCGCCATCACGACGTCCGAGGCGAGGACGGAAAGATATCCCAGTTCTTCCTTGGAGAGTCCCTGTTGATCGGTCTTCTCCCCTAAAAAAAGCACGCCGACCAGTTCCTTACGGAAGAATCCCGGCACGCATGCACGGGCTTGGTATAAAGACAAGGTCATCCGCAGATCTTCCAAAAAATTCACTAATTCCTCGTTCTTCCGGCGTTTCGCTGATCGGAGATATCCGTTCAAGGACGACCAGAGAATACTGTCTTTGGGATAGGGCAGGGAAGGCTCGCGAAAATACCTTATGAGCGAATTTTCCTGCGATATTTTCACGAATCCGGAAGGAATTTTCATTCCCGTGGCTCCCCGGGAAACTTTGACCACATATTCGTCCCGCTGTTTGTCGTATATAAACAAGCCTGCGTGTTCCACCTTTACTTTCGCAACGATCGTACGCAGAATAAGCCGGGTCAGAGTACTCGAGCGATGAATCAGAATCATCTGGCGCGCGGCTTTTTCGAGATCTTGCTGGTAATCGACGGTCATCTGGGGTTCGAATTGAAGTTATACTAGATATTCCTTAATTCTCCGGCTCAAATCTTCCAGATCCAGGGGTTTGGTAATATAGGTAGCGGCTCCGTATCGTTTTGCTTTCGTCTGAACCTCTTTTTCTGCCTTACCGGTAATCATGATTACGGTGATATCGGGATACGTTTTCTTGATCCGGCGCAGTACTTCGATACCATCGACCCCTCCCATTTGTATGTCCAAGAACACACAGCGTGCGCCGTGCGATTCAATGAACGCGAGTGCGGCTTCCCCGCTGGTCACCTTTTCGACCCTATACCCGAACCGGGAAATGAACTTCTCAAGGAAATCAACGATTTCTTTTTCGTCATCGACTACCAACACTGGTTTTTGCGCGGCGTTCATGGTATACAATATATCATATTTAGTACGCCCGGCAAACCTTTTCTCCGGGTTCTACAAGAAAGAAAGGTATCGCTTCCCTTCCTTCATGGGATTCAGCGCTTTCTGGATATAGAGCCGGGGCGTCTCTTTTTCAAGATTCAAAAGCTCCTTTTCAGGTGCCGGCGAAATTATTTGCACCCAGGGAGAGCGGATATCCCCCTGATTTTCCCGGCGTACGATCCCGACACGCTTATCATTCAGTTCCACGATCGTGCCCACCGCCCAAATTCCCATGAACTGAAAAAATTTCTCTATGAGCAGCGGGTGAAATTGCCGTCCCTTATCGCGCATCATAAGATCGTAAATAAATCGGGGAGGATAATCCCGCTTATAAGACCGTCTCTGCATCAGCGCGTCATACACATCGCATATCGTCACGATTTGAGAGGCGATATGCGGATGCCGGTTGTACGGCGTTCGGGGATAGCCCTGCCGGTCATACCCTAAATGATGTTCGAAACAGACGACGACCGGGAGAAAACCCAGCACCGGTTCATAAGGAAGGAGGAGGTTTGCTCCCAGCACGGTGTGACTTTGTATTTGTTTGAATTCCTCATCGGTGAGTCGGCGGGTTTTCTTGATGATATACCGCGAGATATACTGTTTGCCGATATCATGAAACAGTGCGGCAATTCCGATTTCGGTCATGTCATTCTTTCGAAAGCCGAGACAGGCCGAAAAGTACACCGAAAGGATCGCGACATTGAGAATATGTGAAAATGTACCCAGATCATGCTGTTTGACCGCCAGGAGCCTGCGAAACTCCTTGTGCCATACCTGAATATTTTCCGCGAAATGGGCGAGCGAATACTTCAGATCCAGCGCATTCACCTCCTTGCCTTCAAGCATGTTGCCCAGGGCGCTGCGGACCGATTCCAACGCGTTATGGTATTCCTGGGCAAACACCTTTTTCCCTTCATCACGCGGTGCGCTGATCGTACCCGTTTTAATGTGAGTAATCCCCTCCGTAACCAGCACCTTTTGCATATCCGCTTCGGAATGAGGATCGACGGTGAAGATCGCCGTGATCGCTGACGCCAGTTCATCTTTGTCAACACCCCTGACAAAAGTGATCTTTTCAATGCCCCGGTCTTTCAAAAAAACGATAAACGACTTCGTTTTTTTGCTCAGATCAAACAGTATTACGTCACCTGTAGTAAATTCCTCGCCCACGATGCCTACCGTCACGTCCTCTCTGGTCTGCAGAATTTTCTGCAGCTCCATGTACGCGCCATCCACCGCCTCAATGAATCTTTTATGCTCCGGCGTGTACATCTGCGTGATCTGGAACACGGCGAAGATACTTCTGACGAATTTTTCAATCTGATTTTTCATGCCATTTACGCAGCACTTCCTGCGCGTGCCGTTTCGTTTTATTATGCCAGAACCACAGCTGGCCCGATAATTTTTCCAGGTAAGGCCGGGCCTCGGAAAGCGAAAATTCATCGGCGAGCGCGATATGGGAACTGAGGAGATTCTCCCGGATACCAAACGGATTCGGGACGCGAAATAAAATCTCCGCGGCGCGTGCCCGCGCGCCGGGTATACCTGCAAGTATCGCCAGCGCCTCCCGTTTGAGAAAAACTTCTGAACCAGAAAGAACCTCAAAGAGAAAATCAATATCGTATTGTTTCATTCGGCGCATCACCCGGAGAATCACCCGCCGCAGATAGAGCCGCGCATCGCGGTAAAGCCCGCACAGCATACGCAGGCTCGAAGGGGAATCCGCCGCCGCGGCCGATTCCGCCAGCGAAGTCATGTAAGAAGCCTGTGCCTGCCGAGTCTTCACTTCTTCCAGCAGTCTCCCGGTCTCGCCCGGATAAAAGCGGAGAAACGCATCGAGCAGCGCGGGGGACACAGAAGAAGCCTGGGTGATTTTCTGAATGTATGTCCGCGGACCATAGGAACTTTTTTTTAGCCGGGAAAGATAGCGTTCCATTCCGGAAGGATACTCTCCTTGGAGCACTTTTGTTTCCAGGAATTCATCGAGCCCGCGCAGCCCTTCCTGCAGTTCAGACCGAAAGGAATCGTCTTTCCTTTTGAGCAGAGAGAAACAGGCCGCCAGATATCCGCGGTCGCGAATTTCGAATGCGTGTATCGTCTCCGCGGAAATCTTCTCCGCGATCCGCCGCATCTGTTCGGATTTTTTTTTCTCATCGAGCAGCGCCAGCAGAATATACCGGTAGTTCTTGCGCGCATTCTCGCGGTCAAACACCCATCGCCCCTCATCGGACATCGCCTCAAACATCGCGGACAACGCTTCCTGATACACCTGGCTGGCTTCCCGCGGGCCGGAAGAAAACGCGGTTGAAAACAAATCTTCGAGTCTGGACTTCATTTGATGCTTTTTCTCGGTCGACACCGAATCCAAACGGTGCAGCACTTTGTCCGCGATAATCTCGTGATTTTTCGAACTCAAGAGGGTCAGAAAGAACGAAAAAGCACTCGCATCAAAATCAGGACCTTTTGCGATCTCATCCCACAGGATATCCGCTGATTCAGCATCCGACAATACGGTGAGAAAATTTCGGAGATCCTCAACCGGGATTTTACCCTCAACCGCATCGCGGTCTCTCAAAAGATACTGAAGGATGGTCTTACTGCACTGTTTTAACGTACTTTTTTGACTCTTGCTTAAGTGCGTCAAAAAAACCCGGAGCTGAGCCCGGCACTCTGCTTCTTGAAATAATTCCTTTCCGAGGGAACTCACGACGGTTTCAAAATTATCGATCAGCGCCTTCATTTCTTCGTCCTTCTGGCTCCGGGCCGCGCTGCGGAGCAGATATTTCCAAATATCTTTATGGTACACTCCCGCATTTTTCAGCAGGTGAGAATAATCGAGATCAGACACATGGACGTGAGCGACTTGTTTTTCCTCGAAGATTTTTCCGAGGCCGCCCAGGCTTAAAATTTCCTGCGCCGAAAGGGAGACATACGAGAGAAAGGTGTGGAGCTCCTGTTCTGTTATTCCGTCGACGAATTCGATCCGGCTCACCATGCGGGTATGAAAAAAAACCGCCAGATCCTCGGTTAATCGGGAATTCTTCCATTCATGATTGTCGATGATCAGCGCATCGGGCGAGACTCCGATGAGAAGAGGGTTCTTTTCACGCAGTACCTGCTGAAGCTCCCTGTGCACTTCCCGAACGGTTTTTTGATAGATCGGATGCTCGGTAAAGTACATGCTCGCGTGGGTGAGTCCGATTTTCAGCATTTTCAGAAATTGTTCAATCTGTTCGAGGTATTTCATTGAAGAAAAGTCCGGGGTTAAAAGTATTCACGGTACAGTTCCGATATGCGCCGAAAAAATTTTTTTTGAGGCACGGTTTCACGATCTAAACAAGGAAATAATCCGTACCGGGACGCGCCGAAAGCCGCGCTTTCCCGGGCGGAAGCCGCCAGCACCGGCCTTGCGAAGTGCTCTCTCAAAAAACGGGCCCATCCTTCCCGCCCGTTCAGTCTGCCTGTTACCGTCACTGACGTGCGATCTCCGCCGATCTCCGGAATACATTCATCGAGGATCCGCTCCAACTCCCGGTGAATGACTTCGCGCAGGAAGCGGTTGACCGCGCCTACACTGAGATTGACGTAGGCATCACCGCTCTTCACGCTTACTTCCCCGAGCCGGCGCGAAGAGCGAACGACTTCGGGCTTCAAAGAAAAATAACGGTGAAAAACCTGTTCCGCGACCGGCAGAGACAGACTGAACCGTTCCGCCATCCGGCAAAAAATTCCCCGCAGTCCGAACGGAAACCTCCTTTCGGAGATCACCTTTTTTTTCCGCCAGTAGAGAAAGACGGTATCATGATAACCGATTTTGAGCACGGCTTTTTCAGGGAGTATTCCGCTCGCGTCTCCGCTTGAAGACAACACGCTCATTTCCTCGGCAATCACTCCGCCGAGACGAGTATGAAAGTGCGTCGCGATTTCATTGAGCTCCGCCCACACATTGTTTCTCACCCAAATAAGACGACAACGCAGTCTTATTTTCCCGCTCCATGTTCCCACCGGCGGAGAAAAACTCTCCCCGCCGTTTACCCAGTAACGCTCGACAACATGATGCAGACAGCATTCGCCCCACTCCGAGGCGGATTCTTCCACGTACTGTTTGGCGGAAAGCACATCACGGATCGAAATTTTCTTTTCACGACGAAAAGAAACGGTGTGTTCGACAGTGGAAACACGCGTAAACCGGGCGGGCAGATTGACAAAAAGACGCCGGATCTTTAACCGGTGTTTTTTTTCTTTGTGCTGTAATTCGGCAGCGAAAAGATTGAAGTTCTCTTTGAAATGTGCGACAAGATCGTCCCCGGAAAAAGGAACGGGCACCCATGATTCCTCAATCACATGCATATTTTTTCCCGACGCCGATGCATAGGAGAAAAAAGTCCTGTCGTCAGCGACTTCCATTCCGCATACGCCATTCGTCAGCCGAAACATCGTACTAGCGGGCTCTCATCGTTTGTAACCAACATATACCTTCTGGTAGCGTAAATCGATATACTTCACCGCGGAAAGATTTTCCCGTATTTTTTCTTCGAGAAGAGTCTGCAGCAGAGCGATTTTTTTTCTCCAGTCTCCTTCGCCTACCATCACATTGATCCCGCCGAGCGAGAACGATAATGCCGGAAGCTGAGAAGCGTTGATGGTACGCACGGTATACTCACGAAGGAATGAACTCGACTGAATGATTTCTGCGAGTGAAAGCGCCCCCTGCAGTGCGCGATCATCGATCTGCATTCCTTTCGAGATCCTTCCCCGGTAGCCGTTCGTCTCAATCACCACATACTCCGAATAGGGCTCATCGCGTCCGGAATCCAGGACTACGCCTTCGCGTCCCATCAGATAATAACGGGTAGTCTTCCACTGTGCAACCGGTTTCCTCGGCCGGACCTGTATGCTCACCGTCGAAGGGAACTGCTTGACGATCCGAATCGCCTTGAGTTCCGGATACTCCTCCATGAGATCGCGCTGGATCTCCTGGAGAGGAATCCGGAATAAAGACCGGCCGAGAAGTTCCCTCTCCACTCTTTTGTCCAGAGGCTCATCGACTACCACTCTGGTGATGAGGAACGCATCGGATTTGTATACGGCGCGGCCGATCACGATAATGGTCGCGAGAATGCCTATGCCGATCCCCGTCCACAAAAATATTTTAGGAGGTATTCTGAGCTTTTTTCGCTGAGATTTTCGTTTGCGACGTTTCCTTGCCATATCCTGCTTGGTTGAGTATCTGTACTACCAGCTCATCAAAATCAATACCGGAATATTTTGCCGACAACGGCAATAAACTATGAGAAGTAAATCCCGGAATAGAATTCACTTCCAGGACGTAAGGTATTTTTTCGTTGGTGAGGCGGACGTCCACCCGTGAAAATCCCCGGCATCCCAGCACGCGATGTGCCTTCAGCCCGATATCCTGGATCTCCCGGTAGCGCTCAGGTTCCAGGTCCGTTGCGTGGCGGAAACGCGTTGCTTCATCGCAATACTTCGCCCGGTAATCATAGTATCGCTGCCGGGGAATTATTTCGATGACGGATAATGCCTGGTTACCCAAAATCCCCACGGTCACTTCGCGGCCCGGAACGTATTCTTCGATCAGCACCGGTTTCTGAATCGCGGCCGCCCGCTCCACTGCAGGACGAAGGCCGCGGGGTTCTTCCACTATTTCCACTCCGATACTGGAACCGGACCGGGACGGCTTCACCACGCAGGGGAATTCGGGATACACGCCGATATCATCAGCGTCTCCGCATACCCGTCCCCGCGGCGTATAAATGCCGTGCTGTTGAAACACTTCCTTCGCGCACACCTTATCCATTGCCCGGGCGCTGGCGGAGGGAGAGGATCCGGTATACCTCATTTTCTCCTGACCAAGAAGCCGCTGAACCTGCCCGTCCTCCCCGTATTCTCCGTGGAGAGCGATAAACACGAAACCGATCCCGTCCTTCCGGAGCAGGTTTCGCATTCGCTCAGGATCCGAAGAATCAACGTCGATCATTACTGCCGGGATCCTGCACCGATTCAACGCATCGGTCACGGAGCGGGCTGAAAGCAGTGAGATCTCCCTTTCCGAAGATATTCCTCCTCCTAATACCCCGACCCGGCATTGGCCGCGACCGGACTTCGATTTGCGTTCAGGCATCGTTGTTATTATAACAAATTTTTCCGGGGTTTACAGGAGAAACCTCACTTCTTTTCAGAGATATCCGTAAACACGCGGATTTCACGAGGACCAACGAGTGACTTCCTCTTTTAGCCGGACACGGAACCGGTCATACACTTTGCGACGGATCTGACTGATGAGAAAATCAACATCAGCATAACGGGCACCGCCCGTGTTGACGATAAAATTTGCGTGGACCGGAGAAATCAATGCCCCTCCGCGGCGAAGTCCTTTTAATCCGCACTCATCGATAAGCTTTCCCGCCGGCGCGGTGGAAGGATTGCGAAATACACAGCCGCAGGAAGGATAACGATAATCCTGCGTACGCAGACGCCGTTGCACAACCGCCCTGATTCGTCCGCGGATATCCTTATTCGCGGGACGCACACACAGTTTCACCCGGGTGATAACCGCTCCGCTAAGCGCGCAATGACGCCGGCGAAAATCGAGCCGTTCCGCGGGGATGACCTCGTGCCTGCCCCGGCGGGTAAAAGCTTCGATCTGCGTCACATAATCGCTCACCGCGCACCCGTGCGCCGACGCGTTCATTTTGACCATCCCTCCGAGTGATCCCGGGATTCCGGCGAACGGTTCCAAGCCGGTTAACCGATGCGCGATGCAAAATCTCAGCAGTTCGGGCAATCTGACGCCCGCTCCCGCGCTGATAATATTCCCCTGCCGGGAAACTGTCCGCATATGACCGGTAAGTTTGATCACCGGTCTGTGCGTACCGCGGTCGCTGATCAAAAGATTGGAACCCGCGCCCAATATCAGCGGTTCTTCCCTGAAGCTGGTAAGGATCTTGCTCAATTCCTCCTCGGAAGCCGCAAAAAAAAGACGGGCCGACGGCCCTCCTATTTTCAGCGTCGTATAGGAAGCAAGAGGTTCATCCAGCAGTATCGTGCCGTAATCGGAATTCATCTATGATCTTCTCCATCAATTCGCTGATCTCCCCCGCCCCCAAACCGAGGATCACATCGCCGGACCGTACCCGCCCGCCGAGCATCCCCGCCAGTTCATGTTTAGGGACATAGTACAACTGCCCGTCATATCCGCGCCGGATCCGCCGGAAAAGGTCCTCTACCGTCGCTCCAGGAAGAGGGGCTTCGGCGGCCGAATAAATATCGGTAAGGATAAGAGTATCGGCACCGGCAAAGCATTCCGCGAATTCGTCGGCGAGACGTTTCACCCTGGTAAACCGGTGCGGTTCAAATATTACCCAGCGGCGTTTCGCCGGAAGATATTTCAGTGCCTGCAGTACCGCCCGGATCTCGGTGGGATGATGGGCATAATCATCGATAAAGGTCACCCCGCCGACCTGCGCTTTGAACTGAAAGCGGCGATGAGTTCCTTTGAATTCACGAACGGCATGAGTCACTTTCCGGGGCGCGGCGCAAAGCAACGAACACACCGAAAAGACCGCGAGCGCGTTCAGCACGTTATGTGCTCCCACCAGGGGAAGAAATACGTCGAATTCCTGAGAATGTACCGACGCGGTAAAACGCATGCCCCTTTCTTCACAGCGCACATCCCGGGCGTGTACAGGTAAAGAAGAATCGAACCCGTACCAGCAATGTGTTACGGATTCGGTCACGGCGCGCACCTGCGGATCCTCGGCGCAGGCGACCACCGTGTGTTTGGTATTGGCGGCAAACTTTTTGAATGCCTCCCGCAGGCGGGCGGGCGTACCGTAATATTCGAGATGCTCGGTATCGATGTTGGTGAGAACCGAAAACTCCGGCGTGTAGTAAAGAAAGCTCCCGTCGCTTTCGTCCGCTTCGATCACGAAATAATCCTTCCCCCACCACGCATGCCGTGAAAAATTGAGAGGCACCCCGCCGATACACACTGTGGGCGCAAACCCGAGCTGGGAAAGCACAAACCCCAGGAGCGAGGTGGTCGTCGTCTTTCCGTGAGCTCCGCTCACGCAGATCGATTTACATCCGGCGGCAAGCGCGGCTAACATCCGCGCCCGCGGCCAGACCGGAACTCCCCGGGAACGCGCCGCGCGGACTTCTGGATTGGAAACTCCGACGGCAGAGGAAATACACACCAGATCCGCATGCGTAATGTGTTCAGGGCGGTGTCCGATATACACCTTGATCCCGGATTTCCGCAATTCGTTGACCGTAGGGTTGTCCCGGAGATCCGAGCCTGAAACGCCGATCCCCTTTTCGCGTAGGAGAAAAGCGAGCGCGCTCATGCCGATCCCGCCTATCCCAACCAGATGCACATTGGTTACTTTTGGTAATGTCTCTTCCATGCTTTTTCAAATTGTTCGATCGACCGTAACGAGCGGTAGGAACTTCCTAATGAATCACCGACTGATTCGCCCCGTTTCAGGGCGGAAAGGAAAGGCTTAAAATAATGACTTCCAAATTGACGGAGGAACACGATCATGCTGTAGGACTGCGCATAAAATCGGCGCGCTGCCCGACCGGACTTACTCAGGCGCGACATCGCCTGGATCCGGCGGAAAGGAATATAGGCGTCTTCCCGTACCATCTCCTCTGTCATTCGCAGCAGCCGGTCTCCGGAGGGAGAATTTTTGTATTCCATGTACGTAGCCACGCCTTCATCGATCCATAAAGGCAGACGCCGGTGTCCGACGTACTCCCGGAATATAATGTGGGTTAACTCATGCAGCAGCAATCCCGAAAAATCATTTTGTGACGGATAAGTGAAAATCTTCTTTGAGCGGTAATCCACGCAGGCCGCCGACCACTGCTGACAGCGGAATCTGCGCAGATATTCTCCCCGGTCTTTCGCCACGTAAATTCGCGCCCGGTTATCCCACAGCCAAAGATCTTCCCGAATCAGCCGGAACTCCTGGGTAATGGAACGGTAATACCGTTCGGCCATCGCGCTGATTTTGCGCGCGGCCGCTTCGCTGACTTCCGGATCGTAATAGACGATGAAATGTTCCGAGCGCTTCTGGGAAAACTCTTCTTCCGTGCCGGAAAGAGACACATCGGGCATCGGCGGCGCATCCGCCAGGACAGGGGCGCCCCCGCAGGCACTGCACAGACATACCACCAATGCGATACACGTCGTTTTTTTTCTCATTCAAACACCCGATCATAAAACTTCCGCGCAGATACTGCCGTCTGCACGGCAGCGAGCTGCTCGGCCATCCTCTTCCGCGGCAAAGGGTTAGTTAATAATTCGGACACGGCATCAGTAAACTGCTGAAAATCGATCTCATTCTGCCGAAAAACCGCGGCGGCGTTTCGCTGCTGGAGAAAATCCGCGTTGCGGTATTGATGGGAAAAACCGCCGGGATGCGGGATAAAGACCGGAGGAATTTGAAAATAAATAATTTCCCCTAAGGTCATCGCGCCGCTTCGCGATATGATCACATCCGTCGCTGAATATACCGTGCTCATATCGGTACAAAAATCCAACACCCGCGCCCTGACTGCCGTCCTCTCGTAAAATTTCCTGGTTTCCGTATATCCCCGACGGCCCGTGATGTGTACGATTTTCACGTGTGACGGAATGACAAGCGCCAGTTTCATCATAAGATCATTCAGGAATTGAGAGCCCTGACTCCCTCCGCAAACCGTAAGCACCACCGCATCGGCCCCAAAACCAAGCTTTTCTTTCGCCTCCCCCGCCGGGAGCTTTTGAAGATCATCGCGGACGGGGATCCCGGCACAAACAATGTGCCGTCCCCGGCAAAGCGGCCTGAAACCGCAAAAATTGCGTTTCATAAAGGGCGAAAGAATCTTATTGGCCCGGCCGAAAACCGAATTCGGTTCATAGAGTACCGGGCCCATGCGCAGCAGGACAGCCCAAAGCATGAGAAAAAAACTGTCCCTCCCGCCGAATCCAAACACCTTCGCCGGCCGGCAGCGGCACAAAAGGAGCGGCGCCTCCCAAAAGCGATAGCATAATTCCAGGATTAAATTCCGCCGCCGAAAACCGCGCCCATACACGGGGAAATTCTCACGCCGGATCAAAAGCTTCAACTGCGCCGACGTGACGAAAAACACCGGATACCCCGTGTCTCTTCGGCGCATTTCCCGGGCCAGACTCAACGCGGGAAATAAATGTCCCCCGCTCCGTTCACATACGAAGAGAGTTATGTGGTGTGTTCGTTCGCGTCGCATTGAAAAAAATTCCGAGAAGAACGTAATGGGTGATAAGATTACTGCCCCCGTAACTCAAAAAAGGAAGTGCCATTCCCTTGGTGGGAAAGACTCCGCAGGTGACGCCGATATTCAGTATGATTTCAAGGAAAAACACGCAGATCACGCCCCATAACACGGCCCGCCGAAAGGGGTCCTGACACCTTACCGCTATCCGGTACATGTGATGAAAAAGAAAATAAAAAAGAAACAGAATCCCTCCACTTACCAGCAGGCCGAACTCTTCCGCGATAATCGAATACACAAAATCAGTGTGCGCTGCGGGAAGAAAAAAAAGTTTTTGTTTCCCTTCACCCAATCCTACCCCGAATAATCCGCCGCTCCCGTAGGCGATTTGTGACTGGATGAGCTGAAAACCTGCGCCCTGGGGATCAAGAAACGGATTCAGATAAGAGACGATCCGCCGCATCCGGTAAGGAGAGGCAAAAATTAATAGCGCGCATAAGAGTATTCCCACCCCTCCCACGGCCGATAAGTGACGAATCCGCGCCTTGTAAAGGAACAACATCAAAAACACCCATATGACCCAGAAAATCGCCGTGCCCAGATCGGGCTGCAACAGCGAAAGCACCCCAATAACCGCGAGTACTCCCATCATCGGCAGGACGCCTTCCCGCAAAGACCGTATCTTCTTTCCCTTTCTCCGGAAATACTCCGCCCCGAAAAGCACGAAACTTATCTTCAGGAATTCACTGGGCTGCACGTGTACAATTCCCAGAGAGAGCCACCTTTTGGCCCCGCCGGCACTTTTCCCCAGAAAAAGAACGAGTGCCAGTAACACCAGCGTAGCGCCCAAAATCTCCTTATAGTACTGGCGGAGCCAGTCCAGATCGACGAAAAAGATCGTCAGAAAAAAAGCGGCCAGGCCGGCGAGAAAAAACACAAATTGTCTTTTGAGAAAATAGGCCGGGTCGGAAGCGATATGATAAGCGTACACGCTCGATGCTTCATAGACCATGAGTATGCCGAATAACGTCAGTCCGAGTACAGAAAGGAAGAGAACCCGCCGCTGGCGCCGCAAGGTACTCGGCCATATGTTTTCTTTCCATCTCCCGAATATACCGTTCATTTCCGGATCACGAACTCAGCTTATTTACCGCGGCGGTAAACCGCGATCCGCGCTCAGTGTAATTACGGAACATATCAAAACTCGCGCACATCGGTGACAACAGCACCACATCGCCGCGCTGGGCATTCCGGTAGGCTTCCTTTACCGCTTCCTCCAGAGAAGGACAGATCTCGGCAGGACACCGATCCCTGAATGCTTTATGTATCTTCGGCGCGGATTCACCAATAAGAAACAGCTGTTTGACGCCGCTGAATTTATCCCGGAGACATTCGTAAGACACCCCCTTATCCTTGCCTCCGGCGATCAAAAGGATCCGTTTCCCTTTCTTCTTCACCCTTTGCAGAGCCCACAGCGTGGACGCGGGATTCGTCGCCTTGGAATCATTGATAAAGCTGATACCCTGAATTTTTTTTACGGTTTGAAGCCGGTGAGGCAATCCGTGAAACCCGGCGCCTACCGCGGTAACGGTTTCCCGGGGAATTTGGAACAACCCCGCGATGCGGGTGACACAGTCGACATTCTCGTTTTCCCCTCCGGAAAAAGGAACGCAGCGGGCACGCAGCGTTTGTCTTACTTCCGGCAGGAAGCGTTCGTTCACGACCGCCCACTCATCTGGACGCTGATTGCGGAAAATGTTGAATTTTGCGGCCTTATATTCGGCATAACCGGGATATCGGTCCAAATGGTCGGGCTCGATGTTTAATAACGCGGCGACAAAGGGATGGAACTCGAGAATCGTTTCCAGCTGAAAGGAACTCAATTCGAGCACGATGAGATCGTTCTTTCTCGTCCGGCGCACGAACGAAGAAAACGGGATACCGATATTACCTCCCAAAAACACCCGTTTCCGCTTCTCTTTCAATACCAGGTAGGTAAGAAACGTGGTGGTGCTTTTTCCGTTGGTTCCCGTGATACCGACACAGCGGGCCCGCGTCAGCCAAAAGCAGAATTCGATCTCCCCCACGGCCGGGATACACAGTTCCCGGGCATGCGCAGACAGCGCCGAACGCTGCAAATCGATTCCCGGACTCACGATGAGCAGACCGGCATCACGCAAAAAACGGAGTGAATGGCCGCCGAATTCAAAACACACGCCTTTACGCGCAAATACGTCAATGAGCGCGGGAGAAAAACATCCCCGCTCACGCTCTTCGGTGACCTTCACTTTTTTTCCTAAGGTAAGCAGGAGCTTTGCGAGTGACATACCGGTTTTGCTCCACCCGCCGACCGCCACGGTTTCAATTGATTCAATATTCATCGTCGACGAAGAAATGCTAACGCAGTTTCAACGTAAGAAGCGCGAGTACCGCGCACACAATCGACACGATCCAGAATCGTATAATAATCTTCGGTTCTTTCCAGCCCAGCAATTGAAAATGATGGTGCAGCGGCGCTGCCCGGAATAACCGCCGTTTGCCGTATCTTACCCATAAAATCTGGAGAATTACCGATGCCGCTTCGATCACAAATAACCCGCCGCTCAAAAAAAGCAGAAACTCTTTTTTTACAAATAATGCCACGGCGCCCGTCAATCCGCCCAAGGCGAGCGCGCCCACATCTCCCATAAATACCTGCGCGGGATAAGAATTATACCACAGAAAGGCCAGGCCGGCCCCGCCGACCGCGAGGCAGAGGACCGTCAGTTCACCGGTTCCCTGGATATATGGGATAAACAGATAGGAAGCGAAATTCGCATGCCCGCTTAAGTAAGCCAAAAGTGCGAAGAAGAGCGCGTTGATGACAATCGCGCCGATTGCCAGACCATCAAGCCCGTCGGTAAAATTCACCGCGTTCGAAGACGCGACGATCATTAATGCAGCCCAGAACAAGTAAAAATATCCCAGATCGAGAATCACATCCTTGGCGAAAGGAAAATGCCAGGTAGTGGAAATGTACTTGCTGGCCACCGCCACGATCCCTACGGCTACCCCCACAGCGATCTGGCCGGAAAACTTCTGGATCCTGGTCAAGCCTTTCCCTTTTTTCAGCTTGAGGTAGTCGTCGGTAAACCCCAGTATCCCCAGAAATCCTGCGATACCCATGCATAACCAAATATACACATTATCGAGACGCGCCCAGAGCAGCGTGGATCCCAGAACGGCAAAGAGAATGAGCAATCCTCCCATGGTAGGCGTGCCCTTTTTGGTACCGTGCAGCGTTTCTAAGTGGATATGGCCGTACATGTCAATTTTTTCCACGACTTTCAACCGCTGCAGCCGGGCGATCGTAAACCGCCAGAACAGAAAAACCAGCAGGAATGCGGTTACGACCGCACATCCGCCGCGAAAAGTGATGTATCTGGTTACGTTAAAGGCGAAAAAATATTTCGAAAGCGGAAACAGAAAATGATAGACCATCGCTTCCCTCGTCCTTCCTCTCGCTGACTCTTCTCCTCTTCTCCTTCCGCATCCAGGATCCAGGATCAAGGATCCGGTGCATCCCCATAATCTCTATTTCTTGGTCACCGTAAAGAAATACACGTATCCGAATACCCCCGGCTCGACTTTCAGCGCGCCGCGGGGGATGCCGCAACGGTGACACACCTCAACGACCTCTTCCGGAGTGCGGGGTATCATCCGCCAGTCACAGAACCAGTCAGGGAACAACGGAGGATAAGTTTTTTCGCGGTTTTTGTGGGTAAACAGGAACTTTCCTCCCCTCTCTAAAAGCGGATATACCCGGTGCAGCAGCTTTTTCATCACCCGGTCCGGAAGATAATTGGGAAGTTCTGCGCAAAAAATAATATCCTGGACTCCGTATGAATACAGCGGAACTTTATTCCGCACGATCCGAATGACATCTTCCCTCACGTATCCGCAACGGACCCGGTTTCCGGGCGCGGCGCATTTCTCCCGCGAAAAACGGAGCGCTTCCCAATCCCAGTCCATACAGGTAATTTTCAATTTA
This sequence comes from Candidatus Omnitrophota bacterium, assembly GCA_014729775.1. Taxonomy (GTDB): domain Bacteria; phylum Omnitrophota; class Gorgyraeia; order Duberdicusellales; family 4484-171; genus WJJJ01. The sequence goes on along the minus strand of WJJJ01000025.1, from coordinate 60,751 downwards.
CACGGCACCGCGGCGTGAGCTACTAATTCTCTCACTTCGCGAGATGAACCGCAAGCGATATTTAATACTTTTGCTTCTTTCAGGGGAGGGAGCGCGGAAAGATATTCCTGCAGCAATGCCAGTATCCGGTCTTTACGCAGACGCATCGCGACCGCATAGGGACTGCGTAAGAACAACGAATCGAAATAACGGCCGATCCCCTCAGAAACAACGCGATCCTCGTAGATGTACTCCAATATCCGATAATCCCCGGGAATTCCCCGGGGTTTTTCCAATGCCCAGCGCATGATCGCGCTTTGCGCCGTCCATGGCGCAGTCCATTTTTGGAAATACTCCTTTACCCGTTTCACCAGAGCGGATTCACCGGAAAGAAGCAATTCCAAACAATACCCTTTCAGCATCAACGCGTTATGGGCCCGTTCAAGCGCCGGAACGATTCCGGCAGGATCAGAGTCCCTCCCCAGTGACTCTTCGAAGGACGCGGCCAAATGAAGATACTCGAGCAGATCCCGGAGAAAAAATTTTTCTATTTGTTCCCGGACAGACACCTCGTCAATGTCACTGAGCACAATGTGCACCTGCTGAGCCAGCAGCGCGCGACGAAGCGCACGGCGCTGGGTTCCGGTACAATCGATCAGACGGAACGCGTATTCCTCCCGAAGGCCGGGGACTTCGCGGACGATTCGGACGCAAAGGGACAATACCTCGGTTCCGTCCGGCAGTACGAGGTCCAGGGTCAAAGAAGAATCGCAGAGCGGCCGGGAAAATACGATCCGCGCGCCGGATTCGCTCACGTCCACCGTACTGCCGCGCACGCCCGAGGCACCCCGAACGCGCCATGCGGCGCGTACCCGCGGAAACCTCCGGCGTTCATGAATCTTCTTTTTGCTCATACACGCTGATCCGTCTTTTGAAAAACCACGGCCCCTCGTGCCGCCGTCCGCGCCCGTTCACGCCCTCTCTTCGTTTTCGGACGAAGGTGCCTTGGGAAGTTCCATATGCATGCGCGTTCCTTCCATGAACTCTGAGGTACACCATATCCGGCCGCCGTGATTTTCTTCCACCATCCGTTTGACCACGTACATCCCGATCCCGGTTCCTGATTTAAACGAGGATTTGGTCGTGAAAAACGGCGCGAAAATTTTATTTCTGTCAACCGTTTTAATGCCGATTCCGTTATCACTCACCGTAATTTTGTTCATTTCGTGGTTCTCTGCCAGTTCAATCCTCACCTGCGGCCTAAATTCTTTTTTCTGTGTTTCATCAAGATGATAATTCATTTTATCCTGTATTGCTTCATAGGCGTTATCCAGAAGATTGTACACCGCCTCCATGATCTGAGATTTTACTCCGTATATCATATCCCCACCTAAGATATTCGTTTTAAGCGGAAAATGAGACACCTGATGTTTAATCTTCAGCAGTTCCAGCGATAACTCGACGGTTTCCGTGAAGGAGAAGTGGGAGAAAAACGTTTCCTTTTCTTCGGTACGGGCGAAAGAAAGAATTCCCCGTATCACGCCGTCGGTCCGTTTCACGTTATCAATCAGAGATTCCGCGATATCCGTGAGATAGTCGAGCGATTTCGCGATTTTGGGTTCGTTCTCGCACATTTCGGGAAACTTCTCGCGCACGTCCTGGATTTCATACTTAAGCTCTCCGGCGGCGACCGAAAAATGATTGAGCCGGTTCTTGATCTGATGAGCAACCCCGTCGGCCATGCCTCCCACCGACGCCAGCTTTTCAGCCGTGAAAATTCGTTCCTGGACCTTTTTGAATTCATCGAAAAACAGACAGTTCTCGATCGACAGCGCGGCCTGATGCGCCAGGATCTTAAACACGTTGATATCGTCGGCCGAATAGGCCTTCCCGTTCATTTTTTCACCCAGGATCAAAAAACCGAGCAGACGGTCTTCCACAAAAGAAGGGATCAAAAGACCGACCTTTTCCGGAAAATCCACGCTGCGGCGCAGACCTTGCGGCAGTTCTTCATACACCACGGGTTCCCTTTTTTCGTCGAGAAAGCGCAGCAGCGGATGCTCGGCGGGATACTCGGCCGACGGCCGCTGCCCTCCGCCGTTGCGAAAATTCTTCAATCGATACGGACCCCCTTCATCATCGCGAATACACAGCGCCACCCACCGGATTTTTACCGCTTTTTTCACCACATATACCACCAGACGGTACAGCTTCTCCAGATTGTGTTCGCGAACCATGCCGCTGGCCGCGCGCAGCAAAACTCTCTGATAGTGACGCTGCTCGGCTAAAAGAATCCTTTCGGTCCTCCCGCGAAAATAGCGGTACATGAAGGGCGCCGGTATGGCCAGAATCACGGCGAGCGAGGTCGAAAACATCCAAGAATCGGTCACGAACCCCGCGTAAAAAGGGATTCCGAACACCAGCGTGTAGATTCCCAACCCCAGCGTGGTGCGGGAAACGGCCAGATGCACGTCCATTAACCGATAACGCAGAATGGCGTAGGCGTACATGAGAATATAGCTGAAGATAAAGAAATTACCGACCGGTGGAATTTTCAAATCATAGAATAACGGGTAATTGGTTGCCCCTCCTCCGAAACCAACGACCATTCCCACAAGAATATATTTCAACTGTTCTCTTTGAAATCCACTGGTCATTTGATAGCGCTGGAAACCCAGCGCGAATGAATAGACTGCATAAAAACCGAACAATAATATGAACGCAGGGTATAAGATCCCCGGTTGCGGCCATAACGTAAACCAGGCATTGGGACGCATATCGCGAATCAAGAGAGTCGTAAAAGAAGATAACGCGATCAGAAAAGAAGCGCCGTAGCCTAAAAGAAGAATTTTTTTCTTGTCCGTTCGTTTGACCAGCACAAGAATAAAGTGGAAGAAAGTCACCGGAATAAACGCAGCGGCGGCATGACCAAACCGGTTCCAGTAGAGGGAAAGCGGCAGCCGGGCAAACCAGTGACAGAAAAACAAGCCCGACGACCAAAGTGCCACGCACACGCTCATAAGAAAATACCTTATGTTCACCGAAGACTTCTTGCCTGCGATTACCGCGAATACCCCAAGCGCAATACTGCCCAGTCCCGTAAGCATAGACGAGAAAATGTACATTACTTCCATCAGATGCAGATCATGTATGTTGTTCAACTCTCCATCTCCTTTCCTCGGCAAGACGCCGCATTCTTTTATTAGGATTGACTATGATCGGTTCATGCACGTACTCCAGCAGAGGAAGATCGGAATCGTGATCGCAATACGCAATAATTTTCCTGTAAGGACCGTTCTCTGCGATAAATTCCTGGAGCTTGTGCACTTTTCCCTCTCCATAGGGAACTCCTCCCTGGATCTCCCCGGTGTAACTGCCGTTGCGCACTTCTAAATTCGTTGCGATGCATGTCTCCACGCCGATATATTCTTGAATTCTTTCCACGATTTCGCGTAATGAGGAGGACATTAAAATAACGGTAGCTCCGCGGTCGCGGTAGGACGCGATTTTCTTCATCGCGGCCGGAAAAATTTTTGGCCGCAGCTCTGACTGGAAAAGATCCGCGCACAGCTGGCGGAGATTCGCGGATCGCTTCCCGGCTAACTGCCTGTAGGCGTAGCGCCGAATTCTCTGTGTATTCACTGTAATCCCCGCCTTATACAACAAAAACCATGAGCACACCACAGAAAACGAGAACAAGGATACATCCCCTGCCCGCAGAAGTTTCCCCAAAAAACACTTCTGAGTCTGACCCGGAATAATCACGTTGTCGACGTCAAAAACCACCAGCAGTTCATGCGGTTGAAACACGGTAGTCATCCCATCTCCGTCCTTTCTCCGATCCGTACGGTTTCAGCGGCTGATCCCGATGCTCTTAGTACGGCTCTCCGAGGAATCGGCACGCCCGCCTGTCACATACAAGCCGGCAGCGGAGTGTTTCTGCAACGAAGACCATTCCGTTCATGATTCCGTACCGGGGTTGCGGTCACCTTCCTCCCCGGCCGGAGCCGGATCGAGTACCCGGCGAACCTGGTCGGCCGCGCGTTCATCCCATTCTTCTCCGGCCAGCATACGGACCTTTTCCATGACCCGCACCGCGACCTCTTCAATTTGTTCCTTACTTAGATCGCTGATCTTTTCCCGCGGCTCGGCGAAAAATACGTCCGTGAATTCAGGATTATTTGGTGAAATATACATTCTGTTCCCTACCCGCACCGCACATTTCCTGAACCGCGGGATTTTTCGCTGGGGGGGAAGAATTTCGTAGGTACCCCGCATCGCTACCGGAATGATCGGAATATTGGCACGCATCGCGAGCTTCACGAATCCCGGTTTCGGCCGAAGCATTTTCCCCGTCCGGGACCGTGAACCTTCCGGATACACCACGATCAATTTCCCCGCCTGAATATGCCTCATTACCTGTTTGAAGAAGACGGGCCCGGGATGGTCCCGGTCGACATACACCACAAAATGAAGTTTCGTAAACCAACGAATAAACGGAGTTGCCCTGATTTTATTCACCGCGAGAAAAACGATATGATGCCGGAATAACGCTCCCAAAATCAGAAAATCATAATAACTGAGATGATTCGATACCAGCAGTGCCGAACGGCCTTCCGGAATACGGTCGAATCCCTCCAGTTCTTTTATCCAGAGCCGAAAGAAAAAAAAGGTAGCCAGCCGTATGGTTTTGAACCACATGCGCCGGTAGAACCGGTAGCGCACCCGCAGACGTACGGCCGCTTTCGACAGTATCTTCTGTCCGCCTGGTAGGACCGTCCGGGAACGCCGCGGCAGCGGCTCTCCCTTATCCTTTCTATTCCTGTGCGCCTCGGCTGCGCGTTTCATTCATTCCGGCGAAACAGATGCGTCCGGATCGCCTCGAGCAAACTGTCTAAATCAAAAGGTTTAAACAGATATGCTTTTCCGCCCAAATCCCGCGCCTGATCAGGCGCTTCGGCGGAAGCGTAACCGGTAATGAAAATCACCGGCACCTCGCGTTTTCCCTCCTCACTCCGCATCTGCTTCACCTTCCCGATAAGCTCGATGCCACTCATCTGGGGAAGTCGAATATCACAAACAATCAAATCGATATCAGCTCCCGTTCCGCGATCGACCGCCTCATAGGCGTTTTTTACCGCCTCAACCGCGTACCCTTCACGTTCCAGGACATTTTTGAGCGTTCTGACGACTAACGGATCATCGTCGACTACAAGTATTTTATTCATCGCTACTCCTTTTTCATTTTTCGGGAATAAGACCTTTTTCGGTATGTATCGGGAAAAACACCCGAAACTCCGTACCCTGTCCCGGACGCGAAGAAACTTCAATACGGCCCCGGTGCTGCTCAACGATGGACTGACAAATGGAAAGTCCCAGTCCCAGACCTTTCCCCACGTCTTTCGTAGTAAAAAACGGGTCGAATATTTTTGATATCAGCGCCGGCTTGATGCCCGGCCCCTCGTCTCTCACCGATATACAGCTGGCGTCGTTTTCCCGGGACAGGCGTATTTCGATATTCCCTTTGCGCCGCGCGGATTTGATCGCGTCACGGGCGTTTAAAATAAGATTCGTCAATACCTGCTCGATTTCATTCTGATTCCCGTTGACCGGATACGTTCCGGGAACGACCTGCACGCGTAAATTGATGTTCTCCTGCTGAAGTTGATATCCGACAAACGCCATGACTCTGTCTACCGCGGAAGAAAGATCCACCATCGACCATGTACCCGATTCCATGGGCTTCTTGGCGTAAGTCATCAGTTTCTGCACGATGTTCCGGCACCGTTTCGTCGCTTCCTCGATCAATTGCAGCGATTCCAGATCGGTTTCGTTCATTCCTTCCGGAGCTGCCAGGAGCATCTGCACGTTGGTCAAAACGGCGGTAAGCGGATTATTGATCTCGTGCGCCACTCCCCCGGCCAAGGTGCCGACCGTGGCCAGCTTTTCGGCCTGGATCAGCTGTTTTTGCACATCCACCAGTTCCCTGGTTTTTTCCCGTACCTGCTTTTCGATATTCTCATACAGCAGTGAATTGGAAAGGGCGATCGCCGACTGGTTTTTCAGCATATTCAGAAAAGAGAAATCCGCGGCGCTGTATCTTCTTAAATTTTCTTTCTTGCCCAGCGCGATACAGCCCAGCAGTTTTTCGTTGACTACAAGCGGCAGTAATACCGTCGCGCCGGAGGCATGGAAACATTCTTTCGCCTCATCGCGGAGCCGCGCGGAAAAAGGATCGATATCGGTGAATTCACGGTAAAGAGTCCGGTTTGTTTCTGCCAGCCATGAGAAAAAACGGGTATCGCCGGAAAAACGCAAAATATGGGTGAAATCGTCAGAATCAACATAACGCTTCCGATCCTCGTCCCAAAGGTAAATATCGGTCCTTGTCGCGTTCACTCCTTCGCGAATCGTGTCCTTAATCCGGGAGAGTACGGGTACCACCCCCCGAAGATGCACCAGATTTTCCGAAAAACGCGTGGCGATCTGCTCAAGATTCGCCTTGTGCCGCTGGAAAAGACGGTCGATCCGCGGCTGCACGATCCGGAGATAAAACGCGAATAAAAATAACGCGCCCAAGAGAAAGGCTACCTGTAAATACAAGAAATCCTTTAAGAAGGGAAACATCCAGGCGTACACCCCAACCAGGGGGATCAGCACCAGCAGCGAGGTGCCGATCCACATCACGGTTTTATGAATCACCGTTTCGATATCGAACGCTCTGTAACGGACGATCGAATACCCGACCAGTGCAATGAACACCAGCAGAGATACATATCCGTAAGGATAAAGCGGAACGTGGAAGAATTTCGGCAGGAAATCCGCCGCAGCAGTAAATCCGATCACGTTCGCGATCCCGATAAGACCGATCTGCTTTTTGCGGGTGAGGTTGGTTTCCGCGCGGTAAGCGCGGAACAGCGCGCCGTATCCCAGAAAAGCCTGAAGACCGAAATGGACGAGGAACAGCACCGCTCCGGCATGGTATACCGGATACATTCCCCAGAAATAGCGGTGCATCCTCATCCCGATGAGAAAATCACTGTGCACTGACCACAGATAAAACGCCAGCACCGGGATGAAATTCGCCAGCACCAGCGCCCGGTGTTTCTTCAGCTCACCGAGCCAGGAATAGGCAAACACGATCAGACTCGGCATAATGTTCAACACTCCGAAAAACGTGAAATACCGGTACCAGAGATTGGCTACCCAGGGATTTTTGCTGAAATACACGAAAGAGATGGTAAAGAGCCAGAGGAAAATACTGGCGCATTCGTAAAAAAAAGACGCGTTGATTTTCGAGCGGACATTTTGCCGAAACACGAATATCCCGACCGAAAGAATACAGACGCTTACCAGGAAAACCGGCAACGCAAACGGATTCCACTCATACGCACCGAAATTACATAATTGTTTGAGCATCGCGCGCGCTTCTCACTTTATCGAGAATAGACTCGTCGACTTCTCTCCCGCCCCAGTAAAAGGGAGACGCGTGAAATCCGTGTTTCTCGCCCAGACGGGAAATTTCCTTCACTTTTTCGGGATAAATATTCCCCCTGCCAAAGCTGTAATTTTCATATCTTTTCTCAAGGGCGAGAATGATCGCCTCCGCGAAACAGCCGTAAATAAGCCGCGGATCTGGCAGACCGGTATCTATCGGAAACCGCAAAGGAGTCGGCGAAAGCGCAAGCCCACCGGAAAAGACTAAAATATCGTCCCGGGAATTCATGTGGTAAGACACATTCTTCGGATAACCGACGTCGCAGATGATCGCCCCCGGCTTGAACCAGTCGATGGAAAGGATCGAATGGGACACACTCGCGGCGGCAATGATGATGTCGGCGTCTTTGACCGCCGCATGATTGTCCGTCAATGCCTGTACTCTGGTCGGCTTCCTCCCCGCGCACTCGGCGCGCAGACGCCGAAGATTGGCCTTCGTTCTTCCGGTAAAGGAGAGCTTTCTCACTTTGCCCGCGCAGACTCTCACGCACGCGCTCCCGATATCTCCGGTGCCGCCGATCACTGCGACGTGCGCGTCGGCAAGATCAAGGCCAAGAAGCTGAGCGGCCCGACTGACGCCGTCAAGAGTCATCGCGGCGGTAAACGTGTTGCCCGTAGTGACGGGAACATCCACGTGCTCTGAAATCGCGTGCCCGATACGCTCGGCGACGATCGAAGTAAATCCGCCGAGCGTGACGATCCCTACTCCGTGCTTCTCCGCGATTTTGCAGGCTTTGATAACTTTGGAAAAAATACCCCACATGTCCTTTTCGATCATGTCGGGAATGAACGTCGCCAGAATAAAACATCCGTCTACCTGCTGTCCTGTTTTGGACTGAAAACCGATCGATTCATACATTTTAAAAGACGGAGTCACATGGAAGAGCTGAGCCAGGAATTCGCGCGAAGGCATGTGATAATCGGGATTAAGCATCTTCAAGGATTTCTCCAGATGGTAAAAATTATAAAAATGTCCGATTACGCCGAATCCGGCTATTTTGTCACCGCTCCCGCCTTCGGAACTCATATATCGCAGAGAAATAATTCTTTTTTCCAGAGCCTCGCAAATCGCCTCGAAACTTTGCGTAAGCAGGCGGCGGAGATAGGAATCGGCGAATTCTTCAATCGCCGGAATCCCCACACTGACCTTCACCGCCAGTTCCAGCAGCGTTCCTTCGGGATGAGACGAAACCGTCCAGCATCCTTCGAACGTCCGCAAATCTCCTTCCACAGCACGAAAATAGATTTTTCCGTTGCGCAGGTCCAGCCGGTCATCCTCGATCCAGCGAATAGGAAGTTTCTCCGCTTGAATATGCCATCTGGTCCGAATTGCCCGGCGGTAAGAGGAAATCACCTCGGCGTTCTTTACACAGGGAACGTAGGCGGGAAAGTCAGTCACTTTCGTTAAAAGCCGCAACACTTTCGCTTTGGGAGCGGGAATCACTCGGGAAATTTTAATATCAGCCGTGTTCTGATCCATGCAACATCTCCTTCAATACATTGCGTATCTTCTTTGTTCCTTCTTGAAGCACCGTATCCTGAATGGTTTCTTCGAATTCCTTCAGTAAATAGACGGGTTTTCCGATTTCAACCCGGATCAACTGTCCCAATTTCGGCACACGCGCCCTCACCGGCAGCGCTTCGAACGCGCCGCGCACCGCGCAGGGCAGCACCGGCCGGCCGGTCTTCATGGCGAGTACCGCCGTTCCCCTCCTGAACTCTTGCAGACTTCCGTTCCGGCTGCAGCGCCCTTCGGGAAAAATCCCGATATTCTGATTGCGCTCCAGCAAGTCCACCGCGGTCCGTGTTGATATTCCGGCAGTGAGTGTCCCGGTAAGCCGGAGAAAGAGACCAAGCCACCAGATACGGTAAAGAAAACGATGACAGATCCACCGTATTTTTCGACGAACGGCAACACTCACCAGCACGGCATCGAGAAAACTGCTGTGATTGGCCACCACGATAAAATTGGTGCGGGAGGGAATATTCTCCGTGCCGGACACACGATACCGAAAACAGATCCGTACCAGTACCGCGCAAAGGAATTGTAAAACCCAGTACCACATCGATGAAGGTCCTTCGTCCCTGCCGGCGTTTATCCTAATTTTTCCTGCCGGCTCACCCATTCTTCAATTTTTTCTTTCTTGAACCGCCAATGCCGTCCCACCCGAAACGCCGGGATCTGCCGGGTTTGGGCCAGCTTGTACAGTGTAGACCGGGGAATCCTCAGGTATTTGCAGACATCGATCGCTGTAAGAATCTGATCGGTCATGCGTTTTCCTCCTTGTTCAGATTACCCGCCGAGAAACCTTACACGCCAACACACGAAAACAGCGTCCGAAAAATGAATGATTGAAAATAAAAACGAAGGATCGAGAACCCGCTCCGGTCATGCACCGGCCGCACGGGAACCACCGGAAGGATGAGATGGTAGTGATCACCTGGGATCTCTGGAATAGAACTGCCAGTTATCGCAGTTATCATCACAAATTCAAATATACGTCGAAATTCTCTCTTTGTCAAGCGGCAAACGTCTTGGGACATCCCAACAGCGGAAATATTCGTTCTAATCCTACGGAACGGGAACCTTTCACCACCACCCAGTCTCCGGCCCTCAGACGGGAGCGCAGGCGCGCGGCCGCATCCTGATAATGTGCACAGTGGTATACTTCACACGTCCGGGAAGACCGTAACGCTTCATGTAAGGCGCGCGCGCGGGAACCGACGGTGACGCACAAGGTAATCCCGGCATCCCGTACCGGTTTGGCCAGCCCGGCGTGATAATCCACGCTCCTCTCGCCCAGTTCTTTCATATCCCCCAGCACGAAAATCTTGCGTGCCGGGATACGGGCAATGAGTTTCAGCACCTGCCGGCAAGAAAAAGGATTCGCGTTATACGCATCATGCAGAAAACTGACCCCGTGATGAGTACGCACGTCCATGCGTCCCCGGGGATAACCGGCGAACTCGTTCATCCGGCGCACGGCCTCCTCCAGGGGAATCTTCTCCAGCAAGGCTGCGGCAATCGCGGCCAGTGCATTGGAAAGAAAAAGCTCATAAGGAAAAGGGAACGTCAGGGGGAATCGGCCGTTAATCAGGTAGGTCGCGCCCCGCAGAGAACGGTCCGCCGGACGCGCCCACACCCGGCAGCGTTCATCACTCCCGTACCAGGATACCGGACGAAAAGAGGCGGTCCGCAACCGGGCGTCGTCATAATTGAGTACGGCATGGATCTTCGGTATTTTCTCGAATAACGACGTTTTTTCCCGGGCGATTCCTTCGAGAGACTTGAGCCTCTCCAGATGTACCGGCTTAATCCAGGTGACGACCCCTACGTCGGGGCGGGACATCCAGGCCAGATGTTCAATTTCCCCCGGCGCATTCGTTCCCAGTTCAAGCACCAGCCTTTCTTCGTACTCCCGGCCGAAAATGGTCTTTGCCACTCCGAGAAGATTGTTTTCGGTGGCAATATTTTTTTTTACGGAATAGCGCGATTCCAAAAGGAACGCCAGCATTTCTTTGGTGGTAGTCTTGCCTACCGATCCCGTCACCGCGTACACCCGGGCGCCGGAACGTTGACGCACGTATCGGGTCAGGGCCGCCAGCACAGCCGGAAGATCATCCACTATCCACAGAGGAACTTTCTTGGGAAGAGAAATTCTGCGGGAGGCGATCACCATTGACGCACCTTTGTGCACTGCCGAAGCCGCGAATCTGTGTCCGTCGTGATGCGGACCCTTCAGTGCCAGGAACGCATCTCCGGGACGGAGAGAGCGGGAATCAATACTGAACCCGGTCACCGGACGGTAATAATACATGGAATACGCCTTCCTCGGCTTGACGATCTTCTTTAAGCGCGTAAAATCTTCGATCCGCATCAGGCAATCTCCCTTCTCAACTCCCGGACCACCTCTGCGTCGTGAAATCGTCTGGTGACAGTACCGAACACCTGTGCTCGTTCGTGTCCCTTTCCCGCGATCAGCAGGGCAGAATGGGCGGTTCGCTGCTGCCGGCGGATTCCGGCCTGGATCGCGCGCCGCCGGTCAAGCCGAATGAGCGTAGCGGTACGGCTGATTCCGGCACGAATCTGAAGACAGATGTCTTTCGGGTCTTCCGACCGCGGATTGTCGGAGGTCAATATCACGTAATCGGCGTATCGGTCCGCGACCTTTCCCATCCGGGGCCGTTTTCCCCGGTCACGGTCACCGCCGCAGCCAAACACCACCATTACTTTTCGGTAGCCCATCTGCCGGAGAGCCTGGAGCGCGCAGCGCAGCGCTCCTGGCGTGTGAGCGTAATCCACGAATATTCCGGGCGCTACCCGTTCCATTCGGCCTTCCACTCCTTTGAATGAGTTCACCGGCGGCGCGCACTGTGCCAAAGAATATCCTAAAGACACCAGAACCGTGATCCCCGCGAGCAGATTATAGGTGTTATGCAGACCGCACAGGGATGAGCACATTCGTTTTTGTTCTTGCCGGTAGTGGAGCGTGAATTCCATCCCGGCCTCAGTCAGTACAATATCGGACGCTCTCACATCCGCGGCACGGCGGATACCGTAGGAAATCGGATGCGGCACCTCCTGAAGCAGTTTCCGTCCGTACCGGTCATCGGCATTGATGATCGCGGGAGCGGACCGATTGGCCGTAAAAAGTTTCTTTTTCGCTTCAAAATAGGCGCCCATGCGTTTATGATAATCCAGATGATCGCGGCTCAGATTAGTGAATACACAGCGATGGAACTTCAGACTGCGAATCCTTCCCTGAACGATCCCGTGGGAAGATACCTCCATCACCGCATGCGTACAGCCCCGGCGCAGAGCCTCGCTGAGAGATTTCCTCAGAAGTTTGGGGCCGGGGGTGGTAAACGGCGCACTCTTTGCCCGCCCCCCCAGTCGATAAGCAACCGTGCCCAGCAGCGCCGCGCGCACCTGCGCCCGTTTCAGCGCTGAATACACAAAGGTACTGACAGTGGTTTTCCCGTTGGTACCGGTGACGCCGATCAATTTCAGCCCCTCAGAAAGCGGATAGCAGCGGATTAAGGCATCCGAATACGCCTTCCCGATGTGCTCAACCGCAATCACCGGTACGGACAGCCCCCGCAGACGCGGCTGTTCCCGGCGCGGCGCGACCACACAGACGCTTTTCTTTCCGATTTCCTCAAGGACGGTAAATACGTCGAAATCGGGCCCCGGCCGGAGAAAGAATACGTAGCCCGGTTTCAGTTCCCGCGAATCGTCGGTCAATCCCTTCACGGTCACGTTCCCGGTCTTTCCGGGAAGGTTTCGTCCGGGAAAAAGCTCCTTCAGCTTCATTGCCCCTCCCCGCCGTACACGCGGCCAATTCGGTCATCCAGCGAATACCTTGCCGCCTTTTCCGCGATCTGCCGGAACACCGGCGCGGCAACCACTCCTCCGAAATGACTCTTCCGGGGTTCATCGACCGTCACGCCGATCACCAGGGGAGGATCCTGGGCGAGAAACCCCACAAATGTCGCCCGGTAATCATGCGGGGAATACGCCCCCAGTTCGCGGTCAAATTTCTGAGCGGTCCCCGTTTTTCCTCCGGCGCGCAGTCCTTTCACCGCCGCGCGGCGGCCGGTTCCTTCCTCAACCACACCGATGAGAATATCCCGGGCACGCGCGGCCGTTTCCTGCGACACCACCCGCTCTTTTGAATACCGGCCTACTTTACGGAAGAATTCCCCTTCGACTCTCCGGGTGAGATGCGGTTTTACTAAATACCCTCCGTTGGCAACAACGCCAAAGGCACGAACCAGCTGAATGAGGGTGACTCCGACCTCCTGACCGATAGGAATAATGTATTCGGATGTCTTCGACCACTTCCCCACGGACTTCAACGATCCGGATACTTCACCCGGATAATCGATCCCGGTCTTGTGACCGAACCCGAGTCTGCGCATGTAGGAATGAAGAGTCGCGGGCCCGATCTTCTGGGCGATCTTTCCCACCCCGATATTGGACGATTTTTTAAAGACCTCCACAAAGGTCAATTTTCCGTAAGGGCGCCAGTCATGGAGTATCGTACCCGGAATACGGTACTGCCCCTGTTCACAATAGAATGTCTCCTCCAGCGCGCACACCTTTTCCTCGAGCGCCGCAACCAGCGTCACCATTTTGAACACCGATCCCGGTTCGAAAATATCGGTAACTGTCCGGTTCTTTAGATGACCGAACGACTCCGGATCACGTACATTGGGATTGAAAAAAGGATAGTTGGCCATGACCAGTATTTCCCCGTTGTCGGCGTTCATCACGATCACTGCGCCCCGGCGCGCCGAGTATTTCTCTATGGATTCCTGCAGGAACCGCTCACTCCAGTACTGCAGTTGTGAATCGATCGTCAACACGACATCCGCCCCCGGCTGAGGCTGGAGTAACTGCGGATTCACGATTATTTCCCGGGCAAGGGAATCCTGCAGAATGCGGGTATACCCGTCCTTCCCCCGAAGAACTGCGTCATGGAAAAGCTCGAGTCCCTCAAGGCCGCGATTGTCGATATCGGTCAGCCCCATTACCTGCGCGGCCAGAGTTTGCTGCGGGTAGAATCGTTTTTCTTCCCGGATCGCGCCGATTCCGTTCAGTGACATGCGGTCGATCTGTTGTTTCACCTCCAGCGGAACCATGCGTTTCAGCCACACGAACCTCCCCTGGCGCGTCAATTTGCGCCCCAATGCCTCAGCATCCATCCCAAGTGCCGGCGCGAGACGAGCAGCCGTTGCGCTCGCGCTGCGCACTAACACGGGATCGGCAAAGACCGAATAACATTTCAGTGTGGTTGCGAGAATCTGTTTCCGGCGGTCGAGGATTTCTCCCCGCTTGCCGATGAGCCGGACGATCCGGTAATGCTGATTCCGTGACAGCGATCGATAAAATGGGCGCTGCCACACCTGGAGATAGGAAATACGAAAGGCGAGTAAAAGGAACAGGGCCAGAAAAAAAACGTAGGTCAGCCGTTCGCGTGAGCTCACTCCTCTTTTCACTCCCTGCGCTCCCCCAAAACCGGCCTGAAATCAAGATTTCCCTTATCCCTTATTCGCCGGCGTCCGCTTCAGCCCGCGCGTCCGGCACCCGGGAGGAGATCCCGGGGAGATATCGAAACAGGGACGCTACCGTAAAAGAATTCTCCTCCGGGGATTCTTGTTTTTCAATATCCAGCGCCACGATACGCTCCCGCTCCGCGAACTTGAAATCGTGAGATTCAGACCATTCGTTGATTTTTGCCAGATGCGTTTCCTGTGAAAGATTATACACCAGGGCGTCTTTGCGATCAACGAGTTCATTGAGTTGACGTCTGCGGGCACTCAGGTGATACGCCTCCACAAAAATCAACACCTTCTGATGAAGATACACGAGAGAGAGCACGAACAACACTCCGAGAACCATGCATTTTTTCCCAATTCCGCCCGTGTTTTTCATCTGTGTACCCATCACGCCGATTTTTCTGCGGCCCGTAATTTCGCAGAACGCGACCGGGGATTTTCGGCGATTTCCCCTTCGCCCGGAACCACGGGCTTCTTGGTTAATATGTGAACCAATTCCTGTCCCGCAAAAGCTCGAAACATATGCTTGATGATCCTGTCCTCCAGAGAGTGGAATGAGATTACCACGATCCTCCCCCCGGGAGCGAGCAATTCCACCGCACGGCGCACCCCTGTCTCTATCGCTTCCAGTTCCCGGTTCACCGCGATCCGCAGCGCCTGAAATACCCGCGTTGCCGGGTGTATCCTTCCAAAGCGGTACTTTGACGGCACGCTCTGAGCGACGAACTCTGCCAGCTGAGCGGTGGAATAAAACGGGGTCTTTTTGCGCTCGGCCACGATCCGGTGCGCGATCCGTGAGGCAAACCGTTCTTCCCCGAACCTCCGGAAAATCTGGGTAAGTTCTTTCTCACTCAGATTATTCACCAGATCGTACGCTGACAAAAAAGAATTCTGGTCCATGCGCATATCCAGTGGACCATCTTGAAGGAAGCTGAATCCCCGTTCGGCATCGGCCAGTTGAAAGGAAGAAATTCCCAGATCGAATAAGACCCCGTCAACCTGCGGAATTCGCCGCTGCCCGAGTACCTCATCGATTCTGGAAAAATCTGTCTGGATAAATTCCCGGGCGACCGCACCCTCTGTGCCGATACGCCGGGCAGCCTGCGCGACCGACACGGAGTCCTTATCCAGACCCAGGTAAGCCCCTCCGTCGGGCATCCGCGCAATGATTTTTTCCGCGTGTCCGCCGAGCCCAAGAGTACAATCGACCACGCATTTTTTCGTTTCCGGTTGGAGAAATTGGAGCACCTCCCGGTACAGTACCGGATAATGAGAAAACTGGTTATTGTTCATACGTCCCGCGCGCTGCACAAGTGTCATACTCATCTCACTCAAATAAATCTTCCGATACCTTCTCGAAATTCGGTTGGTTCTCCTCAAAGAATGTGTTCCATTGCTGTGCGGCCCAGATTTCGATCCGGTCGGATACCCCCACGATCACAATATCACGTTCAATCCCTGCGTATTTTTTCAGATACCCGGGAATCGTGAGTCTGCCCTGAGCGCCGATTTCCATTTCCTGCGCGCCGCTGAAGTACAGACGGTTAAAAGACCGGGACTGCTGCTTGGTAAAAGCCAGTCCCTTTAACCGTTCTTCGAATTGTCTCCATACCTCGGAATGAAAAAGAAAGAGACAGCTGTCCAATCCCCGGGTAAGGTAAAACGTTTTATTCGAAAAAGATTTCATTTTATCGCGAAACTTTGCCGGTAACACGAATCGCTCCTTTCCGTCCAATGTATGGTGATATTCTCCGTACCACATTCCACTTTACTCCACTTTATTCCACGACAACATCATATACCTCCACACTTCTGCTGTCAAGAATTTTTTTTAATAACTCACTTTAAATCAACAGGTTGTGCATGGACGTCAGCAGGCATACTATATCTGGGCCGGAGAGAAAAAGAAGGGACACTCAGGGGGAAAAGGCGCGAAATTCCCCCCCGTAACGGGAGCGAATCGTCCCGATATCGCGTCCGATTGCCTGGGCCAGCTCCTGACGGGAAGGAAACCTTTGTTCCTCGCGGATTTTTTCCAGGAATCGAATCGAACACTCCGCAGGCGCGGCTGCGTCGCGAGGATAATCGATCAAATGAGCTTCAATTTTCAACGGAGCGCCGCCACGGGAATGGGTCGGACCCCGTCCCACGTTCACGCCGGCAAGATACACCGCCGATCGAATTCCGACCGCGGCCGCGTACACCCCCGGCGAAGGGACCACATGCATGCCCCGCGCCACGTTCAGTGTCGGAAACCCCATAGTCCGGCCGATGCCCTGGCCGGGTACTACCGGGCCGCGCAGGCAATAAGGACGGCCCATCAGTCGTGCGGCAACGGAAAATTCTCCCTCCCGCACACAGCAGCGGATCCGTGTACTGCTGACCGCATTCCCTTTATATACCTCTTTGGGCACGACCAGCACCTCGGAAAATCCCCAAGAACCATCCCCGGAAAGCGTATTGATGTCCAGCTGTTCGCGTCCGAACCTGAAATCCTCTCCTCCTACCAACACACGCATTTTCATCTTTTGCGCCAGCAATCCGAGGAAATCTGCGGCAGACTGATTGAGCAAATCCCGATCGGTATCCATTACCCATATCCCGTCGACTCCCAGGGTACGTAAGATGTCTGTTTTCTCTTTGGTATTGGTAAGCACACCCGGGAAGGAAGGAGAAAGCACGCCTGCAGGAGGAGGATCAAAGGTAATCACCCACGCGGCACAGGAGTGCGCCCGCGCGGCGGAAACCGTCTTCTCAATTATCTTCCGATGCCCCTGGTGCACACCGTCAAATACTCCGATTGTCACTGCGCATTCCGGACGCCGGTCAGATTGAAAACGGCCGAAGATGACTTTCATTAATTTCGTCTAACGCGATCGCATCGTTCAAAGAAAAAGGTCCGATTTTAAGTCTCCGTATGCTCACAATATGGGCGCCGCAGCCCAAAGCTTCGCCTATGTCCTCAGCAAGTTTCCTCACGTAAGTTCCCTTTGAACAATGGACGAAGAACTCAACGTAGGGAATATCGATCTCCCTTACCTGCATGCGGTGAATGTGAATTTTCCGGGGTTGACGCCGGACCGTGACCCCTTTACGCGCCAAACGGTACAGCCGCTTCCCCTTCACCCGAAGCGCGCTCACCATCGGAGGTACTTGTTCGAGCTCGCCCCGAAACCGGGCGCATACGGAATTCACCTCTTCAGACCCCACCGTATCGTATTTTTCTCTTCGAACGACCTCTCCTTCGGAATCGCCGGTGGTCGTGACCTCACCCAGTTTCAACTTTCCGATGTATTCTTTGTCGAAACCGACAAAACGGGAAAAAAGTTTGGTGGCTCTGCCGACAAGAATAACCAACAGCCCTTCCGCTAACGGGTCGAGAGTGCCGGCGTGTCCGACCCGGCGCATCCTCAGGGCTCTGCGCACTTCATCCACCACGTCATGACTGGTCATGCCGGAGGGCTTGTGCACCAGAAGAATACCCTCTTTTTCAGGAATTCGCGAAGCCATTGATTCAGCGTTTCTTGTTTTTTTTGCGTGAAGACCGGTACCCGTTCGTGTACCGTTTAGCGAATGCGATCACCTTGCGTTCCGCCCCGTTGAGCGAATCCTCCACCGTGGTTCCGCTGGCGCTTTTATGTCCTCCCCCGCCGAAGAACTGCGCGATACGGTTCACATCGACCCTTCCTCTGGACCGAAAATTAATACGGACTTTTTTCGCGTCCGCTTTCTTGAATAAGATAAAGACTTCCACTCCTTTCAAAAGCCTCATGATCGAAAAAATCACCTCGGTCAGGTCGTATTCCTTCTCGCGCCATTTGGTAATCTTCGCCCAGCAGATCTTGCGTTTCTCGTCGAATTTCAGAGAAGAAATGATCCGGCCGATAAATTTCAAGTCGTTCTCCACGCAAAAACTGTGCAGTGCCTCGTACACTTTGTTGGGATGGATGTGATAACGCATCAGATGCGCCGCGATTTTATGCGTGTGCTTATCCGTGTTGGCGTAGGTGAAATTCCCTGTATCGGTAAAAATTCCCGTGTAGAGACACAGCGCGATATTTTTGTCCATTATGCGGAACTTCTCGCATAACTTGTAAAGTATCTCGCATGCCGAGCTCTTATGCGGTTCGACCCAGTTCACGTCCCCGAAAAAGGTATTACTCACGTGGTGATCGATATTAATGATACTCTTGACCCGGCTCAAATAATGTTTGACGTGACCGGCGCGGGAAGAATCGGAACAGTCCAGCACAATACCCACATCAAAACGTTCGTCATCCTCGAGTGAATTTCGGATTTTCCGCGAATGGGGGAGGAAAGAATAGATCTGGGGAGTGGGATCATTATTGCATACGACCGCCTTTTTCCGCAGTTTCTTCAGCAGCAGGTACATCGCCAATACCGATCCGAGCGCGTCGCCTTCCAGGTTCATATGAGCAGTGATCAAAAAGCTCTTATTGTGCCGGATCGTCTCTATGACTTTCTTTATTTCTCTCTTTGTCCTCACGCTCTCTCCTTAGTTGCTCCGTTTTCTGAAAAATATTCACGCTGTATTGTATGGAATCATCCGGGAAGAACTTCAGTTCCGGAAGAATCTTCAAATACAGACGCTTCCCGAGCTCGGCCCGGATGAATTTCTTCATACGGGCCAGTGCCTCCTCGGCGTGGGAATACTGCTTTTCATTCAACAGACTGAAATATATTCTGCTTTCCCGCAAATCAGCGGTCGTATCCACTCTGGTCACCGAAAGCATCTCCAGCGCGGGATCGTCCATCTCACGCTGGAGGATTTCCGTGAGCTGCTTCATTATCTCTTTATTGACTTTGTCCATCCGTACGGACATTTTGAACCTCCTTCGATGCGCGTCAACGCCGCAGTGAACCGGCACAAAGAAACAAATTATATCCTAAACAGCCCGGGGATTCAACTGTTTTTACCCTTTTTGCGTCCGCCTGACGCCCACTGCCGGCTCAGCCGTTCGGCAACGCCTAAGGCGTACCTCTCTTCCTCTTCTTTCGTACGAAATCCTTTTTTGATCTTTTGTCTCAGGACGCTCCGCAGGATCTTCCCGTACAGATGCGCGGGCGTCACGCCCAATCGCTGCAGATCACGTCCGCGAATCCGCAGGCGGATGTGGGAAAGCGTGTCGATGAAACGGCGGATCCGGCGCCGCAGACGCCCATTCGTGGAATATGCGTACACATAGGCAACTGCCTCCAGGGGAAACTGGTGCAGGAATTCGTACAATTCATCGTCGGAAAGCACGGGCGCTTTTAGCCGGCGGCGGCGGGCCCGCAGCGACCGCGCGGCGCGCACGTCGCTTCGTGTCCGTTTATCCATGCCCAGCTCCTCCAGCAAAAATTCGACTTGCGGCAGAGACAGGGATTCAAGGAACGCCGTAAAATACACACTCCACAACCTGAATTCGGTCCGTGCCCCGAAACTGCGGAGAAAAAACGACTGCAGCCGCTGAATTCGATTCAGCAAACGCCCGGCGGCAGGCGTACAGCGCACGCCGGGTTCAAGGAACCCGAACCCGGTCAGCTTGCCGGCTCGCCGCAGACAGCGGAAAGGAAATTTCTCGCGCATGATGAGGATCAGTTCGTCACGGATCCTGTGTGGGTGGACCGTGTCCAGCGCGCCTGATCCGACCGCTCTCTTCAATTGAAAAAGAGTCCCGGCTTCCATGCGAAATTGAAAACGCTGTTCGAACCTGATCGCCCGCAATATCCGGGTCGGATCGTCGAAGAAGCTTTCCGAATGAAGAACGCGTACCAGATGTCTGCGAAGATCCTCCTGCCCGCCGCAGGGATCGATTAACCTTCCGTACTCGGCCGGATGAAGACTCACGGCCATTGCGTTAATCGTGAAATCCCGGCGGGACAAATCCTGGGTTACTCCGGCCTTTCGGACCCGGGGAAGGGAGCCCGGAGTGAGATACGTTTCACTGCGCGCGGCGGCAAAATCGATCTTGTGGCCCCGGAAAATGAAAGAAGCGGTTCCGAATGCCTTGTGCCGCGTCACCGGCATGCCGCGGCGGCGGGCGATCGCGACGGCAAGCCGGATCGCGTCCCCTTCGACCAGGATATCCAGATCATAGACGTCACGGCCGAGCAACAGATCGCGGACCACTCCTCCTACCAGATAAATACGCGCGTGATGCGCCCGGGCGGATTCCGCGCACGTCCGCAAGAATTCCTTGAATACCGACGGTAAATAGGTGAGTTGCTTTTTCATTGATTTCTGGCCCGGGGATGGAATTTATTATGGATCTCCTTAAACCGCTTATTATTCACGTGCGTATAAATTTGCGTCGTGGAAATACTGGCGTGTCCAAGCATCTCCTGGACACTTCTTAAATCCGCACCGTGCTCGAGCAAATGAGTCGCAAACGAGTGCCTCAGCGTATGCGGACTTACTTTTTTTCGAATTCCCGTTTTTTTTACGTATTTCTTGATCATTTTCCAGATACTCTGCCTGCTCAACGCCCGTCCTCCCTGGCCCAGAAACAGTGCCAGGGAGACCCTCCGTTTCAGCAGTACCGGCCTCGCTTCTCTGAGATATCGCTCCAGAAAATGCAGGGCGTTTTTCCCCAGCGGAACCACGCGCTCCTTTGCCCCTTTCCCCACGCATTTAAGAAACCCTACTTCCATGTTCACATCTGGCATCGTAAGCGTCGAAACCTCGCTCACCCGCAGTCCCGCGGCGTACATCGTCTCCAGGATCGCCCGGTCGCGGATCCCCTGGGGCTGTTTCAGGTTCGGCGCCTTCAATATTCTCCCCACCTCCTCCAAAGTCAAAAAAGAAGGGATTTTCTTGTCGAGTTTGGGAGTTTCGACAAGATCAGCCGGGTCAGACCGGGTAATTCTTTCGCGCAGGAGAAAACGGTGGAAACTCTTCACGGTGGAAAGGATACGCGCGATGCTTACCGTAGATAGCGTGCCCCGCAGAGAGAATAGGAAATCGGTAATATCCTGACGGGTCACCTGGCGGATATTTTCGCGGCCCTTTTTGGCAAGATAGGCACAATATTTACGTATATCCTGCCGGTAGGAAAGCACGGAGTTCTTCGCCAGTCCTTTTTCCACTCTTAAATAGTCAAGGAAGGCATCCACGTAAATTTCATTCATCGATCACTCACCCAGATAGGGATTATTCCGCTTCTCCCACCCCACCGTGCTCGAAGGACCGTGACCGGGAAACACGAGAGTTTCATCCGGCAGAGAAAAAAGGTGACGCTGAATGGATGCACGCAACGTCTGGGCCGAACCGTAGGGCAGGTCGGTACGGCCGATCCCGCCTCGAAACAGCGCATCTCCGGTAAACACCATATTCCCCAGGACCAGCGAAACCGAACCCGGAGTATGCCCTGGCGTGGGACACACCTGAATTTCCCGTTCCTGGAAATAAAGACGTTCCGGATAGGGCTCAGCCCGTACCGCAAACGACAAGGGCTGGGCGAAATAGGCCGATCCGTTCAATCCCGGATCGGCGAGGAATGCATGTTCTTTCGCGTCCAAAAACACGGGGCAGTCCCATTGCGCCAGACCGCCGATGTGATCGAAATGAGCGTGGGTCAAGAATATTTTTCTGACCCGCAGCTGCTCCCTGTTGACGAACTCCCGGACGGAATCCGCGGGCCCGGGCGCGTCGACGAGCACCGCGGTCTTTTGAGCCGCATCGTACACAAGATAACAGTTGGTAGAAAGCGGCCCGACCACAAACGTTTTGAGTTCCAGCTGATTCATACTGCCCTATTGATGTCGCGTTAAGTACGGAAGGTATTACAGCGGAAACGCGAATGTCACTCCATCCACTGCTTGGCATCCTCGTAGGTAAACTGCAGGGCAAATTGCCGCTGAAAATGCTCGATCCGGTGGATGAGATATCTCCGTTTCATTTCGCTCATGTTCGGATACCTTTCGATTTCCTCCTGAACCTCCACGATGGTTTTGAACAGCGGATACAGCAAATCCTTGCCCTCGGAGGAAAAAAAAGACATGATTTGCTCCAGATTCATTCGGGCTTCTCCGATCGCCCGTTTCCTCCGTTTAAAACTGTCTCCCCGGTCCAATGCCTGAATCAGCTCATCCAGCCACCCGCGGACGAACAGATAGTAGTCGATGTACGCTTCCCTGGATGGAGCCTGCGGATAATTCTTGAAACTTACGTATACCTGTTCCTGCGATTCCGTTTTTTTCTTGCGGATGAATTTTTTCCGGAGAGAATGACAGCCCGGCTGCATAATGAGCATGATCATCAGCACCGCGTAAATACTTCGTTGATCCATCGCACTCCTTCCCATTCCGCTGCAAAAAAACCGACCGGAGCGAACTCTTCCCTTTTGGTTCATCCGGGATACGCTCCTCCCTTTTGACCGTCCCTCCTCAAGATAGGTATTATATCACGGGCGCAAAGAAAAAGCTACCGCCGCCGGGAAACCTCATAATTCACCTTCATTAAAAAAAGTCCGTGGGCCGGCGCCGGGACGTTATGGTAGAGACGATTCCCGCGAAGGATATCCTTTACCGCCCGGGGCGGTTGCTTTCCCGTCCCTGCCTTCACCAGTAATCCCACGATATTGCGGGCCATTCCGCGGAGAAACGCGTCAGCCTCCAGATCAATCAGGAGCAGCGGTCCCCTTTTACGAACCGTAATCCGTCGCAAGGTCCTCTCGCAATGAGGATATACTTTTGCCTGCTTGGCGAACACGCGGAAATCTTTCCGGCCGCACAGCGCCGCGCCGGCTCGTTGCATTGCGCTGATGTCCAAGGGGGCAGGGAAATACCAGGAATACCGCCGCCAGAACACCGACGGTTTTTGTCTCGTATAGAGAAAATACCGGTATTGTTTGGACCGTGCGTGGTATCGGGCGTGAAATTCGAGAGGCACGTTTTTCACGTGAAGGATGCGGATATCCGGCGGAAGGAAAGAATTCAGCGCACGCGGTATATTGGATAAGGGAATATCGGTGTGCACCCGCGCACTCACTACCTGCGCCTTGGCGTGCACTCCCCGGTCAGTTCTTGACGCATAGGTTAGAGAAAGAGGCGCACCGAAAAGTCGTGAGAACGCTTCTCGCAGTACGGATTCGACGGTGATTTCAGCATCGCTTTTTTTCCGCTGAATCTGAAATCCGTAATATCCGGTACCGTCGTACTGAACTTCAGCGCAGATATTCTGTTCCACGACCCATCCGCTTTATTCATCTGCCCCGCCGAAATCAGTGCTCAACCAGACATTCGGCGATCTGTACCGCGTTTAAAGCGGCGCCCTTTCTCAGGTTATCAGCGACGCACCAGAGCCAAAACGCGTGCTGGCGGTGGGGATCAGGCCGTAAACGCCCCACCAGCACCGCATCTCCTCCCTGCGCATCCAGCGCCACGGGGAACTGCTCCGGCGCGGGGAAAAAGGTCACGCCGTCGCTCTCGGCGAGCGTCTCGGCAATCTGCTGCCGGCTGCATTCCCGGCCGCATTCAAAATATACCGCTTCGGAATGCGCGGTGAATACCGGGATCCTGACGCAGGTAGCCGACAGCGCGATCGTATCATCGCCGAGGATCTTGCGGGTTTCATTCACCACTTTCCACTCTTCGCTCGTATATTCAAACTCTTTGAATCCACCGATCTGAGGAATGGCATTGCATACGATCTGCCGCGAGAATGCCCCGCTTATCGCGGGAAGTTCGCAGCGGACCTCTTGAAAGTGTTCTGTTTCGCGATTCTGTTGACATAACTGGCGGGTTTCATCCCACAGCGTCTGCGCGGCTTTACGACCTCCTCCGGAAGTCGCCTGAAAACTGGTCAAGAGCACCCGGCGCAGACCAAAGCGGCGGTGGATTCCCTGCAGAGCCACTACCATCTGAATCGTCGTGCAATTCGGATTGGCGATCAAGCCTTTATGCTGTGCAATTGCGTCCCGGTTCGCCTCCGGTATCACCAGCGGCACCTCGGGATCCATCCGAAAATCATTCCCGTTATCAATCACTACCGCCCCGCGGTCAATAAACTTGCGGGCATAGAGCGTAGACGCGCCTTTCTCACCCTCAGTCCCCGCAAACAACGCGATATCGATCCCGTCAAATTCCTCCTTTTCGACCGCTTCTACATGATAAGGATGTCCGTCAATCTCGATATCCCGTTCGCTCCGGGCGAATACCCGCACCCGTTCGCAGGGAAAGTTCCGCTGGCGTAAAATTCGCAGCAGTTCGACGCCGACCGCGCCGACACCGATCACCGCGACAGTTATTTTTTTCATTCCTTCTCTCCCCCGTTCACAGATATTTGACTACTAAATCCCCGACCTCGGTGGTAGAATATCCCATCCGCCCGGCGGACAGACTTTCTAGTTTTTCCCGGATCACTTTGCGCACGGCCTGCTCCACTGCCGTGGCGGCCGCGGGTTCGCCGATTTCCTCCAGGAGCATGCCCAGCGCCGACACGGCGGCCAGGGGATTGATCACGTTCTTCCCGGTATACTTGGGAGCGCTGCCGCCGATAGGTTCGAACATGGACACGCCGGAAGGATTCACGTTCCCCCCCGCGGCAATCCCCATACCGCCCTGCACCATCGCTCCCAGATCGGTAATAATATCCCCGAACATATTGTCGGTCACGATCACGTCGAACCACTCGGGGTTTTTCACCATCCACATACAGGTCGCGTCCACGTGGGCGTAATCGGTCTTCACGTCGCCGTATTCCGGCGCAACCCGGTGAAGCGTCCGTTCCCAGAGATCGAAGGCGAAAGTAAGCACATTGGTCTTTCCGCACAGGGTAACCTGCTTCTGTTTGTTCCGTTTACGGGCGTACTCGAACGCATAGCGGATACAGCGTTCAACGCCGTGCGCCGAATTGATACTCTCCTGAATCGCTACCTCTTCCGCGGTATCTTTTCGCAGGAACCCGCCGGCCCCGCAGTATAATCCTTCGGTATTTTCCCGCACCACCACGAAATCAATGTCCTTTTCGGTCTTTTCCTTCAGCGGACAAAATCGCGCGTCATAAAGCACGACCGGACGAAGATTGATATACTGATCGAGTTCAAACCGCAGCCGCAGCAGTATCCCTTTCTCCAGGATGCCCGGCTTCACTCTGGGATCGCCGATCGCACCCAGATATATCGCGTCCACGCTCCGCAGTTCCTGCACGACGGAATCGGGCAGCACCTCTCCGGTGCGCAGATAGCGCTCGCCGCCTATATCGTAATCGACGGTTTCGTACCGGAAAGAGAACTTTCGCGCGGCGGCCTCAAGTACTTTCAGCCCCTCCCGGACGACATCGGGACCGGTTCCGTCTCCGGGCACCACCGCGAGAGTATATTTTTTTTCAGACATCATTCCTCCTTGAACGGCACATCTTTTGTTCTTACTTTATTTCCGCAATCCACTTTATCGCGCTTTTATTCAGAGCCAGCGCCTGGTGCGTCTTGGTTAATTCACTTGCCAGTCGAAACGATTTCACGTTTCCCAGATTCTGGGCCTGGGCATCGGTAATCACCATAAATTTTCGGTTGCTGAGATTGAGAAAATCCATCAGCCGCAGACCTTCATCGACATGCACGTAACCCTCGATTCCCGACTGATCCGTACACACAATGCGCACCCTTACCTTCTTTTTTGGCGCTTTCATCATTCGTCTCCTTTCTTTCGGGCCGAAACCCACGGCACCAAGCCTCCCTGCGCGATGATCTCCTGCAGAAATCGCGGGAACTTCTGTGTACGGTATTCGGTTCCCCGGTCCTGGTTCACGATGATCCCCGTATTGAGATCGACCGATAACCGGTCGCCGCTGTGTATTTTTCCGGTATCGGAGATCTCCAGAATCGGCAGTCCGATATTGATCGCGTTGCGGTAGAAGATCCGCGCGAAACTTTCCGCGATCACCAGTGCAATTCCGCATCCCTTTATGCTGATCGGCGCGTGCTCCCTGCTGGAGCCGCACCCGAAATTCCTGCCCGCCACCAGAATATCTCCGGGATCGACCCGCCGGGGAAACTCGGAATCGATGTTTTCCATGCACTTCGACCCCAGAAATTTTTCGTCCTGGGAATCAAGATATTTAGCCGCAATAATATCATCGGTGTTCACGTTCTCGCCGAATATATGTGCTCGTCCTTCGATTTTCATCACATGATCCTTTCGGGATGGGTAATCTTTCCGGTCAAAGCCGAAGCCGCAGCCACCGCCGGACCGGATAGATATACGAAACTTTCCGGATCACCCATCCGGCCGATAAAATTCCGGTTGGTGGTAGCAAGCGCGACCTCTCCCTTATCAAGAATACCGGCATGCCCTCCCAGGCAGGAGCCGCAGGTAGGAGGGCTCACGATACATCCGGCATCGACGAAACTTTTCAGCAGTCCTTCCCGTTCCGCCTGGGCGTACACCGAATGACTACCCGGAAGAATCACCACCCTCACTTCCGGTTTAATCTTCCTTCCCTGCAGAACGGATGCCGCGATCCGCAAATCGGAAATTCGCCCGTTCGTACAGGACCCGATCACCACCTGATCAACCCGCACCGAATCCAGGGCGTCAACCGGCCGCACGTTGCTGGGCAGATGGGGACAGGCGACCTGCGGCGGCATTCCGCTGACGTCAATTTCCTGCACATCTGCGTAACGCGCGTCGTCGTCGCTTTTCAGATCGGCCATTTCCGGGGTGTACTGAAAGCGTTCGCCCTGGATACGCCTCAAATAGGCGAACGTCCTTTCATCCGGCGGAACCACCCCGGTCTTGCCCCCGGCTTCGATCGCCATGTTACACATGGTGAGCCGGTCTTCAACTCCCAAACGGGAGATCACCGGACCGGTGAACTCCATTACTTTATACAACGCTCCGTCCACGCCGATCTTCCCGATCGTATGCAGGATCAAATCCTTGCCTCCAATCCATTCACCGGGTGTTCCCTTATACACGAATTTTATCGTCTGCGGCGCTTTCAGCCAGCACTTTCCCTCTTTCATCGCCGCCAGCAAATCCGTCGAGCCTACCCCGAATGACGCCGCGCCGATCCCTCCGTAGGTGCAGGTGTGGGAATCGGCACCGATCACCAATTTCCCCGGCTGAACCAATCCCCGTTCCACCAGAAACACGTGCTCAATCCCGCACTGATGGATATCGTAAAAATGAGGAAGATGAAAACGCTCCGCAAACGCTTTGAGCATCATTACGTTATTGGCTGCTTTCGCATCCCGGGCCGGCACGAAATGATCACAGATAAAACCGATCTTGCGTGGATCCGCCACTGCGTCGAACCCCGCGTCCAAAAACCCCTTGACCGCAAGCGGCGCAGTGATGTCATTCCCGAAACAGAAATCGACCGAGACGTAAATGAAATCACCCAGCTCTTTGGATGCCGAATGTTCCCGCAGGATTTTTTCAATTATCGTGTATCCCATGATATTATCCGTTGAAAAAATTACCGGTACCGGGTCGCGAGGAGTGAAGCGTTGTGTCCCCCGAATCCCAGAGAATTCGACATCGCGCAATCAAGCTTTGATTCCCGGGCATGGTTGGGCGTATAATCAAGATCGCATTCGGGGTCGGGATTCTCATAATTGATGGTTGGAGGAATGAGATTGTGCCGCAGGGCGAAACAACACACAATAAACTCGATCGCTCCGGCGGCTCCGAGCGTGTGCCCCGTCATCGATTTGGTGGAACTGATACACACCCGTTCCGCCTTCGGTCCGAATACCCGTTTAATCGCTTTGGTTTCCATACGGTCATTCAGTTGAGTGCTTGTCCCGTGTGTGTTCAAATACACCCGTGCCCCTCGGTCCATTTTCGCTTCTTGCAGGGCGAGCTGCATCGCTTTCGCGGCAGGTTCACCTTCCGGGGAAGGAGCGGTGATGTGATAGGCGTCGCAGGTCGCGCCGTATCCGCTCAGCTCGCAGAAGATCTCCGCTCCCCTGCGGCGGGCGTGTTCGAGTTCTTCCAGCACCAGCATCCCCGCTCCCTCAGCCATGACAAAACCGTCACGATCCCGGTCAAACGGACGACTGGCACGTGTCGGTGCGTCATTGCGGGTAGAAAGCGCCTTTAACGCGCAGAAACCTCCGACGCCCAAAGGAGTCAGCGAAGACTCCGTCCCGCCGGTGACTACCGCATCGGCTTCGCCGGACTGAACCGCGCGATAGGCAGTTCCCACGGCGTGCGCGCCTGAGGCGCAGGCGGTCACAGTACACACATTCACCCCTTTCAGTCCGAGACGAATCGCCACGTTGCCGGCGGCTTCGTTGGTGATCATCATCGGAATTAAAAAAGGAGAGATTTTCCTAGGACCGCGGTTGAGATAGGCGGCAACTTCCCGCTCTACGGTTTGTAAACTGCCTACCCCCGAACCGACGATCGTGCCGATCCGATAAGGATCGGTTTTGTTGATATCGATTCCGCTCTCCTCGAACGCTTCTACCGCGGCCTGGAGCGCGAACTGCACAAACCGTGGGGTTCTCCTCAGATCTTTCGGCGGAAGGAATGAGGGAGGGACAAAATCGGCCGCCTCGCCGGCGATTTGAGAATCAAACGCGGAAGCGTCAAACTGCGTGATTTGACTGATGCCGCTCTTTCCCTGACGCAGAGACTCCCAAAACGTCTTTTTTCCTATTCCGACTGGCGAAACAATCCCGCAGCCTGTTACTACAACGCGTCTCATTAATAATGATGCGGTTAGCTCTCTTTGGATTTGATCTTTTCGTCGATATATTTAGTTGCCTCGCCTACCGTGGTGATCTTTTCCGCATCCTCATCGGGAATCTCTATACCGAACTCCTCTTCCAAAGCCATCACCACTTCTACCGTGTCCAGAGAGTCAGCACCTAAATCATCAATGAACGAACTTTCCGGCTTGATTTCTTCTTTTTTTACCCCTAGTTGCTCGGCAATTATATCTTTTACCTTTTCTTCTACGCTCATTCCAACCTCCTTCCTGTGCGGGGCGCTACATTAGGCCACCATCAACAACCACTACCTGTCCTGTTATGTAATCAGCATCTGGAGAAGCAAGAAACTGTACGCATTTGGCTACATCCGTGGAAGTACCGAAACGGGTAAGCGGTATTCGCTGTAACATTTCCGTTTTGACCTTTTCATTGAGTCCGTCGGTCATGGCAGTCCGGATATACCCCGGAGCGACCGCATTCACCGTAATATTTCTCGAACCCAGCTCTTTTGCGAGCGACTTGGTCATGCCGATCAGGCCGGCCTTGGACGCTGCGTAATTCGCCTGGCCGGGATTTCCCATGATTCCGATCACCGAGGAAATATTGATCACCTTCCCGGCCCGCTGTTTCATCATCGGCCGGATGACCGCTTTAGTACAGACAAACGCTCCTTTCAGGTTTACCCGAATCACCGAATCCCAGTCTTGTTCAGAGAGCCGTGCAAAGAGATTATCACGAGTGATCCCCGCATTGTTAACTAATATATCAACTCTCTTATAGTTGTCAATAATTTTGTTGACCTTTTTTTCCACTGCGGCGCCGTTGGTCACGTCTACCTTTTCCCCGGAGACCCGCCGGCCCTCCTTGCTCAGCTCTTCCACGGTATTGCGGATTTGATCTTCGTTCACGTCGAAGATCGCCACCGAGGCACCTTCGGCTGCGAAACAGCGCGTAATCTCCCGGCCGATCCCTTGCGCGCCTCCGGTTACTATCACCGATTTATCTTCGAACCGCATTCTTCCTCCTTTATTTTTTTACGCGGCCTTGTGCGGAAGATCCGCTGCGTTTTCTATATTTCTCACCTGAACTCCGGGAATAATTTTCCGCATCAGGCCCCTGAGAATTTTTGAAGGTCCCACTTCATAAAACGCATCTGCACCCTCTCGATGCATGCATTCGATACTTTGCCGCCAGCGTACCGGTGAAACCAGCTGGGAGATGAGGTTTTCCCGTATTTCCTCCGCCCGGGTATGGGGCTTGGCGCTCACGTTGCTCACCAGAGGAAACCGGGCGTCGCGAAACGAAAGTGACGAGATCATTTTTTCTAACCGCAGTTGCGCCGGTTTCATCAGCGGAGAATGGAATCCGCCGCGTACCGGGAGTTCCACCACGCGCGCTCCCTCTTTCTCCAGCAGTGCGCGTACCGGATCCCGCTGGGCGCGGGCCAGACTCACCACTGTCTGCTGCGGAGAATTATAATTGGCGGGATAAAATCTATCCTCACCCGCCAGTTCTTCTATTCTCGAAGGTTCGATTCCCATCACCGCGTACATCACTGCCGGATTTTTTTCCGCGGCTTCCTGCATGGCATCACCGCGTTCCCGGACCAGTCGGATCACGTCGGCAAGTTCCAATACCCCGGCGGCGTACACCCCCGTGTACTCCCCCAGACTTAACCCGGCGGCCATGCCGACGTCAATCGAACACTCCGTCCGCCAGGCTTCGTATGCGGCGATGCTCGCGCTCACAATCGCCAACTGCTGGAGCGCGGTATTCTTGAGCTCATCAGCGCTTCCCTCAAAACAGGAGGTGGTCAGCGCAAATCCCAGAATGGAGTCTATTTCGCCGAACACGCGCCGGCTCTTCTCACACTGCTCGTAAAAACTCTTTCCCATGCCGGGATACTGGGCACCCTGTCCGGGAAATAGTACTGCGTTCATGAAATTCCCTTTCCCTTTCGCGGCGTCATTCGGTCCAGCGGATCACGGTACTGCCCCACACGAGACCTCCGCCGAACGCGTCCAGCACCACAATGTCGTCCTTTCCGATCCTCTCCTCTTCCCAGGCCTCGCACAACGCCACCGCGCTGGAAGCAGAAGACATATTCCCGTACTTATCAATATTGACGTATACTTTCTCCCGCGGCAACTGCAGTCTCTTTGATACCGCGTCAATGATTCGGGTATTGGCCTGGTGGGGAACCAGGAGCGCGATATCACCGGATTGTATTCCTGCCTGCCCCATGGCCTGATGCGCGGCATCGACCATGACTCTGACCGCGAACCGGAACAGTTCGTTGCCTTTCATCTGTATCGTATGCAGTTTCTGTTCCAGAGATTCATGGCTGGCGGGAATCCGCGAACCGCCGGCCGGAAGTTTGAGAAGATCGGCTTCGTGCCCGTCGGCCCCCAAATAGGAACCAAGCACTCCCGCACTGCTGCTTTCGGTAAGGACGGCCGCTCCGGCCCCGTCACCGAAAAGGACACAGGTAGACCGGTCATCCCAGTCGGTGATGGTCGACAATACTTCACTGCCCACCACCAGCGCGTTTTTATAAAGTCCTCCCGCGATGAACTGCCATGCGGTCGTGATCCCGTACACGAATCCGGCGCACGCGGCGGAAATATCGAACGCAGCCGCGCGGCGGGCTTTCAGGGCATCCTGAAGATAACAGGCGCTGGAGGGAAACTGACTGTCGGGAGTAATTGTCGCGAAAATGATCACGTCGATCTGACCGGCCTTGAGCCCTGCCCGTTTCAGGGCGATACGCGCCGCTTCCTCGGCCAGGCGGGAAGCACTCACGCCCTTTTCGGCAATCCTGCGTTCTTTGATCCCGGTACGGGTGAAGATCCATTCGTCGGAAGTATCGACCATCTGTTCCAAATCGCTGTTCGTGAGCTTTTTAGGAGGAAGATGTTTCCCCAGCCCGACAATTTTGGCAAATTTCATTGACTCTCCTCTTGATCTCGCTGTTGATTCCCCGATTTAATTCCCGCGAGGCGGCCTGCACCGCATTCTTCACCGCCCTTGCCGAGGACCGGCCGTGCCCTATGATCACCACTCCGTCAACGCCAAGCAGGGGCGCGCCCCCGTATTCGGCATAATCGATCATGCGCTTAAATCGTTTCAGACTGTGCCGGGCCAGGAGCATTCCGATCTGTGCGAACGGATCACGGCGAATGGAATCCTTCAGAAAATGGCCGAACACTTCCGCACAGCTCTCGGCTACTTTCAGCGCGATGTTACCGATATATCCGTCGGCGACAATACACTCGCAATTACCTGAGAATAATTGTTTCGCTTCCAGATTTCCTATAAAGTTCAGCGGAGAAGACGAGAATAATTTATGCACGTACTTGACGAATTCAGACCCCTTTGTTTCTTCTTCACCGATGTTCAGCAGCCCGACTGACGGATCGGGCGTATCGAACACCAGTTGATAGTACACCCCCCCCATAATCCCGTATTGGAAAAGATGCATCGGCTTGGGCCCGATATTTGCGCCGACGTCGATCACTAATGAAACGCCCCGCTCCGTAGGTACCATTAAGGCGATTCCGGGGCGTTCCACTCCTTTGATCATTCCCAAATACAATGTGGACGCGCACACGACCGCGCCGGTATTCCCGCAGGAAACGAACGCGTCGATTTTCCGTTCTTTGAGTAATTTGACGCCGATCGCGATCGAGGATTTCTTTTTTCTGCGCACCGATACCGCAGGGGATTCGGCCATTTCGATTTTCTCGGGGGCGTGTATGACGGTGAATCCGCCGGCAAGAGGTATCCGAAGCCGCTGCGCTTCCTGCTTGATTTCCGGCTCCCTGCCGATGAGGACAATATGTTGTCCTGTTTCTTTCTGGGCGAGATGCGCACCCCGAAGAATTTCGACGGGCGCGTTGTCGCCTCCGGAAATATCCAAGCCTATACGGTACTTCATTAAATTTACGTATAATTATCGTGCATGACGGCGCGCAGCGTTCACCGTGTCTTTTTCTTCTCTTTGGCCACTATACTCATCACTTCCCGTCCGGAATAATATCCGCAGAAAGGACAGACCATATGCCCGGGTTTTAACCGTTTGCACTCGGTACACTCAACCAGCTGGGGCCGGGCGACTGTCTGGTGAGTTCTTCTTTTTCTGGATCTGGCACGCGATTGTTTCCGTTTGGGGTGAGCCATATAACCTCCTTCTCCCGTCTCCAGTTATGTATCATCCGTGTGCCGCGCGGCGGCGTGAGATACGCCCGTTTGGCAGCTGCACGGTTCGTTGTTGCGATTCACTCCGCAGGCGGGGCACATCCCTTTACAATCCGGCCGGCAGAGCACTTTCATAGGGAAACGAAGCAGAATCTCTTCCCTGACCGCTTCGTCGATTTCCAGGAATTCTCGAATATCGCCGAGGGCAAAATTCAGAGTAAAAGTATAGGGCACCTCCTGCACCGCTTCTTCCAGACAGCGGGAACAGGTGATTCTTCTGCGCACCACCGTTTCCGTGTCGACCACCACCTCACTGCCCAGTTTCCGGAATTTCCCGGTAAGAGAAATATCTTTTATGAATTTCACATCGTTGCTGTCAAGATCCCAGTTCCGCGCCGGAATCGATTCATGCAGCACGATTTCCTTTTCCTGAAGTTTCTCAACCGCGATTTTCATATCGTTTGTCCCGTAGTGCGTTGATGACCGTTTCGGGAAGAAACTGACTCAAATCCCCTCCGTAATCGGCAGCTTCGCGGATCAAACGGGAGGAAATAAAAGAAAATTGAGGGTTTGGCATTAAAAAAACCGTCTCGATTTCGGGAGCAAGACTCCGGTTGGTCAACGCCATCTGAAACTCATATTCAAAATCGGAAATCATCCGTACCCCGCGGACGATCACCCGCACTCCCCGTTTCCGGCAAAACTGCACGATCAGTTCATTCAAGGGCTCGGTTTTAACCCGTTCGATACGGGAGGTCGTCCGGGTGACCAGGTCGAGCCGCTCCTGGAAAGAAAACATGGTGTTTTTCAGCGGTTCCTGCGCCACCGCGATGATCACCTCATCAAAGAGCTGTGACGCGCGCCGCGCGATATCGATATGACCGTAGGTAATCGGATCAAACGTCCCCGGACATACAGCTTTCATTTTGATTCCTTAACGAACTGGAACGCCTGCCCCGCGCCTGATTCTTTTTTTTCGTACACGAGCAGGAGCGTCTGGCCGTACTTTTTTTTCAGCCGCAGTTTCAGGGTGGTATGCGCTTCGGGATATTCATCTTTGAGATGACAGAAGCACACTACGAAACCTGAAGGCGCTACTATATCATATTCTCTCAGGGTGTGCAAGGTTTTCTTTACCAGCCCTTGTGAGTAGGGCGGGTCGGCCAATATAAGATCGAATTCCCGCTTGCGGCGCCCCCACCGCCTGAGCGCTTCCATTGAATCCTGGGTCACGATTTCAATACGCGCCCGGGGGGCGAGTCTCCCGGCTACCCGCCGAATATGCGCGGTACAAGGCGGGTGCCGATCCACACAGGTAACCTCTGCCGCCCCCAGGGAAAGGCTCTCAAAACTGAGCATACCCGCCCCGGCGAACAGATCGAGAATACGTGCTCCGGGGATGACCGCGGCCAGGACGTCCGTATACGCTTTCCGTACCCGGGTTGAGACCGGCCGAACCCCGGCGGGACACTCGATCTCTCTGCCTTTATGCGCACCCCCGGTGATTCTCATCGCCGCACCCAGAATTCCAGATGATCCTTGATCGGCTTATGCTCCGGCGCGGAAAGCGAAGGATCGCGCTTGACCGCCGCGTAAGCATCCTTGCGCGCGCGCGATAAAAGTTCAACGTCCTTCAGTGGATCGGCAATACGCAAATCAGGGAACCCGTGCTGAGAAAAACCGAAAAAATCACCGGGACCGCGCAGCCGCAAATCCTCCTCCGCGATCTCGAACCCGTCGGAAGTCTCCGTCATCAGCCGCAGTCTGCACAGGGCATGCTCCGGGAGATTGCGCCCGCCGGCCAGCAGAAAGTACGGTTGATGTCGTGACCGCTGGACCCTTCCCCGAAGCTGATGCAATTGCGCCAGCCCGAATCTTTCCGGATGCTCGACGAGCATCACTGTCGCATTGGGAACGTTCACGCCCACTTCAATCACCGTCGTGCTTACCAGAATATGTACCTTGCCGGCACTGAACTCTTTGATCACCCGAAGTTTTTCCTTCGGCGCCATTTTCCCGTGAAACAGCGCGATCTCGGCCCCGGGGAATAGCCTGCCCAGCCGGCGGTGCAGAGTATGCAGAGAAGCGAGCTCTTCTTCCCGGTTCTCCTCGATCACGGGATTGACCACGTAAATCTGCCGCCCGGCCCGTAATTCCCGGGACACGAGGGCATATGCCTGCCTTCGCCGACCGACAGGATACCACTGCGTAGAGGGAATTTTCCGCCCGGGCAATCGTCCCCGGATCACGGACAGATCCAAATCTCCGTAGAAAGAAAGCGCCAGACTGCGGGGAATAGGGGTCGCGCTCATCACCAGACAATGCGGATTCACCTCGCTTTTACGCATCAGCAGCGCGCGCTGGGCGACCCCGAATTTATGCTGTTCATCGATCACGGTGAGCCCTAACCGTTGAAAACGCACGGTTTCCTGGAGGAGCGCATGAGTGCCGACCACTACCTGGATCTCTCCCGCCGCCAATCCATCGAGAATAGCCCGTGCCTCTGTTCTGGAAAGCGACGAGGTAAGGAGCGCGGTCTTCCATCCGAACGGGGCGAAGATTTCCCGCAGCGTATCGGCATGCTGGTAAGCTAATACTTCAGTAGGCACCATGCACGCGGCCTGCCAGCCGGACCGTACGCAAATTCCCATGGCACACGCCGCGATCACCGTTTTCCCGCATCCGACGTCTCCCTGCAAAAGCCGGTGCATCGGATAAGGTTTGCCCAGATCCTCCCTGATATCTTTGAGCACCGCCTCCTGTGAAGAGGTAAACTCGAATCCGAAGGCCGCACGCAGCTGTTCCATAAAGGGCGCGTCCGCGGTCAGGGAAACTCCCGGCTGAGACTTATGCCGGGCTTTGCGCAGATATACCAGTATCTGGGAAAAAAACAATTCCTCAAAAATAAACCGGGTCCGCGCGCCGGACGCGGCATTCCAGTCCCCCGGGAAATGGATATCTTCCAGTGCCTGTACGATATTGGGAAAGCCATACTTCTTTCTGAGCTCGTAGGGAAGCGGGTCCTGACAACGGGGGGCATATTCCTCCAGAGCGGCGGAAATCACCTTTCTCATGAATTTATGGGTCAGCTTCGCGGTGAGATGATAAAGCCCCACGATACGGCCCACGTGCAGCAGGGCCCGATCTTTCACCGGCTCGAAAGCGGGAGCGACAATTTCGGGAGTGCCGCCGGCTTTTCGTATCTTTCCGAACACGAGGATATCGTCGCCGGTTTTCACGTAATCGGCCAGGTACGGCTGATTAAACCATACACAATGCAGCAGTCCGGTCTGATCATCCACCACCGCTTCAAAAATACTTTTCACCTTCCGGCGGCGGACAAACGGAGGGATTTTTTTGAGATTTCTGGCGCGCACCCGGCCCCGGCAGAGCACCTCTTCTCCGTCACGCACATCCCGAATCGCCCGGGCGGTACTTCTGTCCTGATAGCGGAAAGGGAAAAAATAGAGCAGATCCCTTACGCAGCGAATACCCAGAGACTGGAGCACTTTCTCTTTTTGCGGTCCGATCCCTTTCACGTAGCGCACCGGGGAATCGGGAGACTTTAATTCATTTTTCATACGCGGAATCGGCGAGATACTGGCGGATCATGTCGCCGTGATCGAACGCGATCTTTTCGGGCAGCTGATCCGGTAGGTACACTTTCGCCTGTTTCGCATCGGAAGACGCGCGGAGCCGGCCCGTTCCCCTGCCGCTGAACACTACCGACACGGTATGGAAACGGGGATCGCGGCCGGGTGAAGAAAATACCCCCCGCTGGCGGTATTCCACAAGATCAAGACTGGTTTCCTCTTTGATTTCGCGCACCACCGCGTCTTCGACCGACTCCCCGTAATCGACGAACCCCCCGGGCAGCGCCCACCCGAACGGAGGATTGGTACGTTCGACGAGCACGATACCGTTCTGATAACGCACGATCCCGTCAACCGTGAGAAAAGGCCCCTCAAACATCTTGGAATGCATGTAGCGCAGATATCCGCAGACGTTTCGTTCGAAAATCTTTCCCATCTCCTCGGTACGCACCACCACGGTAATTCTGCGCAGAGTCGGACGGGCTACGTGATGCAGGTACCGGTAGATCTCCTGGGCGATCACTTTTGACGATGCCTCCGGCGGAAACTTCCCCGTCCCGCACCCCAACGCGCAGAACGCCAGGGTACCAAAGCCGCGAGCCTGGGCAAGTTCCAGTGCACTCCAGGCGGCGGCGCGCACTTTCTCCTCGTCGGTTTTAAAATCCATTCCCATGGTCGCCGCGTGAATCACCGCCCCGGCCGGCAAATTCCCTCCGGACGTCAGGATCGCGCTTCCCACCGGAAACGGTCCCCGGCGCATTGCCTCTTGCTCAATCTCAATGCCGCCTTTGGCCTTGATCGCCGCGGCAACCCCGCCGCCCATTTCACCGTGGGTATTCGCCGGGTTGACGATCGCGTCGTCGTTCCTGGCCGTGAGATCGCCCACTACGACTTCAATCTGGATTCCCTGTATTTCCACGCGCATGATCTCCTCCTTGTCCATTTTCCCGCCGCACCCGGATAAATTCGCGGGCGAATTCCTCGGCCTGGTCCCGGGTGCTGACCGTTCCGATCTTTTGTTCCTCCTCCACTGCGCGCAGGATCTCACCGACCAGCGGTGACGGACGCAAGCGGAACAGGCGCATGAGCAGGTGTCCGTCCAGCAGTTTCGGAAGCGGCTTCTTTTCCTTCTCCCGCAGGTAATATTCGATCAGTTGAACCATGATCCTCTCGTGTCTCTGCCGTTTCTTCGTATCTACCAGCGGTCCCCGGGTGGCCCGCCAGTCGGCCAACGAAAGCACCAGTACCGCCACGGTTTCTTCACCGGCGTCCCGCCCGAACCGGTATAGTGCCCGTTGCGAAGGCAGATGCTGATCCGCTAAATATCCGGGCCGCAGATGCCAGTACACCAATTTTTTTAATGCTTCCGTTTCTTTTTGCGAAATCCGCAGCCGCCTGCAGATATTCTCCACGTGCCCGGCCCCGATCTTCTCGTGTGTGTGAAAAATAGTTCTTCTCGGGGTGATCTCCTTTGCTTCCGGTTTTCCCAGATCATGCAAAAGACAGGCAAATTTCACCGTCTGCAGCCGTGAATGTCCGGCGCCGACCGTACGCTTAAGATATCCGGAGATTTTCGGATGCCGGCAGAATTTCCGTTTCCATAATTGCTCGCATTTGGTAAAAGCCTCCAGTGAATGCCTCCACACATCAAGATGGTGATACCCTCCCTGATGCACGCCCCGGGCCGCGCTCACCTCCGGAATGATATGATCGAGAACCCTGTCCTCGCTCATAAGTTTCACCGCCGGCGAGGCTGTAGGAGCGGCGAAGATCTTATATAATTCTTCCTGCAGGCGCTCGCCGGAAACCTCGGTCAGCATCGGTCCCGTCTCGCGTGCCACCCGCCTTGTGATCGCCTCAATACGGAACGAATACCTCGCCATAAAGGAATACGCGCGTAAAATCCGTAACGGATCGGCCCGAAACACCTCGGCGCTGAGCGCCCGTATGAGTCCCTGACGGAGATCTTTGCGGCTTCCGTGGACGTCGACCAACCGCCGCGGCCGGGCGGTAAGGGAGACCGCCAGCATATTGATGGTAAAATCTCTCCGCGCCAGATCCTCGGCGATATCCTCTCCTCTCATCCGGCTGAAATCATAGGTGTAGACCCGGCCTCTCCGTTTCTTCACCACCCGGTACGTTTCATTTGTGGTGTCCAGCACGAGAAAACGGCCGTCGATTCGGCGCGCGATTTCACGCGCCGACGCGCCTGTGTGGGACGAAAGACAGAAATCGAAATCCACGAGAGGACGGCTGATCTCAAGAAACGCATCCCGCAGGAATCC
Organism: Candidatus Omnitrophota bacterium; assembly: GCA_014729775.1. Lineage (GTDB taxonomy): Bacteria > Omnitrophota > Gorgyraeia > Duberdicusellales > 4484-171 > WJJJ01. Next base: position 21,472 of record WJJJ01000025.1, on the reverse strand, counting down.
TCCAACCAGCCATCCTTCGGTTTTCTTGTCGCGAAGAACAGAGCTGATCCGGGAAAGATACGGTACTGCTGAAAGTACAGACCTAAGGTTCATAGGCGAGGCGAGAATCACATCGGCGCGCAGTTATATACCCGGGGATACTTTTTCAAACACTTCCTCTTCAACGAAAATCGGTGACCGCGTCCGCACGGCGATCGCGATACTGTCCGACGGACGGGCATCAACCACGGCCTCCCGGGTAGACGAGGTCAAATATAATTTGGCGTGAAACGTACTCTCTTCGAGCTTGTCGATCACGACCTTCTCCAGGTCCGCCTGCAGAGAATCAATAATCGTGCAGATCAGATCGTGGGTCATCGGCCGCGGCGGCACAAAATCGGTAAACTGCATACGGATCGCGGCCGCCTCGTTGAGGCCGATCACGATCGGCAGCATTCTGTTTCCGTCAGTTTCTTTCAAGACGACCACCTGTTCCCGTTTTTCCTCGTCAATCACGATCCTGGAGAGTTCTACCGCGATCATACCGCTCCTTTATTTAATTCTCTTTCCCAAAATATCCTTCAATTCGCGCATAAACTGGTTAATATCCCTGAATTGACGGTAGACCGACGCGAACCGGACATACGCGACCTCATCCAGCCGGGACAGTTTTTCGATAACCAGCTCTCCGATACGCTGTGCTTCCACTTCGGTGTCATACTTTTTTTGCAGCTCCGCCTCGACTTCACTCACCAGCTTCTCCAGCGACTCCATACTGATCGGACGTTTCTGACAGGCACGCAGCAAACCGGAAAGGATCTTCTCGCGGTGAAAAGGTTCCCTCCGGCCGTCTTTTTTTATCACCATCAGCGCACGCCGCTCCACGTATTCATAGGTAGTAAACCGCTTTCCGCAATTAATACACTCCCGCCGTCTCCGGATCGCGGTTCCCTCGCCGGTTTCCCGGGAATCAACGACCTTATCCTCGTTATGCGCGCAAAACGGACATTTCACGTTCTCCTGGCCTCCTCTCCTCCCGAATCGCGCGTACCGGCCGGTTCCTTCAGGGACACTCTCCTCAAGGTAATTCCCGCTTCTTGGAGAAACTCCAGCGCGCGCGGATCGGGATATTCGTCCGCGTATACTACTTCAAGAATTCCCGCATTCACGATCATTTTCGCGCAAATTGAACAGGGAAAATTTGTGACGTAGAGCGTGCTGCCCTTGACCGAAACTCCGTGCCGCGCCGCCTGGAGCAGAACGTTCTGCTCCGCGTGCAGCCCGCGGCAGATCTCATGCTGCTTCCCGGAGGGGACTTCGAGACGCGTTCTTAAACATCCTTGTTCGTCGCAGTGGGAAATACCTGAAGGAGCGCCGTTATAGCCGGTCGCGAGTATCTGCTTCTCTTTCACCAGCGCGGCGCCCACCTGCCGGCGCAGACAGGTAGAACGGTCTTTCACCAGCGAAGCCACGCTCATGAAGTACACGTCCCAGCTCGGCCGTCGGGAGATCATCACGCTCCTGCCTCCGGATACAGAGGAAAGTCATCCGTTAACCGGCCGACCCGCCGGCGGACGTCCGCTCTTGCGCTCTCGTCATCCCCGCCAAGCAATAAGGCATCAATACAGTCGGCAATCTCGTCCATTTCAGGTTCGCTCATGCCCCGGGTAGTCACGGCCGGAGTACCGATCCGTATTCCGCTCGCCACCGCCGGCGGCTGAGGATCATAGGGGATCAGATTTTTATTCACGGTAATTCCCGCCTGTTCCAGAAGCGCGGTCGCCTCTTTGCCGGTAATATTCTTTGCCCGAAGGTCCACAAGCAATAAATGGGTGTCGGTACCGCCGCTGACGATACGATATCCCTTTTCCTGCAGACGCGCGGCGATTCGCTGCGCGTTCGCGACCACCTGCCGTTGATAGCCGGCGAACTCCGGGGTAAGTGCCTGGTTGAAAGCCACGGCCTTGGCGGCGATCACATGCATCAGCGGCCCTCCCTGAATGCCGGGGAACACCGCGCTATCAATCTTGCGGGCGTATTTTTGCCGGCACAGAATAAACCCTCCCCGGGGTCCCCGCAACGTCTTATGCGTAGTCGAAGTGACGAAATCCGCGTACTGGCAGGGATTCGGATGTACGCCCGCGGCAACTAACCCGGCAAAGTGGGCCATGTCCACCAGGAGAACCGCATCCACCTGATCCGCGATTTCGCGGAAGCGGCCGAACTCAATAATCCGGGGATAGGCGCTGGCCCCGGCAATGATCATTTTCGGACGGTGTTCCCGCGCCAAACGTTCGATTTCGTCATAATCCAGACGCTCGTGTTCTTTATGCACCCCGTAGGATACCACTCGATAAAACCTGCCGCTGAAGTTGAGACGGTGGCCGTGCGATAAATGACCTCCGCAGGCCAGATCCAGCGCGAGGATCGTGTCATTCGGTTTCAATGCCGCCATCATCACCGCCATATTGGCCTGTGTCCCGGAATGGGGCTGGACATTCACGTGTTCGGCGCCGAACAGTTCCCGGACCCGCGTCCGTGCCAGATCCTCGGCATCGTCCACATACCGGCATCCTCCGTACCACCGGGCGTGCGGATATCCTTCGGCGTATTTATTGGTAAGACAACTTCCTTGGGCGGCCATCACCGGCAGCGAGGTGAAATTTTCACTCGCGATCAGCTCGATATGCTGCCGCTGACGTTGAAGCTCCTGCTCAATGCTTTGAAAAACTTCCGGATCAATCGTCCTGAGATGGTCATCCATTTTCTTTCTCCTCTATTGCACGTATTTTCTTTACCCGACGCAGATGCCGTCCGCCTTCGAATTCGGCCCGTATCCAGCGGATCACCACCCGCCGCAGGGATTCCTGCGTAAAAAAATGGGACGGCAGCACCAGCACGTTGCTGTTATTATGACGGCGCGAGAAGACCGCGCTCTTTTGACTGTATGCCAGCGCCGCCCTGATTCCTTTTACTTTATTCGCGGCGATGCAGCTGCCGATCCCGGTATAGCACAGGATCACCGCGCGATCGGCCCGGCGTGCCTGTACCGCTTTACACGCAGGATACACGTAATCGGTGTAATCGCAGGATTCCGGCGTATGTGTGCCGAAATCAATTATTTCATACCCCTTTTTCTGCAGGTACTCCCCGAGCATATTTTTCAATTTAAACCCGCGGTGGTCGGTCGCAAGTGCGATCTTCATACGACTCCTTTACAGCCATTCGCGTAATTCGATAACCGCCTCTTTCAATAGTGAATAGGCATGTTCGTATACGCTCAACCCTTTTCCGATGGGATCGGGAATATCCTGTTCTTTTTCCGGCGGCAGAAACTTTTTCAGGTGAAAAACCCGCCCTTCGGCGGTTGGTTCGTAGCGCAGGATATGTTCTTTTTGTCGTTCTTCCATGGTAAAGATCAGATCGGAAGAAAGCACACTGCCCCGGTCAAGCACGTGCGCCCGAAAACCCCGGACATCCACGTATTCATTTTCACCGAGCACGGTAACGGCACTGGGCGAAATCGGATTTCCCTCCACCGGCGCGATTCCCCGGGAAATAATTTCGTAGCGGTCCTGCAGATATGGTTTCTCTTCGGCAAGATATTTTTTCAGCAGCACCTCGGCCATGGGAGAACGGCAGGTATTGCCGGTACACACGAACAGCACCCTCTTCCGGATAAAGACTTCGATGATCTCTCGTTTGGATACGACTCCCTCCCGCAAGAGCCGGAACGGACGTTCGGTCACATCAAGCACGGTCGATGACTGACGAAAGAACGCCTTGCCTCCGTCAACGATCACATCCACTTTCCCGTCGAAAGAAGATTCGACTTCCTGCGCGGACGCGGCCTCGGGCCTGCCGCTCAGGTTCGCGGAAGGGAAAAATACCGGAATGCGGGGAAGATCCTTCAACACCTCCTGCAGGAGCAGGTGGGACGGCACCCGAACCCCGATCTTTTTATCGCGGGGGGAGTAATACACCAAGGTGAGCGGACCCGGCCAGAACTTCTCCATCAACCGGTAGCAGAACGGCGGCAGAGGAGCTAAATAGTGGTCCACCGCGTCTTCGATCGCGCCGACTAAATAGGTAAAAGGCTTTTCCCTCGGCCTCTGCTTGACCTCATACAGCCGTGTCACCACTTCCGGCCGGTCGGCGCGGCCGGCAAGGCCGTATACCGTTTCCGAAGGCAGCGCGACCAAATCCCCCCGGCGGATATAGTCCGCGATTTTACGCGCGATCCACGGTTCAACGTTCATTGGATCAACTGTGATCTTTTCTTTCATCAGGTAACACGCTCTTTCGCCGTCTTGAGCTTGAGACGGTACTCGGGACTGCCCAGTGAGAGAATCTGCAGCGCGTGAATCACCGCGTTAAAAAAGGCGCTTTCCCCGACGCCGCTGCATACCAGTCCCAGCCCTTTGGGCACGCTCACAATCGAAAACAGCGCATCAAGGCCGTCCAAAAGCCCTCCCTTGAGGGCCACGCCGATCACCGGCACATCCGAATAGGAGGCGACAAACCCGGGAAGCGCCGCAGCTCTGCCGGCACAGGCAATTACCGCCCTGATGCCTTTCTCCTCCATACTGACGCAATATTCTCGCAATGTATCGGGATTGCGGTGCGCGGACATGATATGCAGATCATAGGCGACTTCCAGGTCGTCCAGGATCACTATCCCTTCCTCCACGACCGGCAGATCGTCCTTGCTGCCCAGAATCACCGCGATTTTCCCGTTCATTGCTCTTCCGTTCCGAAGCATTATTTTACTCCTTCGGATAAAAATTTCAATGCTTTGTTCCCGATGTCCTTGCGGTAGGAGCGGCCCTCAAATCGTATTTTTTCTGCCGCCTCATATACTTTGCGCTGGGCCTGAGGAAACAAGGGGTCCAAACCGGTCACGGTGAGCACGCGGCCGCCCTGCGTGAAATACTCATACCCCTCCCCGGACCGCGCCGGTTCCGCCCTGGTGCCGGCGTGGAACACGGTGACGTCACTGGGCAGACAATCGAGTCCTTCGATCTTCTTTCCTTTCTGATAGGGACCGGGATATCCCCCGCTCGCCAGGACCACTCCCACGCAAAACCGGGGATCCCAGGACAGCACGGTTCCGGCAAGCTGCCCCTGAACGGTCCGGTCCATCAACTCGTACAGATCGGATTGAAGCTTCGGCACCACTACCTGCGTTTCAGGATCACCGAAGCGCACATTAAACTCCAGCACATAAGGATTCCCGCCGGAAATCATCAGACCGATATACAGCACCCCCCGGTATTTCATCCCCTGTTTGCCCAGCCCTTTGATCAGCGGTTCACAAATGGTGCCGTGAATGTTCTCCATAAGCGGTCCGCTCACCAGCGGAGCCGGCGCGTACGCGCCCATCCCGCCCGTATTCGGTCCGCGATCCCCTTCGCCGATACGCTTGTGATCCTGTGACGAAATCAGCGGGATCACGGTTTCCCCGTCGGTTACCAGCAGAATAGACGCTTCCTCTCCGGCAAGGAAATCCTCCACCAGGATCTTTTCTCCGGCCGCGCCGAACTCCTTGTGTACCAGCATTCGGTCTGCCGCGGTCAGCGCCTCTTCTCTGGTTTTGCAGACGACCACTCCTTTGCCGGCGGCAAGACCGTCGGCTTTTACCACCAGCGGACCGGATCTTCCCCGAATATAGTTCCGGGCATCACCCGGGTTATCAAAAGCACGCCAGGAAGCGGTCGGAATATCAAAACGGTCCATCACCTCTTTCGCGTATATCTTGCTCCCCTCCAGACGGGCACAGGCCCTGCGCGGACCGAATATCCTGAGACCGCGGGATTCAAAACGATCCACGATGCCGTCCACCAGGGGGACTTCCGGTCCTACCACTGTAAGACCGATATCCCGCTCCTCGGCAAACCGCAGCAGCGCTTCTCCGTCCGTCGCCGCAATCTCCGTATTTTCGGCGTCTTTCGCGGTACCGCCGTTGCCAGGAGCGCAGAATATTCGCGCTACGTGCGGAGACTGACGCAATTTCCACACCAGACAGTGTTCCCGCCCGCCTGAACCTATAACTAATACATTCATTTTCCGTCCTTTACTTTTCCAGCCGCATCGGCGTTTTGGAACGTTCCACCGCACCGACGATCTTTGCGGGAAAGAACCGTTGAAGTTTCCTGAGCGCGTGCCGAACGTACTTTTTCTCGACCACGAGCACCATTCCGATCCCCATATTGAATACCGTGTACATTTCCCGTTCCGGTACGCCTTGTGCCTGTACCATCCGGAATACCTGCGGCACTTTCCAGGTCCGGGTATTGATCCGTATCCCTAATCCGGAAGGAACGATCTTGCTCACTTTATGAAAAAACCCCCCGCCGGTCACGTGGGCGATCCCGTGTACCGCCTCGTTTCCTGCCTTTGTGCGCAGAAGGGAGAGTACCGGCTGTACGTAAATCCGCGTCGGGGCCAGTATCGCGCGGCGGTACCTGCGCAGGAGCCGCGCCGGAAGCACCTTGCGCACCAAAGAGAATCCGTTCGAATGAAATCCGCTGGAGGTAATTCCGACAACGGCGTCACCGGCGCGTACTCCGCGGCCGTCAATGAGCTTTTTTCTCTCGACGACCCCGACACAGAACCCCGCGAGATCGTACTCTCCGGACGCGTACATGCCCGGCATTTCCGCGGTCTCACCGCCCAGGAGACTGCACTGCGCCTGCTCCATTCCCTCCTGAATGCCGCGCACCACCGCGGAAAGCACCCGCGGTTGGAGACGGCCGCAGGCGATATAATCGAGAAAGAACAGCGGCCGCGCGCCCGCGCAGACCACGTCGTTGACGTTCATCGCCACCAGATCGATCCCAACCCCGCGATGCATCCCGAACTTCTGCGCAAGTATCAGCTTGGTGCCGACTCCGTCGGTCGAAGACACCAGCAGCGGCTGACGGTAACGGGCCAGATCCCCGCTCCGGGGATACACGCAGCCAAAGGCCTGGGCGCGCTGGATCCCGGAAGCAACACCGGTGAATGCGCTCAGTTTTCTCACGAATTTTTCCGCTGTTTCGATATTTACTCCGGCATCGCGGTAGGTCTTGCTCATCGTCTCTTCCCTTCCTGTTCCAGAGCGTATTTATCCGCCTGTCTGAATTTCACCGGATACTTACCCGACCAGCACGCCGCGCAGTAATTGGACCGGTCCTCCTGAAAACAGTCCAGCATTCCTTCCAGGCTTAAATACCCCAGACTGTCCACTTCCAGAAACCGTTCGATCTCCTTTACTGAACGTTGATAGGCGATCAGTTTTTTCGGATCGGGGAAATCGATCCCGTAAAAACACCCGGAGCGGTGCGGCGGACAGGAAATGCGCAGATGGACCTCTTTGGCGCCCAGTTCGCGGAAATTCTTCACCCTGATTTTTGACGTAGTTCCCCTCACTACCGAATCATCGACGATCACCACTTTTTTCCCCCGGATCACTTCCTTCAATATGTTGAATTTCAGTTTGACGCTCAGTTCACGTTTTTGCTGGTAGGGCTGGATGAACGTTCGGCCGATATAATGATTGCGGATAATTCCCACCTCCAGCGGGATCCGGCTCTCTTTAGAAAACCCCAGCGCGGCTGAGGTCCCGGAATCGGGCACGCCGATTACCAGATCGGCATCCACCGGCTTTTCCCGCGCCAGACGGCGCCCCAGCTTTTCCCGCACGATATGCACGGTTTCACCGAAGATCACCGAGTCCGGCCGGGAAAAATACACGTGTTCAAACGCGCAATACGCTTTTTTCTTCACCCGGCGGATAAACCGCGATCGGATCCCGGAATCGTCGATCGACACCAGCTCTCCCGGTTTTACCTCACGGATCAACTGCGCACCGATCAAATCAAGCGCGCAGCTTTCAGAAGAAAGAAAATAGGTGTCCCCTTTGCGTCCGACGCACAGCGGACGGAATCCGTGAGGATCCCGTACGCCCATGATCCCGTCCTTGCTCATCATAACCAGAGAATAGGCGCCGTTCACTTTTTTGAGCGCGGATACGATCTTCTCTTCCAGTGATTCTTTGCGGGATCTCATTATTAAATGCAGAATGAGCTCGGAGTCGGACGTAGACTGAAAAATAGCTCCCCTGTCTTCCAGCGACTTGCGCAGCTGGGGAGTGTTCACCAGATTTCCGTTATGCGCCAGTGAAAGAGAACATTTATATGAGTCGACGAAGAGCGGCTGGATGTTACGGAATGCGCTGGAACCGGTCGTGGAATAGCGCACATGCCCGATCGACTGATGCCCTTTCAGTTTTGCCAGTTCGGTTTCGGTGATCACTTCACTCACCAGTCCCATGCCCCGGTGAAACGAAAAGGTACTGCCGTCAAAAGAGATGATACCGCAGGACTCCTCGCCCCGGTGCTGAAGAGAGAACAGCCCTAAGTAAGTTAGCATGCTTGCCGACTCCGCGTGATACACCGCAAACAATCCGCACTTTTCTTTTACGTCTTTCATGTGCAATTCACCTGCTGAAGGTACTGTACCGCGTTTCGAAACAACTGCATTCCCCACGGGATTTTGGGTTCATTCTGCCACCCCGGATAATGATGCGCGAAGGCACCCCGTTCGGGATGCGGCATCAGTCCCAGAATCCGGCCGCTGGGATCGGTAATGCCGGCTACCGCCGCCAGCGACCCGTTCGGGTTCAACGGATAGGCGGCGGACGAACCGTTCCGGTCGCAGTAATGAAACAGAATCTGTCCCCGCTCCCGCAGGCGTTCCGTCACCGGACCGTCAGCGTAGACGCGCCCTTCGCCGTGCGCCACTGGCAGGTCAATGACACGCGGCATCCCGCGGCACCATATTTCCCGGCCCGCCGCTTCAGCGGGACAGGTTAAATGCACCCAACGGTCCTCGAACCGCGCGGACTTGTTTTCGGCTAAGGTGAATTTTTGACGAAAATCCGCGTCAGGCAGTATACCGGTATTCGCCAGGATCTGAAATCCGTTGCATATTCCCAGTACCAGCCGGCCGTTTTGGATGAACCGTTCCAGCTCACGCCGAAACCATAACATAAGCTCCAGTGAAAATATCTTCCCGGCACCGAGGTCGTCGCCGTAACTGAACCCGCCCGGGAAACAGATCATTTGATATCGGGAAAGGGACGGGTCTTTTTTGAACGCGTGCAGGTGCATCACCCGCGGCGCCGCTCCGGCCGCCGAGAGCGCGGCTGCGGTCTCTTTCTCGCAATTGGTTCCCGCCGTACGCAGAATAAGCACTGCAGGACTGTCGTTCATCGCGCCTCCGCAGTTTCCTGTCGATACCGGAACTCTTTAAACGTCCCGTACCATGCCTGCCGTAACCGCTCATTGGTCACCCCGATCACTTCATTCCCGTTCTGCCCGAAGACCCGGAATTCCCGGTCCGGCGAAACACACCCAAACACGGCGTGGGAAATACCTTTCAGCTCCCGTTCGGCTTCAGTCTTCCGTTGGGGCGGCACCTCCAGCAGAAACCGGCTCGGAGACTCGGAAAATAATAATTCCCCGTCTGAAAGCGAATCGTCCCGGGGCAGCTCCGCCAGAAATCCCCGGAGCCCGAACTGCGATGAGGTGCACATTTCCGCCGCCGCCACCGCCAACCCTCCTTCGGAAAGGTCATGACACGACACCGCGGTCCCTCTTCTCATCATCCGGATGACCGCTTCCATATTTTGTTTCGCGGTGCGCCGGTCCACCTTCGGTACCACACCGCCGGCCTGTCCCTGCTGCCGGGCGTATTCCGACCCGCCGAGCTCCGCCCGGGTCTCACCGACAATATAAAGTAAATTGCCCGAGGCCTTCAGTTCAGCGCTCCGGGTCTGGTTCCAGTGTTCCAGTACGGAAAACGCCGTGACCAAAAGCGTACCTGGCACGGCGATACGTCGATCGTCAATGAGATACTCGTTGTATAAACTGTCCTTCCCTGACACAAAAGGCACCCGGAAATAGGTGGAAAAATCGGCGCATCCGCGGCAGGCGCGCACCAGTCCGCCCAGCAGCTTCGGATCATCGGGCGATCCCCAGCTGAAATTATCGAGCAAGTATGCCGTTTCGATCGAAGCCCCGGCCGCCACGAGATTGCGCAGAGCTTCATCGATCGCCGCGGCCGCCATCCAGTAGGGATCGATATCCGAATACCAGGGACACAAGCCGATCCCCACAGCCACCGCCCGGTCGCTGGCAAGATCGGGACGAACGACTGAAGCATCGGCGATGACCGGATGCTCGATCCCGCCGAAAGGTTTCCCGACGGATCCTCCCTGCACTTCGTGATCATACTGCCGGATGATCCAGTCTTTCGGGGCCACGTTCGGCGCCGCAAGTAAATCCAGCAGTTCTCCGGTATACACGGCGCGTTCGGCAAAGGAATGGCGCGTCTGAGCAACCGGTTCCCACTGCGCCTGCTTGGTGATCCGGGGAAGGGTAAACAAAAATTCCATGTCCAGTTCGGCAACCGTTTCCCGCGCGTAACGAAGCCTGAGGGTATGATCAGCGGTTACCCGTCCGATCACGGTGAACTCAACGTCCTCTTCAGCGAAGATCTCCTCCAGCGCGGGACGGTTCTGTTCGGTGCAAAACAGCACCATGCGTTCCTGCGACTCGGAAATCCATATTTCCGTGTAGGAAAGCCCGGTATATTTTAAGGGAACCTTATCCAGATCGACGACCACCCCGTGCTCGCCCGCCAATTCACTTACCGCACTGGACAATCCGCCGGCGCCGCAGTCGGTAATGGCGTGAAACAGGTCCCTGTCGGCACTGCGAAGCACCGCCTCGGTAAGTTTTTTTTCTTCGATGGGATTGCCGATCTGCACCGCGCTGGTGAGGTTCACCGTCGATTCGTCGAGTTCCTGAGAGGAAAAAGTCGCTCCGTGGATACCGTCCCGTCCCGTACGCGCGCCGCATACTACCACGAGATCGCCTTCACGGACCTCTTTAAAGGCCCGCTGCGCGGGCATAATACCCAGAGTACCGCAGAACACCAGCGGATTCCCGAGAAAGCGGCGTTCGAATATGACCGCTCCGGCAATCGTGGGAATCCCCATTCGATTCCCGTAATCACGCACGCCGCGCACAACTCCCTGGATGATGCGTTTGGGATGCAGGATACCGGGAGGAAGCTCCTCATAGCCCGTGTCCCAGGGAGAAAAACAAAACACGTCAAGGTTCGCGAACGGACGGGCGCCGCGTCCCGTACCGAGAATATCCCGGATCACCCCTCCGATCCCGGTTGACGCCCCGCCGTAGGGCTCCAGGCTCGAAGGATGGTTATGCGTTTCCACTTTACAGCACACATGCGAATGTTCATCGAATTTCACGATCCCGGAATTATCCTCGAACACGGACACACAACCCGGTGAATCGATCTCCCGGGTCGCACGCATTATCGTCGACTTCAGCAGATTCCGGATCTCCTCCTTGTGTTCGGTCCCGTCGGCATGCCGTTCCCGGTATTCGATAAGGCCGCGAAACGTCTTGTGCGCGCAGTGCTCCGACCACAACACCGCGATCGTTTCCAGCTCGCAGTCGGTAGGGTCACGTTTAAGCGCGCGAAAATACTCCTGGATGATTTCCATTTCTTCCGTGCTCAGCGATAAACACCCCTGTTCGGAAACCGCACGCAACGCATCTCGGTCCGCAGCGGCGAGAGGAACCGTGCGCCGCTGGAATCTGTATTGCTGTCCCTGAAATTCATTCAAAGAAACGACCCGTTCCGCGGCGGCAGGATCCACCACGTGTTCGATCAGAGGATTATAGAAAAGACGGGGAGCGCATAATGCAACGGCTTCGGGAGAAAGTCCCTCAAGGCGGTAGTGACGGGCGGTACGGACCGCGGACACAGGAATCTCCATATCCTTCAGCGCCCGGTCCAGGGAAAGCGCGGTCGGATCGCACACGCCGGGATTATACATCACCAGCAACTCGCCGGCACCGTGATCGGCGCGGACCATTCCCGAAGTGATTTCCCCGCGTTCCAGAATCGGATTGATCAGTACTTCTTCGGCGACCCGCGCGATATCTTCCCGGGACGCGTCCGTTTCCAAAAAATACACCTTACGCAGCGCAGCGCGCGGGTTGCCGCCGACGCCCATATCCCGGATCTGAGCGGAAATGTCCGCCGACGAACCGTTCTCCTTGGAAAACACATCAATTCTCCAGATCATTTCCTCATCTGCTCCCTGGGTCTTTACCGAATAATAGGTATTCGTGAGGTATTATGTGAGGCCGACCCGCGCGTAAATATTATCCACGTTTGTGAGGTATGAAAAGGAATCGAAAATCTCATCCCGTTCCGATTCGGATACCAGCTCCGCTACCCGGGCATCCTTCTTCACCTCGGCCTGAAAAGTAGAACTCTCATTGATTACCCGCAGCGAGATTTCCTGAACGATGTCATAGGCCTCCATTCTTCCCACGCCCTTCCCCATCAACAGCAAAAGCAATTTCTGGGAAAAGATCAGCCCGCGGTTGAGTTCGATATTCTTCATCATCTTTTTGGAATCAACATGGAGATCGTTCATTATACGGGATGCAAGCTTCAGCATGTAGACGACGGTAATTGTGGCGTCGGGAAGGATCACCCGTTCGGCTGAAGAATGAGAGATGTCTCGTTCATGCCAAAGGTTGATGTTTTCATATGCCGTCAGCATATTTCCCCGCAGCAGCCGGCTTAGTCCGCACAACCGTTCGCAGGAAATCGGATTTTGTTTGTGGGGCATCGCGCTCGATCCTTTTTGTCCCCGGTAAAACGGCTCCTTGGCTTCGGCCACTTCATTGCGCTGAAGGTGACGGATTTCGGTAGCGAATCTTTCCAACGTTGCCCCGATGAGCGCCAGAATGGAAAGAAAATATGCGAAACGCTCCCGGGATACGATCTGAGTGGAGACGGGCGCGAATCCGATACCGATTTTCCCGCAGATATATTCTTCAATTTCAGGTCCGAAATAGGCGAATGTCCCTACTGCTCCGGAAATTTTTCCCTGAGCGACATATTCCAGACTCTCCTCCAGTAAACGCCGTTCCCGTTTCAGGTCGCTGTACACGTACGCAAACTTGAGACCGAAACAATACATATCGGCATGAACCCCGTGAGTACGGGCAATGCACAGGGTATCCTTGTAGCGCCGGGCCTGGGCGGCCGCCGCTTCGATGACCCGGTCGAGCTCTTGCAGGATAATCCGGGCGGCATCACGCAATTGCCAGGCCAGGGTGGTATCGAGAAGATCCGAAGACGTCATCCCGCGGTGTAAAAAGGGAGCGGCTTTCTCAAGCTGGGGAGAGATGTGCTGAAGGAACGCAACGATATCGTGATGGGTTTTTTCTTCCAGTTTTCTGATCTGCGAAACGGAAAGTGTCACCCGGTCGAATTCCCGGCTTACTCCCCGGGGAACCTGTCCCTGCGCCTCCTGCGCTTCCAGAAAATACTTTTCAATACGCAGGAACCGTTGAAACTTTTCCTCGTCACTCCACAATGCGCCTATTTCGGGGGGCGTATATCGTTCGATCATGATAGGTGTCTTTCCGGTAAAGACTAATCATACCAAAACTCCCTTCTGGCGTCAACGGAAAAGAGATATGCACCGGCAAAATATGGTAATTTTTGTTTTTTGAGCGAGAATATGGTACATTCGAAACAGGAGCACATACAAGGAGAAATCCCGAAAAAGGCAACTTTCGAGTAATCGAAAGACGCAAAGTCACCTGTCCCGCAGCACAGCTGACGGGAATGAGGGACCGCCGGGAGAAGAGAAAAGCCCAGGACGGTCCCTGGGCTTTTTTATGAACCGAATTGTCGCTTGCACATTCTGCGTACTCTTCTTTCTTACCGTGTCCCCGCAAGGCTCAGTCCACGGCCGCCGGCGTGCCGTCTACCCGGTCTCCGCCACCATACCGAAGATCCGCACCCTGCGCACCACGGCTCAGGATTCCCACGAGGGGAATCAATCCCCGCAGGGCAAGGACTCCAAGCAAGAATCCTCACCGGATCAGGATCCCGAATACGAAATCATCACCATCGTACTCGAGTATTAACGTCCGTTACTGCGTACTGAACAGCGTGATCGTGACTTCTCCGACGTAATCACCGGACGGTTTCTCCACCGTGACCGGGCTCACTCCGGGCGCGTCCTGATCGTCACCGGTCCCGATTCCGTAAAACACTCTCAGCCACCCGCCGGAGAGCTGATCCCGGGTATATGTGTGCTCATCGCTGTTGGCATAACTCACTTTGCTCAGCTGTTCAGACGCGATATCGCTCAGCTGTTTGACGAACACCACGTTAATGTGGTCGTCCAGCGTATCCTCGCCTCCGGCGCGCTGCACCGGCGTGACCGCGTGCTCCAACGACCATTGCGGCGTGTTGGTGCCCACGCCGATATCGACGAAATAGTACGCGTCCGCGGTAAAGATATTCAACTGCGGATCGAACGTAAGCCTGCCGAAATCAACTGCATTGGTCGTATTCGTGGTATTGCCTTCCACCCGGGTGATCGTCACGTTGAACGAATTCTGCCGGGGAATTGTCGCTTCCACGTTGAACGATTCACTGACCTGCGCGCTGCCGTCAGAAGAAAATAGCAGCATGAAAATTGCCAATACCCCGGTTATCTGCATAACCCTTTTCATTTTTCCCTCCTTATTCACTGGTGTAGGGTGCTCTTCTTTTTCTTGATCCGCCGTTCGCGGACACTTCCCCTTTTCATATTATTGTCGCCGGAGAAGGCCACTCTCTCAAGGACTCAAATCCCCTTTTTCCCGTCTTTTTTCGCTTTTTTGGGGCTCATCGGCAGGACCATCCCGTCATGGGCGCAATACACCGGAAACGGGAACTTTTTCCGCAGAGCGCGCTCAATTCGGACCGGATCTGCCCGGAGCATCGGCGTGCCGAAATGGGTGAGCACGGCACGGCGGGGACGGATGCAGGCCAGCAGCTCCACGGCTTCGTCCAGGGAAAGATGGGCGGCGCCCGCCCGTGCCCGGGGAAAGACGGTGTTCATGATCAGCGTGTCCACCCCCCGATAGGCGTCACACAACCGGGGAAGACAGGCGGTGTCGGACATATACCCGACCCGCTGCCGGCCGAATTCAAAAATGAGACCGTAGGTCTGGACGGGATGCGCATTCCGGAGCGGAACACGGAAACGCACTTTCCCGGACCGGAATACGCCCGGACGCAGGGTACGGACGCCGGCCGCATAAGATCTCAGATAGGGAAGAAAAATCCCTTCCGGTCCCTGGGCATCTTCCGGCAGGAACACCGTCCCCTTTTTAATCCGTCCCCCGGAAGTCATCGCCTCAATCATGACATTCAGATCTCCCGAATGATCGAGGTGACGGTGAGTGAGGATCACCGTATCCAGCTGCCGGGGATCAAAAGGCGGCCGGGCCGAGAGTGCGCGCACCAGCGCGCCGGGTCCGGGATCCAGAGAGATCTGGTGCCCTTGATACCGCAGCCAAATGCCCCCGGACGACCGCAGCTGCCGGATCATGACGAACCGGGCTCCGGCCGTTCCCAGAAAGGCAATGAAATTCAGGGGGTATCTTCGTTCAGCCATATCCGGCTCATTTCATCAGTGATTTTTTTACGCACAGAATGAGGAATGTGTTTTTTCTGTCCGTTTCCGGGTTTAAGAGGTGCGGTCAGGAATTCCCGTGTTCCCCGGACTCTCGCGCCGAGTTTTTTTACGGATTGGCGCAATTGACGGTCGTCGGTCACGACCACGGTTTCACTGGCAGGCCGTGAGGCGCGGACCCTGGCCACGATAGAGGTATCGGCATCCCGGTCGCCGCTGAACACTACCCGGTATTCTTTCTCATGAAAATGCAGAGGCGGCCATCCGTCGAACACGACCGTTACTCGATTGTTCCGGCTTCCGGTCAACCTTCTCCTTTTCAGATAATACATCAGATCCGGATGAGGATCCCGGGAATGTTCAAGTTCACTGACGGCGTGAATGAGATTGAAGCCATCGATGATAAAATGCAACATACACTACTCCTCCCGCAAGGCCAACGGTAACCAGATAGAAAAAATTCAGCAGCGCGATTCCGAGCGCAACCGGTTCACTGATGCCGAACAGAGAAAAAAAGTATACCGACGCGGCTTCTCTGGTCCCTGCTCCGGCAATGGTCACCGGAATGAACGCGATCAACATGATCACCGGCGCCAGGCACAGAAAAATTTTCAGATCTGCCTGCGCCCCCAGGGCTCTGGCGGCAAAATAAAAGGAGACCGCGGTCATACACTGAATACACAGAGAAAAAAGGAGCGTGTACAGAAAAAACAGCGGATGGCGGCGGAAATAATACAAATGCCGATGCAGAAGGACCACGCGCGCGCGCAGCCGGCGGACAGGCCCCACCAACGCGAGCAGAAAACGGAAAAACGTCCGGCTGACTACCAGCGAAACGATGCAGACATTGAGCACGGTAATCGCCGACAGCGCAAGGGACACCGCCTGCGCCCGCGCCAGCGTCGCATAGGCGGAAAAGTACGCGGCCGCCACCACCAGATTCAACGCGAGCAAACCACTCAGCCGGTCCATGACCAGGGAAGAAAACACGTGCCGGGGCGCCCGGTGACGACGGGTGATACCGAATCCGCGAAACATATCGCCGGCGAGCACGGACGGAAAAAAAAGATTGAGAAAAAGGCCGGAGAAATAAGCACTCACGGTTTCCCTGCCCGATGCCGGGATTTGCAACGCGTGCATGATATATTTCCAGCGGATGATCCCCAGGAACAGACCGGCGGAAAACGCGGCGGCGGAACACGCGGCGAACGAAAGCCGGACGCGCGGCCAGAGTTCGACCAGCCCCCGATAGGGCACTATGTGAAAGAGCGCGTACAAAAAAGCAAAACTGCAAAATATCCGGAAGGTAAAGAATAGGTATTTCTTTTTCACCTTTTACGAACTAATATATCCGCCGCGCAGACTCCGGTACACGCTCAGTGCGGCGATCGCGCCTTCCGAGGCGGCGGTGATCAACTGCCGGAGCGGCCGCTTGCGGCAATCTCCACAGGACCAGATATGCGTGCGTGAGGTTGCCATTTCCTGATCCGTGAGAATAAATCCCCCTTTATCGGTATCAACCAGCCCGCGCACGAGTTCGGTAACCGGCGTCACCCCGATCGCCACGAAGATCCCGTCAGCGGGAAGGACTTCATTTTCTCCGGTTTCCGCATGCTTCAGGAGTGCCCCGTTGACCGCTCCCTCTCCCTGGATCTCCTCCACCGTCCGGGAATACAGGATCTCTACATTCTCCTGACTGAAGAGTTTCTCCTGCAGAGAACGCATTGCCCGTAACCGGTCCCGTCTGTGGACAAGCGTCACCTGCCCGGCAAACTGTGCAAGATACAGGGCTTCCTCGACCGCGGTGTTCCCTCCTCCAACCACCAGCACTTTTTTCTTCCGAAAGAAGAATCCGTCACATACCGCGCAATAGGAAACTCCCTTGCCGGTCAACTCCTCTTCTCCGGGCACCCCCAGAGTCCTGAACCGCGCCCCGGTCGCCACGACGATACCCCTTGTCTGCACGGGACCTTTGTCGGTCGTCAGCACGAATGAATCTTCTTCCGGAGTGACCGCCTTGACTGCGTGCGGGAAAAAGGGGATTTCCAGATCCTGGATGTTTTTTTTCAGGCTTTCGGCAAGCTGCAGGCCGCGAATACCGGCATCCACGCCCACGTAATTATCCACCGTTTCCATCCACAACAGCTGTCCGCCGATGGTATTGGCTTCAAACAGCGCGCACTCAAGTCCCGCCCGCTGCGCGTATACCGCACTGCTCACCCCGGCGATCCCGCCTCCGATAATCGCAAGCTCAGTATTCTTCATTTTGAATGGATTGCCACGAAATGCGCGATCGACCGGTCGTATGTCTTTTCCGCTTCAGGCGGGAACAGACAGCCGGGAAGTTCCCCCGCGGCACGATGATATTGAATACACTCACCGCATTTCCCTTTGCGGCTGCAGCCGGGATAGGTACAGCTGCAGCGCGGCGCGTTATGTTGCTGATTTTCGCAGTTCATTACGTGTCTCCTTGACAATTTTTTTCAGCTGAGGATACAGCCGGATCCGATCCCGCCACTTCGCCCGGCGGAAAAAGGGAATACCGTTGACGTGATCGATCTCGTGCTGGAACACCACGGCCAGCACGTCCTCGGCCTCGATCTCCACCTCTTCGCCTTCCTCGTTCAGCGCCTGCACCCACACTTTGCGGGCACGGACCGTGTCCACCTCAAGACCGGGAAAACTTAAACATCCCTCGGTAAACGTGATCCTGCCTTCTTTTTTGACCACCCGGGGATTGGCCAGTTGAAACGTCGACTCTTCGGTAGCGATCACGACCAGGCACAGATCGAGTCCACCCTGATTCGCCGCGAGTCCGATCCCGCGATGGACCTGCATCAGCGAGTACATTTCCCGGAACATTTCCTGAATCCGGGCGTCGACCTTTTCTACGCGGCGGCATCTCTTTTTGAGTATTTTTTCAGGCCACTTGTGTATCCGTAATTGCATTCCCCTCTCCCAGTTCCACGAACCGCGCTTTCGCGCGCGCGGCTTCCTCTTCGGCATACAGTCCATAGGACAGAATAAATACCTTATCGCCGGTATAGCCCAGCCGGGCCGCCGGACCGTTGAGACAAATGCACCCGCTCCCTTTCTCACCTCGAATGACGTAGGTTTCCAGCCGTACGCCGTTATGCAGGTTGAGCACCTCCACTTTTTCGCCTTCCATGAGATCGGCAGCAATCATGATATCTTCGGCAATAGTGATACTGCCCTGATAATACAGCTCGGTTTGCGTCACCGTGGCGTAACTGATCTTCGATTTAAGTTTAGTCCGCATCATTACCGGCCTCTCCCACCATCTCATAGGTTAAATTGGCGATCATCCGTTCCTCGTCGGTCGGGATGACGAGAACCCGCGTATTCCCGGCCGCGGCGGCGAGGATCTCTTTTTCCATGCGCGCGATGATCTCCGGATTATTTTCTCCGATTCCCGCGGTAAAGCACACCGCGTCCGCCCCGCCCAGCACGAAATAATACGCTCCGATGTATTTTTTTATCCGGTAAAGGAACATCTCAAGCGCGAGGCGGGCCTGTCCGTTCCCCCGGCTTATTTCCGCTTTGATTTCCCTGATATCGTTGCTTACTCCGGAAATGCCCCTCAGTCCGCTTTCCCGATTGAGAATCCGGTTCATTTTGGGAACGTCCAGCCCCTCTTTCTCCATGATAGTGAGCACCGCCGCCGCATCCACGTCGCCGCAGCGGGTGCCCATCATCAGTCCTTCCAGCGGAGTAAACCCCATCGACGTGTCAACGGAACGTCCGCGGTCAATCGCGGTGATACTGCACCCGTTCCCCAAATGGCAGGTGATCAGTTTCAACTCCTCCAGCCGCCGATTCAGGTGCCGGGCCGCCTCCAGCGCGACGAAACGGTGAGAGGTGCCATGGAATCCGTATTTCCGGATGCGGTATTTCCGGTAATATTCAAGGGGCAAAGGATAGTAATAGGCGCTTTCGGGAAGGGTCTGATGAAACGCCGTATCAAAAACCGCCACCTGGACGCTGTCCGGACTCACCTGCCGGCATCCTCGAATTCCCGCGAGATTGGGAGGATTGTGCAGAGGCGCGAACTCTGCGCATTCTTCAATATTTTTTACTACTTCCTTGTCAATCAGGTGCGGCTGACGAAACGTCTCGCCGCCGTGAACCACCCGGTGACCGATCGCATCAATCGCCTTGGGATCATCAATGACGCGCTCGTCACGCAGACGGCGGTACATTTCCTGAATTCCGCTGGTATGATCGCTGAACGGAGAATCATGCTCTCCTATCCGTTCGATCGTTCCCTTGGCCCGCATCTCCCCTCCGGGGAACCGATACAGTTTATATTTGATCGACGAACTTCCGCAATTGATGACGAGAATGTTCATTTCTTTTCCCGCTGTTGTCCGGCCTGGGAGCGCACGACGGTCACCGCGGTACAATCGACGATATCAGACACATCGCATCCGCGGGAGAGGTCGCTGCAGGGCTGAATCGTTCCCAGCACAATAGGTCCTACCGCCCGGGCCTTTGCCAACCGCTGAGTAAGCTTATAACAGATATTTCCCGCATCCAGATTCGGAAAGATCAGCACATTGGCCCGCCCGGCCACTTCGCTTTCTTTGACTTTCCGTTTTGCCACGTCCGTTTCAAGCGCCGAGTCTGCCTGAAGTTCTCCGTCGATCAGGAACTCATCGTTCTTGGCCCGGGCGATGGAAACAGCGTCCTTAATCTTATCGACCCACCGGCCTGAAGCGCTCCCTTTCGTAGAAAAGCTCAACAGGGCTACGCGGGGAACGATCCCTAACACGTCCCGCGCGAACCGGGCGCAGGAAATGGAAATATTGGCGAGCTGCTCACTGGTAGGATAGGGGATCACCCCGCAATCAGCGTATATGAACAGCCCCTGCTCACCGTAGGAACACTCGGGCACCGACATAATAAAGCAGCTCGAGATAAGCCCTACCCGCTTGTCGATCTCGAGACAGTTCATCGCCGTGCGGATCACCGACGAGGTAGTAAACGTCGCCCCGGCCACAAACCCGTCGGCGTACCCGTAACGGGTCATCATCGAAGCGTAATACAGCGGATTTTCCATGAGCTCCCGCGCTTCTTCGTAGCTGACGCCCTTTATCTGTTTCCGTTCATGAAACCTGGTAGCAAACTCTTCCTGGCGTTCCGGTTCGAGATTATCCTGGGTGAGCAGCAGCGGACGGGCAATCCCCTCTTGCTCGATCTGTTTGACCGCCTCCAGTACCCGTTCATCCTGCGCTTCGGGAAACACGATCCTTTTCGGTTCGCGCTTCGCCTTCTTCCGTAATTTCTGGATCACGTCATCCATTTAATCCCCTTTCTTCACGCGAGTTACACAAGAAAGTGAATATTATCATAAAATATAGCCTTCTACAACTCTTTATTCTCCGGCGGCGGTGCCGCTGAATGAAAACTTTCCGCCGTCTTTGGAAAATCCCCGCGGCTGACGTCCTGACAAAACCTTTCCGCCGCCGACCGGGCTCGGCGCGAGAAATCTTCGTATCCGCGGACGAATCTGGGACGTTTCCCCGGATACAGCCCCAGCAGATCGTAAAGGACCAGTACCTGTCCGTCGCATCCCGGACCGGCACCGATTCCGATCGTAGGCACTTCCACCTCACGGGTCAGGCGTTCGGCAAGCGCAGCCGGCACGCATTCAATCACCAGAGAGAACACGCCGTCCTCTTCCATCATTTTCGCCTGCTGAATGAGTTTGGCGGCCGCCTGCGGGGTTTTCCCCTGCACTCGGAAACCGCCCAAAAGATGCACGGTCTGCGGAGTAAGTCCGACATGTCCCATGACCGGGATCCCGGCTTCCCGGACGGCACGGACGGCCGCACGGCAGCAATCCCCCCACTCGATCTTCACTGCGTCCGCACCGGCCGCGGCCAGTTCCCGGGCGTGCCG
>WJJJ01000024.1 GCA_014729775.1 Candidatus Omnitrophota bacterium | reverse complement strand
CATTTTCTTCACTTCTCACCCCCCTTTCTTCTCCGTACCCGGCGTCCTGCCGGGCACATATTCGCCGGACCCCCGGTAATGAAAAATCCCCCTACTTTATATATACTATATCCGGACCGGCTCCCGGAAGCGGGCGGGAAAATATCGGAAAGCGTTTTCAGAATTTTTTCTTGACAATCAGAAAATTATCCGTATAGTAGACTATCTATGAGCAGAAGATGTGAAGTGTGTCACAAAAAAGCGATTACCGGGAATTCCATTGCCCGCAGGGGTCTTGCGAAAAAGAAAGGCGGAGTGGGGAAAAAGACCACCGGCATCACCCGGAGGAAATTTCAGCCCAATCTGCAGCAGAAACGCATTATCCTGAACGGAAAGGCACAAAAAGCCCTGGTATGCACGAAATGCCTCAAAAGCGGCAAGGTGTTGCTGGCCGTGCGTACGCCCTCTTCCTCCACCGCTTAATTATTTCTCTTCCGAAGAAAATCTGCAATCCCTGAGATAAAGCCGGGGTAAATTGTGGTAAGAGTTCTTCGCTAGTGAATACACGATATCGAAGTTTTCACCGTACCGGATTAGCTCGATCTGCTGCTTGTCGTACAGCAGGCCTTCAAATACCCGGCCGTCGCTCTCCAGCCATACCGAATATCCATTACGAATTTTTTGCGGAGCGGTTTTCTTCCGCACACCCCGGCTCACGAACCGGGGTTCTGTCATTTGTTCGCCGTAGGGTTTCAGTATCTGTAGTTCTTCGACAAGCGCGAGCGTAATTGAGGAGAACGACAGCGGCAGGTCTACTTCCATCAGCGGCAAGAAATCACGGGGATCCACAGAAGAACCTATCACTTCATTCACTTTTTCTCGAAAGCGTTCTACATTATTCCGCTCAATTTGAAGACCTGCGGCGCGTTGATGCCCTCCAAAATTGGTCAGGAATTCCTCGCACTGCGTGAGCACCTCCGTAAGGTGTACGCTGTGAATCGACCTCGCAGAGCCCTTCCCTTCCCGTTCCTCAAAGGAAATCACAAAACACGGCCGGTAATATTTATCCGCAAGCCGCGAGGCGACTATCCCCAGCACCCCGGGATGCCATCCGTCGGCATACAATACCAACGCATGATCATCGGCACGCAGGGACGCCTGGGCATCGGCCTGTTTTAAAATTTCGCTCTCGATCCCCCTGCGGCGGATATTATACTCCTGCAACTGTTTCGCCAGGCGCCGGGTTTCGGCCTCTTTGTCGGTGAGAAAGATATTCAATGAGGTTTCCGCGTGAGCGATCCTTCCGGACGCGTTCAGGCGCGGCCCTAAAATAAATCCTAAATGATACGGAGAAATTGAAGACTGCTTCACTTTGCTTACCGCACACAGCGCTTTTACCCCCAGACGGTCGCTTTTTTGTAAATATTCGAGTCCCTCGGTAAGAAGTATGCGGTTTTCTCCGTGCAAAGGAACCACGTCGCATACAATGGAAAGACTCACGAGATCCAATACGTCCGTACACGATTCGCCGCGAAGCACCTGTAAGAACTTAAACGCCAATCCTCCGCTGCTTAATTCCCTGAAGGGATAAGAAGAATCGAAACGCTTTGGATTCACGACCGCGCATGCCCGCGGCAGGGTCGCCCGGGGATAATGGTGGTCAACTACGATCACATCAATACCGAGTGAACGGGCACACTCGATTTCACGATGCGCGTTCGTTCCGCAGTCAAACGTGAGAATTACACTCGCCTTTTCAGCCCGGGCGCGTGCCAGCGCTCCGGGACCGAAACCATACCCGTCTTCTATCCGGTGAGGGATATAAAAGACGAACTGCCCCGGAAAATGCTTGGCGAATTGGTGAAATATGCCCAGCGAAGTGATACCGTCAACGTCATAATCACCGACTACCAATACCCTTTCTTTTTCCTTCACCGCGTGCCGGATACGGTCGGCTGCGGGAATAATATCCGGAAGCAGCTCAGGCGAGTGTAAGTCATCGAGGGAATGACGGAGAAAAGAAGGAAAATCTTCGGGCGGCACGTGACGATTCAATAGAATCTGCGCCAGCACCTCCGAGATATCAAACTCCGCGGCCAGTCTTTTTGCATCGGGAGAATACTCACCTATTTTCCAAATTTTTCTGCGCATATAAAGGGGGAAATCTACATTTTTTTCGCCGGGGTGATCCCCAGCAATGAAAGTCCGCAATGCAGCACAATGCGCGCGGCATCGATCAAATTCAACCGGGCGGAAACGACTTCCGGATCGTCTCCCAACACTTTGTGCGTTTCATAAAATTTATGGAACCGGGCGGCGAGGGCCTTTAAATATTCAATGATAAACATCGGCTCCAGCGTATGAGCGGCCTTCTCGCAGCAATGGGTGAACTGAAGAAGAAACCTTACTAAGTCCAGTTCCGCGGGTTCCCGCAGAGCGCCGCACTCTCCGGATGCCCACTTGGTCTCACCGGCTTTCTCAAAAATACTTTCGATTCGCGCGCACGCATACTGAATGTAATACAGCGGATTATTGAACGACGCCTCCCGGGCGAGATCGATATCGAATTCCAAATGAGAAGAATTCCGCCTCGTCAAATAATAAAACCTGGCCGCGTCTTTCCCCACCTGATCAATAAGCTCTTTCAACAATATTGCCGTCCCTTTCCGGCGGGACATCCGTTCTTTCGTCTTAATGCTCACTAACTGTATAATGAGTACCTCCAGCATCTCCGGATTCGATCCCAGAGCTTCAATCGAGGCTTTCACCCGGGGAATATATCCGTGGTGATCCGGGCCCCATAAATTTATTAATCGGTCAAACCCCCGGGCGCATTTATCCCGGTGATACGCGATATCCGAAGCAAAATAAGTCAATCGGCCGTCCTGTTTCTTGATCACCCGGTCTTTATCGTCGCCGAAGCGGGTCGAGGCAAACCACAATGCTTCGTCTTGTTCGTATACCAATCCCCGCTCACGGAGATAGGCAACGGCGGCGTCGACTTTTCCTTCTTCGATCAGCGTACGCTGGCTGGTCCAGTTGTGGAAAGACACCCCTAATTGCGCGAGGTCACACTCGATCCTCTCCCTCATTCGGCGCACGGAAAAAACCTCACTCGATTCTCCCTGTGCGTGTTCGGCGTATTCCCGGCCGATTTCCCGGACATATTCCCCATGATACCCGTCCTGCGGAACCGG
Source organism: Candidatus Omnitrophota bacterium (assembly GCA_014729775.1). GTDB lineage: Bacteria > Omnitrophota > Gorgyraeia > Duberdicusellales > 4484-171 > WJJJ01. Next base: position 6,506 of record WJJJ01000024.1, on the reverse strand, counting down.
CTGGTTCTGCGCGGCCGCTTCCACCGACATGCCGAACAGCTCGATCTGCCGGCCAACGTCGTTCAGGTAGTACTCGCGCTGAACCAGGTATCCGGACAGTTCCAAAATACGGGCGACCACGTCCCCCACGACCGCCTGCCTGCCGTGTGCGATCGAAAGCGGACCGGTTGGATTCGCACTGACAAACTCCACAAGAACAGGCGAGGCATGCTCCCCGCGAAAGAAAGTCTCCTGTTCCCGCAACAAGTCCTGCAGCGCCTTCTTCAGCGCGGCGGGAGAAATAAATACATTCACGAATCCCGGTTTTATTACTTCTATTTTTTCTATCTCCCCGCCGACCCGGTCCGCCAACGCCTGTTTCAATTCCGCGGCGAGTTCAAGAGGATTCTTTTTCATTTTCGACGCCAATTTAAGCGCGAGCATACAGGAGTAATCCCCGAAGGTCTGCTTTGCCGGAGGCTCCCAAAGCGGATGAGGAAACGCAGTATCGAATCGTTCCTTCAGAATATCATCCAGAATACCGGTAAGTGTCTGATAAATTCCTTTCATGTAAAATCCCGTTCTTCTCTTGCCTCAAAAATTCAGATGCCGGCCGCTGCGGCCACACGCTCGGTTTCAGCCGCGACCACAGGGGGAGGCTGGATATTCTTAATCGCGATTTGCGGATCTTTCAAACCATGGCCGGTTAAGGTACAGCTCACGGTGATTTCTTTACCGGCGATCTGTTCAAAGTAGCCTTGTTTCGATATTTTTAACAGCCCTGCAACGGACGCGGCCGAAGCCGGTTCCACGAACACGCCTTCCTGATGCGCCAGAATCTCGTACGCCGCTAAAATTTCCTGATCGGTCACCGATTGGATCAGCCCCTGCGATTCCTCCCGGGCATCAAGCGCTCCCTGCCAGCTTGCCGGGTTCCCGATACGGATCGCGGTCGCGACGGTTTCCGGTTTTTTTACCGGCGCGCCGCGGACAATGGGTGAAGCTCCGTGAGCCTGAAAACCCAGCATTCGAGGCAAATGCGATATTTTCCTTTGAGAATAATACTCTTTATATCCTTTCCAATACGCCGTAATATTTCCCGCATTGCCGACGGGAAGCGAATGAAAATGCGGGGCGGTTCCTAAAAAATCACAGATCTCAAACGACGCGGTCTTCTGTCCCTCGATCCGAAACGGATTAATTGAATTCACCAGCACTGCCGGATACTGCGAAGAAATCTCTCGCACGATCCGCAGTGCGTCATCGAAATTTCCTTTCACCGCGATCACCTTTGCGCGGTAAATTAATGCCTGGGCTAATTTCCCCATGGCGATCGCTCCTTCGGGGATCACCACGATACAGGGAATGCCGGCGCGCGCGCCATAGGCCGCGGCCGAGGCCGACGTGTTTCCGGTAGAAGCGCAGATTACGGCTTTCGCTCCCTGTTCCTTCGCTTTGGAAATCGCCACGGTCATTCCCCGGTCTTTAAACGAACCGGTAGGATTAAGCCCTTCGTATTTCAAATACACGCGGAACCTCGTCCCCAGCAGCGCGGAAATCCTGGAGGAAAAAATTAAAGGAGTGTTGCCTTCCTGAAGAGAAATGACCGGCGTTTTTTTCGTTACCGGAAGGAATTCACGATAACGGGGGATCACGCCCGTGTACGGTTTCATACGTCTTCGATCCTTAATGCCTGCGGAGTTTTTTTTATCACATCCAGATTCCCGATTTCGCGCAACGCGTTTCTCACCGCCTGTTCACGGGCTTCATGGGTAAGCATCACGATAGGAACCAAACTCCTCTCCTGCTTCTCTTTCTGCGTAACCGAGGCAATGCTGATTTTGTAGGAGGAAAGTATCCGGGAAACAGCCGCGAGTACTCCCGGCCGGTCAACGGCCATAAAGCGGATATAGTACCGTGTCTGGATATCCCGGACGGTTCTCAATTTCATCTTCTCTTCTTTGCGGATCGCTTTACGCTGATCCACATTTACATTCACGATATCGGAAATGATCGCGGAAGAAGTAGGAGTTCCGCCGGCCCCTTCCCCGTAAAAAAGGAGTTCTCCGGCCGGCCGAGTGAAACAATAGGCGGCATTATACGCGGCAGACACCTTCGCCAAAGGATGATCGACAGGAACGAGTGTCGGATGAACCCTTAAATCCAAAGACTTTCCTTCCTTTTTCGCGATCGCGAGCAACTTCACCTTATAAGAAAGTTCTTCGGCATATAAGATATCGAGTAAAGAAAGATCCTCAATGCCCTCGGTCACGAGCTTTTCATGTTCCGGCCACGTCCCGAAACAAAGATAACTTAAAATACACAGTTTATGAAGTGCATCTTTTCCCGAAATATCAAGCACCGGGACTTTTTCGGCAAGCCCCTTGCGCTGTGCTTCGCGCAGCGCGGCAGTAAACTGAATCCTTTCCGTCCCCATCTTGTCCAAAATATAGTTGGTAGTGCCGTTCAGAATGCCGTATAAACGGTCAACCTCGCAACTCACCAGCCCTTCGGAGATGCTCTTGATCAGGGGGATCGCGCCGCACACCGCTGCCTCAAATCCTATGGGGAGTCCGGACTCTTCGGCGACGCCGAACAGATGGCGGCCATGCGCTGCCAGCAGGGCCTTATTGGCGGTCACGACCTTTTTTCCGTTAAGTAATGAATTCAAAATAAGCGTCCGGGCGGGCTCAACTCCTCCGATCAATTCGACGACAGTATCGATCTCAGGATCCTCCACCACTTTTTCCCACCGCGCGGTGACCGGAACAGAAAGAGATGAGGCGGTTTTACGCGCCGCAGGACGGGAATCACATACTGATTTAATTTCAATGCGCAAACCCGTACGGCGGCGGATAAGAGCGGAATACTTCTTCAAAGACCGCACGACCGCTTCACCGACCGTGCCAAAACCGATAATACCAATCCGGGCAATCATACCTGTTCCCTGAATCCTGTGCTTATTTTAAATTCTCTTTTACGAAATCACCTAATTTCTGAAAGAATTCCTCTTTGGTCCCGAGGAATTGAATACGGGTTTCATAAATAAGATCTCGAACGATCTCCTTCGAATCCACCACCACGCCGGTAAGTTCAATTTTTTGCAGAGTAAAAGGGAAACGAATCGTCATAGAAAGCTGAGTGTCTCTCTCGAATTTCCGGTTCGTAGTAAGCAACATCCCTCCCTGGCTGACATTTTTTGACTGGGAAAGATCGTAGTCTTCCGGAACTTCTTTCACCCGGTAACTGACGATAAAATTGACATTCATCCGGGGATGTTCTCTTCTTTCCGGCCCTTGGTACGATTCCATACCTCCTCCTTGGTTACCCTTCTCTCTACCCCGCGATTATTGTGTATCAAACACGTACGCATCCGCATTTGCTTGCGGCCGAAACTCAGGTCGTAGGAGAGCCGTAAATCGGGAGGGCGGCCTGCCTGCTGGCAGGCGGGGATTCGAACCCGCCCCCCCTGCACGCCGCGCGTTCCCTCGCGCTCCTCAGAAAGAGAACCCTACGGTTTCCCTTTCTGACGCTCCGCCGCATACGCGGCGGGCGGTCACTCCCTTCCCTTCAAAGAAAACTCTCCTGCTCTGAGGGAAATGAATTCCGTCAGAATCCCTTGTGGTTCAAGGGCTCGCGTCCTCAGCCTACTCGTATCGACAATGGTCGGGAGGGCGGGATTCGAACCCGCGACCCCTTGAACCCCATTCAAGTGCGCTAATCCAAACTGCGCCACCTCCCGGTCTTTCTCCCTTCAAGTCCCCTCTCCTATCGCCGTTCTTCCGAAACCCCTCTGGCAGGCAGGAATTATTGCACCCCCGACAAGGGTATCTCCCAATTCAAGCGATGTAAAAGGAACCACAAGAGCAGTAAAATGCCCTATCGGCGTGTATTATACTGGGTTTTTTTGGGGATGTAAAGGATTTTAGGATGCGGATGAGGAGGGAAAAACCCGCTACATCTCGACTTTGGGACCGATCCCCGCGCAGGATTCGATCGTATCACACACCCCGGTTTTAAGGTTTATCGTAGACGAATATCCCTCCCGCCGGACCGGCAATTCTCCCCGCGAAAACATATTGACCACCACGGTTTTGATCTCGCCGAAGAACGAATCTTCAACCAGACCGCCGGGCAGAAATCCTGTCACGGGATCACGATACCTCTCTTTCCATTGAGCCCCGTATTTTTCCTGCTCGGCGTGCAGCAGAATTTTTATTTCCTTTCTTTTTCGCGCAATTTCGCGGCGCAAACGCTCGGCTTCCCGACTTTCCGAATCGAGCTTTTCCAATTGTGCCGATTTCACCAGGTATACCTTATTGAGTTTTAATACTACGAGCCGCGGCAAGAATTCCTCTTTAAGATCGGTGAAGAATTCCCGTTCAGTGCACGACTGCAGGGCACGCCAGCTCTCGCCCACCCCGTATCCGAATTTGGTATCTTCTATTTTCGCTGCCTCCTCGGCGACTTCCTCCCTCCAGATATCGAGTTGTTTCTTTTTGTGGACGTATTCCGGGCAGGTCAGATTCCCCTGATATTCCTCCTTCAGCTTCTTTAGCCTTTCGTTATACATCACAATCCGCTCATAATATTCCAGTTTCATAAACTCGGCAATATCCCCGAAATATTCATCCAGAGCTGCATGAAAATCAGCAATATGCTCTTTCCAGACCTTCATTCCTTCGCGTAAATACCTTATTTCCTGCACCGGCGGATACCTCCGGTAAAAATTTTTAAAGCGTTTCAAATATTGTTTCGACTCTTTGAGTTCCTGCAGGATCTCCCGCTTATGCGTGAATTTATTAAGTTTTTCCTCCTCCTGAAAATAACTGAAATCCATTCCCCAGTCCGAAGGTTTGACAAAGTCTGTGGCGGCGACTTCCGCGGGAATCTCTCCTTTATCGGTATAGTAACACTCCCAGAGAATGGACTTGTTCAGAAGATCCACTTGGGTTTCTTCCACCTCAAGGACGGTTTCGATCATCTGATCGATCTCGTCGATCGCGTCACGGTAGGTAAAATCCTCTTGCGCGCGGCCGGGAAGAGCGAACAGCACGGCCAGGGATACGGTCATGAAGAATCGATACGCTATTTTCTTCGTTCTGCGCATAAAAAAACCCTAAGGCAAAACCTTAGGGTGCTCCTTTCCATCCGGCAACCCCTCTTTCCCGCATTCGCGGGACAGGTAGCTTTGCCGTAAATCCTACGATTTACGGGCACTTTCGTGCCGTCCCAGGATTACCCCTGGTTTGCCTTTTTCAGAACCACATTGTCGTACACTTAACCGTAACATATTCGAGGAGGGAAAACAAGCGCTCCTTGCTCAGGACGGCCGTTCCGTTTTCAGAGGCCGCTGCATGAGATCTGAAACCGCTTTCTGCGGAGTTTTACGCTTATATAATACCTTATATACTTCGTGGGTGATGGGCATTTCCACCCGGTGCCGAGTGCTGAGATGATACGCTGATTTGACGGTCTCTACCCCTTCGGCAACCATATTCATTTGCTGGGTGATCGCGCGAATTGATTCTCCTTTGCCGATCCGCTCCCCTACGGAGCGATTCCGGGAATGAGGAGAAAAACAGGTGGTGACTAAATCTCCCAGGCCCGAGGCACCCCAGAAAGTTTCCTGTACGGCTCCCATACATTTTCCCAGCCGGGTGATTTCTACCAAGCCGCGCGTTACCAGTGCGGCTTTGGTATTGGTACCGAACCCCAGCCCGTCGGATATCCCGCAGGCCAGAGCGATGATGTTTTTCAACGCTCCGCCCAGCTCTACTCCGGTCAGGTCCTGGTGTGAATATACCCGGAATTCCGGAGTAGAAAACAATTGTTGGAGCTGTTTCGCGTACCCTTTTTCCCGGCAGGCGATCACGCTCGTGCTCGGCACCCCCTGTAATACTTCTTTGGCGATATTGGGACCCGAAAGCGCGGCAAATCGAACTGGTCCCAACTCTTCGGCGAAAATTTCGGAAACGCGTTTTAAGGAACGGCCTTCTATCCCCTTACTCACGCTCACAAATACGTTCTCCAACCCTGCGCCGCCGGCTGAAGCGGCCGACTTGAGCACGCCGCGGAGGAACTTGACCGGAATCGCCACCACTACCACTTTACTCTCCAGACACGCCTGCAATTCCGGGTTGATCCTGAGCGAAGAAGGAAAGCGTACCCCCTGGAGGAACAGACTATTCTCTCCGGCGCGTATCATTTCCCGGTTATGCTCGGCAAACACACTGTGCAGATCCACAGAGAGGCCTTTGCGGGCCAGAATGACCGCCAGGGTCGTCCCCCAACTCCCGGCGCCGATCACCGACACTTTCCCGTACCCTTTCTTTGAGTTCATGGGAAATATTGTACCATATTCGCACAGCGGACGAAAGATGCGGATCCTGGATGCCAAGGAGTGCGTGCCGACCGTGACACCGGGATTTCATTTCTCTTCACTGATTCTCTTCAGGGTGACAGCGAGCGAGAAAATCTTCTTTGAGAAACTTCGAGAGAAGTGTCATAGGGACAGCGTCCCTGTG
>WJJJ01000023.1 GCA_014729775.1 Candidatus Omnitrophota bacterium | reverse complement strand
AGGCTTAGATAAGGAATACCAAGAAGACGTCAGCTCCGTGTGGGCGCACGGGAGCTGATCAGGCTTAGATAAGGAATACCAAGAAGACGTCAGCTCCGTGTGGGCGCACGGGAGCTGATTAGGCTTAGATAAGGACAGACTCAATGAGTCCCGGCTGGAAAAAAGTTCGGATACAAAAGAAAGAGAGAGAGGGCGGGAAGAAAACGGAATACCGTAAAAATATTGCCCGAATAATTTCATAATTCCTTACCTAAACCCTTTCCCGTCGTGTCCGTGCGAAATTATCCCTGCCCATGGGAATCCGGCCGGATCCTGCACCGTATGGTGCTGTCCCGCCGAATCACATTCCGCGCCCGCTCACCACGGGGAATAAAAAAAAGGCCGTACGCTTTCACGCATACGGCCTGAATTCTATCGATTATCCCTGCACAGAGGGATGCTCCAATCTGATTATACTCGCGTACCTTCATGCAATTCCTTACCTAAGCCCAATCGCCCACACGCAAAAAAAAAGCCGCGCTCTTCTATGGCGCGGTTGTCGTATCAAAAAAAAACCGCGCTTGCCCAGGCGCGGTTTCCTTGAGTTCAAGTCTCTTCGGCAACCTGGCAACCATAGGGCTGATGCCCATTAGGTCCATAGCTTTGCGCCCCCCGGTTTCCCGGGGTTTGCTCTTATCGGACACTCTTCAATTTCGAAAGAACTTCGCTGTTACAGTTTGAATATACCATACCTCATCCGTAATTTGCAAACCGCCCGGCGTTTTTTTTGTTTGCACAACCGCCTGCAAACAAACGCCTTACAAAAATTCTGCAATTTTCTTCATTCTTTTTCCAGTACGCTCGCCTGCACAAGCAATTTTTTTATTTCCCGTTTATTCAAAAAGCGGTTTTTTTCCGAAGAATATTCCTGCTGCTTCTTATCCGGACGAGGGGTTTTGATTTTAAACATCCCGTTGATCTGCCGGGCGGCAAAGGATTCCTCTTCGGTCATCAGCTCCTCGTGCAGTTTTTCGCCTTTGCGCAGACCTATCTCCTCAATCCGGATCTCATCCGCTGAATAGCCGAATTTCGGAGCGAAATGCTCAATCACTACTTCCATGAGCTCCCGGATACGGATCGAAGGCATCTTCAAAATATAAATTTCTCCCCCTTTGGAATCCGCCGCGGCATTGAGTACCAGCCGCACGGCTTCATCCACGGACATAAAGAACCGTGTCGCCCGGGAATCGGTAATTGTCACCGGACCACCGTCGCGCACCTGCCGGGAAATGAGCGGTACCAGAGAACCCCGTGATCCCAACACATTTCCAAAACGCACACAGCAAAATTGAGTCGGAGCCGCGCCGCGGTAGGCGGAAGCGTCCCGCACCAGCCGTTCGGCGAGCAGCTTGGTCGCCCCCATCGTGCTCGTGGGGCATACCGCCTTATCGGTCGAAATAAATACCATCTTCTTCACCCGTTCGGTAAGGCAGGCTTCGATCACGTTCTGGGTACCGAGGACGTTGGTCTCTACCGCGTCGAACGGATTATATTCGGAAAGCGCTACGTGTTTGAGCGCAGCGGAATGAAAGACCGTATCGACCGCGCGCACCGCCCAGCGCATCCGGCTCTTGTCCCGCACGTCGCCGATCAGATACCTGATATTCTCATACGCGCGCAGCCGGTACTTCATCTGAAACAGCGCGTTTTCGTCGTTGCTCAACACCCTGAGTACTTTCGGCTTTGCCTCGCGCAATAATGTTTCCGTCAAACCGGCGCCGATCGTTCCTGTCCCGCCGATCACCAAAATGTTTTTGTTTTTGAAATGATTTTTAAATTTCATCTGCACTTTTCGGAACTAAATTTCTATATTCAGAAAATTACGGTCCTCGGAGGTAAGGTGCACTTTAAAACCTTCGGTCACATCTCCTTTTTCCTGCACCGCGATCCACGCCTCTCTCAGTTGGGAAAGATGACCGCCGGCCTCCTCAAGGATTTTCGGCGTCTGCCTGATCCCGACTTCAGCGACTCCGAGCCTGCGCAGAATATATTCATAAATTTTATACAAATTTCCGGCCATCTCTCTGTTCGCCTGGAAATCAAGAATACCGACCAGGCCGCGGATGATTTTTTTCGTCATCTCAATCTGCTCTTTCATCCGCTTGATGTTCTTTTCTTCGAAACATTGCCTCGCCTCGTTCAACCGGCTGACCGCCTCATCGTACAGGATAATCAACGCTTCCAGGTCCGAGGCCGACTTCAGTTTCTCTAACCGGTACTTTTGACTTTCGTGACGTCCTGTTTCCATATCGCTTCCCTCACCAAAATATCCTCGATCGTCTCGAGGATATTCGTTGACGTGTCCAGAAATCCTTTATAAATACCCCCCGCCTCGGCGCAAATCTTCCTCGGCACTTCGGCCTTCAGCCGCATATGCCGCAATTCCACATCCAAGGCCAAAAATTGGCAAAATCCCCGGCCGTACTGCAGCATACTGGTATACGGATTGGAATCCAGTTGGGTACCGAGATGATCCAGCGTGAGGACAATGTCCTGAATTTCCTCACGATGCCGGCTCACTTCGTCATTGCCGTCCAGAAACGCTTTGAGCCGGCACGCTTTTTCATATCCGATTTCCAGATCTTCGGTGATTTTGCGCATCTGTTCCCGGCTCTGCTCCAGCTGATCACGAAAGGAGTCAAGCGCTGGCGTAAATTCACGTTTTACTTTATCCAGCCGGTGCCGGATCATCGGCAGAAATTCGCAATCTTGGTATGTCTGCCGGACATCCTTCATCTTCACCAGACGGGCCCCTTCAATGAACGCGCCGGCACTGGTCGCGTTCCAGAATTCGGTATCCGGATGATTCTTGATATAGCGTTCCATCATATTCAAAAATACGTAAAACACCTGGGTGCTTACCACCTTCTCCCGGTAGTTCCCTTTCAGCCAAATGAGATTCTTCTTCTTGAACTCGTCTTCGTCCTTGAACGAAACCCTTTTACGGTCATAGATCGTTCCGCCGGCGTGCGTGCGGTTCTCCAAAAACGCCAGGTCCTGCCCGACCAGAACCACCGGACTGAATCCCATTTTCGCGGCGATATCCACCGCGGCATGACACACCGAACCGCCGGCATATACGTGGCCTTTAAACCGCTGGTGTTCCGGAAGCAGAATCATGAAGGGATTCTGGGTGGAGTGGAAAAAAAACACTTCCGGTTTGAATTGTTCGACGACCTGATGATTGACGAAATCAACCGCGAACAGCGTCACCCCTTGCGTCTCCACGCCTTCAAGCTGTTCTGCCACTCTCTCTTTTGCGTCCAGGGCAACGACGAAATCGGGGACCAATCCGTGTGTGTGCAGTGCTTTATGCGCGGTTCCGACGCAGAAAATCGGCACTTTTCCTTTGAGTTTTTTGAGTTCCTCGATATCCTGATCCAGTGACGGACCCGCGCTCACCACAATCGCGGGAACACGATCTCCCGCCACGATCCCTTCGACTTCTTTTGTCCCGGGAAAACGCACCAGATCCTGAAGGTTACTCAAAATATTCTGCGGCCAGATATCCTGGAATATATTCAACGCACCCCAGGATCCTTTGGTAAAACTCACCAGACCCCGTACCGCTTTCGCGATCGGCACGTAGTACTCAAGAAATGTCTGCACACTGGGAGGATGTATGAGCAGTTCTATATGCACCATGTTCAGCTTAAAAAACCCCCGTCGTTCGATCTTTTTTACTGCCGCTTCCGGCTCCTCCTCCACGATGAAGATCACCCGGCTGTCGCGCAGCATATTCCGTAAATCGATGTGCTGAAGCACCTTTTTAAACACCGAAGGATCCCGTTCGATAATCAGAATACTCCCGTCAAAATCGCGGTTCTCCCATATCTTTTTCACGTGATAACCGAGTCCGAAGCCCAGTACGATCACGCCCTCTGCCTGGCCGGTCTTTATATCCTCGGTCAGATATTCACTTGCCCGCCACGGATCGTAAGCGCTGTGGAAAAACTTCCCGTTCACCCGGAGAGTGAGCAGGCCGTTACGGGCCTGCAATAGCTCCACCCCGGGATTCTCGGGAGTTTTCTCAAGCGTTTCATAGAGGGCGGGATATCTGTCCCGGATAATCGCCATGTTCTGCTGGTACACTCTTTTCTCCATTCTTATTTCCCGGAAAACAGCGGTTCGATCTCGTACTCCAGAATATCTGCCATGAACACGAAATCCCGGCGCTGAAAACTTTGAACGAGAGAACGGACGGCGATCGCGGCAGGACGAAGAGACGGGGAATCCTTTTGTGAGGAAAAAAAAGACTTCAGACCGGCTATTACCCGCGGCATACGCGTTACGGCTTCGTGCGGATTCCCTTTTCGCAAAAAAACCACCATCTGCCGCAACTCCTGCTCTAATTGTCCGTTCCCCATAGTGCTCCCTGGTTAGTAGTCACGTACTGTCTGCCGGGGAAACCTCTCGACGCGCGAGAACTCTGAACTCCTCAGCCGCCCTGCTGATTCTGGAATGTCGGCAAAAGGCGCTGGGCCATGAACAGACTCAGAGAATCGTTCGCGGAAATCTGCTGTTCCACGCGCGACCACTGCAGCAGCAGTTTCTCCTCCAGCCCGTCTAAATATTCCTGAAAATCTTCAATCTCGTCGCTCAGCTCATTGATCCGTTCACTGGTCGTATCAATGCGCCGGGTAATTCTTCCGTCGGGATCGACCATCGAATCCAGATAATCATCCAGCCGCTGTGCGATCCCGGTTCCGCTCCGGTTAAACAAACTTTCGACTTCTTCCGGATCGTTCTCCAGCGCCGCGGTGAGCTTGCCGCTGTCGGCGATCGACATTGTCCCTTCTTTGTCTACCTCGATACCGATCATCGCCAGCGAATTATACGCTTCCGGCTGTCCCGCCACCGTGGACGTCGCAAGCCTGCGCAAATTAGTCGTCACTCGCTTGACCAACGTATCGGTCGATAACGGCGCGCCTTCCTGGGTATCAACGTCATAGGCCGTCTGGTTTTTGATCGTTTGAATGGCGGTATTGTAATCGGCCACGAATTCTTCGATTGCCGCGTAGGGCGATTCGGTATCCTGTTCCACGGTGAGCGTGGAATTCCCAGCGCTCAATAAACTTAAGGTAACACCGGAAATCGCGTCATCAACAGTATTCGTGGAACGGGTAAAGTTGAGACCGTCGATATCAAAATCGGCATCCTGCGCCGCCTGCAGTTCGTTTTTAAACCCCGCGGCCGAAGGATCGCTCAGAGAAACATCGTCAAACCACACCGCTCCTGACACAGGAGCGCTGTATTCGTCATAATATTCGGTTTCGATTTTCACGTATGCGGCGTTCGCGGGAGTAGTGAAATTCTGCTGATACGTGTTCCAGGCGTCCGTGGGAACCGGCGTGATATCCTGTGTCGCGCTTCCTCCTCCGATGAGCCAATTCTCGCCGATCTGGGTCTGAGTCGCGTCGTAAAATTTCACTCCGATATAGGGCACGCCGCTCGAGCCGGACTGCACCCGGATATCCGCCGAGAACGAATAATTGGTCGACGGGTTGACGTCGATAAAATTGGAAAAGGCATCCCCGCCGGAGGCATACTGGGTATGTTTTAAGCTCTGCGTAGGGGAAGATGCCTGATCACCGGCAATGACGCCCGTGCCCAGCGTGGCCCACTGTCCCGCCCCGGATTCAAAATTATCCGCGAAGAGCTGGCCGCCGATCACCCCGCTGGATGAAAGCAGCGTACCGGCAACATCCTGCATGGCCATCTCGCCAAGTGACCCCATCTCATCGGCAGTCACCACCAGCCGCGCGCTGGTCCCGGTCTCGTTCACGACAATGGCGGAGGCTTCGGCGGCGGATGAATTGATCGCCGAAGCCATATTCTGAAGTACCGTTTGATTATCGTCTCCGGCGTTTATGGTCACGTCTATATCGGTATCGGTTCCGTTAATGGCTATCCGCAACGTGTGCACTCCGGCTCCTTCCGCGGAAGAGATCTGGGTACCAGTCGCGTCCCACTGGTCGGAAGCGACCTTATGCTGAGCCGCTAAATTGTTCACCGTCATGTTGTAAATTCCCTGCGCCGCAGAAGAATCGGCCAACGCAGTCAGCACGCTTTCGTTACTGGACTCGGCCGTCTTTTCGTCAAAAACCGTACTGGTAAGCGACTTCAGCGTGGCGACTTCGCTGCGGAACGCGGTCAGTTTCGACTGCACCCGCTGCAGGGAGTTCAATTCTTCGGTAAACGTTTCCTGGCGTGTCCCCAGCCGGATGAGCGGCGTTGACGCGCGCGCCAATAACTGCTCAACGATCAGATTAATGTTGATGTTTGTACCGCTAATTCCGGAGATCATAACTGCCTCCCTGTTACTTATATCCGTCGATCAATATTTTTCTGCTGATTCAACCCCTGCAAAAAAGACAAGACATCACGCTTCAAATGAAACAATGTACTGTTGGCATCCCTTCCGTCCTCCTGGGGACCGTTCAGAAAATAATCGGGGATCACCGCCACCAGCTGGTTGGTCACGCGGTTAAACATATGCGCCCGCACCAGGCCGCGGTCTTTTTCAAACCGGATAGTAATCGAGGTTTCTTTCAGTTTTTCCACCAGTTCCCGGAGCTGTTTCATTGTTTCTTCATTTTTATGCGCTTCCTGAAACTCTTTCAGTTTTTCCAGCCCGGCTTTGGCCTTCTGAAATTCATCCTGATCAATCCTGTTGCGGTTATCAACCTGCGCACTCTTGGCCGCCTCGGCCTGCATTTTCTGGCGCCTTTTTTCCGTGCGCAGATACCGGAAAAACTGCGCCCGGATCTTTTTGAAGTCGACTGATTTGATTCCTATATTTTCCCTCACTGTTCCCTGCCTTGGTTATAAGCGGGGGAGAGCGCGCACCGCTCTCCCCCGTACATTTCTCCTTAGGCAGAACCTAACAGCCCTAACGCAAGGGTCTGTGCGGAATTCGCCTGGACCAGCGCCGAGATACCGGACTGAACGATAATCTGGTTATTCGTCAGATTAGTAGTCTCCTGCGCGAGGTCAGCCAGCAGAATCCTGTCGCGGCCTGCGGTCAGGTTTTCCACCAACGCGTCAGTCGCGTCGACGCTCTTGGTAAACGCGTTCGCCTGCGCACCGATCTGCGCGATCACGGAAGTGAGCAGAGGAAACGCCTGCGCGGAAAGCACGCCAACGGCTACCGATGCCTGGGAAAACGTGCCGATCGTCAAACTGGTGATCGACAGGCCGCCCGCGGCTCCGGTCGTCATGCCATTGATCATTACCGTTACGACGTTTCCGGCGCCTTCACCGGCCACGAGAGATACGGAAAGGCCGGTAAACAGCGTCTGTCCGAGATACTTCGTATTCTCGGTCAAACGGGTGATCTCCGGAATGATTTCCGTAAACTCTTTGTTTAAGAGATTCCGTTCATCGTCTGTCAACAGCCCGTTCATTGACTCACGGGCCAGTTCATCCATACGCAGCAGGTCTTCTTCAATGATCGTCATAAAGCTGTCGGCGGTCTGAAGAAGATCCAGCCCCATACGCATGTTGGACGCACCCTGATCCCAGGCCTGGACGGCACGGGTCAACCGGTTCGACATAAGCAACCCGGCCGGATCATCCTGCGCGGAGTTAATCCGTTTTCCGGATGCGAGCCGTTCCAGAGTCGTGTTCAGACTGCGCTGCGCGATTCCTAAATATCTCTGCGCGCGTTCCGAAGGAATGTTACTTGCGACATAAATAGGCATTTTAAACCTCCTTGTTCCTCCCTATGTCCTTTGTACCTCCCTGTGTATCCAATGCCCTTTTCTGCGTCGTCGTTTCAGCCTCACCTCCTTTCCGCCGATCTAAGGGCACTTCTACTTTATCCTGCTTTGTCTTTACCGACGCGACGTTTTCCTCGCGCATTTTTTCATAGAGCTCTTTCCGGTAAATGCTCACGTTCCGGGGGGCAACGATCCCCAGCCGGACTTGATCTCCCCGGACTTCCAATACCTTCACTTCGACTTTTTCGCCGATAATCAGCGATTCTTCCTGCTTCCGTGCAAGAACGAGCATACCCCCTCCTTGGTCTCTACTATCGTTATCGGCAGATTTTCAAAGAAACTTTAGCCCTGACCGGAAGACCTCTCCGGCGCCGCGGCCGGCTCGCCCTCCTGTTTCCAAAGCGCATACCGGGCCGAATAATCCTTGAAATTATTGATAATCACCTGGCGGCCCATTCCCTTTTTCACGTTCAGGATCACGGGAGCGGCCAGGTTCATCGTCGAATCCTGCGGCTTCCCTTCCGGGATATTCACGATCGCCAGGATCAGCAGTTCCTCCCGGCTGGGCGAATCGATTTTTTTCAACTCCTCATCGTCAATATCCGGCGCGTATTCAGGATATACCACCCAGGGATCGATGACAATAAAGCAGAGATCGAAATCCACCGCGGTAAGCCGCCCGAACGGCACTTCCTGCTCATGCCGTAAGATCACGAATTTCTTCACCTTTTCAAAACCGGGAATCCCGTCCGCGAACGTAAACATATGCTCGGGATTCAGGTCCAAAACCTTCGTATTGGTATGCGCCACGCGAGAATCACTCATATGCATTCACTCCCTTGTTTCCCTCACCGCAGAAAATCAAACAATGTGCCCTGAAACAACTGCGTCGAAGCGAAAAGACTCGCCTGGTAAATCGTCTGATCGTAATTCAGATCCGCCACGACTTTCGCCAGGTCCGCCTGCTCGCTGCTGTCGATCTCGGTCGACACGTCGATCTCTTCCTTGCCGAGAATGTCGCCGGTCAACTGCACGGCTTCCTGTCCCAATCCGATGATCGACTGCTGCACCGTCAGGTTATCGATGACATCGGCTAACTCCGGCACCCGAAGGTTATTGATATTATCGGTGTTGCCGGCAGTCAGATCATCCCTGAGGTTGATCAGGGTGTCAAAAATATCCACCCCTAAATTCGCGTCGCGGAAAACCGCCGACCCGGAATAATCGGCGACGCCGTCATCATCGGCATCGTTGCTGCCCAACGCGTTTATGGTTACGTCGGTAGTATCACTGATCTGTACGTCCCGTGCGCCTCCGTCGCCGTTATAATCCACGCTGGTAATCAGGCCGGTCACAATATTGACGTTCTCACTGAAGGGCCGGGTGTCGGTCGCGTGACCGGCGAAAATATAGTTTCCTTCCACCGCCACGTTCGCCATGCGCAGCACGTCCTTGAGCAGTGTTTCGATCTGCTGGGCCATCCCGTCCCGTGTTTCCTGGGGAACAAGACTATTGCCGGCGACCAGCGCGGTTTCATAGGCGGTCTGCGCGATCTCGCGTACGGACACGATAGTCGACTCTGTGGTCCGCATCCAGATATTGCCGGTGTTGATATTGCGCTGGTACTGCTTCACTCCCTCTTCAACCTTCCGCCAGCGTAAGATCCGCTGAGTCGCGATCGGATCGTCGGAGGGCACGTGCACGCGCTTCCCGGAAGACAACTGGCGCTGGTTTTCCGCCAGCCGCTCAAAATGCCGGTTGATATTCATCACCGAATTGCGCAATAATCCTTGTGTCGTTATTCTCATATTTTTCTCCTTATCCCATCATTTCGATGAGTGTGCTGTACACTTCATCCATCGTCCGGATCACCTGTGCGGCGGCGTTGAGTGAATTCTGGAACACCGCCATTTTCGCCGCTTCTTCGTCCAGGGAAACTCCGGAAATATCATCACGGATGGTTTCCAGCTGGTTAATTAAAAATTCGCTGTTGTCCACTTTGTTCGATTCTTCCCGCGAAAACACCCCCAGTTCGGATACAAACGTATTGTAGCGTTCGCTGAAGGTGCTGTTATTGAGCTCGCTGACGTCGGTATCGGCCAGCTGCGCGATTGCGAGCGCGTTTGCCCCGTCGCCGGGCAAACCCGCGCCCGGCACCCCGGTTGAGTTCGCTGAGGCGGCGATACGGTCCAGGCCGCGCACCGGATCGCTGATCCACGCCGACAGTTCCATCGCCAGTGCCGCGTTCGTCGGCGACGGCGTCACGAAGAAATCATGCCCGTTGCCTTCGTTCAGCAGACCGTATCCCTGCTGGTGCTGGGCGTTCACGTAATCACTGATATAGTATGCCAGATCATCCAGTTGTTCCTGGAAAAAGGGAACGCCGACCGATTCATCGTCGCGCATGTCCAGCAATCCCTTCAATTCCCCGCTCAACGGCTCGACGTCCGGCCCGGTTAGATCGGTTTCCACTTTGATCGCGGCCAGATTGCTGTTCGTGGAATCGTCCACCGCGACCAGGTGCCGCACGATATCGTCCTGGACCACGACCCGGCCCCCGATATACACGTTCACCGTCCCGTCGCTCTCTTCGCTGATGTCGATGTCCACTAATTCCGCAAGCTCCCCCAATTTTCTGTCCCGTTCATCAAGCAAATCATTGGGATTATCCCCGGTAGGCGCGATCCCGGTAAGCAGCTCATTGACCGATCCCAGCTGATCCAGGATAGTATTCACTCCCGCGATCGTCTCCCGGACGTCGCTGTCGACGTCTTCGCGAAGATCGATCAGTTCCTGGGCGATACGGTTGAACATATCGCTTAAAGAATCGCCGAGCTGCTTGACCTGAGCCCTTACCACGTCGCTTTCGGGCGATGCGTTCAACTCCAAAAAGGAATTAAAAAAGTCGTTCATCAAACCGCTGATACCTGTCCCCCCGGGCTCGTTAAACGCCGCTTCCAGCCGCTGTAAGACCTCTTCCCGGGCCTCGAACTCGTTCAGCATTTCCACGTTGGTCCGGATCTGCCGTTCCAGGCTCGCGTCGCGGAAACGGGTTATGCTGTCGACTTCCACGCCGGTCCCGATCTGTCCTGTCGCCATCGGCCGGAAAAAAGAAGGATTGGTGAACGGATCGGTCGAAGAAATATTGACCCTCTGGCGCGAATACCCCGGCGTATTAGCATTAGCCACATTATGGGCGATCGTGTCCAACACCGTCTGGTAAGACTGTAAGGCTCGTAATCCGATATCAATTCCGAAAAAAGGCGAATTTGCCATTAAACACCCTCCATGATTTTTTTCGCAACCAGACTGCTCGCCAGTCGCACTTTCCGGGCGACGAGCCGCCGCTTCAGACGCCGTACCCGTTCGCTGTTCACTTCGGCCGCTCTCTGCAGGATCTCCTCTTTGAGCATATAATTAAACGCGTGCGGAAGCATTTGCATTTTCCCGCCGGCCTTTTCCTGAGTGTATTTCATTGCAACGCTTTTCATCACTTCCCTCTCGTCATTATTATTATCGGTATATTTAAAGGAAACTTTAGCGAAAAAAGAAAAGGGGGAGAAAATTTTATGCGGAGGGAAAGGAATCCCCGACCAGCGCCGCGGATGAGCCTTGGGAAAGATATTTCCCTGATTCGGGACCGGCGTTCAACAAAAGATCCAGAACGGTGAGATGAGAAACAAAGGCCCCGAAAAGCTGGGGATACTCCGGCACCGCGTATTCCCACCAGTACACCTTGATCCCCTGCCGGTGTAAACTCGCGGTATCCAGATACTCCTTCGCGGCCGGGCCCGATACGTATTCCGTCGCTCCGATTTTTTTGAGCAGGGAACAAAGGCGCGCGGTTTTGGAAGCGCGGACCCCGAATTCGGAAGAAAACCGCAGCGGCGTACGGATCCCCAGCGCCTCGCAGAGAAGCCGGATCCCGTGAACGGTAAAGCCGGCTAAAGAATCTCCGGGGGAATCGAACATTCTTTCCAAAAGCTCTTGGTATTCCCGGAAAAACGAAGCCTTGGCGTAATTGAACTGAAACGCCTTTCTGTGATCTTTGCGCCAGTGCCCCCGGGAATCAACCTTTACTTCGCGGATATGCTGGCCGAAGGAATAATGGACCGGAATAGTAAGCCATTGCGGGCCGGAAGGGGTTTTAATCCGGTTCCGGTTTTGCCAGGACTGTTTTTCGAATTGGGCGTCGTCGAGAAACACAAACACATCGACATTGCCGATCAATCCGAAATACCCCATCCAGGGGATATACATGGGTTGAAGGATTGCGACTCGCATCACCGGTTCGTATTCAGAGATATCCTAAATCTTCTAGCTGCTGCCGCAGCGCTTCTTTCTCTTCCGGGGTATGCCCGCCGATTTCAACGTGATCCCGCAGTACCTTCTCCAGACGGCTTCGTTGCTCGGGATATTTCTCAAGGACGTTCTTTTGTTCTTCAGGATCTTGAGACAGGTGGTATAATTCTTCCCTCTCCTGGCGCAGATCCAGCAGATACTTCCATTCGCCGTCGCGCACCGCGTATTTGGAAAACGCCTCCAGCGTCTCTTCCCGGGGAAAATAGGCATACGTAGTCGAAACGATCGCGGTCCTTGCACCGCGCTCCCTTTGCTCCCATAACGGGCGGAGGGAACGGCTGTCCACCTCTTCCGGCCGGGAACCGCCTCCGGCCACGTCACGCAGTGTTTCGTATATATCCATATTCCTTACCTGAAACGGTATCTTCTCTCCTCTCGGAAAGGCCGGACCCGCGGCAATCAACGGCACTCTCAGAACTTCGTCATACAAACTTTCGCCGTGCATCGCGAATAAATCACGCACTTGCCCGGTACGGTCGCCGAAAGATTCTCCGTGATCTCCGGTAAGCACAATATTGGTTTCATCCCGCAGATGAAGCCGGTCAATCTGATCGAGCACCGCCTCCAGGAACTCCTCACTGAACCGCTCGACCGCGTCCGCGTAACGCCTCCGGACCACTTCCCGGCCCTGACCGCCGCTGCGCAGCAATTCCACCACCCTGTCTTTTCCCCGGTACCAGGATTCTTTCGAATACCGGTAAAAATAAGGCGGATGCGTCTGCCAGTAGTGCAGGAACAAAAAGAAAGGGCGGCCGGCATGCCCTTTAATCCAGTCAAGAATCACCGGGATATCCCGCGTCGTTCCGGCTTCTGCCACCGGAGAATCACCAAACAGCCCTCTGGTGTTAAAAAAAGAGGCGACCGCGTATTGCCTTTGCTCAAAAAACGACTGGAGCGTAACGCAGGAGGAAGGAATGGTGCCGCGGTGCTGATAGGTATTCAATTTAAACGGATATCTGCCGGTCAGCATACTTGAAATCGCGGGATTGGTCCAGGGCGCGACGGTCACCGCGTTCAGAAAAGTAGTTCCTCGGGCGCGCAGGGCATCAAGGGTATCAGCGCAAAGACCGTAGCGGGAAGGTTCATTCACATAATCGGCCCGGGCGCAGTCGGCAACAATGAAGATAAAATTCATAGCGTTATTTTACTCTTTTCCCCGAATCAAATCAACTAACATCTCCACGATCCGGCCGGCACCTTTCCCGTCCACTGCGGCCCGGGCGCGGCGGGAAAGCCTCTCTCTCGCCGCGGGATCCCGGAGTGTACGCATCGTTCTGAGAATGCCCCGGGAGGAGACCTGCGCGAAATGGACACTGAAACCGTATTCGGGCAGCAGGATCCGGCCGCGGTGCCAAGGAGCGGTATTGACCGTGATCAGGGGAACTCCCACACAGGCGCACTCATAGGCGGTAATCCCTGAGCCGGTAAGCGCGATATCCGCTTCCGCCGCGAGTTCCGCCATTTGCCGCGGAAGAAGCCGTTCATGCACTTTTATGGAATGGGGTGAATTCTTGAGCAGACGGCGATAACATGCACGGCCCCGTTTTCCCGGCGGCAGAACGGCATGGACCGTGAATTGTCCCGGCACCTGGTTCAGCGCCTTAAGAAGCCGCGCGCTCACGTCTCCGGGATCAGTCGCGCTTACCGCGAGCAGGACCGTTTTGAGCGCTTTCCGCGTCCTGCGCTTCCCGCGGCGGATGCGGGCCCGCGCAAATTCCTGACGAAGCACCAGATACCGCGCCCCGCACAGACGGCCGCGGCCGGAAAAAGGACAGCGCAGCAAAGAATTCACCACCCGGTCGGCATAGCACGCGGCGGGACCCTGCCCGTCGAACAACACGATCTTCAGCCCCCCCTGCCGCTTCCATTGAGCGGCCTCATCGGGATTGAGTGCTCCCTGCACGTCGGCAATGAGCAGCGCCGGCGACTGCCGGCGTATCACAGAAAGCACCTTTTGCCGCGCGGAGGATACCACTTCCACACCCCGCGGAACCGCGGAAGAAGGAACCTTCCCTTTGACCGCCCATACCACCCGGCAGGGCAGCACGCGGCGCAGTTCCCGGAACAGCGCGAGGGAACGAAAGAAATGGCCGTAGCCATGTCTGCCGCCGGCATCAAGCCGGAACAGCACCACCGGGCCTCCCCGCTCCCGCTGGGTCACTTTCCGGTTCACCGCCTGCAATTCCGGATAGGCTGCGCAATATTGGATGATCCGGGCGGTATCGACTTGGCTTAATTTCCCGAATTTCCTGGCGAGTTTCCGCATCACTGTGAGATCACGGGATTCATCCACCGTAAGCCGCAGGGAGGGACCGCGGTATTTTACCGGAACGGCAAGCGCTTGTTTCTCTTGCGCCGGCAGGCGTTCGCGCAGGTGCAGGGTCACGTGCTCCCGGTACCGCTTACCGCCCGCGATCCCCGCGGAACGCCGCAAGGCGGCCGTCTGCATCACCTCGATCCCTGTACCGCGCGGCATCAGCCGCAAGCGGCTGTATTTTATTCGGGTACGGCAGTGCCGTTTTAATGCGAAATCGATCAAGGCAGGCGATACCAGCGGATTATCGGCAGTCACCCTCACCACGGTATCCAGACCGAACGCCTCGGCGGCACCCAGAAAACGGGCGAGCACGTCTTTTTCCGCGCCGCGGTATACTCCAATGCCGCACGCCCGCGCCTGTCGGGCAAGGACCGTGTCCTGGGTGCGGCGGGTGGTGGCGAGGATCACCCGGCCCGGGAGCCGGGCCCGGCAGCAGCGGGAAATCACGATATCAAGAATCGGCTCTCCGTTGATCTCAATCAATACTTTCCCCGGGAGACGGGTCGAACCGGTACGCGCCTGGATGATCACGGCGGATGCCGCTATTTTTGGGCTGAGCGATCGAGATCGCGCCATGTAAGTGGTTCTCCTGCATTGATCGTCCGACGCGCTTTCTTCCCTACCACCTTGGCGAATTCTCCCGGAAGAATCCCTTTGGCCGGCCGGAGAATTGCGATATCAGCTCTGGTGAGCCGTTTCCCTTTGGCAATCTGTTTTCCGGCGTAGAGACTCCGCCGTGAGCCGGTACGGCGTTCGCCTTCGCAGGCGTACACCCGCCGCTGCGGTTCGCCCAACACCACTTCCGTTGACCTGATCATCCGCACCATCTCCGAAAAATCTTCCGGATCGAGTGACAGCCGGTGATCCGGTCCGGACGCGTCTTTGTCGAGGGTAAAATGTTTTTCAATCACCCGCGCGCCGGCACATACCGCCGCAACCGGGGCGAACAGCCCTTCACTGTGATCGGAGAATCCCGCCGGGAGCGCGAAGGTACGTTCAAGCCACTGAATCACCCGCAGATTAAGCTCTTCAAGCTTGGCAGGACGGTGAGAAATACAGTGCAAAAGCACGCTTTCCGACGCGCCGCCCCGCTTCGCGGTATCCACCGCGGCGCGGATCTCCGCAGGCAGGGACATGCCGGTCGAAATGATCAGGAATTTTTTTTTGGATGCCGCGTACCGAATAAGCGGAAGGTGCGTGAGATCCCCGGAAGCGATCTTAAACCCCGGCACCCCCAGCGCATTGAGCAGATCCACGGACTCACGGTCGAAGCAGCTGGCAAAAAAAACGATCCCTTTACGGGCCGCACGCCGCGCGAGATCCCGCCAGACGTCTTCGTTCAGGGCCAGCCGCGAGAAGAGCGCAAAATGTGCGCTCTCTTTACTGCACAACGATTCCGGACGGAACACCTGAAATTTTACCGCGTCGGCTCCGGCCGCGTGCGCCGCGTCAACCAGCTTGCGGGCGGCTGCCGGATCTCCGTTGTGATTCAGCCCGGCTTCGGCGATAATCCATACCGGCCGGTCCGAAGAAAAAAACCTCTTTTTTTTCGGTATCTTTTTTCTCATCGCTTCCGGTGGAAATAGCATCCTAGTTTCTGCACCGCCGCCGCCGCATCCTGCACATCACTCCGCCGCATGTCCGGATAAAGCGGGAGAGAAACGACCCGGGAAGACAAATCTTCCCCTGCCGGACACGACCCCGGGGGAAGACCGAACCGTTTCCGGTACCACGAATGAAAATGGAGCGCTTTGAAATGGACACTCGCCCCGATATTTTCTTTTTGCAGTGCCTGAACGAACTGATCCCGGGTGATCTTGAGTTTTTCCAGACACAGCTTCACCACATAGAGATGATACGCCGACCTGCGGGTCGAAGAAAAGGGATGCGTCAAAGGCCGGACCCATTCGCTTTCCCGGAAGGCCGCGTCATACCACTGTGCGATCCGGCGTCTGGCAGCGAGGAACCGCGGGTATTTTTCGAGCTGTACACAGCCCAGAGCGGCCTGCACATCCGAGCAATTGTATTTGTAGCCGAGTTCCTTCACTTCAAGACCACGGTACTTAAAATTTTTGTCTAAGTAGCGCTTCCAGGCATGGTGACTCAATCCGTGCAGGCGGAGACACTCCACGCGCTGGGCGACCGACTTCGACCTGGTCGCGATCGCGCCTCCCTCGCCGGTAGTAAGGTTTTTTGTCGCGTAAAAACTGTATGCGGCAAAGTAGGAATTCCGGCCTATTTTCTCCCCCCGGTCTGCCGCCCCGAACGCGTGCGCCGCGTCTTCCACGACGCGCACCGGCCGTCCTCTTACCGCCCGCCGGATCGCGGCTATGTCCGCCGGAATCCCGGCGTAATGCACGGGCACCACCGCTTTTGTTTTGGCAGTCAGGGCACGGCGGACATGCGCGGCATCCAACGCTCCGGTGTCCGGATCCACATCCGCGAACACCGGACGCGCCCGCTGATACTGGATCACGTTTCCGGTCGACGCAAACGTCAGCGGAGAAGTGATCACTTCATCTCCGGGGCCCACCTCCGCACAGAGAAGCCCCAAATGAAGTCCGGCGGTACAGGAATTGACCGCTTTCACGTACCGTGCACCGAGATAATTTTTTATCCGGTCTTCAAATTCATGCGTTTTGGGACCGGTCGTGAGCCACCCGCTGCGCAGTACCGCGCACACGGCGCGCTCTTCACGCCTGTCAAGGGATGGTCGGTGAAAAGGCAGAAATCTTTTTCTGGTGGGAAAGCCACCGCAAATGGCAGGGAGCTTCCTCGATAAGGCCATGTACACGTGGTTACTTTAGCTGCTCGTACACATCCGGCCCGCGGGTAATTCGGTCAGCGACATCGGACGATGAGACAGAATATCGATTATGCGCGATTCTCTCTTTTAATTCGCGGATCTTTTCAGTCTTTTGCGCGTTTCCTTCTTGTCTAACTTCGGCGCTTAACTCCTCCACCTTGGACTTCAGCACCGCTTCGTCCGAGATCGTCACCGAATCAGACTCCTGAGACTGGGTGCCGCGGACCTTTTCCGTTTCGCGGCCTTTCTGGCCCCGGGAGGTCGGCTCCACTTTTTTCCCGAGTTTCAGGGCGTTGAGTAAGTTCTCTAGACGAAAAATATCCATATTTTCCTCCTCACCCTCATTATCGGCAATTTAACCGAAAACTTTAGCACAAAAAGCGGCAAAGCACACGCAATTTTGCAACCTATTGGGAATCAATAGCTTAAATATATTATCCCAGGTGGCGTTTGGTTTCTTTGAGGAGAGATGCGTAAATTTTGAGTTCGTCGAATGAATAGCTGTGCGCAACCCCTGAGGCGCGCGAAGTGCGGATTCGCTTTTCCACTACCTGTGCCCCCCAGGACAGTGCGAGAATTCCGCTGACCACCCCTTCGGTGCGGTCGGTATAGCCGGTATACAACGACTTTTTGCGGATATGTGACAGTGAACGGAAGATTTCCTCTCTGGCCGCACTGGCCATGAGCACCAGCGGGAAGGCGCGTTTTTTCCATTGATCACCAAGAAATTTCTTCACCGAAGGCAAATCTTTGGGTACAAAATCGGCAAACACGGGAATCCCTTCAGACTGCACCAGCGGCAGTAACTGACTCTGCCTCAGCCGGGAAAACTCTACCTGAAAGGCATCAACCGGAAGATACGCGCCCTGCAGGGGCAGCGTCGTGCTCATATTCGCCACTACATACACATTCCTTCTCTTTAACAGCGGAGCCCGCTCCCCTAAAGATTCAAGGTCCCTGCGGCTGTGGATCTTCATGCTCATGGCGTGAATCCCCGCTCCCCGCATGCGCGGCGCGTATTTCTTTATAAATTCAAGCGGAATATCTTTCGCCCGTCCCGCCTTGGCGACCACGAATATTCTCTTTTCACGCTCAAACTTCACCTTCAAAATATCCTCCCTGACGTTTTTCCCGGTTCCCCTGCGCGTTATAGCCGCCTCGGGATTCGAATGCCGAATAATAAATCTGCGATAAAAATGAATACACTTTCTGGGCTTGACCGACAAGGAGCGCATTGCGTTCGCTCACCTTTTTTAATTCGGCAAGCACCCGGCGCAGGTCGCCGCGCAGCGCCAGAACCTCCTCGTCTTCCCAGAGCCCCGCGAGTGCGCGAAGGGTGAGCTTCCCGGGGGTTTGTCCCTCCGCGCCGGAAATTTTCTCCATCAAAGCGCCGCGGGCCTCTTCTGCCTGCTCGATTTGCTCCCCCAGCTGTTGGATCACCCCGGTCGTATTCTTAATATTGTCAATCTTATTTTCGGTCAGCGCAGTCGTCTTTTCCCGGCTCACCGACAACGCCCGTTCGTACAGACGAAGAAGCCGCCGAAGCACCTCACAAAGTTCGTTTCTGTACCGCGTTGATGCATGCGTATTCATACAATGACTCACCGATTACCTGACTCCGCCCCGCAGAAGGAACTACTTATTATACAGCTCGACTGCCGCCTGTCGCTGTACCTGCTCGTACAGGGCATCCTGCAGACCCATCCCCCGTTCGGCGATTTGTTCGGCGAGCTGTTCGTACCACATTTCCCGGTAGATTTGCATCGAACGGGTATCGCCGATCAGCCCCCGTTCCCGGTCAACACTCTTGTCCATTTCCTTAAGGAGATAGTAGAGGAAAAAAGATTCGAAGTCTTTACAGGCCTCCTGAAGCTGCGCGCCCTCTTGCGGGGGCAATTCCGCCGCCCGTTCCCTCTCCTGCAGCAGTTTTTCACGGGTCAGTTTCTGCTCCCCTCTGTACAGCTCCCCCTTGTTCGGCGGCCACCACAGATTATCCTGCGACATTCCCTGCAACTGCATTTTTCCTCCTCTGCCTGAATTCCGTTAAATAAATTCCAACGCGGCGTGAAGCGCTCCGGCATTTTTTATCGCCTGCAGAATCGCGATCAGATCTTCCGGAGCAACCCCCAGCGCGTTCAGCGCTTTGACCAGATCGTGAATGCTCACGCTCTCCTCTACCAGTTCCATTTCCGCCATGCCCCGGCCGGCAATGGTTTTGGAACTGCTCAACGTACTGGTTCGGCCGGCCTCCCCGTAACGAGATCCTCCGGTCGATTCGGTCACGTCTTTTTGGACGTTCACCTGGACCGAAATGTCGCCGTGGCTGACGGCAACAGTGGAGATCTTCACGTCCTTCCCGGCGACGATCGTTCCCGTCCGTTCGTTGACAATCACCTTCGCCCGGAAATCCGGCTCTACGGAGAGGGTCTCTAAAAATGAAATAAAACCGACGAGATTGTTCTTGTATTCCGGCGGGATACGGACCTCCACCATCCCGCCGTCCTGAGACGATGCCACCGGTTGGGAAAACTGCGCGTTTATTTCCCGGATAATTCTCGCGGCCGTGGTAAAATCGGGATTCCGCAACACGATCGAAAGTTTATTCTGGTTTACCACCGTCGAAGGAACGGCACGCTCCACCAGCGCCCCTTCGGGTACCCGGGCGACCGTCACCGGAGCACCGCGGGTATTGCCCGCGGTTGAGATTCCCGTGGATACCGGCCCCTGCGCCACCGCATACACGTTCCCGTCGGCGCCCTGCAGAGGAGTCTGCAGCAGCACCCCTCCTTCAAGAGAATTGGCGTCACCGATCGAAGAAACGGTTACGTCGATCTGAGCCCCGGGCCGGGCCATAGCCGGCAGTGTCGCGGTCACCATCACCGCGGCGATATTCCGGGTACGGAGCTTATTGCTCACCTCTGCCGGCGACACATGCATCCCCAGCCGCCTCAGCATATTGCCCACCGATTGGAGCGTGGGAAATGAGCTTTGCCGGTCCCCGGTACCGTTGAGCCCTACGACCAGTCCATACCCGTACAGCTGGTTTTCCCGTACGCCCTGAATATGGGCGATATCTTTGAGCCGGGTCGCTGCGTCCGCCGCATTCTGGCTCACCGCACACACCACGCCTATAAGCACACAGAAAACGATCTTCTTCATACTGCCCCTCTTTTTTCCAAAGGCCATTCGTTTGACATACAGTTCATCAGATCAATACGCGTATTTTTTCCCATTCGCTCTCCGCCGCCCCGTTTTTTACCCATCAATTCATGCATACAGGATCAAGGATCGATCCTCGCTCTTAAAACGGCCACACAAAATCAAGCAACCGGCCCAGAATCCCCCGGTTTGTCTTGTCATTCAACGGCCCTTTCCCGACAATATGGATTTTTGCGTCCGCAACCTGCGTCGACAACACGGTATTGCTCGGTCCAATATCCTGCGGCCGGACAATCCCGGCAACCGCGATCGTGTTCACTTCCTCGTTAATCTTCACCTGGTTTTGCCCTTCAACCAACAAGTTTCCGTTCGGCATCACTTCAACCACCCGCGTGGTAATCTGGCCCTTTACCGCGTAATTGCCGCTGTAGGTCCCGCCTCCTTCGAATTGATTTTCCGTGTCGATTTCCCACGCCGGAAGAGTCTGCGCGGGAGTGGTCGTCATTTTCCCGAAATCGATGTTAAACCATTCCTTTACCTCTCCCTTTATTTCGGAATCGCGAGTAGTCGACTTGGCCGCTTTTTGTGACGCGGTTGCCGACTCGACGACCAGAATCGTAATAATATCTCCCACGGCGGTCGCGGTATCGTCAGTATACAGCGAATTCCCGCCGTACGATGCCGGAGCAGGCTCCCAGAGAGAATCGCCGTAGGCCGGAACGGAGAGCATTACCAGAACCAGCGTCATCATCGCATATTTCATATCTGCCTCCTAATACACCTCGACGGTCACGGTGGTCGCGTTCCGGACCTGTCCGTACACAATTTTTCCGGAACGCAGATTCCGCACTTTTACCCGCTCTCCTCGTTTCCCGTCGCTCAATACTTTGCCTTTGGTTTCGATCTGCAGACCGGCGGCATCTACCACCAGATCAACTATCGCACCCCGGTCGACAATTGCCGGTTCTTCAATGTGCCGATGCGACAGCACTCTTCCTTTCGGCAGCGCGACTTTGGCCACTTTTCCTTTCAGCTGCTCGAGAGTCTTCACGTGATCCGGAGGAAGATCCGATGCGGTAGTTTCCACGGGAGTGAGGTTTCCCGGCGAAAACGTTCCTCCCCGCCGAACCCAGCTGGTCGTCACAAACGCGTTCGCTTTCGTGTCCACATCCAGCGCGACGTACAGCACTTTTTCCTCTTTCCCGTCAACTCTCACCGTCACCTGCAGGGGAACTCTGCCGATTTCGCGTTCTTCGACCCTGCCGGAGACCTCCATTTTCACGTATCCTTCAGGAAGCGTGAGGTCCGGAACCCGGGAACGAGGTATAATCACCAGCGACTCGGCCGGATGCCCGCTTTTCTCTCCCACGTATTCCCGGCAGAGCTCAAGGATCTCCTGCCCCGGGACGACCTGTTCCGCTCTTCCGGAGATGGCCGCGGTCAGAAGATACGCGCATAGCAGCAATTTTTTCATTCTTCTCCTTACCTTCTTAGATTATTCGCGATCTGAAGCATTTCGTCCGACGTCTGCACGGAACGGGAATTCACTTCATACGCCCGCTGGGCGATAATCATGTTCACCATCTCTTCGACGACGTTGACGTTGGAGCTTTCCAGGAATCCCTGGAGCACCGTTCCTAACCCTTCTTCTCCGGGATCCCCGATCACCGGCAGACCCGACGCGTCGGTTTCCCGGTACAAATTACCGCCGATACTCTTTAACCCCGAAGGGTTAATAAACCGCGCCAGTTCCAGGGTCGCGAGTTCGTCACTGGTCCCGTCGGCATAAGAAACAGTGACCGCCCCGTCTTTGCTGATCGCGATATCAGTCACGTCCTCATCGATCGTAATTTCCGGAAAAAGAGGATACCCGGAGGACGTGACAATCCGCCCGTCTGAATCGATTTTAAATGACCCGTCCCGCGTATAGGCGGTAGACCCGTCAGGCATCAACACCTGAAAAAACCCGTCTCCTTCAACTGCGAGGTCCAACGGATTTTGTGTTTCCTGGAAACCTTCTACCGAGAAAATTTTGAAGATCGCCGCGGGACGGGTCCCCAGTCCCACCTGGGCGCCTACCGGCAATTCGTACTCTCCCTGCGCAACCGGAGTCCCGGGAAGCTGCAGAGTTTGGTAAAACAAATCCTGGAAATCGACCCGGGATTTTTTGAACCCGTTCGTATTGACGTTCGCGAGGTTGTTCGCGATCGTGTCAATATTGGTTTGCTGACCGCTCATCCCTGTCGCCGCA
Source organism: Candidatus Omnitrophota bacterium (assembly GCA_014729775.1). Lineage (GTDB taxonomy): Bacteria > Omnitrophota > Gorgyraeia > Duberdicusellales > 4484-171 > WJJJ01. Next base: position 33,366 of record WJJJ01000023.1, on the reverse strand, counting down.
GTCCACAGTGAACGCATCATACTCACTCACCTCCTTTATCCCCGAAGAGATTCATTCAACAATTGTGCCAATGTTTCATCCTGTACGGACAAAGATCTCTGATTCGCCTCGTAAAGCCTGAGACCGGAAATCATATCGATCATTTCCTCGACCGCGTTGACGTTCGACGATTCAAGAAATCCCTGGTATACCGTCGCGTCAAGCAGCGGAACCGCCGCGGCGTCCTCCTGGGCCCGGAACAACGAATCTCCTTCTTTGACCAGGGCGTCTTCCGGAACCGCCACGACCAGTATCCGGTTGACGATCTCTCCGTCCACGATCACGTCACCCGCCTGGGAGACCACGAAATCACTCTGCCCGATTTGAATGGGACCGGTGTCTCCAAGAACGGGATATCCGTCCGAGGTCACGACGGCGCCGCCGGCAGTCTGGTGGAAATTCCCGGCGCGGGTGTATCGGGCGCCCTGCGGGGTTTCCACCACGAAAAACCCGTCCTCTCCCTGAATCGCCAGATCCAGGTTTCTCCCGGTTTCTTGAGGCACGCCGACCGAATAATCGGTCACGATATCGTCAGGGAGGACTCCCAGCGAAACCGATCCGATTACCGGATTACCTCCTATGTCCGTGGGATCATCCACCCGGCTCAGCAAGAATTCCCTGAAACTTTCGAACACCATTTCATCCTTTTTGAATCCGGCGGTATCGACGTTCGCGAGATTATTGCTGATCACTTCGTGATTCTTCATCTGCGAACTCATCCCGGCCGCTGATATATATAATCCTCTGATCATACTCACCTCCTTAGTCTTTGAGGATCTTATCGATGCGCACGGCGGACTTGCCCTTGATCTTCCCGGGCTTCACTTCGAATTTTTTATGTCCGCCGATCGTCATTTCCAAAAGATCATCCGCCGCTCTGTCCAGACGAAGATAATCTCCCTCTTCGAGATCCAGCAGATCTTTGAGCGGCAGTTCGATCTCCCCCATTTGACATACAAGATCAATATCGATCTTTTCGATATTGTTCCGTATCCGCTCGTCGGTAATCTTATCCTTTTTCCGCTGAGCGATAAAAAACCATTTTTTGAAATCCAGGTACGGAAGCAGCGAATCAAACATCATGTACGGAAAGCAAAACGTCGCTTCCGAACTGGCGCTTTTCTTGGAGAACTGAAGCGTCACTAAAATCACCGGTTCCTCCGGAGACGCCAGAAAGAGGAGTTTTGGGTTCCGCTCTACCGAAACGACACTGTAGCTGAACTGCACCAGTTTCGCGAACGCCTCCTGAAACGAGAGGAAAAATTTATCCGCGAGATAATGTCCCGTTTCCTCCTCCACCGCGGTAAGTTTTCTCGGCTGAGGAAATTTTTCGGGATCTTTTCCCAGCAGGACCTGATGAAAAAACAAAATGAACGGTATCCTCAGTTCGAGAAGCGAATTCCCTTCCAGAGGGGGCGTGTTGAACACCACCATAAACGCCTGATCACCCGATTCCTGAACTTCGCGAAACACGCCCTGTCGTATCGAAGAGATCTCCATGTCAAACGACACTTTAAACTGCGTCGAAAGAAAACTTTTCAGTTTATTCGCAAACTCCTCCATGAGCAGCTGAAACATGCGGTACTTTTCCTTGGACAGCAGCTCAGGCGTGCGGAAATCGTACGGAGAAACCATCTTTCCCTTCACATAGGAAGGATCTTCTTTCTTCACCAGCGCTTCTATCTCTTTTGGAGAGAGTATATCTTTTTGCATATTACCTGCCTCCTTTATTTCTCCTTTCTGGGCGATCTCACGCGGCCGAAAAACCCCTGCCGCGCGTGATGCGGTTCCATTGAATACACCCACGCGAGCACGGTTGCCGCAACCGCGTACAGTTCTTCGGGGACATATTCTCCCAATTCAACCCGGTAAAACTGATCGATACAGGCGGCATCTTCGTATAAAGGAACATCGTAGGCGCGCGCGAGCGCGACAATGCGGTCGGCAGTCTTATCCCTCCCCTTCGCCACCAGCCTCGGCGCCGGATCGGTCCCGCTCTCATAACGCAGTGCCACCGCTTTGTGCTTTTTCACCCGTACACCTCCATTCCCTCACCCTCGCCGCCGGACGGCCGCCCGCGGTCAGCGGAAACCGTAACGAAATAATCTTCGAGACGGTAATCATCCTTCGACAGGGATTTCCGCAGACGGGGAAGATGCTCGCTGAGTATCTGCTTCGCTCGTTCTTCTTCCACTTCGATCCCCAGGGTAATATCCCGGCCTGAAAGCCTGCCGCGCACCACGACTTCCCGAAACCGGTCAGTCGCAATCTGCAGCAGGAAAGACCATTCCCGTCTTCCCTTCCGTTTTTTTGCCTGATCTTTTTGCCGGTAAAAAGAAAAAAAGACTCTTTTACGGGGATCCCGCGGATTCCATACCGGGAAAAAAAAGATGTCTTTCTCGTTCACCTCTTCGGGCAGATCGAGTACCGAAAAGAACTGCGCGCTCTCCCGCTCAGGGCCGCTTCCGGGAATCTTCATCCCCCGCGCTCCCAGGCGCTGCCGCAGATGGTGATAAAGGATCTGCATCCGGCGAGTGAGAGAAAAAGACGCGCGCACAAGAGAAGGCGTGAAGCGCGCCGCTTTCCCGGCGGCATTCATCTCCTCGGCAAGCCGGCCGCGCATATCCCGGTACGGCTCCGGATGCTCCCTTTCCAGCACACCCAAAAGTCTTATCATCTGCTCCAGAAGTTCTTTCAAGGTGCCGGACTGATGCGCCCCCGGCACCTGAATACTGTCGGTCCCGCGGAGATCCCCCCCGTCAGATTCCATGAGCATTTTCAGCTGAGCCGCGAGCGTCGCTGTGCGCTGGCCCGCGTGAGCGGCATGTTTAGCCGCGCCGTGGATTTTCACAACAGCGCCCCTTCTTTTTCCCATAATGCCAGCCGCAGTTTTAACTCTCCGATCGTCATTTCCATTTGCTGAGCGACTTCCTCGATCCTGTAGCCCTGCTGGAACAATTCACAGATCTTATCGCATTCCCGGGTACGCCGCGGCGGCTGCGCCACCTGTTCTCGGTGTATGCCGGCATGTTCCTCCCGGGGCAAACGTGCCTCGGGCCAGTGCCGTACGGAACCGGCGTCCGCGAGTTTTGCTTCAATCCCGCGCAGTTCTTCCATTTGTTTCCGGCCACGATCCAGCAATTGCCGGTACTCCGACCTTGCCGCGTTCAGAGACTCGCGTTCTTCGGCGATTTGCCGCAAACCCTCCCGAAGCATCTGTTCAAGCTCGCGAAACCCGGCGGCGATTTCTTCGTCCATTTCGACCGGCACTTTGAGCGAAGAATCTTCGGAAGAAGGAACGCGCTTCTCCCGCAGAACCCATTTCCATATATAGATATTCATCGCGCACAGCATGACCGCCCCGCCGATGAACAATGTCACAGAGCCGATCATTCCTCCGCCTCCACGCTCATCAAAAGCTCGGTAAATTTCCCCATCGATTTCACCTTATGTATCGCGTCCCTACTGATCACGCTTCCCGACCCCAGTATCACTTCTCCTTCCTCGTCGCGCACGTCGCGCATGAGTTGTTTCCCGATGAGAAATTCAACCTGCCGTTTTTCGAACAACGCGCTCAAATCCACATCGGAATAACTCTCCGCCTTATCCTGGTATACCTCGGCCGCGGTTTCCTCCTTTACGATCACCATCTCCCTGCCGAGCGCGAGCGCTTCCCTCCAGTCCAGTACGGTATGCTTCGATTCAAGTTTGTACCCTTCGATCTTTCCCGTCCGGGAATTAAAAAGGAAATCTTCGACTTTGCCGATTTGTTTGCCGGATTCGGTAATGACCTTGGTATTGACCAACTGCAGATTCTCCTTCAAATAGGAATGGATCTTCTCTAATCCCTTCACCGGCAGAATCACCGAACCATCATCCACCGTGACCACTTCCTCTTCAAGCCCGCGGATGAACTGAAAAAGAACCACCTTCGTTTCGAGAAACCATTCTTCGTCATCGACGATAAACCCGACGATAATCTGGTGCGTCCCGTCGATGACCGGACATCTGATCCTTCCCAGCACGCCTCCGTCCCGAATGCTCACCACTTGTTTTCCGACGATTTCTTTTGATTTCATGTCTTACACCAGCAAATCAACGTTTCCGCCGATCTTTTTCTCCGATTTCTTCTTTCTCCTTTTGCCCCCATTCGTTCTCCCCTTCCCTTTCTCGTCGCCGGAAACCGGCCGCACGTTTGACTCGGGGACTTCATCCAGCTTCACGGGACGTTTCTTCTTTTCTTCCAAATTCTTCTGCATATACACCGAGAGATGCTCCTGCTGTTGCCGCGCGTGCTGCTGATGCACCTGCTGCAGCTTCCCTACATTTCTTGTCGCCTGCAGAACAATCTGAATATCGGTTGGCCGCAACGCCATAGCCGTGCCCTCACTTCTTTCACGCGGTGCTACGCCTCCTCTTCCTTCCCCTTTCCCAAAAAGACAAAAACATTATATCTCCCCGTTCAGGAAATTCAAATTGCCCTTGAGATGCGTCACCGCGCTTTTCAATATCTGGCACACCCGCGATTCCGATAACTCCAGCACGCTTCCTATTTCTTTCAAATTCAATTCTTCGTAATAGCAAAGCGTGAGCACTAACCGCTCTTTTTCTCCCAGTTTTTCTATCGCCCCGGCCAAAAGCTCTTTCATGTCGTTCAACTCATTCTCGTTCATGCTCAGAAAATTTTCCGTTTTGCGCACGAGATAGTTATGCAGATTGTTTTCCAAGGAGATCACTTCGCTCTGGGATGAATGGAGGAGCAGCGTCGAAACCTCTTCAACCGGCATCCTCACTTCCTCGGCGATTTCATCCTCGCGGGCGGGCCGGCCGAGTTTCCCTTCAAGCTCCTGTGCGGCGCCGTCAACTTTATGGATTTTCGCCCGGAGCGTCCGCGGCATCCAATCCATCTCTCTCAGCGCGTCGAGCATGGCTCCCCGAATCCGGTAAAAAGCGTACGTCGAAAATTTCACGCCTTTTTCGGAGTCGAAGGTGTTGACCGCTTCGATAAGTCCCATGATGCCGTATCCCACCAGATCCTCGAAATCCATCAGCTGCTTGGGTATGGTGAGAAAAATCCGGGAAGCCACCTTCTTCACGAGAGGAAGATATTCAAGGATTTTTTCCCGGGACACTGTTTCCGCTTTGCCCATCATTTCATCATCCCTTTAATTTTTTCCGCGGCTTTCTTGGGATCTACCGCCACATTTTTTTTCAAATCGGCGAGCTCTTTGCCTTCTGCTGACAATTCGACCGACGCTCCTTCTCCGGACGGCTCCGGGGTCTCGCGCTGCGTTTCGGCGCCGGCGCCCGATTCAACCGGTTCTTCGCCTTGACCCGGACGGGAACTCGTGAGGCCGACGGCGTCACATACTTTCGAAGCAAGATAGCCTAAAAACAATACCCAGAGATAAATGCCGAAACTTCTCAAAAGGAGCGAACTCAGGGGATCCCCTTTAAAGACCCCGGCCAGAAGAGAGAGAAAGAACAATAACGCCGCGCCATAATAGACAAACACCATCATATGGCGGCCGTCTCCTGCTTTTTTTTCTCAATAAATTCGGCTAAGCACCCGGCACCTTCAATTCTTAAAAATTCGATTGCCACACCGAACTGATCTTCGGCAGGGACTTTTTCCGTCCGCACTATCCGTCCTCTCGCCTTAAACTGATCCTTGCCGGGAAAGGATAACTGCATATCCACATGCATCCCCGGATATAACTCATGAATATTATCGGTAATGAGAAAGGTTCCCTTCTCCGATATGTTCCTGGCCAGCGCGAAAAATTTCGGCGGGCGCAGTTCAATCTGGTCGGATCCGGTTTCCGGATCCACAAAAGCGTATTCCACGTTCAATACCTGCTCTACCCGGAAATGCTTCCGCAGCTGCATCCAGCGCAGACTGCGCGGTTTAGACACACATATGACCCGCCGGCCCTCCTGATGGGGTTTCTGCACCGAAGACCTGAACTGAATCCGGCCCGCGCGGGGATTGCATACCTCCACTTCCACCCGAACCGGCTCCCGCTCGGGGACCTCAAAGGATATTTTGCCAAGCTGCGGGATTTTGCATACCAAATCTCCCGCATCGGCTTTGATCACCGTCGTGGAATAACTTTCCGCCCTGCCCCGCAAAAGCGTAATGCACATCTTATTGCCGGGTTCGATACTCTCCCAGATCTTTTTCTCCTGCGGATTCAGTCCAAAAAATCCCATCGGTTCACCTGTTTCTTCCCTGAAAAGATTCCCGTCCTTTACTGAAGATGAATCTTCTGAGAATCTCTTTATCCTCTTGTTCCATTTTGACGAATTTTATCCCCAGAGAATATTTGCTCTGATTCTGCGTGCGCCCGGCCCGTAGCACCTGTCCCAATCCGCGGACGGAATAGCGTTCGCTCAGCTTGATCTTTAACCAGAGGAAAGTCCCGGCGGGAACCCCCTTATTCCCGATCAGCTGGATCCCTCCTTCGGAAATGTCCCGGGTAAGCCCGAAAAACACCGGCCTCTTTCCCGTATTCTTCTTGGCACCTTTGCCTTCGGCGATGATATACTCCACGTCCCTGATAATGTCCAGACGGTAATAGGCGCGCATCTGCGTCCGCTGTAATGTCCGCGGACAGGCCAGTTTCGTCACTTTCTTCCCGGACCAGTTCTGTTCGCGCACGCGGGTACGGAAACTGATCTTTCCGAAATCAGGAGTGAACAGATCGACGTCCACCTCCGCGTTTTTGGGCAGTTCCACGAAAGAAGTCTTTTTCACCGGCGTCTGGATTGAAATCTCCGAAGATTTCACGGACACGATCTCGCTGGGGTAGGATTCCACCGGATTCCCGGCCAACGTAATGCGCAGCTTCTCCCCGGGAGAGATCCTCGACCACACTGCTCGTTCGCTTTTACTTAACCCAAAAAACCCCATGAGGCCAACTCCTTCTTCCTCTAAAACCGTTTGACGTTTACGCTGATGTACTTGCGAAGCAGTTCTTTATCTTTTTCCCCTATCCGCAAGAAATCGATGCCCAGTCCGTATTTCCCCTCCGAGGCCTCGATGCGGACGATCTTGCCCCGCGCGCGCACGGTATATTCCGGCGACAGCGTAATCTTTAGGTTCACCTGCGCCCCTGTTTCAACCGACATCAGTTTTTCAATCACCAGCAGAGCGCCTCCTTCCGACACGTTCTGGACCTTGGCGGTAAACGATTCCGAACTCAAATTAAGATGCCGGGTGGAATCATCTTCCACGAAAGAAAATTCGGCGGTAAGCGCGGTCGGCACCCTCCGGTGCCGGCGCAGCTGGACCCATTCAATTTTCCGCGGCCGGGAAACCTGAATCCTCTGCTTCTTAAACCACTCCTGTCCGAGCACCTTCGAAGCGAAACGGATCTTGCCGGTCTCGGGATTGAACACCTCGATTTCCAGTTTTACCGGGGTGTTCTGCACGACATCAAGAAGCGCCCGGTCAATTTCCGGAGTATCAACGTAGACATAGTAAGGATTGACGTCACAGACTTTCGTTTCATACTTTTCCTGCGCCTCATCGCCGAGCATTATGGTGACCTTATCTCCGGGCTTAATGGCACGCCAAATCGCCTTTTCCTTGCCGCTTAATCCAAACCATCCCATATTAACTCCATGGTATCTTGGGTTTCTTCGCGCGTGAAGAAACATGCTCGATATTCTGCGCTATCTCCCTGATATGCGCAGCGGATTTCGAATACACATAAGAAAGCACGTAGGCCTTGCGTTGTTTGATACTTCGCAGCACCTCCGGCGTAAGCAGAGAGCACCCGAGCGAACGCACGCTCACCCCCAGGAACTTTTCCACCGATTCCTGGAATCTGGCGCTCACTTCCTTTCCCTGAGCGGGCGTGTGCACGTGATTCACGATAGAGTAAAAACGGGCATCTTCGTTCATTTCATGGATCAGCTTCACCTTTTTGTAGGCGGAAATGACCGAATCATCATCCGGAGAAAGCACGATCACAATATGATCCATTACCGGAGCGAAGCGGAGATCCGTTTCATTCACGAAAACCATATCCACGGTATTCCTGCACATTCCTTCCATTGCTTGGAAGAAAAGGAACTTTTTATCCGGGTCCCACTCATTGATCCCTTCGACCGCTTCAAAGCCGGAAATAAGCTTAATCCGTTCGGAAAAATCCACGATCACCCTCGGCAGTCTCGCCGCGCCGCGGGCGAAGGCACTCAGAGGCAGGCTCTCGCGGGCGAACAGCCGGCCGATCGACATCGAATGAGAATGCGCCTCGCAACAGGCCAGCACCGTACCCCTCCGGCTCAGCGCCACCGCCAGATTCCCCATAAGGGCGGAAAAAGAAATAATCCCGGCGCCCTCCCCCACAAATACAAACACCGGCTTATCCGCGGGAAATAAATTCCGCACCACATGCTGAAAAGAAAGGTCCACACCCTTCCCCATACGCTCGGTGAGTTTCCGCAGATTCGCCGCCTGATCAAAATTCATGTTCATCTATAGTTCTCCACCGTTCCCTTCTTCTTTCCCTCTTTTTTTTCCGGCAGCATCTCACGCCCTTTTAATATCAACTGCACCAGGTTATACGGATCGGCGACTTCAATATCGTCGGGAACGTTCTGCCCCGTCGTGATGTACGAGATCGGCCGGTTTACCCGGGTGGCAAGATTGAGGATATTACCGAACCGTACCGATTCATCGAGTTTGGTCAGAATCACTTTATGGATCTTCATAATATTGTAACAGTTGTATATCTCGAGCAGGTTCTTGGGTTTAGTCGTCATCGTAAGAAGTAAATGCGTTTCGATATTGGGACTGGACCCTAAAAAGCGCCGCAGGTCATCCATACGAACCTTATCGAACGGGTTGCTACCCGCGGTATCGATCAGGATCAATTCTTTGTCCTTGTTCCGGTTCAAACTCACCAAAAGTTCCTGGGGGTTGAACACTACTTCGATCGGGATGCCGATAATTTCCGCGTAGGTTTTAAGCTGGTCGACCGCCGCGATCCGGTAGGTGTCGATCGTAATCAACGCCACCCGCTTACGTTCCATGAGCGAAAACTGCGCCGCCAATTTTGCCACCGTGGTGGTTTTCCCCACTCCCGTAGACCCGACGATCGCCACGATTTTGTTCTCGTCGGCGCTGATCGGACCGGCGACGTCGAGGTACCGCGCCATGTGGCGAATCAGACTCTCCTCAAGCAGCGCCGAATTACGCAGTTCTTTTTCCGTAAACCGCTCCTGGAAATCCTTCAAAACGGTGAGCGCGTTTTCCGTTTCGACCCCGGCCTCGCAGAGCTTCTGACGATATCCCCGGAGAACCGGATACAACGCGTCCTCTTCTTCACGGACGTGCTCTTCGCGCACCTTAATATTCTTCACCGAATCTTTCAATTCTTTTAATTCCCAGTAAATCATTTCCAGCTTGGCGGCGTCATAGGCGGGCTTGTCTTCCTGGCTCGAGGCCATGGCTTCGACGTATTTTTTGCCTCTCCGGAACAGACGCGCCCGGGTACGCTCCTTGATGAATAAAATCGTCGCTTCCGGACCGAGATCTACCTTGATCTTGGATAACACTTCCTGAACTGTGTTGCCTTCGTAACGTTTTACCTTCATGTAGACATCTCCACCCTCGCGAGCACTTTTACCTGCTGATCGGTGGGGATTTCCCGGTACGAAAGAACGGCCACGTTCGGAAGAGACCGTTCGATCAGACGCCGCAGCGTCAGACGGATCTGAGGCGCGGCCAAAATCACGGGCTGATGCCCCCGCTTAAGCATTGCCTCCATGGCATGGGTGACCGACCCGAGCAGCTTCTTAATGAATTCCGGCTCGAAAAACATCTGTTCCGCCTCGCTTTGGGCGTTCACTTTTTCGGTGAGGACCTGCTCCAGTCCCGGCGCGAGCGTCGCCACGTACAGAGTGCCTTCGGCGCTCACGAACTGCTTGCAAATATGATTCCCGAGGGCCATCCGGCTTTCTTCAATCAAAGCGTCGATATTCTTCGTCACCCGGGCGTGATCGGCCAGATTTTCGCAAATCGTCACCAGGTCCCGAATCGGGACTTTCTCGTTGAGAAGGCCCTTCAATACTTTCTGTATGTCTCCCACGCTCATCAGCTGAGGAACCAGCTCTTCGACCAGCGCCGGATAGTCCTTTTTTAAATTCTCTATGAGATTCTTGGTATCCTGCCGGGTAAGGATATCCGGCGCGTGCTGTTTGATCATTTCGCTTAAATGCGTTGAAATCACGGTCGGGATATCGACAACCGTATATCCGCTCATTTCCGCCTTGCGCCTCTGCGTTTCCATAATCCATACCCCCGGAAGATTGAATACCGGCTCACTCCCCGGGATTCCCTGAATCGCGCCCTTGATCTTCCCGGGATTGATCGCCAAATAATGATTCAGCTGGACGTTTTTCTTCGCGGCGTCTATCCCTTTTATTTTAATCACATATTCGTTCGGCGCAAGCTGAACATTATCCCGGATACGCACCGGCGGCACGACTACTCCAAGATCCAGCGCGAGCTGACGGCGGATAAGACTCACCCGGTCAAGCAACGTCCCTCCCTGCTCAGGATTCACCAGCGGGATGAGTCCGTACCCGATCTCCAACTCCACCGGATCGACCTTCAGCAGATTCATGACGTTTTCCGGTTTGCGCTGCAAACGCGCCTCTTTTTCATCCTGCTCGCGCTGTACCGCTTCCGCTTTTTTTGTCGCCGACTGCACGATATAGGCGATCCCTCCCGTGGACAACGTAATTACCAGAAAAGGGAACTTCGGCAGTGCGGGAACGAATAAGAAGACAAACAGCAGCGCCGCGGCGATCACTAACGCCTGGGGCTGTTTCAACACCTGCGAAGAAATATCCTTGCCGAGATGCTCCTCAGAAGACGCGACGCGGGACACAATCACGCCCGCACTCGTGGAAATCAGCAGTGCCGGGATCTGCATCGCGATCCCCACGCCGATCGTGAGCAGGATGTAGGTCTGCAGCGCTTCCTGCAGAGACATCCCCAGCTGGACGACCCCGATCACGAATCCGCCGACGATGTTCACCAGGATGATAATGATCGCCGCGATGGCGTCACCCCGGATAAACCGCGCCGACCCGTCCATCGACCCATAAAAATCGGCTTCTTTCTCTATCTCCTCCCGTTTGGCCCGGGCTTCCTGCTCGGTAATAACGCCGGCGTTCAGGTCGGCGTCGATGGACATCTGTTTTCCCGGCATCGCGTCCAAAGTGAACCGCGCGGCGACTTCGGCTACCCGCTGTGCCCCGTTGGTAATGACAATAAACTGAATGATCACCAGAATGACGAAAATCACCAGCCCGACCACGTAATTTCCGCTCACCACAAATCCGCCGAAGGCATTAATAAGATCTGCGGCCTGCGTTCCCTTGGTAAGGATCGCCCGGGAACAGGCAACATTGAGGCCGAGACGGAACAACGTCACCATCAGAAGCAGACTGGGAAAAATGGAGAACTGCACCGATTCCCGCACGTACAGCGTTACCAGCATGACCACCAGCGAGATCCCGATATGGAATACCAGCAGTATATCCAGAAGCACCGGCGGCAGCGGCAACAGGATCATTCCGATTACCAACAGCAGACCGGCGCCGATGATAACCTCGCCCATCTGGGCGAAGCGTTTCGTCATTACTGGGGGAGTCATTGCGCCTACAGCCATTTTCTTTTCGTTTTCCCGATCCGATGCAGATACGCCAACACTTCAGCAACCGCCTGATATAAATGCACCGGCACGCTCTGCCCGACTTCTACAAGTTTGTGCAACGCCTGCGCCAGCGGCTTGTTTTCGATCACCGGCACTTCATTTTCCTTTGCGGTTTCGATAATTTTTTCGGCCACCAGTCTGGCGCCTTTGGCGATCACCAGAGGCGCGGCGGACGCCGCCGGATCGTACTGAACCGCGACCGCCAGATGCGTAGGGTTGGTGATCACCACATCGGCTTTCGGCACTTCCTGCATCATTCTTCTCTGCGCGAGCTGTCTTTGCAGGGAACGGCGTTTTTGCTTTACTTCAGGACGCCCCTCGTACCGGATGACCTCCTCTTTCAATTCCTGACGGGACATCCGCAAGGATTTTTCATGTTCATAACGCTGATAAAAAAAATCGAGAATCGCCAGAACGCCCAGCGCCATCACGAGACGAAAGATCAACGTCATGACGACACCGGAAACCTCCGACACGCTCTGGGTCGGCGTCATCGAAAGAGTATAGATGAGCGTGGGAACCGCGTCCCGGATCACCACATACGAAACCCCGGCCATGATGAGGATTTTACACACGGACTTGACCCCTTCCGCGAACGATTTCAGAGAGAATAACCGTTTGAATCCGTTCACCGGATTCAACTTATCCAGTCGCGGTTTTATCGAAGTCCAACTCGACATAAATCCCACCTGCAGAACGTTTGCAAGAAACGCGACCACCCCGACACCAAGCAAAAACGGCATAAGAATGAGCAGAAAACGTCCCACGATCCCCGGCGCGTGAAATATCAGCAGCTGCATGGTAATTTCCCGCATGGAGGGAAAAGCCACAAAACTTCTTTCGGCCAGCTCCTCCAGCTGGGCGAACATGAAGTTCCCCAGAAACCTGAGCAGCAAAAAACCGCCCAGGAGCACAAATACCGTGTTCACCTCAACGCTTTTTACTACCTGTCCTTTTTGCCGCGCCTGTCTGCGCTTATGCGGCGTCGCCGGAAATCTTCGTTCTTGATCCGCCATGAATTACACTCCGATACCTAACTGCTGCAGGGATTCAAAGACATTCATGAATTCCCGTTTGATCACCCAGAAAAAAAAGGGCAGCGAAAGCAGTAAAAACAGCGTGCCGATGCCTATTTTCAGCGGGAGCCCGACGATTAGAATGTTGATCTGCGGAATCGCCCGGGCCACGACCCCGTAGGTCATTTCTGCCACGAATATCGCGCCCACAACCGGCGCGGAAATCTGAAAAGCCACGACGACCATCCGCGCGAACAGGGTCTGGACCGCGTGGGAAATATTCAGATCAAACGCCAGCGTTCCCAGGGGGAACACGTCAAACGTCCCGACGAGACCGCGAAGCAGCATATGATGACCGCCCAGGATCAAAAACAGCAGAGACGCCAGGATATACATGAACTGCCCCGCAAGCGGCACCTGCACGTTTGACTGTGGATCGATGACATTGACCAGACCGAACCCCGACTGATAATCGATGAACTGGCCGGCGAGCTGGATCCCCGCGAAAATAAGGCTCACAAAGAAGCCGAGGAAGAAACCTATGATCAGTTCGCGCAAAGCCATCGCCGTGAGCACCAGATTATTCTGGATCATCACTCCGCCTGACGCAATAAACGGGAATACCAAAAAGGAGATAAACAGGATAAAGCCGATTTTCGCCGTTTTCGGAATATTGGGATTACTGATAAGCGGCGCGGAAAGCACCAGTCCTGAAAAGCGCACCGACACCAGCAGGAAACCCTGAAAATCCTGATACCCGAATTGGAACAATTCCCGGAAAATATTCATTGCGCGATATTTGGAATACTCACGATCACATAATAGGTAAACTGCACGATCGACCTGAGCATGAACTGACCGAAAATCACCAATGCCAGCAGCGTCGCGAGGATCTTCGGAATAAACGTGAGCGTCATATCCTGAATCTGCGTCACGGCCTGGGCCACGCTCACCATAAGCCCGATGCTCAACGCGAACAGCAGGATCGGTCCCGCGAGATGCAGATAGGTCACCAGAGCCTTCTGTCCGAGCGCCATCACAAACGTTTCAGTCATGCTTCTTCGCTTCTCTGCCTTTTTACTTTCTCGTTCCTCTTTTAATGAAAACTGTACACAATTGACCGGGTAATGAGATGCCATCCGTCTACCATAATGAACAGCAGCACTTTAAAGGGAAACGAAATCACGATCGGCGGCAGCAGCAACATCCCCATCGAAATCAGGGTACTGGCCACCACGAGATCAAGAATAAGAAACGGCACGAAGATTACGAACCCGATCTGGAACGCGGTTTTTAATTCGCTGATCACGAACGCCGGGATCAGCACCGTGGTGGAGACGTCCGCCATTTTTTCCGGGCGTTCGCTTTTCGATAAATCAACGAATAACGCCAGATCATTAGGACGCGTTTGCCTGATCATGAATCCTCTCAGGTGCTGCACGGCGTTATCAAAAGCCTGTGCCTGGGTAATTTCTCCCTGCGTGTAAGGCGCAAGCGCCTCGTCGTGAATATTCTGAATAACCGGAGACATAACAAAAAAGGTTAAGAATAAGGCCAGCGCGACCAGGACCTGATTGGGCGGGATCTGCTGCGTCGCCAGCGCATGGCGGACGAAAGCGAGAATGATCACAATCCGGGTAAACGAAGTCACCATAATAATTATCGCCGGCGCCAGGGCGAGAATCGTGATCAGAAATAAAATTTGAAGACTAAAGGCGACGTCCTGCGGATTTTCGGCCTGCCCCACTTCCATCGACAGCGATGGGATGGGAATCGTCTGCGCGAGTACGGGGGAAGAAAGTAACGCCGCCGTTCCCGCGAGCGCGACGACAACCGCGAAAAAAATTTTCCAGACGCGTGATGTGAACTGATATCGCATATCGCTACTTATGAGACCTGCCGCGAAAAATATCCTTCATCGAGGAAAGATAATCTTTCATGTACTGTTTCACCATCTCTTTCTTCTGTTCAGCGTGCAGGTACTCGCGGAACGGTTTCGCTTTTTCCCATTCCTCTTTTTTCTTGGCGAGCACCTCCTCCACCGCCTCCTGTTCGGTAATGCGGGAAAGGAGCGAAAAGCCCTTATCCGACAGCGAAACGACCAACAGCTCCCGCCCCGCGTAAACGAGATACAGGCTTTTATTCGGCCCCAGTGACAATGAGTCCACCAGCGACAACACCCCGTAATGCGGCCCCGGCTCGGCCCGGGAGGCGCCGGAAAGCTTTTTCAGCACGAATACGGTTAAATACACGAACACGACGATAACGGCCAGCGAAATGCAAATCTGAATAATCGTTCCAAGCAAACTGCCGAATGAAGGCACGTTTGCTCCCGGGGAAGGAGCGACATACGGAGCGATTTCTTCTTCCGGTGCCGCTTCCTGGGCAGAATCCGCAGTCTGGGCGAATGCCGCGGGCATCGTCCGGGGAACCGTAAGGAAAACAATGAGGAGTATGATCTTAAATGCGTTCATTCGGCTTCACGATATTCACGATGCGCACGCCGAAACTTTCGTCGACCACGACGACCTCTCCCTTGGCGAGGAGTTTGTTGTTGACCTTGATATCGACCGGCTCGCCCGCAAGTTTATCCAATTCCACGATCGACCCGATCCCCAGCTCGAGGATCTCTTTCAGGTTCATCGTGGAATGTCCCAGCTCGACCGCGAGCGACAAGGGCGTATCAAGCAGGAGCGAAAGATCCTTCAGCCCGCGGGCGCCTGTGCGTGGAGTGAGCTCCTCCGGAGCGAACGAACCGACTTTTCCCTGCGGAGACACGCGGCCGGAAGCCGCCTCCACCATTGCCGCCGCCACCGGAAAAGACACCAGTTCGTATAACGATTCTTCGAAAAATCCGTTTACTCCCACGGTATACTCCACCAGCATCCATTTTTCCTGCCCCATCGCTTTCAGCCGGTCCGCCGGTACCGCCGTGGCGGCGTCCGTCAGCTCAAAGGTATACTTCTTGCCCAATTGCTGTTCCAGGACCGCACTTTGCGCCTCCATGGTTTTTTTCAGCGCCTCGGCGCACACTTCGATGCTCTTTTCCGCAAGCTGCTCTTTCTCTTTTTTCTCTTCCCCCATGAGCAGCTGGCTGAATAACGTTGCCATCTTGGTGCTCATGCACTGCATTCCCGGAGCGTCATGCTCTTTGACGGAATACTCCGCGCATAAATACTCCCCTTTCAATTTTTTCGCGAGCGCAGGCTGGGATTCGACACTCAGATTCCGCAGGGACATCCGCGCATTCTTGCCCAATAGTGTGGAGAGTACTTTCGATATCTTTTTTCCCAGATCGTCATGGACGTACCGTAATATCTCCAAATCCTTTTTCGACATCTGTTCTTTCATCATTGCCTCCTCACGAGTTAAAATCCTTTAAGACGTGTCCGTAATACCACCAACACAACCCTTCTGTTCTGCGCCCGCCCCTCCTGGGTTTCGTTGGAAGCGACCGGACGGTACTCGCCGTACCCGGACGCCGAAACCCGGGATGGATCGAGCCCTTTGCTCTCCACCAGATATTTCAACACGTTCACCGCCCGGGCCACCGACAGTTCCCAGTTCGAAGGGAATTTCTCGGTACTGATCGGAATATTATCCGTGTGTCCTTCGATCATTATTTCGTTGGAGAGATTCTTCACTTTGTCGGCGATCACTTCCATCACCGGAAGCGCCTCGGGGAGGATTTTTGCCTGCCCCGACCGGAACATTAAACTTTCGGTAAGACTAATTTTCAACCCGGTTTCGTCTATTTCCATCCTAATGAGCTCCTCAAGCCCTTTTTGTTTGGCATATTCGGCCAGCTCCAGCATCACCCGCCGCAGCTGCTGCTCATCGAGGACCACCGGAGGTTTTTTCATCTTTTTAAAGTACTGGCTGAACTTCACGATATTGATGTCCGACAGGGTAAACAGCAGGACAAAGAAAATGAGCACCTGGGTGATCATATCGGAATAAGTCAACATCCAGGGAGGTGCCGGCTTTCCCAGCTTAAACTGCTTTTTCTTCATTTCTTGCTCATCCTTCCTCTTCGCCTTCGGATTCCGGCTGATTCTGTTCCGTCGCGGCGGCTGCCGCGGCCTCTTTGGCCGCCTTCCCGGCAAGCCGCGGATTCAGATAGGCATGCAGCCGTTCACGGATAAACCGGGGAGCGTCTCCGGCCTGCAGGCCGAGTATCCCTTCCATGACCACTTCTTTCAGGAGACGTTCTTCATCGCTGCGCACTTTCAGTTTTCCGGCAATGGGTATGAATACAAGATAGGCGGCCAGCACCCCGTACAGCGTTGTCATAATCGCCAACGCCATACCCGGCCCCACTTTTTTCGGGTCATCAAGATTATAGAGCATGATAATAAGCCCGATCAGCGTCCCGGCCATACCAAACGACGGACAATAGGTGCCGATGGACACGAAAATTTCCTGTCCCATAGAGTGGCGTTCGTCGATAAAATCCATCTGCTTTTCCATGGTGTCTTTTAACGCGTCATGGCTGATCCCATCGATCACGCTCTGCACCCCCCGTTTCAAAAAGGGATCTTCAACCTGGGCGAGTTCCGCCTCCAGCGCGAGAAACCCTTCACGCCGGGCCTTTTCCGCCAAATGCACAATGAGCTCCACCTTCTTATAAGGATCTTCCGGACGGGCGAAGAACGCTTTTGCCGCGACGGTCAGCACTTTTCCCACCTGGGCCATGGGAAAATTAATGAATGTAGCCGCGAAGGCGCCGCCGAAGGTGATCATCGCCGACTGGGGACTGATAAACAGCTGAATGTTTTCCCAGATGGCTATCGTTATCAACAGGATCCCGCCGATAATCCCCAAAATACTGGCTATGTCCATATCAGCCCGCCTCCCTTTCTCCGTTTTGATAAATATTACGCTTAAACCGGATCACCTTTTGGATCACCTCGTCCGGCGTTTCCTCGACCATAAGCTTATCGCCGTTGGTCAGGGTCACTACGGTATGGGGATGCGCCCGGACGAACGAAATCAAATCCGAATTAATGACGATCAGCTCTCCGTTTACCTGTGTCAGCTTTATCATTCTGGCTCCTTTAGTTTACCCCGAAAACAAAGCACAAGACGGGGAATCCGTCTTGTGCTTTGCCGTAACTGTTAAGAGCGTTGCTTACCGCTTCAGGGCGATCACTTCCTGGAGGATCTCATCGGATGTCGTGATACTGCGCGAATTCGCCTGAAAACCGCGCTGGGCGGTGATCATATCCACGAATTCCTGCGCGATGTCGACATTCGACATCTCCAGCGTGCCCGCTGAGATCTCGCCGCGGCCCGCACTGTTGGCAGTTCCTACCTGGGGAATCCCGGAGTTGACGCTTTCGGAGAACATGTTCTCCCCCTCTTTCAGCAGCCCTCCGGGATTCTGAAACGTCGCCATCGCGACCTGTGCCAGCGTACGGGTCAGCCCGTTGGTATAGATTCCCATGACTTCACCGGAATTTCCGATGGTGAAACTGGATAACGTCCCTTCCTGATAGCCGTCCTGATTGGACACAATCAGCGTACTTTCGGACGCGTACTGGGTCGAATCGGTGAAATCCGGGCTAATCGTAAAATTAGGCGCGCCGAACGCGCCGGTAACGGTTACCGCGTTAACCACGCTGGAGCTCAACAGCGAACCGTCGGTATCGAACTGGATCGTGCCGTCTCCCGCGGTGGCATCACCGCCGGCAGTCCAGTGCCAGTTCAAATTGGCCGTTTTGGTAAAGGTAAAGGTCACCTCTCTCACGTTCCCCAGCGAATCGTACACGTTGATCGACGTGCTGTGGGTCGGCGGAGTAAGCGTGGCGGTAATCGCGTTATCTACCGTATCCGGCCCTACTACGTTAATCTGGTTGGTCCCGGCAAGCAGGTCATCGCCGACATTCAGCAGATCGACCGTAATGTCATCGGCATCGGCGTCACCGTCGGGATCGATCGTATCCTGCGCTCCCGGCCCGGTATCCGCGGTGATCTGACCGTAAGTCGCACTGGTCGGATCGCTGTCCACGGTAAACGTGTAGGTCAGCGTGTCGGTGCCGGTACTGCCCCACTGGGGACTGGCGCCGCCGCTCAGTTCGCCGGTCACCCGCATCTGATTGAACGTCCCGGTAGGTTCCACCGTCCAGCTCACGGTTACGTTTCCTTCAACCGTTTCGGTATAGGTCTGTGTGTACACGCTGAACGCCACCTCTCCGGTCTCTGTCCCGTCAAGATTGTTGGCAAACGCGATATTGGAGGTCGCGTTGGGCTCGATGGTACTCGCCAGCGGAATGATCACGTCTTCGGTGTCGCTGTCGGGAGTGATCGTCCCCGTGCTGTCGGCGTTCCATCCCTGGACGAAATATCCGTTGGATGTGTTGACCAGACGAGACTGTCCCGTCGTGGGATCGCCCGCATCAAGCGTAAAATTCCCGGCGCGGGTGTAAAAGGGCACGTCTTCTGGATCCTTCAGGATGAAGAACCCGTCGCCCTGGATCGCCAGATCGGTATTCACGCCGGTCAGCTGCAAATTTCCCTGGGTAAAAATCGTATCGATGCTCGCCACCGTCATTCCCAATCCGACCTGTCTCGGATTCACCCCGCCCAAGTCATCGGTGGGACGGCTCGCGCCGCTAATCGTCTGGCTCAAGATATCCTCAAAGCTCACCCGGCTGCGTTTAAAACCGGTAGTATTGATGTTCGCGATATTATTGGCCACCGTATCCAGCCGAACCTGGTGATTCTGCATCCCGGAAATTGCGGTAAACATTGAACGTAACATGCTACCTCAGCCCCCTTTCGTTCGCCCGCGTCCGCGGGTTTCTCCGAGGCCCCCTCATCTGAGGTCCAGCCTCCAAAGTTTTCTCTCTCATTCCTGAAAATATTCCCCGGGTATTCATATGATCAGCGCACTGTCGATGTTGGTAAACACGTTCTCTTTGATATGACCGCCGTTCATCGCCGTGATCACGGTCCTGTTCTTCACGCTGACGATAAACGCCAGATCATCCATAAGCACCAGCGAAGAACGAGCCCCTTTCTTTTCAGCTTTCTCGACCGCCGTCTTTAATTTTCCGAGCTTGGCATCGTCAAGCACGATTTCGCGCCGCTGTATCCGTTGCAGGGCGTGCCCGGAAAAGGTCAGCTGATGATCGAGTTTCGATTCGAGGATCTCTTTAAACGCGGGTCCCTTCTGATCCTGAACCGCCTTTGACTTTTGGATCTTGGCCCGTCCGACGCCCGGAATCCTGATATGATTCACATGATTCGCCTCGGACATTTCTCTCACCTCACCTTCACGATATCATCGATACTCACTTCGACCAGCCGTCCGCCGGCGTCAAGCTGTAGCGCGATATCTCCTTTGAGAAACGCCACTTCCTGGACCTGCCCCTGCACCGTGTCTTCTCCGTCGGCGGCCTCGACCGTCCGTCCGATCAGACTGCTCGACGACGTCAGGATCTGCAGCGTTCCCATCGACTCCATGGTCGTATTCAAATTCACCAACTGTTCCAGCGAGTTAAATTGCGCCAACTGCGCAATAAACTCCTCGTTCTTCAGCGGATCAAGCGGATCCTGATTCTGCATCTGGGTGAGCAGAAGCTGGAGAAAATCATTCTTCCCCAGCGATTCTCCGCTTTCGCCCGCGCTCCGGTAATGAAGCGGCGGAGCGTACACCTCATTTACTATCATCTCTCCCACCTCCTTTTAGGCGAAACAGTTCACCCGCTGTTCGCCGATTACGATCATTTCGTCCAGCTGTGTTCCCCTGGCCTGCAGTTTCTCCACTAACGTGGAGGAAAGCGCTTCGTACCCCGGCATCCGGTTTTCCCGCGGGATAAACTCCTGCGCGAACGGTGAACGCCCGTGGCGCAGATTCTGATCCACGTCCACCGAACATCCGTCGAGTACCAGTCCTCTCTCTTCCAGCATCTGCTTTAACTCGGGAAGATAGTTGTTCACGGTATCTTTCGCCTCGGCTCGCGCGACCAGCAGATTCAATATCACCTTCGTCCCGGAAAGTTCAAGCCGCACGTGCGTGTTCCCCAGTTCTTTCGTGGTCAGCTCGAGGAAAGACTTCCAGGTCGTGCCCCGGTTCCTCAACTCCATCCGGGAAACCATCTCTTTGATCAGCTGGAGGAATTCCGCACGCGCCTCAGGCTGCGCTTCGACGATATCGAACGAGACCTCGCCCGCGGCCGTACCGGCCTGCGATTCTTTTACCATCATCCCCGCGGCAAGCGCGTCCAGCAATTCCTGCTGGGCCTCCGCAGAGTGGGTCACCCAGGGGAAGAAATCCTTTTCCTGGCCGGGCGCCGCCAGGAACCGGTACCCTTCGGCCTCGGCCGCGGCTTTTTCCTCAAGCGCCGCCAGCACTTCGGGAAGCAGCTGCGCCGGCGAGGGATGATTCCCTTTTTCGGGCACGTATCTGCGCAATAATGCCGCGAGCTCCTGCATCGGCCGCGTTCTTCCGGTTTCCGCCTCAGGCAACGCGGCGCCCCCTTTCCCCGGATGCGATTTCCCGGTTTCTTCCGGGATCAATTCCGAAAAAGAAGCCGCGGGGCCCTTGGACTGCCCCCACGCTACTGCCTCGGAAAGGATTTTCCCGGCCTCGGCCGCCGTTTCGGAGGACAACAACTGTTCGATCAGCGCCTGTACTCCCGCGAGATCGCCCTGCGCCGCCAGCGCGAAAATTTTTTCGGCGGCGGCATTCACCATTTCGCGAACTTGCTCCTCGTCCATCCCAAGCGACTGAAAAAACGCGCGCAGCTCCTGCAAAAAAGCATTGATTGTCTCGGACACCGCCGTTTCTTCCCCGGTAAGCGCGTCGTTTTCCGTGAAGGCACGGCTCAGTTTCTGGAGAAATTGCGCGAACTTGGTCTGAGGCATCTTCTCGCTGTCGATAATATGCTCCGGGCGAAGATCCTGTGAAGAAGGAAAATTACTCATTGAGAGCATTTCAATAAAACTCATTTTTTCCTCCTGTGACTGTAATTATTCATTCCGATTTCGTCCAGCCGTTTCCGCTCCGTTTCAGCCGCGGAATCCCGGAACCTTTTTAGCTGCTGTCCTTTCAGCTTTTCGATCACTTTTTTTTCTTTTGACGCCTCGACAAGTTCATCACGTTTCTGATCGGTGTCATTGACTGTTTTTTTCACCCGCCGGATCTGATCGACGATCCTGTTCTGGAGATGATCGAGATAATCCGCGTACCGGACCAGTTCCTCCATACAAAGAGCGTTCTCCTCTCCGTCCTGGAGGTGATCGAGCCTCTGCCGCATTTCATGGCTCTTTTCCTTCAGATCGACGAGAAACTGCTCCTCCTGAATCAGAACCCGTTTCAGTTCCGCCAGCTCCCGCTCGCATGTTTCTTCTTTTTGCTGGCGCAGTTCCAGTACTTTCTGAAGACGGAATTTAAATTTCATTTATCCTCTCATGCTTCGCACATCCGGATAAGACGGTCAACGGTTGCGTCAAACTCCGCCCGCTCCTCAACCTTCTGCCGCAGGAACTGGTTGATCGGATCCAGCATCTCCAGCGCGCGGTCGATCTTGGGATTACTCCCCTTTACGTACGCTCCGATATTCACCAGGTCCCGCGCGTCTTTATACGTGACGAGTAAATCCTTAATTTTATTGGCGGCTTCAAAATGCTCACGGCTGACGATATCCCGCATCAACCGGCTGATGCTGGCCAGCACATCCACCGGAGGATAATGCCCTGCGGAAGCCAGTTCCCGGGACAATACCACGTGCCCGTCGAGAATACTGCGCACCGTGTCCGCCACCGGCTCGTTCATATCGTCGGCCTCCACGAGCACGGTATAGATACCGGTAATCGTTCCGTTCTGTGACGCGCCGCTGCGTTCAAGGAGTTTGGGAAGCAGCGCGAATACCGACGGCGTGTACCCCCGCGTTGCCGGAGGTTCCCCCACGGCGAGCCCGATCTCGCGCTGGGCGGTCGCGAAACGCGTGACCGAATCCATCATGAACATCACGTTCTTGCCCTGATCGCGAAAATACTCCGCGATCGCCGTCGCGACTTCGGCGCCTTTGATCCGGATCAGCGCAGGCTGATCAGAGGTCGACACGATCACGACCGACCGTTTCAATCCTTCTGGACCAAGGTCTTTTTCGATAAAATCCCTCACTTCTCTCCCGCGTTCGCCGATGAGGGCGATCACGTTTATATCGGCGTTGGTGTTGCGCGCGGTCATCCCCAGCAGCATTGATTTCCCGATTCCGCTGCCGGAGAAAATCCCTATCCGCTGTCCCTTTCCTAACGTCATCATACCGTCGATCGCGCGCACGCCGCTGCTCAACGGCTCGGTGATCCGTTCCCGGGAAAGCGGATGGGGCGGACGATTCCGGATGGAATATCTCAGGTGGGTGACAATCGGCCCCTTGCCGTCGATGGGGTTGCCTAAGCCGTTCAGTACCCGGCCGAGCAGATCTTCGGACACTTTCACCCCCAGGGAATGCCCGGTTGCCACCACTTCGCTCTTGGGTTCGATCTTGGTCATTTCTCCCAGCGGCATAAGCAGCACTTTATTCCCCCGGAACCCGACCACCTCAGCCTGCACCGAGGTGTCGGTTTTCTTCGAATATATGTGACACAGCTCCCCGACGCCGACCGCCGGGCCTTCGGACTCGACGATCAGCCCGATCACCTGAGTCACTTTCCCGTTCAGTTTCACCGGATCGGTGCTCTCCACCACTTTATGATATTTTTCGAAGTCCATTATTCCGAAGGCGTGATCATTCATTTTCTTCCTCACCGATAAGCGTACTGCGGACCTCGGCTACCTGTTTCCCTATCCGCATATCCACACTGCCCGAGGGCGTTTCAATGATACAGCCCCCGGGATCCACCGATTCGTCCGGCACGCATTCAAACCGTTCCACGTCGCCGAGCTGGCGGATAAAATCTTCTTTCTTTTCCCTCACGAAATCCAACTGACCGGGATTCACCCGGACCTTTACGTACGCTTTTTCCGAAACCCGCCGCAATCCCTCCCGGATCATCCCCTCAACGACCTTCTTTCGTTTCTGGCTTTCGTCCTTGATCACTTTTTCCGCCACTTCCAATGCAAGCCTGACCAGATCATTTTGCGTCATCTTTATCGCCCGAGGATAGCCGTCGGAAATCTGGCGAGCGAGCGTGCGAATTTGCTCAATTTCTCTTTCAGCCGCCGCCCGGTGTGCTTCTCTTGCTTTTCGCTCCCCTTCCGCGGCTCCCTGCCGCAGGCCCTCCTGGTAGGCATCCTCTTTGATGCCGGCATATTCCTGCTCGGCCTGCGCCCGGATCCGCTCGGCGTCTTTCTCCGCCTGGGCCCGCAGCCGCGCCGCCGCTTCCCGAACTCCGCCGGCTTCCTCCGCCGGCAGTTCCGTAGATTCGGGTTCCTCGCTGCCGGCCCCAGCCTGCGCCGGCTGTTCGGCGCACGAGTCCTGAAACGACCGTTTCATTTCCTCAAGCGAAAAAGGCTCATCTCCCTGTTCCGAGGGATCGAAACTGGATGCGGTCCAATCGGCAAGATGAAACTCAGCCCACACCCGTTCTCGTTTCAACACACGGCTCATACGAATTCTTCCTTCTCCCCTTTACGCGGCACGACGATTTCCCCTGCGTTTTCCATTTTCTTCACCGCGTCAATTACTTTCTGCTGCGCTTCCTCCACCTGACGCACCCGCACCGGCCCCATGTATTCCAGCTCTTCCGCGGTAGTTTCCCGGACACGCTCCGACAGGTTGTTCATGATTTTCTTTTTCACTTTCCCTTCGGCACCTTTTAAAGCCACGGTAAGATCGCTCATGTCAACTTGGCGAAGCACTTTCTGCAGGGCGGTATCTTCAAGCAGGGACACGTCCTCGAACAGGAACATATTGGCGCGGACCTCCTCGGCGACCTCCGCGTTCACGGTCTGCAGATGCTCCAGGACCCCTTTTTCCACCTGCCGCGGGACCGCGTTGAGGATCCCGGCCAAAGTCTTTACTCCCGTTCCTTCAAACGACACCTTCTCGCTTAACCCCTGCTTCTTCGTGGTCACCATCTTTTCCAGCGCCTTGTGCACGGTATCGATCGCCTCCCGGTGCATATCTTTGAGAGAAATCATCCGCAGGGAGACTTCCTGCTGGAGCTTCTCCGGCAGGAGGGAGAACACCTCTGCCGAACGATTGCCCGGAATGTAGGACAGCACCAGCGCGATAATTTGGGGATCTTCCTTGGCGACAATCTCCGCAATCTGATTCGTGGGCGTATTCTCCAGATAAGAAAAGGGACGAATGTCGGATAACCTCCGGATAATGCCCATGGTTTTATGCGGGCCGACGGTCTTTTCCAGCACTTTTTTCAGATAATCCACGCCCCCCGCTTCGCTTGCTTCGGCCAGCAGCATCGCGTGAAATTCACGGATTACCTCCGCGGCTTCTTCCTTATCCATCTGTTCCAGCTGGGCGATTTCCTTGGAAATAATTTCTATCTGTCGTTCGTCCAAGAATTTAAATATCTCTACCGCCAGATCTATCCCGAGAGTCACGATCAAAATCGCTATTTTTTTATAATTGTCCATCCCGCGTTCCTCAACCATAGCACCGTCCTTTTTTTCGCGTCAACTCGCGAGCAGCGCCTTTATCGCGTTCGCGATACGTTCGGGATCCTGCTGCGCGATCTCCCTTACCTGACGTTTCATGCTTTCGAATTCGTCATCCTCTTCCGACGGAAATGATTCCTCAACGTCTTCGATATCCAGCCCTGGCGCGCCGGAAACTTTTCCCTGCGACTCCTGTATTTGCCGTTTGGCGGACGTGATCAGCCGGGCGTGCCGGATCATCGACAGGGTAAACAGCAATACGATCACGCTTACCAGCACAATTACTCCGGCCTTGATCAGCATATTACGCAATTCTTTCCGGTCAAACTGTTCCTGGGAAGGGATCCTCCCCTCTTTAAAAGACTTATCAAACGCGAAACTCTGCACGGTCACCTGATCGCCCCTGTCTTGCTGTATCCCCACTCCGGAAGACACCAGCTGTTCGATTGACTGCAATTTTTCCGAGGGAAACTCTCCGTCCAGCAAGACCGAAATGGAAATTTTCTTGATCTCTCCCGGAAGGGAGGAAATATGAGAAAGCGTTTTATTGATCTCATAGTTGGTCGTGACCTGCTCCCGCGTGTAATCACTCGATCCTTCTCCGCCGCCGCTCTGCACGTATCCCGGTACCGTGGAAAGGTTGCTTTCCACCCCCGGCACCCCTCCGCTTGAGCCGGAAGACCCTTTAAAGAACTCTGATTCTCTGTGCTGGCTTCTCACGATACCCTGTTCGTCTACGACCGGCGCGTATTCTTCTTTTGTGCTCTCCTGTTTATCCATGTTCAATTCGACATTGGCCAGCACCGCGACGTTCCCGATCCCCACGATTCTTTCCAGAAGCAGTCGCACTTCTTCCTGCAGATCGCGTTCGATTCGTTTCTTCATCTTAAACACATCGGTCACCGTACCCATCACCTGAAAATCATCTTCGAGCACATCAGACAGGATTTCTCCGCGCGTATCCACAATCGAAATATTTTCGTTCTTCAGCCCTTCAACGCTGGTTTTCACCAGATTTGCGATTGCCTGCACGTGTGCCTTCTCCAGCTTCGCCGAAGCCTCCAGTTTCAGCAGGACGCTCGCCGACGGGTCCTTCTCTTCTTCCACGAACAATTCTTTTTTCGGTATCACCAGGTGTACGCGCGCGCCCTGGACCCCCGACATCTGCCGGATCGTCCGTTCAAGCTCGCCCTGCAGAGCGCGCTGATAATTGAGTTTCTGGGTAAATTCGGTCATCCCGAAAAAATTCTGATCGAAGATCTCAAATCCCACTCCTCCGCCCTGAGGAAGCCCCTGGCCGGCCAGCGAAATTCTTAACTCGTATACCGAGCGCGTGGGAACCAAGATCGTATCCCCGTCCTGCGTGATCCGATACGGTGTATTGGCTTCTTTGAGCTCTTCGATGATCGAAGACGCGTCCTGCGGCGAAAGATTGGAAAATAACACCGAATAATCAGG
Organism: Candidatus Omnitrophota bacterium; assembly: GCA_014729775.1. Taxonomy (GTDB): domain Bacteria; phylum Omnitrophota; class Gorgyraeia; order Duberdicusellales; family 4484-171; genus WJJJ01. Next base: position 6,547 of record WJJJ01000023.1, on the reverse strand, counting down.
CCGGGTCGTCCAGAAAGTAAAACCGATCAGTGAGACAAGGATCAATGCTCCAAGCGCCGTGACCGCAATCCGCTGAGGACCGGTCAAGGCCTGCCAGTATTTCTGGAACTGAGATTGAATGCGCAACAAAAATTCTTTCACCTCGCCTCTCCTTTAATATGTACGCCTACACCTGCATTCTGAAAATTTCCTGGTATGCCTCAACCAGCTTATTCCGCAGCTGCACCGCCATGCGGAATTCTAGATTCACTTTCTGCATGGAAGTCATTACCGACTCGATGTTTTCCCTGCCGAGAAGAAAGTTCTCAACCTTCTCGTTCACCTCGGTAAAATTTTCATTCAGCTGGCCGATTTTGTCCTGCAACACTCCCAGGAACGAGCCTTCCTGAGAAGATTCTCCGACCATTGCCTGTCTCTGTTCCTGATAAATCTCTTTCAGGGCGGGGAACCTGATATCGATCTCGTTCATATCTTCATCCTCCTTAGACCCTCAAAATGCTCAACGCTTTCTGGGTCATCGTTTTGCTCAGATTCATTGCCGTCAGATTCGCCTCATATGCGCGGGACGCCGAGATCATATCGGCCATCTCGTGGACGGAATTCACGTTCGGCATCGCGACATATCCTTCTTCGTTCGCGTCGGGATGCTGGGGATCGTATACCATCATGGGCGGTTCTTCGCTCTCGACCACCGCAGACACCCTGACCCCGGAAAGAGGCGTCCGGGTCGGCTGGAAAGGCAGAGTGTCGACCGCTTGCTGGAGCATTTCTTCAAACACCACCATTCTTCTCCGATAGGGGCCGCCCTCGGGAGTACGCGTAGTATTGACGTTCGCCAGATTTCCGGAGATCACGTCCATTCTTAACCGTTGAGCCGTCAGTCCCGATGCGGAAATATCCATTCCCTGAAAACTCATAATTACCTCCTTCCTTCTTCTATCGCGTAGCGTAAAAGAAAGAATTCATTGTTCAGCATATCTGTCGCCGCATTATAAAGCAGCGAATTTTTGTTGATTTCCACTATTTCCTTTTCTATATCGACGTTATTCCGGTCGTTGCGGTACGCCGTATCGTTTACGGCCTCAATGGAAAAGGAGGGCCCGTTCCTTTGGACGGACAGCCCTATATGTCCCGGGTCGGTAGTATGCAAATTGACCCGGGATGTATCTTCTTTGATCACCTGCTTCAGCGTGTCCCTGAAATTGACGTCTTTGCGGTTGTAGTGCGGAGTATCGACATTGGCGATATTGTTGGTGAGCGCGTCGTGCCGACGGGAAAGCCCTTCCAGACTTTTTTCCAGCACGCGCATCATATGATTGGCGGAAAATACGTCTCCCATAAAAAAATAGAGCAACCCTATAGGGTTGCCCTTGCTACAAAAATCCCGTAATGTTGCGTACGCCGCATCGATCGGTCAGCGGCAGAACGACTTCCGCTCCGCGGTCCAGTCATGCATATCCCTCTTTGTTTATGTGTACGCGACATGTTAAATATAACAATTTGATTTCAATTTGTCAAGTAGTACGCCTCACACCCCTTTGCGTGGTCTCCGCTTAATTTCGACGGCCGGTCAAAGTCTCATAAATAAAGCACCGTTTTCCGCCGTCGTTGGTCGCCGGCCTTTTTTTTACCAGCCGGAGCTTGCTTAAATTGCGCAAACGCATGCTGGCGGTATTTAACGCCAGGTCCAGCTGTTGAGAGAGTACCGGCGAGGACATCTGTCCCGCGTCCATGATCGCTTCCAGCGTCTGGAATAAATAGTTGTCTAAGGAACCAAGCACCTCCCAGGTACGCTTTTCATACACCAAGACCGCGAGGTCGTTTTTTTCCATCACAATATCGATATTCTCCTTGTGATGCGGTGACAGCCCTTTCAGCGCGAGATACTTTTCTCCGTACTCATCCAGCTGCAAACGCCTCACCAGCCGGGCAAAGATCTCATCGGCGCACGAATAATCTATTGCGCCGATATCGGCGAAATCCAGGATGATCACGGTACCGCTTCCGGCCTTTGCGATTTTCTCTTCCAGATGACGAAATATGCTCTTCCCAATTTGCCGCGTCACCAGATCATAATATCTTCCCTTGACCTGGCGCCGCACCACATCCTTGAGCTGAATAGTCACTACAGCAGCCATGTTTCAACCAATTCAATTGAACTATATCACTAAGCCGGAGAAGTGTCAAGATTTAATTCCTCGGCATACTGCGGCAGCTCTCTGCTGAGCGGAAACTCGATATGCACCTGGGTGCCGGGGAGAAAACATAATTGTTTTTTCAGTACCCGTTCAATCTGCCAAAAGGATACCGTCCCCCAAATTTTCGCACGGCCGGATCGAAGACTCAACCGCCCCCCGTGTTTACGCACAAGCTCTCTGGTTTTCACGATCCCATTGCCTCTTCCGGGCTCGTCGTGACGCGACAACCCTTCATACAAAGCTTTATATATCGCGAAGGAATCCAAATAGCGCCGGTCGACGTAAGCGAGCTTTTCCTTTAAGCTCTGCCCCATCCCCACCCCTCCGTCAGCAACGCAAATATCCACCATGTCCTGACGCGCCCGGCGCCGGTGGCGTCCGACGGCAATATACCCTTTGGCACTGCTGTGCTCCATAATATTTTGGGCGATTTCCGACACCACGACGACCAAATCCGTCGCCTGGCGGGGAGACATGGGAATGCTGTCCCGCAGCGCCGAAATGACCTCATAGACGTCCTGCTCTCCCTGAATAGGGGTAATAGGCAGGACAATGCGCGAGGAATGCCCTTGTCCGGAAACAGCACCCTCTTCTTGCGGGAAAAATTGAGAGAAACCCCACTGCGCCAGCATATCTTTGACGGGTTGATTGTCTCGGCTGTCGACGGAAACCTTGATCCCGAGAGAGGAAAGGGTTTCGCACAGGATGAGAAGGGAAAGCACACCGAAGGCGGTCATCCCGGTTACCACACGGAAATCAAAGACACAGCAGCCCCCCGCGCTCAGGCCCTCCGGCAGCTGCCCTAAAAAATATTCGAAGGAATTATGGGTAAATACCGGCGGAACGGTCAGCCGTACGGACTCGGTCATGCCTTGGCTTTATTTTGCCCTAATCTTAATATATTCCAACAGCCGCCGCGCTTCCCGATGATCCGGATTCCACGAGATCACTTTTTCCAGCTCATCAGAGGCTTCGGCGTACCGCCCCATCAGAATGAATCGTTGTGCCTTTTTTATTACTGCGGCGATCTGTTCTTCGTTCCCGGTCGGGGGAACCGCGCTCCGGCTCCGGCCGTTCCGCAGCGATTCGATCGCCTCACGCCTCCGTTCCAGTTCCTGTTTCAGCTTTTCCCGCCAGGCGTCATCGGCAGGAACAACCGCGGTTTCGGAGCCGGATTGACTGCCCGTTTCATTTTCCCTTTCCGGCGCGCGGGCCAGCTGTCGGCGCAGACGGGCGATGGTTGCCTCCATCTCCCGCATTTTGACGTCGGTTTCGTCCGCGCTCTCATCAGCACGTTCCTGCTTCAGGGCGGCAATCTGACGCTCCAGGGTCTGATTTTCCTCCGCCAGCCGGGCGGCACGGTTCTTCACCGCGGTCAGCGACTGTGCCGCAGTCTGCAGTTCTTTTTCAGCCTCTATTTTTTCCTGCCGGAGAGAAAGAAGATCCTGCTGGATCTCGTTGGTCTGCGCGGCATACGCCTCTCCGGCCCGGCGTTCGTTCGCCGCGAGTTTAGTACGGTAATTTTCCAGCTGTTCCCGGAGCGTATCCAGTTCTTCGGCAAACTCCGCCGACTCTTCTTCTTTTTGGCTGAGCAAGGTACGGACGCGGTTTGCTTCCCGGAGCAGCTGCGCCGATTTTTGCCGGGCCGCGGAAAGCTCTTCCCGCAGGGAGGCATTTTCCGACAGCAGCTCGGCCTGCGCCGCGGTATTCTTTGCCTCAGCCTGCTCGAGGGTCTCATTAAGCCGGCTTTGTAAGGTTTCTTTTTGTTTCGCCAGCCGCCCGACCTCCTGGTCCAGCGCGGCGATCTGTTCTTCTAACCGCGTTCTTTGCTCTGCATTCGACGACCTCAGCTGTTCGATCGTATCCAGAAGCTCGCGTTCCCGCCGGCTGAAATCACTTTTTATTTTTCCCAGCTGTGTGTCCTGCGCCTCAGCGGATTCTTGAGTGCTTTGACGCAGTTGGCTGAGCCTATTCTCGAGCTGGACGAGTTCCATACGAGAATCGGCCTTTTCCCGTGCTAATTCCTCGCGTAAATCGGCGTTTTCCGCCAGGAGCTCCGCCTGGGCCTGCGAGTGGGTGCGCTCCAGTGACCGCACCGTCTGCTGAAGATCTTCTTCGGCCGCGGTCTTTTCTTCCCTGAGCTGATCTATGGTTTGGGCCAATGCTCCGATCCTCCGCGTGAGAGATGCCTCAAGCGACTCTTTCTCTTTTTTTAGCGATGCGACCGTTTCCGTAAACTCTTTCTCCCTTTGCTTTAATGCGGTCTCAGCCGCGCGTGTGTGCTGTGTGAGCTGGTCGGTTTTCTGTTCCAGCGCAACTTCGGCGGCCTCTTTTTCCCGCTCAAGCTGTGCCAGCTGGTCCTTATACGATTCGGCCGCGGTCCGCAACGTGTTCACCTGCGCCAGCAGCTGCTCAATATCCCTTTCTCTCTTTTCCACCTCGGCACGGACGGCGTCAAGAGCCGCCTCGTCGGATTCACTGGCTGAGTGCGCCGCGCTCAACGCGCCTTGCAATTCTTCAATCTCGGCCGCATAGCGGTCCTCTGTTGACTCCAGCCGATCTTCGGTTTGGGCGAGTTGTTCCTTAAATGATAACGCAGTATTATTCAACTCGGAAATTTTTTGCTGGAAATTCTTCTCCGCCGTTTCTTTTTCCCGCCTCAGTGCCGCGAGCGCGTTGCGTAAAGCGTCTTCCTTTGCTTTTTCCCCGCGCAGTGATTGGGCAAGTGATTCCTTTTCCGCGCTGACCGCGGCAAGCTCCTTCTGCAATTCACTGTTGGATTTCTCCAGATTGCCAATCTGCGTATCGGCCTGCCGGGCCTGCATCTTCAGGTTTTCCAAAAGCTCTTCCTGTTGCCGCAGCTCATCGACCAGCTTGGCGCGTTCAGCGCGCACCTGTTCCAGCTGCCGGCGGAGAAGCGTTTCGTTCTCCGCCTTCTTTTTATCCAACGCGACCACCTGCTCCTGGAGGGCATTGACTTCCCTTTTCTTTTCCCGCGACAGCGCATTCATTTCTTCCTCTAATGCGGACACCTGCGCTTTCAACTGCGCCTCGATTTCCTCTTTTCGGTTTTGCACGTCGATCAGCTGATTTTGAAGACGAGTCTCATTCCCGCGTTTTTCCTTTTCGAGGGTTTCCATCGCGTCCCGCGCGAACGCGAGCTTCGCCTGCAGCAATTTCTCGTTTTTCTCCTTTTCATTGGCGAGACGGGCAAGCTCCAGCGCCGCATCGTCCTTCTCTTCTTTCAGTTCCAGCACTTCCTGCATGAGCCTGTCTTCAATATCCCGCATAAAGGAAAGTTCGGACCGCAGCTGCCCGGTTTTTTCTTCGTATTCTTTTTTCGTGCGTGCCAGTTCGGACTGCAGTGCGGTAATCTGTTTTCGGGATTCCTCCCGGATCCCGGCCAGCTCCTGCTCCAAAGCGCTCTTTACCTGGGAATGTTCTGCCAGGGCGGTCTCAAGCCTTCTCTCCAGCGCCTCGACTCTTTGGGAGGAATCATCCCGCAGCGTCTCCAACGCCTGGACGAGCTTCTTTTTCTCTGTCTCCAGAGACTGCACTTGCGTCTGTAACGCACTGATTTCTTCGTTCAGTGCTGACTTCTCCCGCGCCCGCGCTTCCCTTTCCCCGGTAAGGGTTTCCTCAAGCGCGGCGAGTTCCCGGCGGTGCTTCTGCTGCGCGTTCGCCAGTGTCTCGCCGGAAGAGGCAATTTCCGCAAGTAATTCCTTTTCCCGTGATTTTTTTTCCTCTTTCAGTTTCTCTATGGTGTCCTGCAGGGTCGCGATACGGGTGGCGAATTTCGCCTCTTGCTGGGCGCCGGCTTCCTCTAAACCGGTTATTTGTTCGGTGAGCCCCTCAATTGTCCCTTCCAGCCGGGCGGTTTCTTTTCGGAGCGTATCTTTCGCAGTCTTTTTTGCCTGTTCCGCGCGGGTGAGCTGACTCATCAGCTCCTGTTCCTGCTGTGCGAATTTACGTTCGAGGGATTTGCGTTCCTGAAGAAAGGATTTCTTCTGCTGGGCTTCCCTTTCCGTCACCTCCTTGAGATTCTGCTGCAGCGCGGAAATCCGGTTAGCGGCGTTCTTCTCCAGCCGGTTTTTTTCTTCGACGGTACGTGCCAGTTCCTGCCGAAGCGATGCCGCGGTCGCCGAAAGATCATCAATTTGTCGGGTGAGTGATTTTTCCTTCTGCTGACTGTCCTCGACGAACTGTTTCAGTTCATTGCGCAGTGCGGTCTCCTTGGCCGCGCCTGCCTTATCCAGCGCCACCAGCCTCTCTTTCAGCTCCTTCTCGGTCTCCGCCTTCGCCTGGCGCGCGTCGCTCAGCTGCTGCTGCAGCTCTTCGATCCGCCCGGT
>WJJJ01000022.1 GCA_014729775.1 Candidatus Omnitrophota bacterium | reverse complement strand
GGAATGGGTATATGCCCCGTTCACGGTGAAGATCCCGGATGACAAAAAACTGCTGGGAAGAAAATTCCAGGCGTATCTGTTCCCGCATACCGTGTCCGAAGAAACCGGCAAGGTCGGGATCGGCATAGGGCTGAAGACAAAACTGCTGTTTACGGTCAATGACACCCCGGAAGAAGCGGGAGTGAAGAAGGTGCTGAAAGGGAAAATCAATTTTCTGACCGAGCCGGAAATGTTGAATTTCAAGAACGTGCGGCTGGGGGAAAGCTATTCGGTCCGGGATTCCCAGGAAGGGATGCTCATGATCAAGAATCAGGCCGACGGGAAACTGAAGTACACCGTGCAGAGCATCGACGTAAAAAAATCGCTGCTCCAATTAAAGAAGTCGCACGACTACGAACCGGCGCCGGACGCCTCGTTTCTCTCGGTCAAGGAACCGGAGTTCGAACTGAACGCCGGAGAAGTGAAACCGGTCGCGTTTACTCTGCGGGTGCCGAAAGAACGCAGGTACCGCAACAAGAAATTCCTGGCGGTACTCGAGGTTTCGCAAGGAGACGCGAAAAAGTACGTGAGAGTCTATGTGGATACGAGCAGGTAACAAAGGGATGCGTGGATAGGAGATGAAAGCACTACGTGCGTGGGCACAATTCGTGAGACGACAGTCAGCCGGAATGAAACGGCTGGCCGCGGTCGCGGTCTGCTCGGCGCTGGTCTGCGGAATGGGCATGGTTCCCGGAGCGCAGGCGCTTGATTCCGAGCAGTTGACGATGACCATCACGATCCAGGTGCCGTTTCATCTCCATGACGGGACCACGCTGGATCAGTTGATGCCGCTCACCCAGGCTACCGACGGCAGCGGTGAGGTGACCATGCAGTTCAAGATCCAGCACGCGATGGGATTGGACGCTGACGTGGTCCCGGGCAGTTTTGAGTACCAGGTGAACGGCAGCGGCTGGATGCCGATCAATGACGCCGATATTACCGGTACCAAGACGAATCTGGCCAGCGCGGCCGACATGAGCGGTCCGACTCATACCTTAGTATGGGATAATACCCGTGAGTATATCGACAACGGGTACTACCAGGATGTCCAGGTAAGATTTAAGCTTACCGCCGGCGGAGTGGACAGTGAATACGGCGTTTCCCCGTTAGGGTTCAACGTCGATAACCTGGCTCCGCAGGGTATGGCTGATCTGGTGACCGGACCGCGCAGAAGCACGATCGAGTGCTTCTGGTCAGAAGTGGAGGTCGAGCACAGCTGGGCGGCGAGCGCGCATTACGAGATCTGGTACGGAGAGAACCAGGCCGACGTGGAAAATCGCGCCGGTACCGCGCAGGAATGGGATCCTGCCGACGATCCGGCGTTGAGTACCCTGACGACCGACCGGACGACCCTTACCGGGCTGACGCCGCTGACTACCTATTACGTCAAGATCTGGGCGATCGATGATTTCGGCAACGAGGCCAGTTTGTCCACCGCGACCGTGGCGACGCTCGGCGACGGAACGATCGATATTTCGCTTGGCGAAGAGAGCCTTCCGGACCGCAACGTGCCCTATGGAGGACAGTATGTGCCGATGATCCAGCTCAAAGTCGTGACCGGACCGGCCGAGCACGTAGACCTGACCGAGATTGCGTTTCAGGCGTCCGGGACAGGCCATGACGTGACTCATCTCTTCGGCAACGGGGTCAAACTGTACCGGGATCTGGATCAGGACGGGAAACTGGACGCGACCGACGTGGAAGTGCACGCCGGCGCCAATTTCGATGCCGATAACGGCGAAGTGACGTTCAATGGATTCAATGAAACCTTGTCCTACGGATCGTATGCCGGAGGCGGGGACGGGACCGAAACCCACTATTTTCTGGTAACCTACAATTTTGCCGGTCTGGAAGAAAGTAAATGGCAGACGTTCCAGACGATCTTCCAGCAGGCGTCCGACGCGGTATTGACCGGTGTCGAATCCGGCGCGAATATTACCGCGACCGGGACGTTTCCGGTTGAAGGCGGTATTGTCACGCTGGTTGAAGCCGGGGAAGTGACCGTGGAAATCGGTCCGAATACGCCGCCCGATGAGGATATCCTCAACAATCTTCAGTATAAACCGGTATTGCAGTTAAGAGTCACGGAGACCTCCGGCTATGAGGACGTGATGATCCAGGCCGTGACCATCGAAGGAATGGGGACCGGGCACGAGAAAGATGACCTGGGACAGATCCGCTTCTATTTTGACAATAACAATAATGGGATTGTCGATGACGGCGACCAGGCGCTGGCCTATGACTATTACGAAACCGATGACGGCCGCGTGATCTTCACCATGGGGACGACGCGAAGAGTATCTGCCGGAGGCGAACGCTATCTGTTGATGACCTATAACTTTAACGGGAATGCCAGCGCGGGAGAGACCTTTACCTCCCGGCTTGCTGACGCGACCGACGTGGAGTTGCGCGGAGTCACGTCGAATGCGTATCTCTATGCCGACGGGGTTTTCCCGATTGCCGGGAATACGATGACCGTCGTGGCCGGAGAACTGCTGGTCGAGATCGGCGCGTCAAACCCGGGCGATTCCTATATTACCAATGATACCCAGTATGAAGAGATGATCCAGCTTCAGTTTACCGAGACCTCAGGACGCGAGACCATGCGGATCAACCAGCTGGTATTCCGTGATCTCGGAACGGGCGATCTCGCCGGAACCAGCACGATCAAGATGTTCGTTGACCATAATGAGAACGGCATCCGCGATCCGGAAGACGGCGGGATCGTCGCCGGCACGTTCGATGCCGGTACGGGAGAGTGCGTGCTGGACGGGTTCCGGTTCGACGTCGCGCCGCTGGAAACGCGGACAGTGATTATTACCTATAACTTCAACGGTACCGCGCCGAATGGAGAAACGTTCCAGGCGACGCTGGACGCGCCGGCGGATGTGGCCGTGCGCGGGCTTTCGTCCGACCTGTATGTGACGCCTGACGGCGCATTCCCGTTTACCGGCGGCACCAAGACGATCAGCGATACGCCGTCCGGAAGGCTTTATCTGAGCAAAGGAGAACAGAATCCGCCGCGCAGCAACGTGCGCGCCGACCAGACCGGCGTGGTGATGATGCAGTTCAATCTGCGCGCCGACGACGCGGAAGATATCAATCTCCAGCAGATTGTCGTGACCCATCAGGGTTCGGGCACGACCGCGGGGATCGCCAACGTGGAAGTGTACCACGACGTCAACAGCGACGGTGAACTGGACGGCGGCGATGTTTTGATCGGTGAGAACAATACCTGGGCCGGGGACGAAAATACCGTTTCGTTCGCGCCGGCGTATACCTTGAGCGCCTCCGCGCAGGAGGATTTCCTGATCGTGTATGATTTTGCCGGGACCGCACCGGTGGGGGATGATTTCCGCGCGGTGATCGATGAAAAGAACGATCTTGCCGGGCAGGGTGATACCTCTCTGCTGACGATCTATCCCAGCAGCGAGTATCCGGTGCTGGGCAATCTCAAGACGGTCGCCGACCGGGGAACGCTGACCGTGCAGACCGGCGAGAACAATCCGGACAACGGGAATATTCTCAATGACGAAACAGATGTCGAAATCCAGCAGCTGAAGCTTTCCGCTGATATGATCGAGGATATTACGGTGGACGGCATCACCTTTACCCACGAAGGGACCGGGAATCCGTCCGAAGACGTCCAGCGGGTCAGGCTGTTCCGTGACGTCAACAGCGACGGCCGGCTTGACGGCGGCGACGTCTTTCTCGCACAGGAGACGGCCTGGGCGGGGAATGCCATTACCGTACCGGCCGCGGCCGCGATCACCGCGGGTACGACCGAGCACTGGCTGTTAGTCTACGACATGAACGGTACGGCGGATGAGATGGAGACTTTCCGTCCGACTGTCCAGGCCGGCGGCGACTTCCAGACGACCGGGGTGTGGTCAGGCCTTCCGGTGAACCTCACGGCGAGCTATCCTCTTGCCGGCGCCGAAAAACGCATCGTGGCCACCCGGGCCTATGTGGACGTGTCGCTGGGGCCGAATACGCCGCCGGATGAGGATATTCTGAATAACCCGACCTATGAGCCGATGATGCAGATCGAGCTTACCGAATATTCCGGGTTTGAAGATGCCTATCTGCGGTCGATCACCTTCCAGACCGAGGGCAGCGGGAACGAGCTTGAGCATATCACCGAGGCCAAGCTGTACTGGGATAATAACAATAACGGTATCCGTGACGGTGACGAGAGCGCGATCGGCAAAGTGAACTTTGACGCCGACGACGGGACGATTACTTTTAACTTGGGTACGGCCCGGATCATCCGGAAGAACGAAACCCGGTATCTCCTGCTCACCTACGACTTTAACCGTACCGCGCCCAAAGACGCTACGTTTAAAGCCAGAATTGATAATGCCGCGGATGTCGAACTCCAGGGCCGCGGCACCGGGATTTATTTCGAGCCTGACGGAGTCTTTCCCATGGAAGGAGCGACCAAGACCGTGGTGACCGGTGAGATCCTGGCCGAGATCGGGGAGAATAATCCGAACGATAACTCGATCGATAAGTCGGATCAGTATGTGGAGGCATTCCAGATCAAACTTACCGAAACCTCCGGCGTGGAGCGGGTTGATCTGGGCGAGTTCATATTCAAAGCCAGCGGAACCGGAGACGACTACCAGGATATTTCCGAGGTCCGGCTCTACTGGGATAATAACGGCGACGGACTGCGTGACGGCGGCGATCTGGCCATTGCCACCGGGACCTTTGATGCCGACGACGGCGAAGCCGTACTCAATCCGGGCCAGCGCTATCTGGACGCCGGTGAGGTCCGGTATCTGCTGGTCACGTTGAGCTTCCGCGGTACGGCTGAGATCAATGAAACGTTCCAGGTGTCGATCGAGAGCGCGGATAAGATGAACTTTAAGGGAGATGTCACCTTACAGCCGATTGAGCCTATCGGTGCCTTTCCGCTACAGGGGGCGACCTTGACCGTGGCGACTGACCCTTCCGGGTACGTGTATGATTCGCTTACCGGAGACCGGATCGATGGAGTGACTGTTACCTTGAGGAATGAAGACGGGACCCTGGCGGCTGTGCCCGAGGCGAATCCGCAGCTTTCGGGCTGGACCGGGAATACCGGTGAATACCAGTTTACGGCGGTGCCCGGAGCTTCTTATTATCTTGAAGTGATCCCGCCGGCAGGATACACTTATCCGTCGGAAGTCGTGCCGCGAGGATCGATCGAAACGGTCAACGGCGTGACTGAAAACATCGCCCGGGGGTCCCACGGAGACCTCTTTGACGTGGGTGCCGTGGCATTGACTATTCACCTGCCGATCGACAAGGACGATGTCAAAGTCATCAAGCTTGAAAAAGACGCCAACAAGGAAGAAGTCGTTGTGGGCGATATCGTGACCTATACATTGACCATCGAGAATATGCTGGCCGAAGATATCGATGCGCAGGATCTGTACCTGACCGACCGTCTGCCGCCGGGATTCAAGTACATCAGCGGTACGACTCTGCTTGACGGCAATCAGGTTCCCGATCCCGCCGGCACGAGCACCCGCCGGTTCAATATCGGCACGTTGAGCGCGGGCCAGACCAAGACCTTGAGCTATCAGCTGGTCGTGGGCAGCGGAGTCGAACCGGGCCAGACCTATGAGAACCGGGCCGCGGTCAGCTATCTCAACGGGGCGGCGCTTTCGAACACGGCGTCCGATTCGGTCGAGGTCACCTATGATCCGATCTTTGATCTCAGCATCGTCATCGGGAAGGTCTTCCATGACCGCAATGAAGACGGCATCCAACAGCCGGGCGAAGAAGGGATTCCGGACGTGAAGATCGCCACCGAAGACGGGCTCTACGTAGTGACGGACAAAGACGGAAAATACCATATCGACGGGCTTAAGCCGCAAACCAAGCTGCTGAAAGTCGATTCGACTACGCTGCCCGAAGGTACCACCTTCACTACCGAGAACCCGCGCGTGGCGCGGCTGACCCGGGGACTGTTGAACAAGACCAACTTCGGCGTGCAGTTGCCTAACGGGGATAAGGCACGGGTGGAATCGGAAGAAGGCGCGCCTTATCTGGAAGTGAAAGTGGTTACCGAACCGACGATCATCGAGCCGCAGTTGACCGTGGTCCATACCCCGAGCGTACCGCAGCTGAACTTAAAAGGCGACGCCCTGGACAGTCAGATCGTATTCCGGATCAATACCAATTATCCCGACTTTATCGACACCTGGGAGCTCGAGATCTTCGACGTGAACAATCGGGTCACGCCGTTTAAGGTCTTCCGCGGCACCGGGCAGAACCTGTTCGATCAGCTGGTGTGGGACGGCCGCGGCGATGACGGCGAACTGGTCGAGCCCGAAAGTACCTATATCTATACACTCACGGTTGAGGATGCCCTGGGGAATAAGGATACGACCGCCGAAAATCAGCTGTTGATCAGTTCCAAGGAAACGGTGTCCCGTACCGAAAAGGCCGACGTGGCGCCGGAAGAGTTCTTCTCCAACCAGATCGCCACGCAGACCATTCCGGTGGAACGCACCGGCGCGGCAGTCACCATCCAGGGCACGACGGCTAAGGAGTCACGGGTGACGATCGGCCGGCAGACGCTGGGCGTGGTCGAAGGCGGCGAGTTCTCCAAGACCCTGATCCTGCCGCAGGATACCCGGGAAATTAAGGTGACCGCGGAGCGCAACAAGAAGAAGTCGGTCTATACCAAGAAATTGAGCTTGAGCAGCGAATACTTCTTCCTGGTGGCGCTGGGTGAGGCTGAGCTCGGCAAGGCGTCGGCATCCGGCAACATCGCGCCGGTACGTGACGACGACAAGTACCGTTCCGGCTACTATTTCGACGGCCGGCTGGCCTATTACCTGAAAGCCAAGGTCAAAGGCAAATACCTGATCACGTCGTCTTTCGACAGCGAGCGGCAGAAGGACGAACTGAAACGGTTCATCGATCCGGATAAATATTACCCGGTCTACGGCGATTCTTCGTCGGTCGTCGACGATACCAATACCCGCGGCCGGTTCTATCTGCTGGTCGAATGGGATAAGTCCTATTTCACCTGGGGCAATTATTCTACCGATATCAAGGATGTGGACCTGGCGTCCTACAGCCGGACCTTCTACGGCGCCAAACTCCATTACCAGAGCGTGGCTACCACCAAGTACGGCGATCCCGATACGATCTTTATCGCCTTTGCCGCCGAGACCGACAATCTGCCGGCGCACAACGAACTGCTCTCCACGGGCGGCTCGCTGTACTATCTTCAGCACGAGAACGTGGAGGAAGGCACCGAACAGGTCGTGATCGAGGTGCGCGATAAGGATACCGGGCTGGTACTGAATTCCTATGAGGCCCAGGCCGGCGTGGATTACGAGATCGACTACGACCAGGGCCGGATCATTTTCTACAAGGCAGTCGATCTGATCGCGGATTCCGAAGACCTGATCGGCGGCGGCGTATTGCTGGGCAACCCGATCTATATCGTGGTCGATTACGAGTATCAGCCGGATGAATTCGTGGATGAAACGACCTACGGCGTGCGCGCCGCGCAGCAGATTACCGATCACCTGAAACTCGGTACTACCTATATAAAAGACGAGCAGGAGAACGGATTCGAACTGCGCGGGTACGATTTTACCTTCAAGTTCGGCAATTCCACCGAGTTCAAGGCCGAGTACGCCGAAAGTGAATCGAATACGTTCACCAACGCGGTATCCTATGACGGCGGGCTTACCTTCGTGTCCCTGCCGTCGGACGAAACGCTGAGCGGCGATGCGGTTAAGATCGACCTCAAGACCGACCTCGGCGAGCTCTTCGGCACCGAGCAGAACAAATACCTGGTCCAGGCATACTACCAGGACGTCTCCAGCGGGTTCTCTTCGCAGGGCGGTGTGGCCCAGCAGGGCACGGAAAAATACGGTATCAAGCTGACCGCGAACCTGACCAAGAAGGATACGGTATCGGTCATGTACGATTACCAGGAGCTGGAAGCGCAGGAGAACCTGCAGGCCACCGATCAGGTCGGCGCCAAGGAGATCAGCGATTATACGCTGCAGTATAAACGGGTCGAGAAGAAGTACACCTTTACCGGCGAGTACCGGCATCGCGACGTCAGCCAAAGCCTGGCGACGACCGACGAGGAAGACGAAGACACCATCGCGGCGAAGCTTGAGTATAACCTGAATAAGAACGCCAAGGTGTTCATCGAAGAGGAAGCCAACATTCAGGGGCCGGGCGAGGTCGAGACGACCGTCGGCGGGATCTTTGACCTCACCAAGCGCCTGCAGGTCCGGCTGGAACAGATGTTCGGGACCGACGGGCAGGCGACCTCGATCGGGATCGATTCCCAGATCGACTCCAAGACCCGGATGTTTACCACCTATAAGTTCGGCAATACCGACGGTGAAGGTCGTACCAGCAGTACGACCGTCGGAACCGAAACGCTGGTGGATAAGCACACCACCGTCACGACCGCCCAGGAATACCGGTCCACTTCGAGTTCGACCTCGTCTTCACAGATCCTGGGCGTCGATTGGGACAAGGAAGAGTGGGATCTGTCGGTAAAGCTGGAACAGGGCGAGATCGAGGCCCAGGGCGAAACGACCAAGCGGACGATCCTGTCGATCGGCGCCGGCTACACCCAGCCGGATAAGCTGAAGCTGGCGTCCAAGATCGAAATGCGGTTCGACCGCGGCGATCCGGATAAGAACCAGTACCTGTTCCAGAGTTCGCTGGAGTATAAATTCAATCAGGACTGGACGGTATTCACCCGAATGGAATATTCCCGGACGCACAACCGGAGTACCGAGAAGACCGAGGCCGAGTTCAAGGAACTGGTTCTGGGCGCGGCGTTCCGTCCGGTCGAGTTCGATAAGCTGAACCTGCTGGCGAAATTGAGCTACATCGAGGATATGGGGCCGGCGTCGCAGGAAGACACCGCGAGCATCACCGAGGAAAAAGCGTTTGTCGCCGCGATCGAAGGCGCCTATGACGTGAATAAATACCTGCAGATCGTCCAGAAAGTTGCCTATAAGTGGGGCGAAGAGCGGGTCGGGACCCGTGCCGGCGTCGACAGCGCCACTTTCCTGTGGGTGAACCGGTTCAATTACCACGTGACCTCCAAGTGGGATATCGGCGTGGAATACCGGATGCTCGATCAGGACCTGGCCGATGACCGTCGGACCGGATTCCTGGTTGAAATTTCGCGGCATATCAACGATAATTTTCAGGTAGGGGTCGGCTATAACTTCACCGACTTTGACGATGACTTGAGCCGTGACGACGACTACCAGGTGAAAGGGTTCTTTATCCGCTTCACCGGAAAGTATTGATGCGCGTAATGTACCGAAAACGAATACTGCACATACTGCTGACCGTGATGATCCTGACGATAGTCTTTGCCGGATCTTCGGCGTATGCTGCGTGGGTATCGCCGACCAGCCACAGCGATCCCAACGGCCAGTGGACCAACGAAACCCGGGCGTATGATGATAATACCTCCACGTATGCGAGCCACGGCGGCGGCGCGGGCTGGCGCGGGTTCATCGTGCTCAACGTGCCCAATATCGCCTACTGCGACCGGGTGCGGGTCAGTTCCGACTTCGGCTACGGGATCGTAGACGCGGTGGATATCGACGTCTACGCCGACGGGTCCTGGGTGGACGCCTACCAGGGGGCGATCAACGACGTGTCCTGGACAGAGGTGACCTTTACCGCTCAGACTAACGTGACCGCGGTGCGTTTTCGTTACCACTATACCTCTGGCGGCTGGCAGTTCTGGCTGTATGAGCTCGACGCCTGGTCCGGGACGCCGCCGGCACCGCCGACCGTGCAGACCGATCCCGCGACGTCCACCTCGACCAACAGCGCGAACCTGCACGGAGAGTTGCTGACCGACGGCGGCGAGACCTGTGAGTACAGTTTCGAGTACGGGACCGATACCTCATACGGCAACACTACTGCCTGGACCGGGAATTTGGCCGCCGGGAATACGTTCAGCCAATACATCAGCGGGCTGACCGCCGGGGTAACCTATCATTTCCGCGCCCGGGCCCGGAATGACCAGGGGACCGCGACCGGTGATGACATGACGTTTTTCACCGGTTCGCCCTCCTCCGGCTGGGTCTCGCCGACCGGCTCCAGTGATTCGTCCGGAGACTGGCAGGACGAAGACAAAGCTTATGACAATGAACTGAGCACCTATGCCTATGCCTACCACGATATCAACGATCCCGACGGCCAATGGAGTTTTTTTCTGGTGCTCACGCTCGATGATCCCATTACCTGCGACCGGATCAGGTTCAACGCCAAGTCCAGCGACATTGACCGGGCCGATATCGATATTTATGACGGATCAAGCTGGACCGGCGTGTACAACTCTGATTTTTCCGATCAGACGTTTGTGGAGCAGGGGTTTACTCAACAAACCGTGAGCCAGGCCCGGATACGGTTCCGGGTTGACGCCAACAATAAAGGCTTGTATTGGCAGCTGTACGAGTTCGATTTCCAGAAAGTGAGTCTCAATGTTCCTACTCTCGCTTGGACTGGTGAGACCAATTATGGAACCGATGGGGTAGACCCCGAACAGGGCTACCGCGATACTGATTTCGAGTTCCGGGTTCAGTATACCGATGCCGATAACGACGGACCGGCAATCATCCAGGTATGGGTGGATAAAAACGGCGATGGGGATTATCTGGATAGCGGGGAAAAGCTGGATATGACGGTGGCCTCCGACGCCGCGGCCGCCCAGCGTGACGGTGATTACACCAACGGCGAGGTGTTCACCGCGACGACGACGATCCCCTACGGGCCTAATTCCACCAACGTTTCGTATCTGTTTTACGCCAATGACGGCTCCGACGACGCGACCGGTACCCCGACGACCGCGGTGAATGAGCCGGACGTGTATCCCACATTGGACAGTATCACCTTAAGCGATCAGGACGGAGTCAACAGTCCGGATCCCGAATATACCAACGGCCAGACGGTGAGCGTGACCCTGGTGCCGGAAGGCAGTCCGACCCAGATGATGCTGTCGGAAGCGTCCGATTTCTCCGGCGCCAGCTGGGTGGCGTACGCGAGCCCGACGACGTATACCTTTTCCAATACGACCAATGAGCTGAAAACGGTCTACGCCAAGCTGCGCTACGCCAGCGGGCCGGATTCGCAAACCAAAAATGACACGATTACACTGGATACCGTTGTACCGACGGTAGGTGCCGCGGTCGTCACTGCGCCCAACGGAGCCGAGTCCTGGGCAGCCGGGTCGGCGCAGAACATTACCTGGAATCCAGGCGGAATCAGTGACGCGAATTTAAAGACAAATCCCGTTGCTTTGTTTTACTCGACCAATTCCGGAAGTACGTTCCCCAATACGGTCGCGACCGGAGAAGCCAATGACGGTACCTATCCCTGGACTGTGGCCAGTGTGGACAGCGATACCGTACAGATCAGAGTCACTGCCTATGACTTGGCCGGCAACGAGGCATCCGATGAGTCCGACGCCGATTTTTCCATTACGCTTGCGCCGACGCTGGACTGGACCGGCGAGGCTCGCTACGGTTCCGACGGGCTGGATCCGGAGGTCGGGTATTCGGATACCGACTTTGTGTACCGCGTTGACTATCTGGATATCGGCAACGACGCGCCGACCTATGTCCGGGTGCATATCGACAAAGACGGTGACGGGATCTATGAATCGGTCAATGACATGAACGAGGCCGATGCCGGAGATAGCGACTATACCGACGGCAAGATCTACACCTATACCACCACGATCCCCTACGGGCCGAATACGGATAACTGCGCCTATTATTTCAGCGCTCACGACGGTGAAGGCGCTGCCACGGGCGCGCCGACCACCCCGGTGAACGCGCCGGACGTGCTGCAGACGCTGAGCCTTTCCGTCAACACCGGCACCTACGCGTTCGGGATCGTAGACCCGGGGACCTATACCACGGCGGCGTCGCCGATCGAAATTACCAATGACGGCGACGGGACCGAGGATTTCAAACTACAGATCACGAATGCGGCGGCTGACTGGACGACGCTTGAGACCGCGGCAGACCCGGGGGTCGATGAATATAAACTGCTGGCACTGCTCAATTCTTCGGCGCCGGGCGATATCTTTATCGGAGACGATCCCGCGGAAGGGACCAGCGATATTATTTTCGAGTCGACGCAGAAGAACTGCGACGCGTCGAATTTTTCCGGCGACCAGACCGGCGACGACGTGCCTACATCGGGTACCCGGGATCTGTGGTTCCGGTTCGGTGCGCCGTCGACCACGGCGGTTACCGCACAGCAGGTGATCGTGGTCACTATTCAGGCATTCGGCGCAGGAGAGTTTTGACGGAAGATGAGGGAACGCACAGGAAGGAAGGCCGGAGCACAGAGAAGCGTACGGACAAGCAGGTGAGGACATAAGAGCAAACTCCGGGAAACCGGGGGGCGCAAAGCTATGGGCCTATGGGAAACGTTCCCACGGCTGCCAGGCTGCGGATGAAGTACAGGAGGATACCCCGCGCACGGCGACCATAGCGCGGGGTTTTTTTATTGAATGTTCGGGAAGAAGAACGAGCCGAATGTATACATAATAGAGGTATGAGGAGAAACACCTACAGAAAAATCGGCCGGGCCTTGGCGGCGTGCCTGTGCGCGGTGCTGATCACGGCCGGGTCGGCCGAAGCCGCGCTCGTGTCCTGGTGGAAATTCGACGACGGGGCCGGCACAAGCGCCAGCGACAGCCAGGGGAGCAATACCGGGACGCTCACCAACGGGCCGACCTGGAGCACGGACCTCGCCAACGGGACCAATTCTCTGTCCTTTGATTCATCCGATAGCGAGTACGTGGAGGTGTCGGATTCAAGCGATCTGGATAACACTTCCGCGTTCACCATCACGGCCTGGGTGAAACCGTCGACGCTCGACGGAAACGCGCGGGCGATCGTGTCTAAACGCAACGATCCCGACGACAACCAGGCCTATAGTGTTTTCTTTTACACCGATGACAAGCTGTACGTCGACGTCGACGGGACCGGGGACCGGTTTTCGAGTGACACTACTTTTAGTACAGATCAGTGGTACCACATCGCGGTGGTGTACGACGGTTCGCTTTCCGCGGATCAACGGGTCAAAGTGTATGTGGACGGCGCGCTGGACACGACCGCGTCCGAAACCAGCGCTTCGATCGCCGACTACTCGTCCGATTTCTATGTGGGGATTATGAATTCCGGCTATACCGATTCCTTCGACGGGATTATCGACGAGGTCAAATACTACGACAGCGCGTTGACGGCCACGGAGGTTTCCGATGATTATGAACTCACCGAGCCGAGTGTGAGCGGGATTGATCCGGCAACCGGAGAGCACGGCGCGACTGAGAGTGTGACGATTTCCGGGAGTAATTTCCTCGACGGTGCGAGCGTGACGCTGACCAAGGCGGGGGAGAGCGATATCGACGCGACCGGCGTAACTGTTGTGGACTCGACGGAGATCACCTGCGACGTCAATTTAACCGGGGCGGCTTACGGCAGCTGGAATGTCGTGGTGGCCAATAACACCGGGCAGAGCGATGCCTTGACTGACGGGTTCTCGGTGTACGCGGCCGGGCTGGTGGCCTGGTGGAAATTTGACGACGGCTCGGGAAGCACCGCCGCGGATTCCCAGGGGCCGACCTATGACGACGGGACCGTCAACAATGCCTCCTGGACATTCACTTCCGCCCGGGGGGATTCTCTTTATTTTAACGGCAGCAACGCGAACGTGGCTATTCCCGATTCCAACGATATCAACGTGATTGCGAGCCTGACCGACCGGACGATCGTATTCTGGTTTAAGGCCGGGGTTACCACCGGCCGGCAGGTGCTCTGGGAGGAAGGCGGGGAGATCAACGGGATCAGCGTCTACATCGATAGCGGGACGCTGTACGGGGGGATCTGGGGGAATGGCTGGACCAGCGGGCGGTGGGTATCGACGTCGGTTTCGGCCAATACCTGGTACCACGTGGTCCTGCGTTTGGATGATGTCGATAATTCTTTCCAGAACGATAAACTGAAACTGTTCGTGAATACGACCGAAGAAGACAGCGCCCAAGGCCGGCGCGTGCTTTCACACCCGAACGATATTGGTATAGGGCAGGCCCGGGATGATACCCGGTTCCATGACGGCAGTTATACCGGGGACGGCTACAATTTCGAAGGGTATATCGATGAAGTCAAGATTTATAATTCCTCGCTCAGCACCGCCGATATCCAGAATGAATATGAACTGACCAAGCCGAACGTGACCAACGTGACCCCTTCCAGCGGGGAAGTGGATACCTCGCCCAACGTCACCATTTCAGGCGAGAATTTCCATGACAGCGCTGAGGTTACGCTCACCAAATCCGGCGAGAGCGATATTACGGGATCGAGCGTGACGGTTATCAACGAACAGACGATCACCTGTACCTTTGATCTCACCGGAGCCGCGTTAGGGCAGTGGAACGTGGTCGTGGAGAATCCGACGGGCCAGTCGGATACCCTGAGCAGCGGATACCGGGTGGTAAATTTGGGGATGGTGTCCTGGTGGCGGTTTGAAGACGGATCGGGCTCGACCGCGGCCGACAGCGCCGATTCTAATCCCGGAACTTTGCAGAATACGCCGACCTGGACGACCAGCGGCGCTAAAGATGACGCGCTTTCTTTCGACGAATCCAGTACCGAGTACGTGGAGGTGTCAGATAATTCCAATTTAGATACGACCAATCAACTCACGCTTATGGGCTGGGTCTATCCGACCACGCTTGACGGCAGTGCGCGGGCGGTGATCTCTAAGCGGGATGACGCCGATGACGAGCAGTCCTACAGCGTGTTCTTTTATACCGATGACCATCTCTATGTGGATATCGACGGCAACGGAGACCGGTTCGCGTCTAATTACACGTTTAATACCGATGAGTGGCGGCACATCGCCGTGGTCTATGACGGGACATTAGCGGCGGCCCAGCGGGTCAAGATCTACGTGGACGGGACGCTGGATACTACCTCGTCGGAATCAAGTACTTCTATCCCTGATTATGCTTCGGATCTCTATCTAGGCATTATGAATTCCGGTTACAGTGATTCGTTCGACGGGACGCTGGATGAGATCAAGGTCTACGCCGGCGCGTTAACCCAGACCCAGGTCGAGGACGATTACGAATTGACCGAGCCGTCGGTACTGGGGATCAGCCCGGACGAAGGGATTGTCGGCGACACGGTGAGCGTGACGATCTCTGGGGTGAATTTCGGCGAGAACGCGAGTGCGAAACTGGCCAAGGCCGGGGAGTCCGACATTAACGGTTCTTCGGTCAGTGTGGTCAATTCGGCCACCATTACCTGTGATTTCGATCTTACCGGCGCGGCCGGCGGCGACTGGAACGTGGTAGTGACGAACAATACCGGGCAGGAAGGCACATTGACCAACGGGTTTTTCGTGAAGCCCCCGATGAGCGGGACTTACACGGTCAAGACTGACGGCTCCGGCGATTACACCACGATACTGGAGGCCGTGCAGGATTTAAACGACCGTGGGGTGCAGGGAGCGACGACGATTGACGTATATTCCGGCACCTATACCGGGCAGGTGACGCTTGAACCGGTGGTTGGTGCCAGCGCGGTCAACACGATCACCATTCGGGAAGCGGCCGGCGAGACCGCGGTCGTCGACGCCGACGGAGATAGCTATGGGTGGTACTTTGACGGCGCCGATTATTTTACTATTCACGGGTTTGAGATCACTGATTCGACCGGCCACGGAATTTATCTGGAAAATGACGCGACCAACAACAGCATTGAGGAAAATTATATCCATGATGTCGGTACAGGAGGAGGATACGCGGCGGTGCGCATCGGGGCGGACTCAAGCGATAACTGCGACGGAAATGAAGTGTCCGGCAACCGGATCGACGGCGATAACGTCGGGGTGTACCTGCAGTATACCGACGGTACCTTGGTGGTCAACAACATGGTTTACGGCGTGGGAACCTACGGATTGTATCTGAACCGCAGCGATAACGGAGAGATCCATTTTAACTCACTCTACCTTGACGACGATATCTGTATTTATAAAAACCGGGGGAACACCAATAATTTCAGCAACAACGCGATGCACATTACTTCAGCGAGTACCGGAGATTACTGTTTCTACAACGCCGACGGCAACAAAGCGGCGTATCCGTTCACTTCCGATTACAACGACCTGTACGCACCCAACGGCGCCAACGTCGGCTTCTACGGCGGCGCGCAAAACACCCTGGCTCACTGGCAGGCCGCGACGGCTGAGGACGCCAATTCGATCTCCACCAATCCGTTTTTTACGGACGCGGCCGATCTGCACATCCAGGACGCTTCGCCCTGCCAGGGAGCGGGGAATGCGGTCGGGGGAATTGCGGCTGACTACGACGGGGACGCGCGCGGCACGCCACCGGATATCGGCGCCGATGAGAATCTAAACGCGCCGCCGGCGCCGTTAAGCGGGACGTACACCGTACAGCAGGGCGGAGGCGGCGACTACACCCGGCTCATCGACGTGGTTGCCGATCTGGAATACCGCGGGGTCGCCGCGCCAGGGGTGACCATTGATGTGTATACCGGAACGTACATGAACGAGGTGACGATCGAGGAAATCCCCGGGGCGAGTGCCGCCAATCCGGTGGTCATCCGCCAGGCGGCCGGAGAGAACGCGGCGGTCGAGGGCAGTGATTACGCGTTTCATTTAGACGGTGCCGATTACGTTACGATCGAAGGGTTTGATATCTCCAACACCAACCGGCACGGGGTATACCTTTCCAACTACGCCAATTACAATACCATCAGCAAGAACTACATCCATAACATCGGCAACAGTGGTAATTATTCGGGCGTGTACTGTGACGCCTACACTGCCGGCAACAGTATTGTAAATAACATGATCCTTGGTGATTATTATGGGATCTATCTGGATGTTACTTCCAATACCGATGTCTATTTCAATTCAGTCTATCACACCTTCGGCCGGTGCCTGCGGGTAGTCAACGGCAGCGGGAACACGATTGAAAATAACGTGTTGCTCAACACCTCGACCAACGCCGGGTATTACTGTATCTACGCCCAGGGAAGCGGATTCACCTCCGATTATAACGACTTCTACGCGCCGGCCGGCGCGAGTACCGGTTACTACGGCGGCGCCCAAAGTACTCTGGCCAACTGGCAGGCGGCTACCGGGCAGGATGCCAATTCCATTGCCCTCAATCCCCAGTTTGTGTCCTCAACCGACCTCCATATCCAGGATAACTCACCCTGTCAAGGCGCAGGTAATGCCGTTGCCGGGGTCAGTGCTGATTACGACGGCGACGCGCGCGGTACGCCTCCGGATATCGGTGCCGATGAAAATCTCAACCCCGCCCCGGCGAAAATGAGCGGGACCTATACTGTCAAACAGGACGGCAGCGGCGATTACCTGACGATCATTGCCGCAGTCAGCGATTTAGAATTCAGCGGAGTGAGCGGGGCGGTGACGATCGACGTGTATTCGGGTACCTACATGGGCCAGGTCGACATTGCCGAAATTGCCGGCGTCAGCGCGGTCAACACCATCATCATCCAGGAGGCCGCCGGGGAGTCGGTGACCGTGGAAGGAGGCACCTACGTATTTTATCTGGACGGGGCCGATTACATTACCCTTGACGGTTTTGATATTACTAACTGCAGTGAGCACGGGATTTTATTGGAGAACGGCGCCGGCAACAACGTGATCAGCGGAAACTATATTTATAACGTCGGGACTTCCGGGAACTATACCGGGATCAGAGTGCACGATAACTGCGACAACAATGTGATTCGCGGCAATGAGATCAACGGTGATCTGTTTGGGATGTATTTGCGGTATGCCGACGGCATACAGATTTATAATAATATGATTTATAACGTCGGGAACTACGGCGTGTACCTGTACCGCTGTGACGATACCGAAATGTATTTTAATTCCCTGTATCTGGATGACGACATCTGTCTGTATCGCTACCAGGGTACGAACGGAGATTTCCGAAACAACATCATGCATCTTACCTCCGGGAACTCGGGAGACTATTGTTTTTACGCCCGTGGCGATAAAGCTACCTACACGTTTAATTCGGATTACAATAATCTCTACGCCCCGGCCGGAGCCACTATCGGCTATTATGCCGGCGCTCAGACAACCCTTTCTGACTGGCAGGCCGCGACTTCGGAAGATGCCAATTCGCTCAACGAGAATCCGTTTTTCGTGAGCGGGACCGATCTGCATATTCAGGATGTTTCGGGGTGTCAGGGAGCCGGAGTGGCAATCGGCGGGTATCCCACCGATTACGACGGAGACAGCCGCGCTACTCCGCCGGATATCGGTGCCGACGAGAATCTGAATCCGCCTCCCGCGCCGATGAGCGGTACCTATACCGTGAAGCCCGACGGTTCGGGCGATTACCTGACGATCGTGGCCGCGGTGAGCGATCTGGAGAGCAAAGGGGTCAGCGGCGTGGTCACCGTGGATGTCTATTCGGGGACCTATATGAGCCAGGTGGACATTGGAGAGATCCCCGGGGCGAGCGCGGCCAATACGGTCACTATCCAGGAAGCGAGCGGCGAGACCGTCACCGTGGAGGGAAATACGTATGTGTTTCATCTGGACGGGACCGACTACCTGACGGTCAAAGGGTTCGATATGACCAACGTGACCCAGGATGGGGTTTTCCTGGAAAACGGGGCGAATAATAATACCATTGAAGGCAACAATATTTACAACATCGGGACTTCCAGCGGCGCGTCCGGGGTGTATGTCTATGATAACTGTGATGATAATTCGATCCTGGGCAATGAGATCGACGGTGACAATAACGGGATCTATATGCGCTATGCCGACGGGGCGGTGGTGGCCAATAACCTCATTACCGGTGTGAATAATTACGGGATTTACCTGTTCCGCGGCGACGACGCCGAGGTGCACTATAATTCGGTATCGATCGATCAGGATTACTGTTTCCGCAAATACCAGGGGTCCAATCACGACATAAAAAACAATATTTTTTATAACTACTCGACGAACACGGGCCATTACTGTATGCGGTTCGACGGCGACGTGGGCTCCTACCCGTTTACTTCCGATTACAACGATATCTACGCGCCAAACGGGGCCAACGTTGCCTACTACGGGGGTGTGCGGGCCACGCTGTCCGACTGGCAGGGCGCATCGGGCCAGGACGCCAATTCCATTTCCCAGAATCCGCAGTTCGTGGCCGTTGACGATCTGCATATTGAGGATGTCTCGCCCTGTCAGAATTCAGGGACCGCGCTGGCCGGGTACACGGCGGATTTCGAAGGGGACGCGCGCGGTACACCGCCGGATATCGGTGCCGATGAAAACCTGAATCCGCCGCCGGTGCCGATGAGCGGCACCTATACCGTGAAACAGGACGGCAGCGGGGATTACCTGACGATCGTTGCGGCAGTGTCCGATCTGGAATTCAACGGCGTTAACGGCCCGGTGATCATCGATGTATATTCGGGTACCTACATGAGCGAGGTTGCCATATCTGAAATCACCGGTGCCGGTTCCTCCAATACCGTGACGTTTAAGGAAAGCGCGGGGGAAACGGTAGTGGTGGAGGGAGATACTTATGGTTTTTATCTGGATGGAGCCGATTATATCGTGATCGAGGGGTTTGAGATTACCGGTACTGATGAGCACGGGATCTTTTTGGAAAACGCCGCGAATAATAATGTGATCAGCAACAATTATATCCACGACGTCGGCACGACCGGCGGTTATGCCGGAATCCGGATCGACGAGAACTGCGATTTCAACGAGGTTGAAGGCAACCGGATTGAAGGCGACCGCTTCGGCGTGTATCTGCGCTATGCCGATGATTCCAGGATTCACAATAACATGATCAGCGACTGCTATGATTACGGGATTTACATCTATCGCTGCGATGACATCGAGTGCAATTTCAACTCGGTCTACATCGACGGCGACCGCTGTCTGTACAAATACCAGGGAACCAACGGCGAATACCAGAACAATGTGTTGTACAATTATTCTTCCAATTCGGGCTTTTACTGTTTTTACAACGCCGACGGGGATAAAGCAACGTACTCATTTACCTCTGATTACAATGACCTGTATGCGCCGGTCGGGGCCAATATCGGCTATTACGGTAGCGCGCGGGTGACGTTGAACGATTGGCAGACGGCGACGGCTGAGGACGCCAATTCCATTTCCCAAAACCCGCAGTTTACCTCATCCAGCGATCTGCATATTCAGGATGCCTCGCCCTGTCAGGGCGCGGGGACCGCGTTGGCCGGGTACACTGATGATTACGACGGCGACGCCCGGGCCGATCCCCCGGATATCGGCGCCGACGAGAACCCGAATCCTCCGCCGGCGGCGTTGAGCGGGACCTATACTGTCAAACAGGACGGCAGCGGCGATTACCTGACGATCGTTGCCGCGGTAAGCGACTTGGAAAGCAAGGGAGTCAGCGGTGCGGTGACGATCGACGTGTATTCGGGAACCTACATGAGCCAGGTCGATATCGGCGAGATCCCCGGAGCGAGCGCGGCCAATACGATCGCCATTCAGGAGGCCTCCGGGGAGACCGTGGTAGTCGAGGGGAATATTTACGTGTTTTTTTTGGACGGGACCGATTATCTGACTTTGAGCGGGTTTGAGATCACCAATGCCGATGAGCACGGAATATACCTGACCAACGGCGCACAGAATAACATCATTACCGAAAATTACATTCACAGTGTGGGCGATTCCGGAGGGTACGCGGGGGTATATCTGGACAACAACTGTCATGACAACGAGATAAGCAATAACCGGATCGACGGCGACCGCTTCGGCGTGTACATGCAGTATTCGGATAATCTGAGCGTGTACAACAACATGATCACCGGGGTCGGGGATTTTGGTTTGTACATCAATCGCTGTGACGAAGGAGAATTTTATTTCAACTCAATCCATATCGATAATGATTACTGTATTTACAAATTCCGCGGCAGTGACAATGATTTCCAAAACAACATATTGTCATTGACGTCGACCAATGCCGGAGATTACTGTTTTTATAACGGCGATGGCGACATCGCCACCTACCCCTTCACGTCCGACTACAATGATTTTTACGCGCCCTACGGCGCTTCGGCCGGATATTACAATTCGGTCCGGGACACGCTTTCGGACTGGCAGTCCGCGACTTCCCAGGATGCCAATTCGATCTCGACCAATCCCTATTTCGCAAGTGACAGTGACCTGCATTTGGAGGACGTCTCTCCCTGCCAGGGGGCGGGTATCTCAGCCGGCGGGATCAGTGATGATTACGACGGGGACGCCCGGGCGGCCACTCCGGACATCGGCGCCGATGAAAATTTGAATCCGCCGCCGGCGGCAATGAGCGGGACCTACACGGTGAAGACCGACGGCAGCGGGGATTACCTGACGATTATCGCCGCGGTGAGCGACCTGGAAAGCAACGGGGTCAACGGCGCGGTGACGGTGGACGTGTATTCGGGAACCTATACCGGGCAGGTCGATATGGAGCAGATCCCGGGAGCGAGTGCGGCCAATACGATCATCATTCAGGAGGCCTCCGGCGAGAGCGTGGAGATCGACGCCAACGGCAGTACCTATATCTGGTATCTGGATGATACCGATTACGTCACGATTCGCGGATTTGAAATGTATGAGAGCACCCAGCACGGGGTGTACCTGACGAATTTCGCCCGCTACAACACGATCGAGGGTAACTATATACATGACGTCGGAGCCGAAGGCAACTACGCGGCGATCCGGCTCGACGACAATTCCGGCAACAACACGCTCCTCAATAACATGATCTTAAGTGATTATTACGGGGTCTACCTCTATCAGGTATCGAACGTTGACGTGCATTTCAATTCGATCTCCAATACCTTCGGCCGTTGTATCCACAAGAACCAGGGGAGCAACAACGATTTTCAGAACAATATCTTATCGAATACGTCGGCCAACGCGAATTACTATTGTTTCTTTAATCAGGACGGCGACAAGGCGACCTACTCGTTCACGTCCGATTATAACGATTTCTATGCTCCCAACGGCGTCAGTGCCGGTTATTACGGGTCGGCCCGGGCGGCGCTGGCCGACTGGCAGACCGCGACCGCCGAAGACGCCAATTCGATCAGCGGCGACCCGCAGTTCGGCAGTCCTCAGGACCTGCATATCGGCTATAATTCGGCCTGTCAGGGACAGGGGACCGCGATTGGCGGCATCAGCGGCGATTACGACGGTGATTCCCGCGCTGCGACCCCGGACATCGGTGCCGATGAGAATACCAGCGCCGGGAACGCCATGAGCGGCACCTATACCGTGAAAAAGGACGGGAGCGGGGACTATCTGTCCATCGGCGCGGCAGTGAACGATCTGGAAGCGCTGGGGGTGAGCGGCGCGGTGACGATCGACGTGTATTCGGGTACCTATGCCGAGACGATCGACCTTTCGGCGGTGACCGGAGCCGGCGCGGCGAATACGATCACCATCCAGGAGGCGTCCGGAGAGAACGTGACCGTGGACGCAGAAGGCGAGGAGAACGTGGTCCATTTAGACGGTGCCGATTATATCACCATCCAGGGATTTGAGCTGACTGACTGCACGCAGGACGGCGTCTTGCTGGATAATGCCGCGACCGACAATACGATTACCGGCAACTATCTTTACGGGACCGGAACCGGCGGCAACTATTCCAGCGTGTACATCGACACCGCCAGTAACGATAATACGGTCAGCGCCAACCGGATGACCGCCGACCGGTACGGGGTCTATCTGAATTCCGCCGACGGCACGGTGATCGATAACAATATGATTGCCGATGCCAGTTACGCAGCGATCTACATGGATGATGCCGATAATACCGAGGTTTATTACAATTCGATCCGTCAGGAAGTCAACCGCTGTATTTACAAAAATCAAGGGACCAACAACGAATTCCGCAACAACGCCGTCTTCCAGGTGGGGAATAACCTCGGTTATTACTGTTTCTTTGTGGCCGACGGCGACAAGAGCACGTATACCTTTACCTCAAATTATAACGATTTTTACGCGCCCAACGCCCGCGTCGGGTATTACGGCGGGGCCCAGGCTTCGCTGTCCGACTGGCAGACGGCGACGTCGGAAGATGCCAATTCGATCTCCAGCGATCCCGATTTCTTAAGTTCCACCAACCTCCATATCAGCAATAGCTCTTCCTGTCTGGCCAAAGGAGCCGGGATTGCGGGGTTCACCACCGATTTCGACGGGGAAGCCCGGGGCACGCCGCCGGACATCGGCGCCGACGAAAATCTGGGCGGTTCCACGCCGATGAGCGGAGTGTACACGGTCATTGCCGCCGGCGGCGGAAATTACACCGCGATCACGCAGGCGGCCAGCGATTTAAATGACGAAGGCGTGTCCGGCTGGGTGCGGATCGATGTCTATGACGGGATGTATTCCGGGCAGGTCAATTTGGAGGATATCCCGGGAGCGAGCTCATCCAATACGATCGCTATCCGGGAATTTCCGGGCGAGGATGTGACTGTGGATGGAGACACTTACGGGTTTTATCTGTCCGATTCCGATTACGTGACGATCGACGGGTTTGAAATCACCAGTTGTACCGAACACGGGATTTACCTCGATGATTACGCCACCAATAATACGATCCAGAACAATTATATCCATACGGTCGGCACCTCGGGTAACTATGCCGGGATCCGCGTTGACGCCGACTGTGACGATAATACGATTGCCGGAAACGAAATTGTCGGCGACCGGTACGGACTCTACTTACGCTACGCCGACGGAACCAGCATCTATAACAACATGATCTACGACGTCGGGTACTACGGCGTGTACATCTACCGCTGTGACGACATGGAGTTTCTCTTTAATTCGATCGACAACGACGGCGGCCGGTGTCTCTATAAGTACCAGGGGGCAAACGGCGATTACCGGAACAATATCCTTTCCAACACTTCGACCAACTCCGGCCATTACTGTTTTTATAACGGGGACGGGGACAAGGCCAGCTATTCGTTCACCT
This sequence comes from Candidatus Omnitrophota bacterium, assembly GCA_014729775.1. GTDB lineage: Bacteria > Omnitrophota > Gorgyraeia > Duberdicusellales > 4484-171 > WJJJ01. The sequence continues at coordinate 69,431 of WJJJ01000022.1, read as the reverse complement.
CCGATTACAATGATTTTTACGTGCCCTCCGGGGCCAGTGCCGGCTATTACGGCGGGGCTCAGGCTTCGCTGGCCGACTGGCAGACCGCGACGGCCGAGGACGCTAATTCGCTGTCCAAGAACCCGCGCTTTACCGCCGCCGACGATCTGCACATTCAGAACATTTCCCCCTGCCAGGGTGCCGGGATTTCCGCCGGCGGGATCAGCGACGATTATGACGGCGACGCGCGCGCGGCGACGCCCGATATCGGCGCCGATGAAAATCTCAACGCCCCGCCGCCGCCGATGAGCGGCAGTTACACGATTAATCAGGACGGTTCCGGAGACTATACCTCGTTTAGTCTCGCGGTCGATAACCTTGACGCCCTGGGCGTGAGCGGCGCGGTGACCTTCGACGTGTACGACGACGGCGGAGGTACTTATACCGAAGAGGTGGAGATTCCGGAAATCGTGGGTGCAGGCTCTTCCAATACCATTACCTTTCGCGAAGCCGCCGGGGAAAGCGTTTTGGTGAACGGCGATGTGTACGGTTTTTATCTTAACGGGGCTGACTACGTCATAATTGAAGATTTCGAGATTACCAGTTGTACCGAGCACGGCGTGTATATGACCAACGGCGCGACCAACAACATTCTGCGCGACACCTATATATACGATGCCGGTACTTCGGGGAATTACGCCAGCGTCCGGATCGATACCGGCTGTCACGATAACGAAGTGTCGGCGAATACGATCGAAGGGGACTATTACGGTCTCTACCTGCTTCTGGCGGACCGGACACAGGTGTACAACAATATGATTTACGAGGTGAACTACTACGGGATTTACATGAACCGCTGCGACGATACCGGGGTGTATTTTAATTCGGTCTATAGCGACATCGGCCGTTCTCTGTACAAATACCGCGGCACGGGGAATGAATTTCAAAATAATATTTTGTATAACAATTCCACAAACTCCGGATATTACTGTTTTTACAACGCTGACGGCGATAAAGCGACCTATTCGTTCAGCTCCGATTACAACGACCTGTACGCGCCCAACGGCGCCTCGATCGGCTACTACGGAAGCGCACAATCCACTCTGGGCGATTGGCAGACCGCGACGTCGGAGGATGCGAATTCCATTTCGCAGAACCCGCTGTTTACGTCTACCTCTGATCTGCACATTGCCGACGCCTCGCCCTGCCAGGGCGCGGGGACCTCCGCCGGCGGCGTGAGTGATGACTACGATGATGACGCCCGCGCGGCCACGCCGGACATCGGCGCCGACGAGAATACCAACCCGCCTCCGCCGCCGATGAGCGGTAATTACACGATTAAACAGGATGGGACCGGGGATTATACCTCTTTCTCCGACGCGGTGAGCGATTTGAATCTGCTCGGCGTGGGCGGTGCGGTCGTGTTTGACGTGTATGATGACGGCGGCGCGACTTACCCGGAAGAAGTCGAATTGAGTGAAATCAGCGGGGCGAGCGCGGCCAATACGATCACTTTTCAGGAGGCGGCGGGGGAAAGTGTGGCAATTAATGGTGATACCTACGCTTTTTATCTCAACGGTGCCGATTACGTGACGATACAGGGCTTTGACATCACGTCCACGACCCAGCACGGGATTTATTTAACCAGCGGGGCGAGCAATAACGTGATCGAGGACAATTATCTCTACGGGATCGGTTCCGGCGGCAACTACGCGGCGATCCGGCTCGATACCAGCTGTGACGACAATGAAATCGCGGGGAACGAGATCGACGGTGATTATTACGGCGTGTACCTGTATTTCGCCGATGGTACCACGATTTACAACAACATGATCTACGGCGTGGATTACTACGGCGTGTACATGAACCGGGCCAATAACACTGACTGCTATTTTAATTCGATCAGCAACGATAACGGCCGCTGTATTCAAAAATACCGCGGTACGGGTAATGATTTCCAGAATAATGTGTTGTACAATTCCTATACCGCGTCAAACCGGTACTGTTTTTATGTCCAGGACGGCGACATCGCGACCTATCCGTTCACCGCCGACTACAACGACATGTACGCGCCCAACGGCGCCAGTATCGGCTATTACGGAAGCGACCAGGCGGCTCTGAGTGACTGGCAGACCGCGACGGGGCAGGATGCCAATTCCATTTCGCAGAACCCGCGCTTTACCGCGGCAGACGATCTGCACATTGCCGACGCCTCCCCCTGTCAGGGCGCGGGGACTTCTGCCGGCGGGATCAGTGATGACTTCGACGGCGACGCCCGCGCCGCGACGCCCGATATCGGCGCCGACGAGAACACCAATCCCGTTCCCCCGCCGATGAGCGGAAACTATACCATTAATCAGGACGGCAGCGGGGATTACACGTCCTTTACCCTGGCCGTGGCGGATCTCGAATTGCTGGGCGTCGGCGGAGCGGTGATCTTTGACGTCTACGACGACGGCGGGGCTAACTACGTGGAAGAGGTCGAGATCGGCGAGATCGCCGGAGCAAGTTCAAGTAATACCATCACCTTCCGTGAAGCCGCCGGGGAAAGCGTGCTGGTCAACGGTGATGCCAACGCGTTTTATTTTGACGGAGCCGACTACATTACCCTTCAAGGCTTTACCATCACCTCGACCAGCGAAGAGGCGGTGTATCTGGTCAACGGCGCGACCAATAACGTGATCAAAGGCAACTATTTCTACAGTACCGGATCCGGCGGCAACTACGCGGCGATCCGGCTCGATACCAGCTGTGACGACAATGAAATCGCGGGGAACGAGATCGACGGTGATTATTACGGGATCTACATGTACTTTGCCGACGGGAATAAAATCTACAACAACATGATTTACAACGCCGGCAACTACGGTGTCTATCTGAACCGCTGTGACAACACCGAGTTTTATTTTAACAGTATCCGGCACGACGGCGATTACTGTCTGCGAAAATACCGCGGTTTGGGCAATGATTTTCAGAATAACGTGTTTGCCAATGTGTCAACCAACGCCAATGATTACTGTCTGCGTATGGACGGCGCGATCGGCTCTTATCCGTATACCTCTGATTACAACGATTTCTATACGCCTTCCGGCGCCCACGTGGCTTACAATAACGGATCCGATGAGGAAACTCTGGCTGACTGGCAGGCGGCCACGGGGCAGGACGCCAATTCCATCGACCGGAACCCGCGTTTTACCGCGGCAGACGATCTGCACATTGCCGATGCCTCCCCCTGTCAGGGCGCGGGGATATCCGCCGCCGGGATCAGTGATGACTTCGACGGCGACGCCCGCGCTGCGACGCCCGATATCGGCGCCGACGAGAACACCAACCCCGTACCTCCGCCGATGAGCGGCGGCTATACGATTAACCAGGACGGGACCGGCGATTATACCTCGTTTGCGCTGGCCGTGGACGATCTGGAAGTACTGGGGGTCAACGGCGCGGTGACCTTTGACGTCTACGACGACGGCGGGGCTAACTACGTGGAAGAGGTCGAGATCGGCCCGATTGCCGGCGCCAGCGCGGCAAACACCATTACTTTCCGGGAGGCGGCCGGAGAAACGGTGCTGGTAAACGGGGATCAGTACGCCTTTTTTCTGGACGGGGCTGATTATATCCGGTTAGAAGGGTTCGATATTACCTCGACCACTGATCACGGGGTGTACCTCACCGACGGGGCGACGAATAACGTGATCCGGGAAAATTATATCTACAACGTCGGCAGCGGCGGCAACTACGCGGGGATCCGGATCGATACGAGTTGTGATGACAATGAGATTTCCGGCAACGAGATCGCCGCAGACTACTACGGGGTGTACCTGTATTACGCCGACGGCACCAAGGTTTACAATAATATGATTTATGATACTTCCGGATACGGCGCCTATATCTACCGCTGTGACGATACCGAGTTTTATTTCAACAGTATCTATATGGCGGTTCGCTGTGTTTTGAAATTCCAGGGTTCCAATAACGATTTTCAAAATAACATTCTGTACAATCATTCCACCAACAGCGGGCATTACTGTTTTTATAACCAGGACGGCAATATCGCTTCGTACCCGTTCACCTCCGACTACAACGATATGTACGCGCCCAACGGCGCAAGCATCGGCTATTACGGAGGAGTGCAGTCTACGCTGTCCGACTGGCAGACTGCCACAGGCCAGGACGCCAACTCGTTTTCTTCCAATCCGCTCTATACCAGCACCACCGATCTGCATATCGGCGACGGATCGCCCTGTCAGAATACCGGGACCGCCCTGGCCGGTTACAGCGACGATTACGACGGGGATGCCCGGGCTGATCCGCCGGACATCGGGGCCGACGAAAACTTAAACCCCAAACCGGCCCCGTTATCGGGGACATACACGATCAAGACCGACGGCAGCGGCGATTATGTGTCGTTCACCGCCGCGGTGAGTGACCTGGTCAACCGGGGGGTCGGCGGAGCGGTGACGTTTGACGTCTACAGCGGGACCTACGTGGAGGAGGTATCTCTGGAGGAGGTCAACGGCGCCAGTTCCTCCAATACCATTACCTTCCAGGAGGCTTTAGGTGAAACCGTGACGGTCAACGGCAGCACCTACGGGTTTGATCTCAACAGCGCCGACTTCATCACCATTCAGGGATTTGATATCACCTCCTGTACCGAACACGGGATCTACCTGCATAACTACGCGACCAATAACGTGATTGACGGCAACTACATTTCCGGGGTCGGGACCAGCGGGAATTACGCGAATATCTATCTTGACGACAATTGTAATGACAATGAGATCAGAAACAACACGCTGGAGGGTGACCGGTTCGGTATTTATTTCCGGTACAGTGCCGCCGTCAAAGTGTACAACAACATGATCTACGGCATGAACGGGGGCTACGGGATTTATCTGTACCGGAATACGAATGCCGAAGTGTATTATAACTCGGTATCGATCGTCAATGACTACTGTATCTATAATTACCAGGGGACCGGGAATGATTTTCAGAACAATATCATGTCCATCAGTTCCAATAGCACTGGGGATTACTGTTTTTATTCGGCCGATTCCAATTACACGTCCGACTACAACGATTTTTACGCGCCGAACAACGCGCAGGCCGGCAGACAGGGCGGCAGTTCCTATGCCGAGCTCAGCGACTGGGTGAGCGGCACCGGCCAGGATGCAAATTCGATTTCCCGGGATCCCCAGTTTACTTCGTCCACCGATCTCCATATCCAGGATGATTCGCTGTGTCAGCAGCAGGGTAACGCCATTGCCGGGTATACCACGGATTTTGACGGCGATGCCCGGGCCGATCCGCCGGATATCGGGGCCGATGAGAACTTAAACGCGTTGAGCGTTCCTCTGCTGGAGTGGGTAGGCGATATCGCTGCCTATACCGGCGACGGGCTTGATCCGGAAATCGGCGGGACGACCACCACCTTTAGCTACCGGGTCAGGTACACCCATTACGGTGATCAGGCGCCGGACAGCATTCAGGTCCATCTGGACGAGAACGGGCTGGGGGCGTGGACCGGATACGCGATGCTTGAAGAGGATCCCGGTGATACCGATTATAGCGACGGCAAGATCTATTATTACGATACGACCTTTGCCTGGGATCCGGCCGGGGTCATGGATAACCTGTCCTATTATTTTACCGCCTCTGAGGGCGGCGACAGCGCGGTGTCGCTGGGGACCGATCCCGTACCCACGGATTCTTCGCAGGCGATCAACGCGCCGGATATTACCAAGACGATCAGTATTCTCATTACCGATCCGGTCCCGGCGGAGTGGAATATTCCCGGGATCGTCGGTGCCGGGGAGACGGTGACCATGGATTCGGCCGATAAGATCACGATCGAGAACGACGGCGATGTGAACGAACAGTTTTCCGCCCAGCTCACCGATCCGGCGGCATGGAGTTCGGGCAGCTCCGCGGGGAATGATATTTACGTGATGAAGTGTATCTTCTGCGGTACGTCCGACGTGCCCGGACAGTTTGATTTTGCCTCCGACGACGTGGCCACCACGTCGGAAGTGAGCGCGACCAGCGCGATTTTCGCCGGGTTTGCGACGAATGCCGAAAGCGTGCCGGCCGGCGAAGAACGGGCTCTCTACCTGCAGTTTGTCGCGCCTAATCCCAATACCGAGAAGACCGAGCAGACGATCACCGTGACCATCGGCTGTGCCGAAGCTCCGTAAACCCTTTCACTTTTCCCCCCATTTGTCCACCCCGGGGGTGGACAAATTCAGGCCCGATAGGGTATACTTGAACTATGAAGCGTCCCTGTCCGCTGGTCAGCGGTCACCTCTATCACGTATTTAATAAGAGTATTGCCGGGTATGAGATTTTTACCACCGCCGGCGAATACGGCCGGATGATCGACGCGATCACCTACTACCGGCAGACAGATCCGCGCGAGAAGTTCTCCCGGTTCGTACAGCGCAAGCATCGTCCGCCGCGCCGGTCCGTAGAGAAGGAGGGCGTCGCGGTCGTGGCCTATTGCCTGATGCCGACCCATATTCATTTGGTGCTCGCGCAGCGGGCCGAAGACGGGATCTCTCTGTTCATGAACAATATCGCCAATAGTTACGCGCGCTATTTCAATACCGCCCATTCCCGCAGAGGACCGTTATGGGAAGGCCGGTTCAAGAACGTGCGGGTGGAAACGGATGAGCAGCTGCTGCATTTGACCCGGTATCTGCACCTGAATCCGGTGACCGCCGGGCTAGTCGAGAGACCGCAGGACTGGGAATATTCGTCCTACCGGGAATATTTGGGGCAGGGTGCGTCTGAAACGCACATATGCGCCAAAGACGAATACCTGGAGATCTTACCCGCGCAGTACCGGCGCTTTACCGAGGAGCGGATCGATGACCAGCGGAAACTGGCGCGGATCAAGCACCTTCTGTATGAATGAGCTGAGCCCCCATTTGTCCACCCCCGGGGTGGACAAATGGGGAGAATGAGGAGAAAAAAGCCGTGATGCAACTGATATTCATCATTTTAATGGTCGGTGCGCTTGGACTGGTATATTACCTGTTCTACAGTCCTGAAGAACGCAAGAAACGGGAGCAGAGGGAGAATTATAAGGCGTTGGTTGAGGAGCAGCGCCGCCGCGCCGAGTTTTTCAAGGAAGAAGGGGTGGAGCTGAAGCAAAAGAACGAGGAGATGAAAAGGAAGCTTTCCTCCGCGCAGAAGGAACAGGAGCAGCTGCGCGAAAAAAAGAAGGATCTCGCGGAGGAGCTTGACCGGCAGAAAAAATGGGATGCGCACGAGCATGAAAAGATGGAAAAAATGGTCGAAGAGAATCGGCAATTAAAAGAAAAATTTCTGAAAAAAGAAAAGGAGCTGGAAAAGGAATTTTCCAAAAAGGTCAATCTTCAGCGGTCTTTGGACGACGCCGAAAAGCGTATCGCGCAGCTGGACGAGGAGGTGAAAGAGCGTGACGATGAACTTCGGGAGATTAAAAGCACGCTCGAATCCAATACCAGCGAGATCAAGGCGCTGCGAATGAAATCAAATCAGCTTCAGCGGAAGCTGGAGCAGAGTGAATGGGTATCCAAAGCGGAATTCGAAAAAATAAAAGAGCAGTACGAGAGCCTGCGGCAGGAATATGAAAAATTAGAAAAAGATCACGAGCTCAAGCAGAAGCTGTACCTGGAACGCGACGAGCAGATGCGACAGTATAAGAGGCAGAAGGAGCATTTAGCGCGGCTGTTGGGAGAGGAAGGAGCAGACGCCGGGAGAGAAACCGTGGAGAGCGCCGAGGGCGATGGCGGCGGTGATTCTGCGGCGGGCGAAAAACCGCCGGAAACCGAGACCGTAGCTGCGGGGAATGAGGCTTCCGGCGACGACGCAGAAGACAAAGCGCCTGCGGCGGACGCTGTCCGGCAAGAAAAGGCCGATGAAGAACCGGGTGCGGATTCCGGCAGTGTCGACGCCGCGGAAGAGGAAAAAGCCGATTCAGCCGGAGCGGAGGATGCCGAGGTCCCAGCGGAGCCCGCACCGGCAGGAGCTTCGGGGAAAGCTCAAGCTGAGGCAATACCAAATGAGGCCCGGGCTTCCGTGCCGGAAGAGGACGGCGGGACGGATGCAGAAGAAGAACAGGAAGCGCAGGGTGCCGCGGAAAAGGCTCCCTCGTCTTCGGAAGGGGAAGAATCCCGGGAAGGAGCCGAAGGGAAAGTCCGCAAGGGATCTGATGAGCCGGAAAAAGAAGAAGGGGGAACAGAAGTCCCGGATGAATCTGAGGAGGAGAGCAAGGCGCCTGCGGCAAAGGCCATGAGCGAAGGGGCGGATCAGCGAAAAGAGATCGATCCGGAACTGAAAAAGGAGCTGGATGAAGTCGCCAAGAATCTGCACAAGGTCCGGAATATCGGGATCATGGCACATATCGACGCCGGGAAGACGACCTTGACCGAACGGGTGTTGTATTATACGGGAAAATCGCATAAGATCGGCGAGGTGCACGACGGACAGGCGCAAATGGACTGGATGAAACAGGAGCAGGAACGGGGGATTACGATTACTTCGGCGGCGACCACCTGCTTTTGGGATGACGTACGGATCAATATTATTGATACGCCTGGCCACGTAGATTTCACCGCTGAGGTTGAACGATCGCTGCGGGTCCTTGACGGCGCGGTGATGGTGTTTTGCGCCGTGGGCGGGGTAGAGGCCCAGTCGGAAACCGTGTGGCATCAATCAAATAAATATCACGTGCCTAAGATCGCGTTCATCAATAAGATGGACCGGCTGGGCGCGAATTTTTACGGGGTGTTGAAGGATATCGAAACAAAATTCAGCATCGCGATCGTTCCTCTGCAGATACCCATCGGCGCCGAGAGTGAGTTCCACGGGATCATCGATTTGATTTCAATGCAGGCCTGTATCTTTGAGGACGGATCCGACGGGAAAAAGGTCAAGAAGGCTGAAATCCCGGAGGAATATAAAGAGAAAGCACAGGAGTATCGTCATCTGCTCGCGGAACGCGCGGCCGCGACCGACGAAAAGCTCATGGAGAAATATTTGGAAAATGAAAACTCGTTAAGCGAGGATGAACTGCGTGGCGCGATCCGCAGCGGGACCGTGGTCAATAAGCTGGTGCCGGTGCTGTGTGGTTCGGCGTTAAAAAACAAAGGCGTGCAGCAGCTTCTGGACGCGGTGAATCTGTTTTTGCCGGCACCGGTTGACCTGCCTCCGGTGCTGGGAACGGACCCTTCCGACGAAGAGAAGAGCATTACCGTCTCTCCGTCGCTGGAGGAGCCTTTTGCCGGGTTCGCCTTTAAGGTTCAGTCGGATCCGCATGTGGGGAAACTGGTGTATTTCAGAGTATATTCGGGATATATCGAGTCGGGGACGTACGTGATGAACGTGAATAAAGGGAGAAAGGAACGGGTGGGCAGAATTGTTCAGCTGCACGCCAATCAGAAGGAAAACCGGAAACGGGTGTACGCCGGTGATATCGCCGCGGCGATCGGGTTTTCTCAAACGGTGACCGGCGATACGCTGTGCGCCGGCGAACGTCCGCTGCTGCTGGAAACGATGGAATTTCCGGAGCCGGTGATGTCGATTAGTATTAAACCGAAATCCCGTCAGGACCAGGATAAATTGAACAAGGCAATCATGAAATTGGTGGAAGAGGACCCCACCTTTTCCGTGGAAACCAACAAAGAAACGAAAGAGATCCTTCTCTCCGGAATGGGAGAATTGCATCTGGAAATAATCGTGGAACGGCTGAAAGAGGAATTTAAGGTGAACGCCGAAGTCAGTCCGCCCAAAGTGGCCTACCGGGAAACGCTCACCGAAGAGGTGGAAGGAGAATATAAGCACGTCAAGCAGACCGGCGGACACGGCCAGTACGGCCATGTGATCATGAGTATTGCTCCGGCGGAACGGGGACAGGATTTCTCTTTCGACAATAAAATAAAAGGAGGGGCCATTCCGCAAGGATATATCCCGTCCGTGGAGAAAGGGGTGCGTACGATCATGAAGCGCGGGGTGTACGCCGGGTATCCGGTAGTGGATATCAACGTCACGCTTCTGGACGGGTCCTATCACGAGGTTGATTCTTCCGATCTGGCGTTTCAGATGGCCGCGATCGGCTGTTTTAAGGAAGCGTTCATGAAGGGGAAGCCGGTTCTTCTGGAGCCGTATATGTCCCTGGAGGTCATGGCGCCGGAAGAATACGTGAGTAATCTCGTGGGGAATATCTGTTCCCGGCGCGGGAAAATTTTGAATATCGAAGAAAAGGGCAAGCAGAAACTTATTTTAGCCGAGGCGCCGCTGGGCGAGATGTTCGGCTATTCCCAGACCTTCCGTTCGCTGAGCAGCGGGCGGGCCACGTTTTCCATGCATTTCTGCCGCTATGAGCCGGTTCCTTCCGAACTTGCCGCGAAAATCATCGAAGAAGAGAAAAAACAGGAAAAAAAGGAATAGAAAGAGGCGCCGGGGCCTTGACGAAGGAGTTTTCTTATGTTAATATTTAGCTAGGCTAAAGATTAGCCATATTAATTTGTAGGGGGTGTGTATATGACGCACGCGCGTAAAATCGCCCGGGAAGTTTCTCTGTTGATCCCGAAGCTGGTGGTCAGTATCCGCCAGAACTTTTTTGAAATAGAGGAGCTTACCAACCGGCAGATTGTCACCCTGATGTATATTTCGGAAAGCGACCGGCCGAAACTTACCGATATCGCTGAAAATTTTCAGGTTTCCGCGCCGACGGTATCGGGAGTGGTCGACCGCCTTACGCGGAAAGGGTATCTGCGGCGGGAAAGAGATCAGCAGGACCGGCGCGTGGTGTATGTGGTGCTGAGCCGTAAAGGCACCGAATTCATCGAGCGGTTCCGTAAGACGATCCAGCAGAGGTGGGAAACAATCTTAGACTGTTTGAGCCGGGCCGAGCAGGAAGAGTATTTGCGTATCCTCAGGAAAATATTAAAAAACATGACCGGCCGTGAAAATGCGTAAAAGAGTCACTCTTTTTTTAAAGGCGGTCCTGTGGGGTATGCTGGCGGTGCCGGTATGCGCCGGAGTGGACGTATCCGCCGCCGATTCGAAGTCGTTTTCGGGGACGAGGGCGGAAAAATATTCCTTGGAGGAAATCAGCCGTTTGGTGTTGAGGAATTCGCTTGATGTGCAAATCGCTTTGTATGAATACGCCGCCGGACGCACGGAACTGCCGAAGGAGCGGTCTTTGTTCGATACCTATTTCGCGCTTCATGCCGGGTATACCGATGATCAGACCAAACCGGCCAGTATCATTCTGGGGACAAGGAAACTCACCAATCTGTATTCGGCCTCGTTGGAGAAAACACTGCCTACGGGGACCACTCTTTCGGTGGAAGGACAGCATGCGCGGGACTGGACTGATTCCGCGTTTTCCACGACGAATCCCGCCCATGAGGGGCAGGTCGCGGTCAGTCTGGTGCAGCCGATCGGGAAAAATTTCTTCGGTATTCTGGACAGGTACGGTGTTCGCCGGGCCGCGCTTGCGGTAGAGGGCGCCCGGTGGCTGTCGCTGGATGAAATTGAACAGGTTCTGGCCGAGGCGCAGGAAGCCTACTGGACCCTCGCTCTGCAGGAAGAAGAACTGAAAGTACGGGAAGAATTGCTGGCCGACGCGCGGGCGCTCCAACGGACCTACGAGCAGAAACAGGCATTGGGCACGGCGATTCCCTCGGAAGTGTTTGCCCACCAAGCGAACGTCAAGGCGAGGGAAACAGAAGCGATCATCGCGCGCCTGGAACGGGAAACCGCGAAGAACCAATTGTTGTTTTTATTAAATGAAGATGATTTTCAGCGGAGAGTTTCCGCGCAGGACGAACTGCGCGTCGGACCGGAGACGGTGTCGCTGGAGGAGGAGTTGCGTGAGGCGGTTTCTCGGCGCCGGGATTATCAGCGGGCGAGGACCGCGTTGGATTCGCAGAATATTTATCTGGCGATGAAAAAAAATTCGCTGTGGCCGCAGATTGATCTTGAAGCGACATACGCCAAAAACGGACTCAGCGACCGCTTCGGGGAGGCCTGGGAAGGGGTGCGTGACGAGCATAACTCATCGGTGTTTTTCGGGGTTACGATCCGGTTCCCCCTGGAAAACACCAAAGCGGAGGCTGAATACGCGGAGGCGGAAGCGCTGAAACAAAAACACATTCTTTTCGTAAAACGGGTGGAGCGGGAGATTTTCCGTGAACTGCACACGCTGGCGGCGCAGGTCAACGCGCACGCGGAACGGGTGAAGCTGGCGCGGCGGCTGGTGGAATTGCAAACGGAAAAACTGAAAGCGGAACAGAAACGGTTCCGCGACGGGCTCTCCAGCAGTGACCGGATAATCCGCTATCAGGAGGACGTGCTCAACGCGCGGCTTGAGCAGGTCCGGGCGTGGTACGCCTACCGGCTGAGCCGGATCGACCTGGGCCGGGCCAAAAACGCGCTGTTATCCCGCTATTGGGATGCGCGTACACAACGGGAACTATATGAAGATTTCTGAATTTTCGGTAAAACATTCGCTGTTGGTGAATTTGATATCGCTGTTTGTGCTGATCGCCGGCGTGTATACCCTGTTTATCTACCAGATCCGCCGGGAGGCGTTCCCCGAAGTTTCCTATGATGTGGTGCTGGTGCAGACGGCATATCCGGGCGCGCCGCCGAAAGAGGTCGAAAAACTGGTCACGATCCCTTTGGAAAAAGAACTCAAGGGTGTCGACGGGATCGAAGAGATGATTTCCACGTCCAGAGACAATTTTTCCACGGTCCGGATGGATATCGCCCAGGACGTCAAAGACAAGGACAAAGTGGTCGATGAGATCAAACAAGCGGTCGACCGGGTGACTGATCTGCCGGGGGACGCCGAAGAGCCGATAGTGACTGAGATTACCTCAGGCGAAATTCCCATCATCCAGGTCGCCTTAAGCGGTGCGCTCAGCGAAAATGAACTCCAGGGTCACGCGGAGCGCCTTGAAGATATCCTTGAAGACATTCCCGGAGTTTCGAGCATATCCCGGCTGGGCTGGCGCGATCAGGAGGTATGGGTTGAAGTCGATCCGGAGGTCCTGCGGGATAAACACGTGAGTATGGAAGAGGTGATGGAAGCGCTGGCGCGGCGGAACGTGACTATTCCCGGAGGAACGATCAGAGGAAAAGAAGAATACAGTATCCGTACCACCGGTGAATTCTATGACGCCGAGGAGGTCGCTGACGTCGTAATTCGCGCCAACGAAGCGGGGAACTGGCTCAGGATTCGGGATGTCGCCGGCGTCCGGTTTACCTTCGAAGACGAAGACGTGATCAATAAGAGTTATGGATCCCGTTCGGTGAATCTCACGGTGATCAAACGCGCCACCGGCGACGCGGTGAAGATCGTCGAGGAGGTAAAGGAGCGGGTGGGGAATTACACCGGGAAGAATGACGAACGCCTGAAAGTTTCCTACATCAACGATATTGCCTACTATATTAAACGCCGGCTCGGTGTCCTGCAGAATAACGGAATCGTGGGGATTCTTCTGGTCTGTGGCGTGTTAATGGTATTCCTGAACTACCGCATCGCGCTCCTTACCGCGCTGAGCCTTCCCATCGCGTTTGCCGCGACCATTTCCATTATGGGCATTATGGGGCTGAGCGTAAATCTGATCACCATGTTCGGACTGATAATCGTACTGGGAATGCTCGTCGATGACGGCATTATCGTCGCCGAGAACTGTTCGCGGCATCTGGAAAGGGGGCTGTCTCCGCCCGAGGCCGCGGTCGCGGGCACCAACGAAGTTGCCAAGCCGGTTACCGCCACTATCGTGACGACGATCGCCGCCTTCGGACCGCTGATGTTTATGGAAGGAATGCTGGGGAAATTCATCTGGGGGATTCCGCTGGTCATCATTATCGCGCTTATATGTTCCCTGTTCGAAGCGTTTGTGATTCTGCCCTCGCATTTTGCCGATTTCGTGCGGATGCCTCCCTCCGAAGGAACTTCCAAAGAACTGCACTGGATCAACCGGCTCCGGGACTGGTACAGCAGGCGGATGCGGCGGGTTCTGCGTCGGCGCTATACGGCGTTGATGGTGTTTCTCGCCCTGCTGGGCGCCACGATATGGCTGATGACCCGGATGCCTTTCGTGCTGTTCGGGTCGGAAGAAGGGATCGAAGAATTCTATATTCGGGCCGAGATGCCGGTGGGGAGCAATCTCTACCGTACTAATGAAATGGTGGAAAAGGTCGAAGCTTTGGTGGGGAAGCTCCCGGAACATGAGGTCGACGCCTATACTACTCAGGTAGGGTCGTTGGGTGAGACCTGGGGGTTTGATCCCTACGGTAAATCAGGCAGTCATATCGCGCAGGTGACGGTTTACCTGACCCCGCATCAGGAACGGGAACGGGACGTGAACGAAATCATTGAAGCGCTGCGGCCAAAGGTGGAAGCGATCGAAGGTTTTGAAGAAGTGTATTTTGAAAAACCCCAAGCCGGGCCTCCTGTGGGCAAGCCGGTCGCGGTGCAGATCATCGGCGAAGAATTCTCCATGCTGGAGGAAATCGCCAAAAACGTGGAAGATTATCTTCAGTCTCTGGAAGGGGTGCATGATATCGCGACGGATTATGAACTGGGCCGGGGAGAGGTGAAGATCGTAGTGGACAAGAACCGGGCCGCCCGGGCGTTCCTTACCGTACGTGACGTCGCTTCTTCGATCCGTACCGCCTACAAGGGCGGTGTGGCTACGTCCATTCGGCCGGTGAAGGCCGAGGAAGAAATTGACGTGAGGGTGCGGTTTCCGTTCGAATACCGCGATACCAGAGCCGGATTCGCACACATCCTGATTCCGAACCGGCAGGGCGACCTGATTCCTCTTCCGCGGGTGGCCCGTCTCGAGGAAGACGTGGCGCTGGCCAGGATTAACCACAAAGACGGCAAACGGGTCATTACCGTCCGGGCCGGAGTAGATACGGAAACGATCACCTCTTTCGAGGCCAACCGCAAGCTCCAGGAAAAATTCTCCGAGATGCCCGTGCAGTATCCCGGATACCGAATCGAATACGCGGGGGAGCAGGAGGAAAACGTGCGTTCCCTGAGAAGTTTTATCCAGGCGTTTATCCTGGCCGGGTTTCTTATTTTTCTTATCCTTGCGGCAAATTTTAATTCTCTGGTCCAGCCGGTGATGGTGATGCTGGCTATCCCCTTCGGATTAATCGGGGTGGTATGGGCGTTCTTTTTTCACGGATATACGTTGAGTTTTTTTATGATGATGGGGATCGTGGGACTGACGGGCATAGTCGTCAATGATTCGATCGTATTGGTCGAATTCATCAACAACCTGCGCCGGCAGGGGTTTGACCGGCGTGATTCGATCATTGAAGCCGGCCGGCTTCGTCTGCGCCCCGTACTGTTGACCACCATTACCACCGCGTTCGGTCTGACGCCGACCGCGTACGGGATCGGCGGCGGTGATCCTTTTTTAAAACCGATGGCGCTTACAATCGTGTGGGGGATTGTGTGTGCCACCTTTCTCACATTGGTCGTGCTTCCCTGTATCTATGCCATCGTCGATGATGTCGTTCTTCGGCTGGCCGGTCACGCGACCGTTCGTCCGTGCGAGCGGGAAGGAACGTGCGAGGACGACGGGGAACCCGCTAATCGATAATCGCCCGCCAAGATACAAGTTGAAAAAGGGGACGAAAAAAGGGGGCGGTTCTCTCTTTATCCCCAATATTGCGTTTCAGGCTCTTTATTTTTAGATCGCCCGAATTCTCAATATCGCCCACTTGGTCGCTGTTCTTCATCAGGGCGCCGGCATTGCGGCGCATGGCGCCAGAGAGCGCATGATCAAGAATCGGCAATTCTGCCGCTGGACACCGCACCAGAATCTGATATAATAACTTTCCTTTTTGTGATGCCCATGGAGCAATTATACCTTATTTTAGTACTGGGATTTCTTGTCGGCCGGTATCTGCTTGATACGCTGGTAGAGTGGCGCAATGTCCGGCATGTCTCCACCGAACTTCCCCGGGAGTTCGCCGGGGTGTATGATCCCGACAAATATCGGACTTCTCAGCGGTATCTCAAGGAAAATACCGGGTTCTCCGTGGTCAAAGATACGGTGTCCACGGTCATTATCGTCGCAGTGATCCTGTGCGGCGGATTCGGCTTGTTGGACCGGGGCGTCCGCGCCTTGACGGAGAATCCGCTCGCGGCAGGGCTGTTCTTTGCCGGCGTCGTCTTTCTCCTTTCGGAAGTCATGTCGCTTCCGTTTCGCGCCTATCATACTTTTGTGATCGAGGAAAAGTACGGATTCAATAAAACCAAAGTACGCACCTTTATCGGTGATTTCGTGAAAGAACTTTTTTTGGGAGTCGTGCTCGGCGGGATGTTGTTTGCAGGGGTGTTGTGGTTTTTTCTCTCCGCCGGCGCGCAGGCCTGGTTGTGGTGCTGGGCCGCGGTAATGGTGTTTCAGCTGTTCGTGACGTTCATCGCTCCGGTGGTAATCCTTCCTCTTTTCAATAAATTCGTTCCGCTCCCCGAGGGAGAATTGCGTAACGCGATAGAGGAGTATGCCCGGAGTCAGGATTTTCGTCTGCAGGGGGTATATACGATGGATGCCTCCAGACGAAGTACGAAATCCAACGCGTTTTTTACCGGTTTAGGGAAATATAAACGGATCGCGCTGTTCGACACGCTGATTGAAAAGCTCAACGTTCCGGAATTAGTTTCGGTGCTCGCGCACGAAGTCGGTCATTATAAAAAGAAGCACATTCTCAAAGGGATCATCCTTTCCGCGGCGACCACCGGAGTGATGTTTTACATCCTGCAGTTCTTTATCGGTAACCGAGATCTCGCCGCGGCATTCGGCGTGGAGCAGGCGTCGGTCTATGCGAGCATCATCTTTTTCGGGTTTCTCTATACCCCGCTGAGTGTCGCCTGTTCGATAATCGCCCACACGTTTTCACGGCGGTATGAGTACGAAGCGGACCGGTTTGCCGCGGTTACGTACGGGCACGAAGAGGATTTTATTTCGGCGTTGAAAAAACTTACGGTGGAAAACCTTTCCAATCTGACCCCGCATCCATGGAAGGTGCGCTATTCCTACAGCCATCCGCCCGTGCTGAACCGTATCCGAGCGCTGCGGGAGTTGGCCGCACAGCAGCAAAAAATCACTTGATTTCTCTTCTTTTTTTATTACAATAACATCTTTAAGACCCGTTGAATATCTAAGGAGGATTGATACTCATGGCAAGAAAGGTTGAACTGCATATGGTGCGCAATATCGGGATTATGGCCCATATTGACGCGGGGAAAACGACTCTTACCGAGCGTGTATTGTATTATACCGGGAAAACTCACAAAATCGGCGAGGTGCACGACGGGCAGGCGCAGATGGATTGGATGAAGCAGGAACAGGAGCGGGGAATCACGATTACTTCCGCGGCGACGACCTGTTTCTGGAACGATCACCGCATTAATATCATCGATACTCCGGGACACGTGGATTTTACGGTAGAGGTCGAGCGGTCCCTGCGGGTTTTGGACGGAGCCATCGCGATTTTTTGCGCGGTGGGAGGCGTGGAGCCGCAGTCGGAAACCGTCTGGCGGCAGTCTGAAAAGTATAATGTACCGAAGATCGCGTTCGTGAATAAGATGGACCGGATCGGTGCCGATTTCTTCGGAGTGCTGAAAAATATAGAAAATCAGCTTAAGGCGAACGTGATCCCCCTGCAGATTCCGATCGGAGCCGAGGATAAGTTTCGCGGGATCATTGATTTGATGGATATGAAGGCGTATATCTACGACGACGAGTCCTTCGGGAAAAATTATCATGCTGAAGAAATTCCCGCGGACTACCTGGACACGGCCAAAAAATATCACCACGTGATGGTGGAAAAAGCAGTCGAGCTGGAAGACTCTCTGATGGAAAAATATCTGGAATCGGAAGACAGTATTTCGAAAGAGGAACTGGAAAAAGCGATCCGGAAAGGGACGGTGAATAACGATATCGTTCCGCTTATGTGCGGTTCGGCGTTTAAGAATAAAGGCGTACAGCGGCTGCTGGACGCGGTAACGCGGTTTCTCCCCTCGCCGCTTGACCTTCCGCCGACCGAGGCGATGGATCCGGATGACAAAGAGAAAAAAGTGATCCGCAAAGCGAACGATGACGATCGCTTTTCGGCGCTGGCGTTTAAGGTGCAGGCAGATCCCCATATGGGGAAGCTGATTTATTTTCGCATCTACTCCGGAAAGCTCGAATCCGGTTCGTACGTGCTGAATTCCACGAAAGGAAGGAAAGAGCGGGTCGGCAGGATTTTGCAGATGCACGCCAATCAGCGGGAAATGCGCGAGACGCTGTATGCCGGCGATATCGGCGCGGCGATCGGACTTGATCATACGGTGACCGGAGATACGTTATGCGATCCGGAAAACCCGGTGCTGCTTGAGGCGATCGAATTTCCCGCGCCGGTGATGGCGATCAGTATTAAACCGGAAAGCCGGGCAGAGCAGGAAAAATTAGGGAAAGCGCTCGCGCGCCTCGCAGAGGAAGACCCCACCTTTACCGTCGGTTTTGATCAGGAAACCGAAGAAACGATTCTCTCCGGGATGGGAGAATTACATTTGGAAGTGATCGTTGACCGCTTGAAGCACGAGTTTAAAGTTGCGGCGGTGATCGGTCAGCCGAAAGTGGCCTACAAAGAGACTATTCTCAATAATACCCGGGAGGATCACAAATACGCGAAGCAAACCGGGGGGCGGGGACAGTACGGCCATGTGGTGCTGGAGATCGAGCCGGCAAATCCGGGCGAAGGATTTGAGTTTAACAACAAGATCACCGGCGGGGCGATTCCCCGCGAATATATTCCCGCGGTGGAAAAGGGGATTATCGAAACGATGAAGAAGGGGGTTATGGCCGGGTATCCGGTGGTTGACGTTCGGGTAAATCTGGTAGACGGTTCCTACCACGATGTCGACTCTTCGGAAATGGCGTTTAAGATCGCGGGAAGCGAATGCTTTAAGCTGGCCTTCATGCGCTGTGCTCCGGTATTGCTCGAGCCTTCGATGTCGTTGGAAGTGAATACCCCGGAGGATTTTGTCGGAAGCGTCGTGGGCAATGTGTGTTCCCGAAGAGGAAAAGTGCTCGGGATCGATTCCAAGGCGGGCAATCAGGTGATCTCGGCCGAAGCTCCGCTTTCCGAAATGTTCGGATACGCGACTACTTTAAGATCGTTGACCAGCGGGAGGGCGACCTACAGTATGCATTTCGAAAAGTATGTCGAGGTTCCTTACGAAATTGCCGAAAAGATCATCGAGGAAAAGAAGGCGGAGAAATCCCGCTAGACCACAGAGGAAATAAACCTGGCCGCTGCGTGTGTCGCAGCGGCCTTTTTTTTTGCGCGGCGCGCCTTGACAGAATGGATGTGGGTGATAATATCACACCATAAAGGTGTGTAATGCGCTCCTGGGGGGTGTTCACCTTGGTTCCCGGGCCTGTGTCGAAAGACGGTCCGTGGAAGATACCTATTTCGCTTTTCTGCGGCTGCGCGGTTGCCCTGTCGCAAGAGTGATCGCAGTGACGGTTCGGAGAAAAGCCCGATCTTACCTCTTCCGTGGCTGGTGGAGGATTGGGGTAATTCGCATGAACCGCCGTTTCGGTGTGTCTTTCGATGAGGAGCAGATGCGTGGTCCGTGGAGGAGCATGAGCGCGGATCGGCGTTTCGGAGTGCCTCTGGGCGCTCGTTTCCGGGCGGACCGGTCTTTCGAAGGCGCCGCCGGGAGACGGGAAGCCGGAGGCATGCAGGCCTTTTTCGGAAGGGGGCTCTTGCTTCCGGTGTCGGGAGGAGAGGGAGCGCCACGCCAGAAAACCCGGTTTCCCGCCGCGCGCAGGAGCATCGAAGAGAGACCGGCAAGGAGTGCAAGAGAGATGAAAGTGAAAAACGACCCTTTTTTTTCGATGTTCTCCGTTCCGGATATCCGGCGCAAGCACGCAGAGCTGCGCCGGAAATACTGCGGTCACTGTACGCATTCCTCACAAGACCGATTCTGTCCTTACCATGCGCTTTGTTTCGCCGAATTCGCGGTGAAAAGGAAAGAACCTCCCTATTTTGTCCGTAATTCCTAAACGAAGTTCCCTTCGGTCAGAGAAAAGGCGAAAAAAGAGATTGACGGTGAAGAATGATTATTATAAAGTAATCTTTCTCAAGTTTGGTGTCGGGGGTTCTGTGTTTCTGAGCGAAACGAAAGGAGCGTGATGAAGATCGAAGAAAAAAACGGGAAGTTTACGGTGACCGATTTTGACGCGGTGGAAGCGTATGTGATTGCCTGTAAGATCGAAAAAGACGGGATAAAGTTCTATCAGGATTTGCTCGAAGCGGCGGACGATGCCCGGTTGCGGGAAACGTTTGATCTGCTGCTCAACGAGGAAAAAGAACATTTACATTTTTTTGAAAATTGTCTCTACGCACAGCAGGAACACGCCGAACAGGATCACGATGAGGATGATTTGCTCAGCAGTATGCAGTACGGGGTGTTCGCACCTCTTCACGATGCGGAACGGTTCAAGCGTGCGGTGTCATCACCGGAGGACGCGCTGAAATTAGGAATGGTAGCGGAGAACCGGGCCATAAATTTTTATGAACTCTGTAAAAACAACGTGTCCTCACCGGAAGTGAAGAGCCGGCTGGAAGAGATCATTGCCGAAGAACAGAGGCATAAGGATCTCTTTAAATCGCTGTGGCAGCAGTTGAAGTCCGGGGGGGGCGGGGTATGAGTGCGTCCGCCCGCGGGCAGCACTTTGTCTGCCATGAATGTTTTCGGTTAAAGAAGTGCACCCACAGCAGGAAGAGTATGGTGTTTTTTCTTATCGCGCTGGTCGCTACCATTTCTCTCCGGGCGGTCAATGTGGTGCTTGATTTCCATACCGGTACGGCAAAAGCTCTTTGGTATGTGGGGGTTTGCGGATTCACGGTTTTTTTTATTTATAAGTACCGTAAAGATTCGGTCGTACAGCGCGAACTAAAAGACCGGCAATTGGTAAGAAAATTTCTGCACCGGGATCCTTTGACGGACGCGGATTACGAAGTGATAGGGACGATTCTTTGCGGACTGCATTCAAAAAAAGACAGAATTAATTATTTTTTTATTTTTTTCTCTTCGGCGCTCGCCTTGATCGCGGCGCTCATTGTTGATCTGCGGTAGAAAAGGAGAAAAGATGAATAAAACCAACAGCAAAATTTCGATTATCGGGGCAGGGAATGTAGGCAGCACTTTTGCCTACGCGTTGATGCTGAGCGGCGCGGCCCGAGAGATCGTCCTGGTGGACCGGGACAGGAAACGCGCCGAAGGTGAGTGCATGGATTTGAATCACGGCATGAGTTTTACCCGGCCGGCGCGTATCTACGCCTCCGGATACGAAGGGTGTGCGGGGGCGGACATCGTAGTGATTACCGCCGGAGCGAAACAAAAACCCGGGCAAAGCCGGCTTGAGCTCGTGCAGAAAAACGCAGATATTTTTAAAGAGATCATTCCTGAGGTGATTCGATACGCCAAAGACGCGATCCTGCTGGTGGTGACTAATCCGGTCGACGTGCTCACGTACGCGACGATCAAGATATCGGGGTTTTCACCCAACCGGGTCCTCGGATCCGGAACGGTGCTTGACAGTTCGCGTTTGCGGTTTCTGATCAGTCAGCATTGTCACGTTGATCCCCGTAACGTGCACGCCTATATCATCGGCGAACACGGTGACAGCGAACTTCCCGTATGGAGTTTGGCGAGTATCGGGGGAATGGTGCTGTCGGAGTATTGTCCCTTGTGCGACGAGAGGTGCGATTACCTGAAA
The DNA here is from genome assembly GCA_014729775.1 of Candidatus Omnitrophota bacterium. Lineage (GTDB taxonomy): Bacteria > Omnitrophota > Gorgyraeia > Duberdicusellales > 4484-171 > WJJJ01. The sequence continues at coordinate 47,655 of WJJJ01000022.1, read as the reverse complement.
ACTCTCGGAGGGATCTTTGCGGAGGTGAAAAATGCCGCGTATAAAATCATCGACGCCAAAGGAGCGACATATTATGCGGTTGCCCTCGCATTGGTCCGGATCGTGGAAGCAATTCTCCGTGACGAAAATTCCGTACTGCCGGTTTCTTCGCTGATCGAAGGCTATTACGGAATTGATGATGTGTGCCTGAGTGTCCCGGCACTGGTGAACCGGAAGGGGATCGTGCGTGCGCTGCGGTTGAAATTATCCGAAAAGGAGCGGGAACAGTTCCAGGGGTCGGCGAAAAAACTTCAGGAGATCATTGATCAGGTAAAATGGTAAGCCTATGGCACAAGATCCGATCTGCGGAATGCAGGTAAACGAAAAAAAAGGCATCCGAATCGAGCACGAAGGGCGTACTTATTTTTTCTGCAGCGCGCGCTGTGCCGATAAGTTTTCCCGGGAGAAAGGTCTTCCCGGGAAGAAATGCCCGGCGTGCCGATCTCCCCGGACGAAATGGTATGCCAACAAAGCAGTGGTGGTCGCAGCCGTGCTGGGCGCGCTGTACGGGACCGGGTTTTTTGTCCCTGTCCTGCGTCCGTTCCGGCAGGCGCTTGCTGCCTACGCGGGGATGATTTGGTGGGCGGTGCTGTTGGGATTAGTGCTCGGCGGAGTGATTGATCACTTTATCCCCCGTGAGTATATTTCGGCCGTGCTTTCCCGCCCGCGGAAAAGAACAATACTGTATTCCGTTTTTTTGGGGTTTTTAATGAGCGCCTGTTCACACGGGATCCTCGCGCTGGCGATTCAGTTACATAAAAAAGGAGCGTCAGGCCCCGCGGTAGTCGCGTTTTTATTGGCCTCGCCGTGGGCGAATATCACCTTGACGATTATGCTCTTCGGGTTCTTCGGGGCGGGCGCCGTTTATATCATAGGATCGGCGCTGGTCATAGGGATCGTGTCCGGATATGTGTTCCAATTTCTTGAAAAAAAGGGGCTGATAGAAAAGAACACCCATACCGCCGACGTTGTGCAGGGATTTTCCATCCGGGAGGATATCGTCCGGCGGGGAAAAAATTATCGGTTTTCGGCGCGGCGGGTGAAGAAGGACCTGAAAGGGATCTTTGACGGGAGTCTGGCGCTTGGGAATATGGTCCTGTGGTGGATCTTGATCGGAATGGGAATCGCGAGCGCGGCCAATGCCTACATTCCCCAGGAGTTGTTCCAGGCGTATATGGGGCCCACGCTTCTCGGGTTAGGCCTGACACTGGCGCTGGCGACGGTGATCGAAGTCTGTTCCGAAGGGTCGGCACCGCTGGCGTTCGCGATCTTTCGCGAAACCGGAGCGTTGGGAAACAGTTTTGTGTTTCTCATGGCCGGCGTTGCGACCGATTATACGGAAATCGGACTGATTTGGCATAACGTCGGAAGAAAAACCGCGTTGTGGCTTCCCGCAGTGACCGTTCCACAGGTGCTCGTGCTGGGGTACCTTGCGAACGTGTTATGGTGAAACGAACACCCCTGACGGTAGGCACATTTAACGTGAACGGGATTCATGCCCGTCTGCCGTTGTGCGAACGGTTATGCGCGGACAAGAACAGCGGAATTGACGTGCTGTGTCTTCAGGAGGTGAAAACCGAATCCGAAAAGTTTCCTTATGACGAGTTCGCGCGCTGGGGTTATCAGTCCGTGTGCTGGGGGCGGCGCGGCCGGCACGGCGTAGCTCTTTGTTCCCGGGTACCGATCAAAGACGTGCGAAAAGGATGGGGAGAGGAGGCGGAAGACGAGGAGAGACGTATTCTTTCGGGGATGGTCCGGGGCTACCGGGTGTTTTCGTTGTACGCGCCTCACGGGGACCGGGAAGGAAGCGAAAAATACTTCGCCAAGCTGGAATGGTATCTGCAATTGCTCACGTATCTCACCGGGCATTTCCGTCCTTCGGAAAAAATAGTTATGATGGGGGATTTTAATGTCGCGCGAAGCGATACAGACGTGTATAATGCACGTGCCGGCGGGAATGCCGTGGGGACCTATCCGAAGGAACGCGAGGTATTTAATGATCTGCTCAATTGGGGATTGCATGATTTATTCAGGGAAAAATATCCGAGGAAGAAAGCTTTTACCTGGTGGGATTATTACGGGGACGCGTGGAAGAAAAATCGCGGGATGAGGATCGATTACGCACTGGGTACGGCTCCGGTTCGTGATAAGCTGGTCCGTATTACTGTTGCCCGCGCGGCGCGCGCCCGGAAAAGCCCAAAACCTTCAGATCACGCTCCGGTGATCGCGCAGTTGAGATGAAGGAGTGAAGAGATATGGAGGGGCACGATGAAAAAAACAAGTGAAGACATCAGGCCGGTGATCAATCAGACGATATGCGCCGAATATGTCACGTACAACTGCTCCCGGCATTTAGCCGCGGTGCTTAAAAACGGGAAAACGAAAAAGCTGTTCAGAGGGATGGCCGAACAGGCGAAATTCCGCGCTGAGACCCTGCGGGAAATACTGCAGGCACGGAAAGGGAAGATCGACGTGTCGGTTCCGGAATGTGAGCTGTGCCGGCTTAATCCCGAACAGTTTTCCGTACAGGGAGCGGTCAATATCGGTTTAGAGATGAACCGTATCGCCGTTTCTTTTTACAAGATGCTCGCTTCTTCTCGGGCGGCGCCGGAATACAAAGGAGTGTTTGCCCGGCTGTTAAAAGAAAAGCGAGCTGAACGCAGGAATTTGAAGCAGGAAAAAAAGTTCGAATCTCAAAAGGAACGGTTCGAGGTGCTCGATCAGCATTGTGTTCCGGCAGTTTTCTCAAAATTGAAGGATTCACTGTGAAGGATATGCCGCAAGCCGCGGAACTCATCCGGGCCGCGGACACAATCGCGGTCGCCGGCCATCTCAATCCGGACGGGGATTGCATAGGGTCTCTGCTCGCGCTCGGACTCGGACTGCGGACGTTGGGGAAACGCGTCTGGATGCTGAGCCACGACGAATTCCCTCCGCGGTTTCGACGTCTTCCCGGGGCCGGAGAAGTGCGAAGCACCACGGATGCCGAAATGGACCTGGCGATATCGGTCGACGTGAGCATGAAACAGATGCTGGGGGATGTGCGGCCGGTATTTGAAAAGAGTGCGCAGATTGTCGAGATCGATCATCACGAATACAGGGCACCGTTCGGAGACGTGCAGGTAGTGGATCAGGACGCTGCGGCCGTGGGCGAGCTGGTGTACCTTCTGCTGGATGATCTTGGAGTCGGGCTCACGCCGGAGATCGCGCAGAACATCCTCACCTCGATCGTGGTGGAGACGCTTTCCTTCCGGGTACCGCAGGTCCGCCCGTTCACGTTTTCCTTATGCGCGAAACTGCTCGAGACGGGTGTTGACTTTTCATCTCTGGCGGAAATGGTATACTGGTCACAAGGCCGGGAAGCGACGGTACTGCTGGGTATCTGTTTGTCCCGGTGCAGTTTCTTGCAGAAAGGAAAAATCGCCTGGTCAATCGTGACCAAGGAGGATTTCGAGAGAGTGCAAGGCGCCGACGAAGATATCGATCCCGGCGCCTCGGAAATGCTCGCCATTCAGGGGGTAGAGGTTTCGGTGCTTTTCCGGGAAAAGAAAGAAGGGTGGCTGCGGGTGAGTATGCGCTCCAAGGGGCGGGTGAATGTGGCCGAAGCCGCGGAAAAATTCGACGGCGGCGGGCACTTTGACGCGGCCGGATGCGTGATCCCCAATGAACAATCGAAAATGGATGCATTGCTGGGAAAGATTCGGGAGCTGTTGATAGAAAACGGCGGATGAACAATGCGAATGAGGACGTACATGAGTGCAGGAGTACGGTTGCTGACCGTGCTTTTTTTATTCTCCGCCGGGGGATGCGCGTTGTGCCGGCTTCCGGGGAAAACGGTTGATACCGTGGGAAAAACCGTTTCGACGGTCGGCAAAATCGCGGACATGACCGGGAAAGCCGTGACTGCGGCGGGAACGGTCGCCGGCAAAGCCGCGGAAAATCCTGCGGTGCAAGGCAGCGTTCAATGAAGAGTGAACAATCCATGAAGAAGGGAGAAAAGAGAAAGAAGAACGTGTATCTGCTGGGGCTGGTCAGCTTCCTGAATGATTTAAGCAGTGAGATGATCATGCCGATTCTGCCTTTGTTTATCGCTTCGCTCGGCGGAGGAGGGTTCGCGGTCGGGGTCATCAGCGGGGTCCGTGAGAGCGTGTCCAGCCTGGTGAAGATTATGAGCGGGTACATGGCCGATAAAACCGGGGATCGTAAACGGTTCGTGTTTTTGGGCTATCTGAATTCCGCAGTGTTCAAGCTGTTGCTCGGGTTTTCCCGAATGTGGCAGCACGTACTCATTTTTACCGGTCTGGAACGGATCGGCAAGGGCCTGCGCACCGCGCCGCGGGACGCGATCCTTGCTGATTCTCTGCCGGGACAGCGCGGCAAGGGGTTTGGATTTCACCGGATGTGCGATACGCTCGGGGCGGTTGCCGGAGCGGCGGTCACGCTGCTGTTGTACTGGGTGTTCCGGTTCGATTTCCGCGCCATTATTTTTATCGCCGCGGCGTTTTCTTTTACCTCACTGCTTCCGGTCCTGCTCATCAAAGCCAAAAAGGCGGCGCCGCAAAGCGTGACCTTTTCCCTGAGCCTAAGGAGTCTTTCCGGCCCGCTCAAAGCGTTTATTTTTATCGCCGCGGTGTTTTATCTGGCGAATTTCAGCTATATGTTTTTTCTTCTGCGCGCCCGCGAATATTTTTCTGCCACGCGTACCGGGCTTTCCGCCAACGCCCTTCCCATTCTGCTCTATATTATTTCCAATATCGTGTACGCATCGGGATCGATGCCTTTCGGCATATTATCCGACAAGATCGGCCGGCGGAAAGTGCTCGCGGCCGGATATTTTCTTTTCGCGCTCACCGCGCTGGGCTTCGCGTTTTATCAGTCGTTCAGTATGTTTCTGGTGCTCTTCTGTCTCTACGGCGTAGTGATGGCGATTGTCGACGCGAACGAACGGGCATATATTGCCGACCTGGCTCCGGCGCACCTCAAGGCGACCGCCTTAGGCGTGTTTCACGCCACGATCGGCTTTGTCGGCGTGCTTGAAGGACTGATCGTCGGGAGTCTTTGGCAGTGGATTTCTCCTCAATCCGCGTTTTTCTACGGCGCGGCCGTGACCGGTCTCGCGGGTATTTTACTGCTCGTCTTCGGTTCCTATCTCGCCCGGGCTGAATAATATTTCTGCGCTCCCGGTAAAGGGAAAAAGGTCAATAAAAAGGGGATCCCGGCGATACTTCCTCCGACGGTTTCTGGTAGAGTAAAAGAACCGGAGAAAGTGTAATGAGGATTTCCGTGATTATTCCCGCGCTGAACGAGGAGCGGGAATTAAAGACGACGTGCGAAAATTTCCCGTTTAGCTCGGCGGATGAGGTGATCGTGGCGGACGGCGGAAGTGCGGATGAGACGTGCGCGGTGGCGCGCCGCTATCCCGTGCGACTGATCCGGAGTGCGCGGGGCAGGGCCAGGCAGTTAAACACCGCTGCCCGGCAGGCAAGAGGTGAGGTGCTGCTCTTTCTCCATGCCGATACCCGGGTAAAGAAAGAGGGAATCGCGGAAATGAAACGCGCGATTTCTGATGGATGTGCCGCGGGGTGTTTTTCTCAGAGGATCGAGGCCTCCGGATTCATTTTCCGGATGATCGAGTCTTCCGGGAATTTCCGGGCCAGAATATTCGGGGTGTATTACGGCGATCAGGCGGTCTTTGTGAGAAGAGACGCATTCTTTGCGGTAGGGGGATTCGACGAACTCCCTTTATTCGATGACGTGCAGTTTTCGCGTAAGCTGAAGAGAATTGGCAAAAGAAGGGTGCTCTGCGCGCGGGTCACCTGTTCGCCCCGGCGGTGGAAAAGGCAGGGGCTGTTGCGGACTACGGCCTGTAACTGGATTCTGACCGTCGCGTATTGGTGCGGATTTCCGTCTGAAAAATTGAAGAAATACTATCCAGAAGTGCGGTGAACTCATCCGCATTCGATATTATCGGAGTGGATAATAGGACCGGAATGCACGAGCGTAAAGAATAGGGGTGCGGCAGGGGGAGCAAGGAGAAAATGGGATGAAATGCAGTGAATACGATTTGGCGGTAATCGGCGGAGGAGCGGCTGGTTTGTTCGCGGTGAACGTGGCGAATCGGCTGGGTGCCAAAACCTGCCTTATAGAAAAAAAGAAATTGGGCGGCGACTGTACCTGGTATGGATGCATCCCGTCAAAAGCCCTTTTGAAGGCCGGACACGCGGCTCACGCGATCCGCACGGCTGAGCGGTTTGGCGTGAGGGCGGAGTCCTGCCGCGTGGATTGTAAAAAAGTAATGGAGCATGTCCGCCGTGTCCGGGAAGAAGTATACGCCGAAGAAATACCGGAGGTGTTCGAAGACCGGGGTATCCGCGTACTTATCGGGAATCCGCAGTTTGAGAACGGTCATACGCTCACGGTGCATGGACAGCGGGTCAGCGCGAAAAAAATCATCCTTTGCACGGGGTCACACGCGGCGGTGCCTCCGGTCGAAGGTCTGCAGGAAGCCGGATATCTTACCAATGAACAGGTATTTGAACTGGACCAGGTCCCGGAAAGCCTGATTGTTTTGGGGGGAGGACCGGTAGGCGTGGAAATGGCCCAGGCTTTTACTCGGCTGGGCGCGCAGGTTACGCTCGTGGAGATGGCGCCGCGCATTCTCGGTCATGAAGAAGAGGATCTGTCGGAATTTATCCGGAGGAAACTCGAAGAAGACGGCATTCGTATCTTGACCGCAACGAAAGCGGTGCGCGCTGTCCGCCGGAAGGAGCAGGCGGTAGTCACGATCGAACGCGGAGAGGGACAGCGGGAAGAGATCGAGGCCGAACATATCCTCGCCGCGACCGGACGGGTGCCGAATCTGGAAGGGCTCCGGCTTGAGAAGATCGGCGTGAAAACGTCGAAGAAAGGCGTGGAGGTCAATGACTTCTTACAGACCTCGCAGGAGGATATATTCGCGGCCGGGGATGTGGTCGGTCCCTATCTGTTCACGCACGTGGCCGCGTACCAGGCAGCGGTATGCGTGCGTAACGCGTTATTGAAACGGGTCGCGTGGCAGAAGGCGGATTACGGCAGCGTGGGGTGGGCGACGTTTATCGAGCCGGAAATCGCCCACATCGGGCTTACTGAAACGCAGGCCCGGCGGGAATACGGAGAAGTCAAAGTCTACGGGGAGCAGTACCGCAGCAGCGACCGCGCCAAAACCGATATGGAGCAGGAGGGGATGCTAAAGGTGATTACCGATCAAAAGGGAAACCTGCTCGGCGCACACATGGCCGGGGCCGACGCGGGCGAGGTAGTGCAGGGATTGCTTCTGGCGAAAACACTGCGTATCCCCTTTCCTAAACTGGCTGAAGTGCTGTTCGTGTATCCGACACTTTCCCAGTTGATTCAAAAAACCGCGGCGCAGTCGCTGAGCGAGAAGATGGAGAATCCGCTGGTAAAGACCCTCCTGGGTTTTTTGCGCCAAAAGTGAAGCGGCGGTGACGGGAAAATCATATGAAAAAGAAATCGGCGTATGAGTAAAGGAAACCTGCAGCCGTGGATTAAGGTAATTCTTCTGGTGGCGCTCCTCGGAGGGGTATTCACGGCTCTGCGTCTGCGGGGAGTGGACTTCTCCGGAATAGAAAGGGAGGATTTCCGGGCGTGGGTCGTTTCTTTGGGCGGGTGGGGTCCGGTGGGTTATATCGTAATTTATGTGCTGCGTCCGCTGATCCTGTTCCCCGCCGGAGTGCTTTCGGCCGCCGCGGGAGTTATTTGGGGCGCCTGGCTCGGGTTCCTCTATTTACAGATCGCCGCCAATATTTCCGCCGCGACAGAGTTCTTTATCGCGCGTTATTTCGCCAGAGATACGGTCGCGAAATATTTGAAAGGCAGGGCGCAGGGACTTGACAGGAGGATCGAGACGCACGGTTTTCTCACGGTACTGCTGGTTCGTCTTATTCCCAATGTCGCCTGGGACATACAAAATTTGAGTCTGGGGCTGACCAAAGTAAGGTTCCGGGATTATTTTTTGGCTACGTTGATCGGGATTATGCCGGGATCGTTCGCACTGGTGTTCTTCGGCGCGTCTCTGATCAAAGTTTTGTACAATCCCCGGAATGCGTGGATCCTGGGGATCGCGCTGGTTGTCTTCGCCGCGGTGTACGGGATGAAACGGGTATTGCGGGCCCGTCATGACCGGCCGCGCGTTCCGAAAAACGTGCATCCGCGGTAATATTCCCTTCGGGAAAAAACGTGCCGGCGGTGCTGCTTTACAAGCGGAACGGATATGGTACAATTAGGGCTCAAAGAAAGGAGGAAGCATGAAAAAATATCGGTGCGTCGTGTGCGGATATGAGTACGATCCGGAGGTCGGGGATCCTGACAGCGGGGTGGAGCCGGGGACGTTATTTGAAAATATCCCTGATTCCTGGGTGTGTCCAGTCTGCGGAGTGGATAAGAGTCAGTTTGAACCGGTTGAAGAGTAATTGCCGCGAAAGAACGAAAGGAGGAGTCAATGGGAACCAGAGGAAGAGAGATCGTTGACGTGGATATCGAGCAGTTGATAAAAAAATTGAACAAGGCGCTCGCCGATGAATGGCTCGCCTACTACCAGTACTGGATGGGGGCCAAGGTCGCCAAAGGGCCGATGAGAACCGAGGTAACCGAGGAACTTGTTGAGCACGCCCAGGAGGAACTGAAACACGCCGACATGATCGCTGAGCGAATTATTCAGCTGGGCGGCACACCGCTGTTGACTCCCGAAGAATGGTACAAGGAAACGAATTGCGGATACGACGCGCCGGCGGATCCGAAAGTCGCCGCGCTGCTCGAACAGAATATTAAGGGTGAGCAGTGCGCGATCGACGTGTACAAAGAGCTCATGGAGTTCGTGAAAGGAAAAGACATCGTCACCTACCACATGGTATTGCAGATCTTAGGCGATGAAATCGAGCATGAAGAGGATCTGGAAGCGTTGGCCGAAGATCTGAGTATGATCGGTAAATAAGACTGTGCGCGCCTTTCCGGAGCCGGGATTCGCGCTGGCGCGGACACGGTGTCCCGGGAAGGCGCGGCAAGCGTGAAAACGGAAGGAGGCTGTACATGGCGGGAGATCCGAAACAAGAGAAAGTATGGGCGATGTTTTGCCACCTGGGAGCGCTCGCGGGCTATGTGATACCGTTCGGGAACATCATCGCGCCGCTGGTGCTTTGGATGATAAAGAAAGACGAATCGGCGCTGATCGACAAGGAAGGCAAGAAAGCGCTAAATTTCCAGATTTCAATCACGATATACGCAGTGATTTCCCTGCTGCTGGTGTTTCTCGTGATAGGGATCGTACTGTTATGGGTGATCGGGCTGTTCAATATCATCATGATCGTGATTGCTGCATTAAAAGTAAATAAGGGCGAAGAGATGAGTTATCCTTTGTCCATTTCCTTTATGAAGTAATACCGGGGAGGCAAAGAGAGACGGCATGATCGCAATCGCACCGGATATTTACTGGACCGGCTACATTGACTGGAACTTGCGCAATTTTCACGGGTACCAAACGCCCGGCGGGAGTACCTACAACGCCTATCTGGTTCGTGATGAACAGCCGGCGCTGATCGACACCGTGAAGCATTACGGGTGGGAGGAAATGCGCGCCGCCTTGGAGGAAGTCGTCGATTTGTCCGCGATCCGCTACCTTGTGTCTCAGCACGCCGAAATGGATCATTCCGGCAGTATCTTCCGGCTGTGGGAGCGATGTCCCCGGGCCGAATTAGTCTGTTCGCCCCAGGGAAAACAGGCCTTGGAAAAACAGTTTTTCACGCGGGGCGGCGATCCCGGCCGCGTGCGCTGGAAAGTGGTGAACAGCGGAGACGAGCTTTCCCTGGGAAAGTATTCGCTTCGGTTTGTGCACACGCCGATGGTGCACTGGCCGGATTCAATGGTGTCGTTCCTTCCCGAGCAGGGGATTCTGTTTTCGAACGACGCGTTCGGCCAGCACTACGCGAGCACGGAGCGCTTTGCGGACGAAGCGGGAACGGAAACCGCTCTTCGGGAAGCCGAGAAATACTACGCCAATATTGTGCTGCCCTATGGACGGCAGGTGGAAAAAGTGCTGAGCGGAATCGGGGATCTTTCCCTAAAAATGATCTGTCCCTCGCACGGATTGATCTGGCGCCGTCCCGAAGACATCGCGCGGATTCTTTCTTTGTACGGGGAATGGGCCCGTTATGAAAGCTGGCCGCGTGCCGTGGTTATTTATGACACGATGTGGGGCTCAACCGAGAAGATGGCACAGAAACTGTATTCCGGATTTGTCCGGGCCGGTCTTTCCACGCGCCTGATCAACTTACAGGTGAGCGATAATTCATCCGTGATCACCGAGGTGATGCGGGCCCGGCTGGTTGCAGTGGGAAGTCCGATGCTCAACAACCATGTACTGCCCGCGGTGGCCGGGCTCCTTACGTATATGCGGGGATTGAAACCGAAGAACAGGCGGGGCTTTACCTTCGGTTCCTACGGATGGGCTCCCGGAGGGTTTCGTGAGATGGAGGATTGGCTGCGCGATGCGGGCATTGCCCCCGGACATGAACCAGTGTATGCGCAGTACGTGCCCGGCAGGGAAATCGACGCCCGTCTCGAAGAAGCCGCTTCATCGCTTGCCGGGCAGATTCCGAAGAAGGAGGCATGATGAAGGAACAGTTTAACATCGGAGAGATTTTCCGTCTGGCGATGCAGGTCGAGCAAAACGGGAAAAAACTTTATGGGGAACTTGCGTCGCGCGCGGAAACCCCGGCGGTGCGCGAAATTTGGAACTATCTCAAAGAGCAGGAAGCGGTTCACTGGCAGATATTCGAGAAGATGTTGGCGGAAGCAGAAGAAAGCGACATTTATGAATACCAGCCGGGTGAATACCAGGCCTATATCAGGGCGATCGCGGAAAACTACGTGTTCACCGCCGAACTTGTGAAGGGAACGCGGGCTGAGTCGTTCTCCTCCGAAAGAGAAGCCGTGGATTTCGGGATATTCATAGAAAAAGAATCAATCCTCACCTACAGTGCGCTTCAGGAATATCTTCCCGCGGAAAAACAGCCGGCCGTGGAAAAAATCATCCAAGAAGAGAAAAACCACTACGTGCGTCTTACCGCTTTGAAGAAGACGGTCTTAAGCCGTCGTTCATAAAAGACCGGGCTTCTCTTGACATATTCGTAAACCTTAATAAATAGCAGGATGATACGATTTATCGTGGCTGAAAAAAAGAGGGGTGCATGATGTTCGCAAAAATTGTCCGGTGGTGTTTCCGCCGGCCGAAGCCGGTGTTTGCCGTGGTTACGATCGCGGTGGTTTTGGGGGTGAGCCAGTTCTCCCGGATCCAGGTTGACACCGATCCGGAGAATATGCTGCCTCGTGACGAACCGGTGCGCCTGCGTCACGACCAGGTAAAAGAGGAATTCGGGATTTACGATTTTATCGTGGTCGGCGTCGTGCGGGAGGGGAGTCCCCAAGGAGTGTTTCAGGCGGAGACGCTCAACCGGGTGTATCGCATTACCGAGCGGATTAAAAAAATCGACGGCGTGATCTCCCGGGAAATTATCGCTCCCTCCACCAAAGATAATATCCGCCAGGGAGGACCCGGGACCGTGGTCTTCGAGTGGCTGATGGCAGGGCCGATTGAGACCGCTGTTCAGGCGGAACGGATCCGGGATGAGGCGCTCGATAATCCCATGTTCCGGGGCACAATGGTGTCCGGGGACGGGAAAGCCCTGGCTATTTATGTGCCGATCCAGCGCAAAGACATGAGCTACCGGATTTCCCGGGAGATCCAGGCAATTATCGATGAGTTTTCCGGAGAGGAAGAGTACTACATTACCGGCCTGCCCGTCGCCGAAGATACCTTCGGCGTGGAGATGTTCAAACAAATGGCCGTTTCCGCTCCGCTGGCGGGGGCGATAATTTTCCTGCTGATGCTGCTGTTTTTTAAAAGCGTGCGGCTTATTATTTCTCCGATGCTGCTGGCGGTGGCAACGGTTCTGATTACTATGGGGCTACTGATCGGGTTCGGACTCCCGGTGCACATCATGAGTTCGATGATCCCTATTTTTCTCATGCCGATCGCGGTGCTGGATTCGGTGCACATCCTGAGCGAGTTTTTTGACCAATATCGCATACGTCATAATAAACGTGACGCACTGCTGGCAACGATCGAGGAATTGTTCTCGCCGATGCTCTTTACTTCTTTGACTTCGGCGGTAGGTTTCTTCAGCCTGTCGTTTTCCCCCATTCCCCCGGTACAGACGTTCGGAATATTCGTGGCGATCGGGGTGATGCTGGCCTGGGCGCTGACCATGACGTTCATTCCCGCCTACATCGGCGCGCTGAGCGACAACGCTCTGCGCAAGATGAAAAAGGGATCATCCAAAGAAGACCGCAGCGGTCCGCACGGCGCGATCGACGTTGTGCTCAAAGGGGTGCGCACGTTTTCCCTCCAGCGTGCCAAGCTTATCCTTTCGTTCGTGGTCGCGGTGATCCTGGTATCGATTTACGGGATTTCCCAAATCCGGGTAAACGATAATCCGATTCGCTGGTTCACGGAAAATCACCGGATAAGGATCGCCGACAGGGTACTGAACGAACACTTCGCCGGTACCTATACCGCGTACCTGGTCCTGGAAGCGGAAAACGGCAAGGACGTGTTCAAGCGTCCCGACATGCTCAATTATATCCAGCAGCTTCAGCGTTATCTGGAGAAGCAGGGGCAGGTAGGGAAATCGACTTCCCTCACCGATGTCGTGAAAAAAGTCTACATGGAACTGATGGGCGGAGAGGAAGAATATTTCACCGTCCCCGAAACAAAACAGGCGGTGTCGCAGTGCTTGATTTCCTACGAAAATTCTCATAAACCGGACGACTTGTGGCATATGGCCACTCCGGATTATGACAAGGTAAATCTTTGGATTCAGCTCAACAGCGGGGATAATAAAGACATGTCTCAGGTGGTCGCGCAGGCCAGCAATTTTATGCGTACGCACAAGCCGCCTTATAAATTCGAATCTTACTGGGCGGGACTTACCTATATTAATATGGTATGGCAGGATAAAATGGTCGTCGGGATGCTGAAAAATTTTCTTGGGAGTTTCATTATCGTGTTTTTTATGATGACTTTTTTATTCCGTTCGCCGTATCGGGGACTGATTTCCATGGTGCCGCTTACCGTGACGATTCTCTGTATTTACGGGTTGCTGGGGATCGTAGGCAAAGACTACGATATGCCGGTGGCGGTGCTTTCGGCGCTGACGCTGGGTCTTTCTATTGATTTCGCGATACATTTTATCCAGCGGGCGAGAGAAATTCATGCTGCACATCCGGGATGGGAGCGGGCCAGCAGATTTTTGTTTCAGGGGCCGGGCAGGGCGATTGTGCGCAACGCGCTGGTGATCGCGGTCGGGTTTTTGCCGCTCCTCGTGGCGCCGCTTATCCCTTACCGGACGGTAGGATTTTTTATGTTCGCGATCATGCTGGTGTCCAGTATCGCGACCCTGATTATTCTGCCGGCGATTATCACTCTTATTCCCGATGCGGTGTTTGCCGGGGAGAAAAAGAAGTTCGTCTGTAACTGCGGATATTGCGTGGTGATGGCGATCGCCGCGGCGGCCGCGGTGGGATACGTCTTGCGCGGATATACCTTCGCGGGATGGGATATTACCGTGTTCGCGGCAATCGGCGTGATCGCGGTGATGGCCGGCATATGCGCCGCGGCGGCGCGAAGGAAGTTCTGTATTACCAAAAAGGAGGACCAATGAACAGGAGAACGGGAATAATGATCGGGATGTTGATAGTGGGGTATGCGCAGGGTATTGCCGGCGCGCGGGCCGAAATGGGAGCGGATGAGATCGCGCGAAAAGCGTATAATACCGCCTATTATGAAGGAGACGACGGCCGGGCCACGGTGGAAATGACGCTGACCGACCGCCAGGAGCGGACCCGCAAAAGGAAATTTCAGATCCTGAGATACGATATCAAAGACGGCGGCCGGCAGAAGTATTACGTGTATTTCCGCGAACCCGCCGACGTGCGGGAAATGGTATATATGGTATGGAAGCACGTGGGTTCCGACGATGACCGTTGGCTGTATTTGCCGGCACTGGACCTGGTACGGAGAATCGCCGCCAGCGACAAACGGTCCAGCTTTGTCGGATCGGACTTTACCTATGAGGACATTTCCGGCCGGAGTGTCGACCTCGATTCGCATGAATTGGTGTCTTCCGAAGGCGGAAAGTACCTGTTGAAAAACACTCCCAAGGATCCCGATCTGGTGGAGTTCTCTTATTATCTGGTTTCGATCGACAAGGAGACGATGATGCCGGTCAAGGCGGAGTATTTTGACGCGCAGGGAGAAAAGTATCGCGAGATTAACGCCCTGGAGGTAAAAGAAATTCAGGGACATCCGACGATCATCCGCCAGCGGGCCGATGACCTGGCCGCCGGCTCCCATACCATTGTGGAATTTTCCGATATTGAGTATGACGTGGGGATCAGTGAGGATATCTTTACCGAACGGTATTTACGGAGGGCGCCGCGGCGATGGCTCGATTATTAAAGGGAGTGTTCGCCTGCGCTGCCGGATTGTGCCTGGCCGGGCGGAGCGTTCCGGCCGAGGCGGCGTTCCGGCTGGGAAAAGACGGGCCGCGGATCGGCGGATTTGTGGAAGCCGGATACGGCGGGAAGCTGGGCGACGATACGACGAAACACGAAGATCTGTCGATGTTGGAACAGCGTCTCCAGCTGGAAACGACCTGGTACCCTGAGTTCGCCGAGGTCTGGAAGGACTGGATGGCCGCCGTCAATTTTCGCGGTGATTTTCTGCTGGATGAGTATTACGGCGGCCGGGCGGAATTCGAACTGCGGGAGTTGAACCTTATCCTGTCGCCTCTTTCCTGGATGGATCTGAGGATGGGCCGGCAGGTGTTTACCTGGGGCACCGGGGATTATCTCTTTTTGAACGATTTGTTTCCCAAAGATTATATTTCGTTCTATATCGGGCGCGACGATGAATATCTGAAAAAACCCAGCGACGGAGTCCGGGTTTCCTTTTATACCGATCCGGTCAATCTGGATCTTGCTCTGATCCCGGTGTGTGAACCCAATGATTTTTTTACCGGCCAGAGACTTTCTTTCTATGACGTGTTCCAGCAGAGAATTGCCGCCAGGTCGGTCAACCGGACCGTAGTGGAACCGGCCCGACAGCCGGAACATTCCGAAGTCGCCATGAGGGCATACCGGAATTTCGGGCGGTACGAATTCGCCTGGTACGCGTTTCGGGGACATTATAAAATGCCGCGGGGAATATTAAACCAAATGCAGCGCCGGCTGTATTTCCCCCGCCTTGACGCCTACGGTATGAGTGTACGCGGTCCCTTTTATGAGGGAATCGCGAACGCGGAATTTGCCTATTATCATTCCCGGGAGGACAGCGCCGGAGATAACCGGCTGATTCCCAACTCAATGTGCAAGTATCTTGTCGGCTACGACCAGGATCTCGGCAATGATCTTCGGATCGGCGTGCAGTATTTGCTTGAACAGCGGCTTGAATATGACTCCTACCGCCGGGCGTTGCTGCCCGGGGATGTCGCGCGGGATGAATTCCGGCATTTGCTGACGCTGCGGATCAATCAACAGTACTGGAATCAAACGGTTGATGCCGGGCTTTTTTTGTTTTTTTCTCCTTCCGACCGGGACGCGTATCTGCGTCCGAAAGTCGATTATGACGTGACCGACCAGTTGAGTTTTACCTTCGGCGCGAATTTGATCTGGGGTGAAGATGACTCTACCGAGTTCGGACAGCTGGAGAGGAATAAGAACGTGTACCTGCGGGTGAGGTATGCGTTTTGAGATCTTCTTGATCCTGGATGCGGGGTGCGGGAGGGGCAGAAAAAACGGGGGAGTCTGTGCCCGGCCGGCCGCCGGCAGGGCAGGTGACCTTCCCCGAGACGTGAGGGAACAGGAGCTGCGGTCTGAGAGAAATTTACTATCCGGGAGGAAAAGCGATGAAAAAGACATTTACGTTGGAACAGGGAGTGCGGGTGATTGCCGGGAGCGTAGTGCTGATCTCTTTACTGCTGGGGCTTTTGGTCAGCAGATGGTGGTTTGCGCTGACTGCCTTCGTCGGTCTGAATCTGCTGCAGTCAGCGTTTACCGGATTTTGCCCGGCGGAAATTATTCTGCACAAAGCGGGGTGTAAGGCGCGCTGCGGCGGCGCACAGCCGTCAAGAAAGGAGCAGGCATGAGCCTGTTGTCCCGGGGGATTGAGAATTTCCTGCTGAAACAGCATTTTGTGGTGGTGTCCAGCATTACCTCGGATTGGTCTATTCACTGTTCCGCCAAGGGGATCGGCTACATTGAAGACGGATACAAGATTTATTTACTGGATTTGTATCTGGGGCGGACGTTCCGGAATTTGAAGCAAAATCCCGTGATCAGTATTACCGCGGTGGATGAGCATCAGTTCCGGGGGTACGTGATCAAGGGCCGGGCCCATCTCATTGACCGTCATAATATCCCGGAGACTATTTTGCGGGCCTGGGATGAGCGGGTGACCCAGCGGATTTCCGCGCGGCTAATCCGCAACGTCCAGCGGGAACGCAATACCCAACATCATCCGGAATCGCAGTTCCCCCGGCCGCAGTACGTGATTGAGATGGATGCGGAAGAAGTGATCGATCTTACGCCGCCTGATTTGAAATCGTCCCCCGGCCAAAAGTGATTTCATATTCCGCTTTGGAACGTTTTCCGCGACAAAGTTTCATTTTTTCGTTTCACGGGCGGCGGACTTCCTGTATAATAGATGTTCTTAAACGGCAAGGAGGATGAATGAGCAGTTCGGAATGTAAAGCGGCAATTTTTGATCTGGACGGAGTCATTACGAATACGGCTACCGTGCATTTTAAGGCCTGGAAAGCGGTGTTTGACGAGTATCTTGGGATGCTGGAAGAGCGGGACGGTACTCCGTTCAAAGAATTCACCTATGAAGAAGGATATCTGCCGTTCGTGGACGGCAAACCCCGCTATGAGGGGGTAAAAAGCTTTCTTGAGTCCCGGGGGATTGAGATCCCGTACGGAGAACCGACCGATGAGGCCGGGCAGGAAACCGTGTGCGGGATTGGTAACCGGAAAAACGAGAAGTTTCTCCAAGTGATCCGTGAAGACGGGGTCGAGCTGTTCGAATCTTCTTTGGTCTTTATCCGGGAACTGAAAGACGCGGGGATCCGTATCGGAGTCGCGTCTTCGTCAAAGAATTGCAAATTTATTCTGGAAGCCGCGGGGATTGAAGAACTGTTTGAAACCCGGGTTGACGGGGTGGTGTCGGCGGAGCTCGGACTCCAGGGAAAACCTGAAGGGGATATTTTCGTCCGGGCGGCGGCCAATCTCGGATTCCTCCCCCAAGATTCGTTCGTCGTGGAAGACGCTACCAGCGGCGTACGCGCGGGCCGTAACGGCGGCTTTCGTCTGGTACTGGGGATCGCGCGCGAAGGGAATACGGATGATCTATTCGCACACGGAGCCGATCTGGTGATCAAAGACCTGGAGGAAGCGAGTAAAGAGAATATTGATCAGTGGTTTCAACGGACCCCGCCCGAACTTCTGTCTCATTGGGGAAAAAATCCTCCGGCTCCCCAAGTGGGGATCCCGGCTCACCCGTCTTTTTGCCGGTCCGGGAAAGAAACGTTTTTTTCGGGAAAAGAGATCGTATTTTTTCTGGATTACGACGGTACGCTGACGCCGATCGTGGACCGTCCGCAGGACGCGGTGATTTCCGATGAAATGCGGAGAGAAATAGAGAAGCTGGCGAAAAGCTATACCGTTGCGATTGTGAGCGGACGCATGCGGGAAGACGTGGAATCGCTGGCCGGAATAAAAGACATTTTTTACGCAGGCAGTCACGGATTTGATATCCGGGGGCCCGGATTTTCCATGGTCCTGCCGGAAGTGGAAGCGCTGATTCCCACGATCGATGAAATTATCCGACAGCTGAAAGAGCGGCTCAAAGGCATTGAAGGCGCGCTGATCGAAGAGAAAAAATTCAGCGTGGCCGTGCATTACCGTCTTGTCGCCCGGGAAGAATGCGCGGCAATCGCGCAGTGCGTGGAGGAAATCGTGGACGCGCATCCGCGGCTGCGCTGTATGCACGGGAAGAAAGTGTTCGAAATCCTCCCCGCGCTTGACTGGAATAAGGGAAAAGCGGTGCGGTGGATCATGAAAACGCTCCAGAAAAATTGGAGTGATTCTCTGATTGTCTATATCGGTGACGATACGACCGACGAGGATGCGTTTCGCGTGGTCAGAACCCGCGGGGCGACGATATTAGTCGCGGCCCAGCCGAAACCTTCGTCGGCCGATTTCCGTATTTCTTCTCCGGACGAAGTCAAATCTTTCTTCCAACAAATGCTTTCGGTGAAATAATGGAAAAGTTCAGCAACTGGAAACTGACCTACAAACGGTTCCAGCCGGCGCAGGAACAGCTGCGCGAGGCGTTATGCACGCTGGCAAACGGGTATTTCGGAACCCGGGCGGCGGCTCCGGAAGCTACCGCGTCGAAGATCCATTACCCAGGCACCTATGTCGCCGGTCTTTATAACAAGCTGGAAACGTGTTTTGAAAAAAAATGCGTGACCAACGAAGACATGGTGAACTGTCCTCAGTGGAATTTCGTCACTTTTCGCGCCGGGGACGAGGACTGGTTCTGCCCTTCTACTGCGCGGATCCTTACTTACCGGATGCAGCTGCACATGAAGGACGGCGTGGTTTCGCGGACCGTCAGGTTCCGAACGGCAAAGGGAGCCCGTTTCAAAGTGGAATCCCGGATGCTCATCCATTTGGAACGGATGCATCTGGGGGCGATCGAATACAAAATTACGCCGGAAAATTACCATGGAGAAATTACGGTACGGACTATGCTCGACGGCGCGGTGGAAAATTTGGGAGTCGCCCGTTATCGTCAGTTGAATTCCAAACACCTCCAGCCCTGCGCCAACGGCAGGTTTCAGAAAAACGGCGTGTATTTATCGATGAAAACGAGTCAGTCGGGAGTAGAGATCGCCGAAGCCGAACGGGTGCGGGTGTTTCAGGACAACAAGGAGATCTCGCCGCGAATCCGGCCTGTTACCCGCAGGTTAATGAAAGGCCGCGAACGCATCGGCCAGGAATGGAAGATGCAGGTCAAAGAAAATCACACGTACACGGTAGAAAAAATCGTAGCACTGTATACCTCGCGGGATAAAAAAGTGAAACGGCCGGTACATGCCGCGGTCAAGGAGACCAAACGGGCTCCGTCGTTTCCGGAACTTTTTCAAAGTCACGTGAAGGCCTGGCATCGGTTATGGGGCGACCACGATATTCATCTGGAGGGAGATGCGTTCGCCCAGATGGCGCTCAGGTTCCACACGTTTCATCTGCTTCAGGTCGCGACCGCCCACAACGCGGAGATCGACGCCGGCATTCCGGCGCGAGGCCTGCACGGGGAAGCGTACCGGGGACACGTGTTCTGGGACGAGGTGTTCGTGTTCCCTTTTTACGATTTTCATCAACCCGAAGTGGCGAAAGCGCTGTTTCTGTACCGGTACCGCCGTCTGGACCAGGCGCGGAAACTCGCCCGGGCGAACCGGTTTAAAGGAGCGATGTTCCCCTGGCAGAGCGGCGCGTCCGGAGAGGAGGAAACCCAGGAGATTCATCTGAATCCTTTATCGGGGAAATGGGGTCCGGATTACAGCCGGCTTCAGAGACATATTTCTTTTATTATCGCGTTCAATATCTGGGAGTATTGGAAGATCACCGGAGATTACGCGTTTCTGAAACAGTACGGCGCGGAAACGTTTCTTGAAATCGCCCGTCTGGCGGAGAGCCTGGCCGAATATGACGAGAAGGACCAGAGGTTCCATATCCGGGGCGTCATGGGGCCTGATGAATTTCACGAAATGTGTCCCGGTTCGGATCATCCCGGACTCGATGATAACGCCTATACCAACGTGATGGCGGTATGGGTATTACGCAGCGCCGCGCAGATTCTTGAGATACTGAACGGGGAAGACCGCGAATCGTTGAAAAAAAAGCTTTCGCTCAAAAAGAGCGAATTGACGCGCTGGGGAGAAATCACCAAAAAAATGAAGGTCCTTATCAACGACGACGGAATTATCAGCCAGTTCCAGGGCTACTTTTCCCTGAAAGAGCTGAATTGGAAAGCATACCGGGCCGAGTATAAAAATATACAGCGGATGGACCGCATACTGAAAGCCGAGGGGAAATACCCGGACGAATACAAGGTCGCGAAACAAGCCGACGTGCTTATGATTTTTTATCTGTTCCCGTTTGAGGAAGTGCGGAGAATTTTTAAGGGGCTTGGGTATGAGATCGACCTTTCCCAGATTCGCAAGAATTTCCGTTATTACGAACAGCGGACTTCTCACGGATCCACCCTGAGTAAAGTGGTCCACTGCTATCTCGCCCATGAGCTGGGAATGGAAAAAAAGTCGATGAAATGGTTTCATGAGGTGATGTCGTCCGATGTGCACGATATCCAGGGAGGAACCACGCCGGAGGGGATTCATTGCGGGGTGATGGGCGGTTCCATTGATATCCTGGTGCGCCGGTTTGCGGGGGTGACCATCCAGGACGGTATTCTGTGCGCGTATCCCCGGGTACCCCGTAAATGGAAACGGCTCCGGTTCCGGTTGCGGTTCCAGGACGCATGGTATATATTTTCGTTTACTTCCCGCTATTTAACGTTACGGGTTGAACGGGTGGAAAAGAACACGGGAAAAAAGGTCAAAGTGCGGGTATACGGCAAAGAGTATTCACTTCCTTTCCGGAAAAGTAAAAAGTTTTCCCTGAAAAAACGGTAAAAATTTTTTCCGCACACGCGTGCATGTTTGTCTGAACGCAGGGAGAAAATCCTTGCGAGGGGCATAAGATTATGGTACATTAGGCACGATTTAGGAGGGGTAAATGCAATCTCAAGACATGCTGAAGAACAAAATGGATGCGGAAAATTACGGCAAACTCCGGGACTTAAAGAATCCGAAGGTTCTGGAATTCGTGAGTGAGTACGCCGCTCTTATGGAGCCGGACAAGATTTTTGTGCGTACCGACAGCGAGGAGGACCGGAAGTATATCCGGGAGCGGACACTCGCGCTGGGAGAGGAAAAGGCGCTTGCGGTAAACGGGCATACCGTGCATTTTGACGGATACCGCGACCAGGCGCGGGATAAGAAGAATACCCGCTATTTGATGCCGAAAGGAGCCAAAATAAGCTATTACGTGAATACCGTGGAGCGGGAATCGGGCATCCGGGAGATCGGGGAGATTCTGCGGGGAATTATGTGCGGAAAAGAAATGTTCGTGTGTTTTTTCTGTCTGGGACCGGCGGATTCGCCTTTTTCTCTTTACGCGGTGCAGATTACGGATTCTTCGTACGTGGCGCATTCCGAGGATATCCTGTACCGGGCCGGATACGAACAGTTCCGGAACAATCCCGGAACGGATCAGTTTTTTCGGTTTGTGCACAGTGCGGGAGTACTCGAGAACGGCGTGAGTAAAAACGTAGACCAGCGGAGAGTCTATATCGATCTGGAAAACGAACTGGTATACAGCGCGAATACTCAATATGCCGGCAACACCGTGGGGCTGAAGAAACTTGCCCTGCGGCTGGCAATTCAGAAAGCTTCCCGGGAAGGATGGCTCGCCGAACATATGTTTCTGATGTCGATTTCCGATCTTGACGGGGAAAAAGCATATTTCAGCGGTGCCTATCCCAGTATGTGCGGGAAGACCTCAACCGCGATGCTTCCCGGGGAAACGATTGTCGGCGATGATATCGCCTATCTGCGGGTACGTGACGGTGAAGTGCGCGGAGTGAACGTCGAGCGGGGGATATTCGGTATTATCAAGGACGTGAATGCAGACGACGATCCGATTCTGTATAAAGCGCTCACCAGCGAGGGCGAACGGATTTTTTCCAACGTGCTGGTCGATCCCGAAGGGACGCCGTACTGGATGGGCAAGCCCGGAGAGATGCCGCATAAGGGAGAAAACTTTTATGGGCAATGGTTCCCGGGAAAAGCCGACGAGCAGGGCCAGGAAATACCTCCCTCGCACAAAAACGCCCGCTATACCATCCGGCTCAAAGATCTGGAAAACGTCGATGAAAATTTAGAAAATCCCGACGGAGTCAAGGTGAGCGGACTCATTTACGGCGGCCGGGATTCCGATACCTGGGTGCCGGTAGAGCAGGCGCTTTCCTGGGAGCAGGGGATTTGTATCAAGGCGGCAAGTCTCGAATCCGAAACGACCGCGGCAACTTTGGGCCAGGAAGGGGTCCGGGTGTTTAATCCTATGTCAAACATGGACTTTCTTTCCGTTTCGCTTGGGAAATATGTGAAGATGAATCTTGAATTCGGCGGAAAGCCGGACCAGGCGCCGATGATCTTTTCCGTCAATTATTTCCTGAGAGACAAAGAAGGCCGATTCCTGAACGCGATTCACGATAAGCGGGTGTGGCTTAAGTGGGTACGGCTTCGTTCTTCGGGCAAGGCAGACGCGATCCTCACGCCTACCGGCTATATCCCCTTGTATGAAGACCTCAAAAAGCTGTTTCAGCAGGTGTTGAAGAAAGAGTTCTCCCGGGACGATTACCGCCGCCAGTTTTCCCTCCGGGTGAAGGAAAATCTGGCCAAGATCGAACGGATCCGGAACATTTACGTGAATTTAAAAGATATTCCCGCACGGTTTTTCCAGGAACTCGACGCGCAGGAGCAGCGGCTGCAAGATTGCCTGAGGCAGCACGGTGAGCTCGTCGCGCCGGAGGAGTTCCTTAAAAAGTAGAAAGGATGTGAGCCATGGTCTTCGAAACTAATATTCAGGAACTGCCTCTGTTTAAAAAAGGAAAAGTCCGCGACGTGTATGATCTGGAAGACAGGCTGCTGCTTATCGCGACCGACCGGATTTCCTGTTTTGATGTCGTGCTGCCGACGGCGATCCCGGGGAAGGGAAAGGTGCTCACGCAGATTTCCCGGTTCTGGTTTTCCTTCTTGGAGGAGATCATCGGCAATCATCTGATTACCGTGGATATCCAGAAATATCCCTCCCGGCTGCGGCCTTACTGGGATGTATTGAAGGGGCGCAGTATGATCGTAAAAAAATGTGAAGTGGTTCCGTTTGAGTGCGTGGTTAGAGGGTATATTTCCGGTTCTGCCTGGAAAGAATACCAAGAAAACGGCACGGTGTGCGGTATTGATCTGCCGGTGAATCTGAAAGAATCGGACCGGTTGGAAAAACCGATTTTTACTCCGGCGACCAAGGCGGAAACCGGACATGATGAGAATGTTGATTTCGAGTATATGAAATCCCATATCGGAGAAGGGCTCGCAACGAAAATCCGGGAAATCAGCATTAATCTTTACCAGAAAGCGCGGCTTTACGCCGAACAAAAAGGGATCATTCTTGCCGATACCAAATTTGAGTTCGGGTTTGATCAGGGGAATTTAGTCCTGGTCGATGAAGTGTTTACTCCCGATTCTTCCCGTTTCTGGCCGAAAAGTCAGTATCAGCCCGGGGGGGGGCAGCCGAGTTTTGATAAACAGTTTGTGCGTGACTATCTCAAAAGTCTGAACTGGGACAAAAATCCTCCGGCCCCCGAACTGCCCGAGGAGATCGTGGAGAAAACCCGGCAGAAATATTCCGAAGCGTTACGGATCCTGACCGGCGCAGGCGCCGGAACATAAACGCAGGCGAAAGGAGTACGGAGTGAATATTATCGTATGCATCAAACAGGTGCCCGACACCACGGAAGTCAAGATCAATCCGGAAACCAACACGCTCGTTCGGGAAGGCGTGGATTCCGTGATTAATCCGTTCGACATGTACGCGATTGAGGAAGCGGTACGCTTAAAAGAACGGTACGGCGGCAAGGTAACTCTATTGAGCATGGGCCCTCCACAGGCTGAAGCCGCGCTGCGGGAAGCGCTGGCCCTGGGCGGCGACGAAGCGGTGCTGCTCAGCGACAGAGTGTTTGCCGGATCGGATACCTGGTCGACCAGTCTCGTCCTGGCCAGGGCGATTGAGAAGATAAAGGAGTTCGATCTGGTGCTGTGCGGGAAGCAGGCTTCCGACGGGGACACCGCACAGGTCGGTCCCGGGATCGCGACCCATATCGATTTACCTCAGGCGACGTACGTGAGGAAGATCGACACCGTCCATCTCGACGCCGATCCGCGCGTGATCGTGGTGGAGCGCCTGTTGGAAGACGGATACGAATTACTCGAATTGCAGCTGCCGGCATTACTTACCGTTGTCAAGGAGATCAATGAGCCGCGAATGCCATCACTGCGCGGGAAAATGGCCGCGAAAAAAGCGAAAATACCGGTGTGGAATAACGAGGACCTGGGAATAGATGAAAAGACAATTGGATTGAAGGGCTCGCCGACACAGGTGGTGAAAGTCTTCTCTCCGCCTCGGAAAACGGGAGGGAAGGTATTCCAGGGAGATCCTCAGGAAACGGTTCCCCGGCTGTTCGAAGAGATTAAAGAGTTGTTTTAGCTACCGAAAGGAACACGATGAGCGGTATACGAGTATATCCCGAAAAATGCGTAGGATGCGGCGCGTGCGTGCCGGTCTGTCCGGTATCGGCGATCACACTGAAAGAAAAAAAAGCGATAATCGACTTGGATAAATGTACCCTGTGCGGCGCGTGCGTGTCTGCCTGTTCGTTCGACGCGATCGAAATCGTACGAGAGGAACCGGCCGGCCGCCGGGATTTTTCCGGCTACCGGGGAGTCTGGGTCTTTGCCGAGCAGCGGGACGGTGAAATTTCTCCGGTGGCATACGAACTGCTGGGGAAAGCGCAGGAACTTGCCCGCGTGCGGAATAGCTATGTGGGGGCGCTGCTGCTTGGCTCCGGAGTCAGAGACCGCGCGCTGCAGCTTATCGAACGCGGAGCGGATAAAGTATATGTGGCCGATCATCCCGATCTGGCGCATTATATTTCCGAAAACTACACAAAGGTGATCGTTGAGCTGGTGGAGAAACATAAACCGGAAATTATTCTGGCCGGGGCGACTACGACCGGTCGGAGTCTGGTGTCGCGGATCGCCGTGAATCTTTATGCCGGATTGACCGCCGACTGTACCGGTCTGGATATTGATCCGGACACGAACCTGTTGGTGCAGACGAGGCCTGCGTTCGGCGGCAATATTATGGCACAAATTATCTGTCCCCATTTCCGGCCGCAGATGGCGACGGTTCGTCATAAGGTGATGCCGGAATCGCCGGTCGATTCTTCCCGGCAGGGGGAGATCATTGACGCGGAAATTCCTGCGCAGCTGCGTGATCCGCGGATCAAATTTCTGGATTTTTTCCGGGAAATGACCTCTACCGTCAATATCGCCGAAGCCGACGTGATCGTGTCCGGCGGACGGGGCTTGCAGGATGCGAAGAATTTTTCCTTGATCGAAGAGCTGGCCGAAACGCTGGGGGCGGCAGTCGGTTCTTCCCGCGCCTGCGTGGATGCAGGCTGGATACCCTATTCCCATCAGGTCGGGCAGACCGGCCGTACCGTGTGTCCCAAAGTATATATTGCCTGCGGCATTTCTGGACAAATTCAGCATTTGGTGGGGATGCAGTCTTCGGATGTGATTGTCGCCGTGAACAAAGATCCCGACGCGCCGATTTTTCAGGTTGCCGATTACGGCATTGTAGGCGATGTGCTGAAAGTCGTTCCTCTGCTTACCGCGCAGTTCAAAGACGCGCTGGCCCGCAAATAACACAGGTTTCATCTGGCGCCCCGGGGTAAATCCTGCTATAATGACTTCTGAAGCGAAAACACTGCGGCAGTTATGTATTTAAAGCATTTAGAAATATTCGGTTTTAAATCTTTCCCGCAAAAAGCTGAGCTTGCCTTCGAGCCCGGGATTACGGTAGTGGTCGGTCCCAACGGGTGCGGGAAAAGTAATATCCTTGACGCGACAAAGTGGGCCCTTGGAGAGCAGAGTCCGAAATCTTTGCGCGGCACCAAGATGGAGGATATTATTTTTAACGGCACCGAACGCTACCCGCCGCTCAACTACGCCGAAGTCTCTCTTACCTTTTCCAACGAGGACGGCTATCTGCCGATTGATTATAAAGAGGTATCGATCGCCCGCCGGCTGTATCGGTCGGGGGAGAGCCATTATTTTATCAACAAAAATCCCGTACGGCTCAGAGACGTACAGGAGCTTTTTATGGGTACCGGTATCGGTGAGTCCACCTATTCGTTCATTGAACAGGGCCGGATAGAGATATTTTTAGGGTATAAACCCGAGGAAAAGCGTCTGATTTTCGATGAAGCGAGCGGGATCGTCAAATATAAGGACCGGAAAAAAGAAACGCTCAAACGGCTGAAGGAAACCGAAGATAATCTTCTTCGGCTGGAAGACATCCTTTCCGAAGTGCGGCGGCAGATACGGTATTTAGAGCGGCAGGTTGAAAAGGCACGCAAGTACAAAGAGGTCGAAGCGGCATTAGTTGAAACTGAAAAGAAGATTGCCTCTCTGCAGTGTCACGGTTTTTCAGAGCAGATGAATGCCTTATTGGACGAGCTGCAGCGGATGAAACAGCAAGAAACCGAGAAAGAAGCCGAACTCCGGGAGACGAGCCGCGAAAAAGAGAAGCTTGACGGTCAGCTTTCGGAAACGCGGAAAAAACTGGAGCAAGCGAACGCCGAAATGATCTCCCTTGCTGCGCAGATTGAGAATTCTACCTCGCACATCAGGGTTTCCGAACAGCGCATTCAGGAACTTGAAAAAAGAAACCAAACGATTGATGCGAACCGTGCGAGTTTCAGCGAACGGTTGCGGATCCAGGAACAGCGGATCGCGCAGGTACAGCAGGAGCTCGATTCTTTTGATCAGCGGGTTTCCAGGATCAAAGAAGCGATGGAGTCTTTGGCCCGGAAAAAACAGGAGTTGTCGCAGAATACCAGAGAAGTGCAGGCCGCGTTAAAAGCGGAGAAGACCAAGGTGTTTGAGCTGGAGACGGAACGGGTGAATTCCCGCAATACCCTTATTCAAATACAGACGAATCTGACCTCATTGGGGAAACGTAAACAGCGGCTTCTTCTGGATAAAACCCGGCTGGAGGATCTGGTGAAAGATACCCGTCAGCAGTATGAGCGGGTACAGGAGGAGGTGGCCGGGCTGGAAAACCGCGTGCGGGAACGCAAAGAGAAGAAGGCGGCGCTGGCCGCCAAGGAACGCGAAAGTGCGCGCAAAAAAGACGAAATGAAGAATACCGTGATTGAATTAGATAAAGAGCTGGTGGAATTGAAATCGACCTATGAATTCTTGCGTGACTTGAGGACCAAGTATGATTCGTTCTCTTCTTCCCGAAAAGTGACGGTGTTATTCGACCAGGAACCGAAACAGATCAATAAGCTGATTCTGTCTTTGAAAGAAGCGGTAATTGAAAAAGAAGGCGGAGTGTACCGGGCCTCGCTGGACGCCAAAGTCGTTTCCTTCGATGAAGCGCAGCTTGAGCAGAAAATACAGCAGACCCGCGAGCGTATCGCGTCCCTGTCGGCATCGATTGCACATACCGAGGCCGAGATCCAGGGCCTGCAGGAAGAAATCTCTCACTGTGAACAACGATTAGCGGAAGAAGAAAAACAGTGTCAGGAGCGCCTCCAGGAACGTGAAGGATTTGGCCGGGATCTTACCCGTCTGCAGGAGGAATCTCAGGTGGTGGAGAGCGAGATGGAGACGGTCCTGAGTGAAATCGAAGCGCTTGAAACCACTCAGAAGACTCTTGAGGAGAAGACCCAGACGTTCGAGCAGTCGGTGTACGCCGCGCAGGAGCAGATCAAGCAGTATCAGGAAACACTCACGCGGAACGGAGAAGAGATGAACGCGCTTGAGATTGAACAGGCCAAGCGCGAAGAGCAGAATCAGTCTCTGTTTAAAGAGCGAGAGGATCTTCAATCCCGCATTATCCTGTTCGAGGAGGAGAAAAGCGCCGTGGCCGGAACGCTGGCCGAGATCGAGCGGGAGCGAAAGACCAACGAAGATAAGGCCGGTCAGCTCCGGGAGGAAATAGAAACGCTCCAGTCCGGCATCGCGCAGGGACAGGAACGGGCCCGTGCCGCCGAGGAGCACAAACAGCGTCTGGAGGAAGAGTTTCACGAATGTGAGAAACGCATCGGGGTTCAAAACGGACGCATTCGTGATCTTGAAGAGCAGGTTCAGAAAGCGCAGACGTTTCTCTATAATAAAAAGTTGGATATCCAGGGACTGGAATACGAGAAAGAAAAAGTCAAAGATTATCTTCAGCAGGTGTATCAACTGGAGTTTACGCCGCTGCCTGCGGAGGATGTCCGGGAAACGGTCGAGGAGTTGAGCGCGGCGCGGGATAAACTGAAGAAACGGAAAAATTCGCTCGGGGAAACGAATTTGTTCGCGATTGAAGAATTCGAAGAATTAAAAAAGCGGGAGGAATTCCTGGATACGCAGAAAGCGGATCTGATATCTTCCAAAGAAAACCTGAAAAAAGCGATTCAGAAAATCAACCGTACCTCCAAAGAACTTTTTCTGGAAACGTTCGAGAAGATTCAGCATGAGTTTAAAAGGAACTTCCGGTTCCTTTTTAACGGAGGACGCGCCCAGTTGATTCTGCTGGATAAGGAGAACGTGCTCGAATCGGGAGTGGAAATAGAAGTCCAGCCCCCGGGGAAAAAACTTCAGAATGTGTCCTTGCTTTCCGGAGGAGAGAAGGCACTTACCGCGATCTCTCTCGTGTTCGCGATCTTTCGCGTCCGTCCGTCACCGCTGTGCGTGCTCGACGAAATTGACGCGCCGCTGGATGAGGCGAACGTGGACCGCTTCAATCACCTTTTGAGGGAATTCTCTCAGGTTTCCCAGTTCCTGTTGATCACCCATAATAAAAAGACCATGAGCAACGCCGATGTGCTGTACGGAGTCACCATGGAAGAAAAAGGCGTGTCAAAGCTCGTTTCGGTCAAGTTCGCCCATCAGGACCAGGAAGAAGCCGCTTCCGCCGCGCAATAACGAAACATCCCTGAAACAGAGTTTCCCGGGATCAGAAACGTCTGCTCTTTGCGGTTTTCCTGCTCATTATTTGACGGCCTGATATCCGGGTATGCTGACACAGCGAGAGGCTGCAAAAGAGAGAGGAAGTCGTCATTTCTTGAACGGGAGGGTCAGGCCGGCACTACCTGATTTTTCCCTTCCCGCTTGGCGCGGTACAGAGCGGTGTCGGCTCTGCGGATAAACGTCTCTTTTTCCAGGGAGAAATCTTCCAGCGCGGCGATACCGATACTGATCGTGAATTTGCTTCCCAGCACATCCGAGTGTGCCACCGAAGTTCTGATCCGTTCTGCCAGCAGATACGCTTCCTGGAGAGAAGTCGCCGGCAGGATCAGGCTGAATTCTTCTCCGCCGTAACGGCACAGGGTATCCACTTTCCGGCAGTTGTCTTTGAGTATCGCGCTTACCCGTTTGAGGGCTTTGTCTCCCTGGATATGACCCTGCACGTCATTGTAACGCTTAAAATTATCCATATCGATCATCATGATCGAGAGCGGCGTCTTCGCGCGTTTCGCTTTCGTCATTTCCTCGTCCAGTGCGTATTGAAAATACCCGTGATTCCAGAGACCGGTGAGAGAATCGGTATGGGCTCTCAGGAGCGTGTCTTCGTAGACTTTGGAATTTTCGATCGCGCCCTGGGCCTGTTCCACGAACATGTTGAAGATACGGGTGTCATCTTCAGAGATAGGTTTTTTGGTGATGTAATTGTCCACAAGAATCAGTCCCCGCGGTTCGTCTTTGATCCACAGCGAGGAGGTCAGGAAATCCTTTAATTTAAGATGTTTCACCAGGGGATCTTCCCGGTAGCGCAGATCATGGTCTGCGGAGAAACATACAGGTCCCTTGTCGAACAGTGCGGAGTAAATGATACCGCTTGCCGGAGAGAGCGGAAAGGACATCGATTCTACATACTCGCTGAACCGGGTTTTTTTTCCTTCCCGGAGGCAGTGGTAGGCGAAGGTCAGACTGCGCAGGTCCATCTTTTGGTGTTCAATGCTTTTCCAGATTTGATTCGCTTCCTGTCCGTCAACCGGCCCGATCCCCATGTATCCCTGAATGGTCTGGTTGGTATCGTCCACAAGGAACAGAATCGCCCGGTTAAACGCCAGTCCCTGGCGTGCGGTCAGACCGGTGAGGATGATGTAGACGATTTCGTCCAATCGCAGTGTGGAGCGCATGGCCTTGGTAAGCTCATAAAATATGTAAAACTGCGACCGGAGTTTTTCCGTTTCTTCCTGAAGTTTTTTTATGGTGTCCATATCAGCTATTCTTATCATAATTCATCCCAAAAGTCAATTCTCTCCGTGCGGGAAGAAAGCGCGAGAAAAATGCTTTTCAATCGGTACCAGTCTGGTAGAATAAACACTCCATGAACGAAGAAATATTCCATATTTCCCGGTATGAATTCGAGGTTCCGCAAAGAAATATCGCTCAGCGGCCGGCTGCGCCGCGGGATTCCAGCCGCCTGCTGGTGGTCAGCCGCGCCGAGGGCGTAAAGGAAAGCGTTCGGTTTCGCGATCTGCCCCGGTTCCTCGGAGAAGGAGATCTGCTGGTTCTCAATGATACCAGAGTCTTCAGAGCCCGGCTGCACGGGCGTAGTGCCCGGGGTGCATCGGTGGAGGTGCTTCTGGTGCGGTGCCGCGCGCCGGGGGAATGGGAGGCATTAGTGAAACCGGGCAAAAAAATGCGCGAAGGAGCGCGGATTTCTTTCCCTCATGACGCATTCTCCGCCGAGGTGAAAGAAGTGACTGATTCCGGCAAACGGGTGCTCCGGTTTTCTTCGGCCGAAGTGCTGGGGTACGCCGAACGGCACGGGGAAGTGCCTCTTCCGCCCTATATCCGGGAGCCGGTTGCCGATCCGTCCGAATACCAGACAGTGTACGCGCGTCGTGCGGGGGCGGTGGCCGCGCCCACGGCCGGACTCCATTTTACGCCTTCTTTGCGGGAGGCGCTCGTCCGCCGCGGGGTGGAAACCGTGCCGATCACCCTCCATTGCGGAGTGGCGACATTCCGTCCCGTGAAAACAGAAGATATCCGCGCCCATCCCATGGAATCCGAATGGATCGAGGTGTCCGCTGACGCGGCGGCGAGGATCAATACGGCGAAGCAGGAAAAAAGAAGGGTGATCGCGGTAGGGACGACCTGTGTGAGAATGCTGGAAAGCTGTGCGGGAATAGACGCGCAGGGACGCGCGCAGGTGGTGGCTTACAGCGGCGAAACCGATTATTATATCGTGCCCGGGTACCGGTTTAAGATCGTGGACGGGCTGATCACCAATTTTCATACGTCCCGGTCTACCAATCTCATTCTCGTGTCTGCGTTCTGCAGTCCCGCAATAATCCGGGAAAGTTACTCCTACGCCCTGCGGAATAATTTCCGTTTCTATAGTTTCGGGGACGCGATGTTTCTGTGCTGATTTTTTCTAACATACTGGTGAACAGAGCGTTAAGAAACTCAAAAAGCGGCCTCCTTCCATTGACGGCCGAATGTTTTTCGTCTATAATGATTTTTATTCGTTTCAGCCGAGGCTGCGGTCCACCTGCTCGGCTCGCGCAGAACTGTTTCAGGGAAACGTAGGCGCTTTTCCGCTCCCCGCTGAGTATCGCGGAGTGGAGTCTGCGTCGTTGTTCCTCTTCAATTCAAAGATCGTGGAGAGCTGTACCGTGTGTCATTCACTTTCTCGCGTCCCAATTCTCAAGAACATCCGAAATCACCATAAATGGGAGGAGGCATTATATGAGGACTGATCTCTCCAAGAAAAGGGTATTTCTGTTCTGCGGGCACGCGCAATCCGGGAAAACGGCTCTCAGCGAAGCGCTGCTTCATGCCTGCGGGGCGACGAAACGGTTGGGACGCGTGGAAGAAGGAACCACGGTCAGCGACCATGAAGAGGATGAAAAGGACAGAAGAAGTTCCATTAACCTGTCTCTTCTGCACGCTGAACATAACGGACTCTTTCTCCAGTTTATCGATACCCCCGGCTATCTTGATTTCCTCGGTGAGCTGGCTGCGGGCATTCGTGCGGTCGATTTCGCGGTGATCGCGGTTGATGCGGCGAACGGGGTGGAAGTCGGTACCGAACGGGCCTGGAATTTTTGTCAGCGGCTTGATCTTCCCTGTATATTTTTCGTGACGAAATTAGACAAAGAGAATACCAGTTTTGAAGAAACTGCCGAGGATATAAAAAAATCATTTTCCAAAGCGGCGGTCCCGTGCGTGCAGTTTGCCGGCGGCGAAGCGAAAAGCGTCCTCAAAACAAAGGATCCCCAGTATTATAATCCGATTATGGAAACCGTAGCGGAGAGCGATGATTCTCTGATCGAGAAGTATCTTGAGTCGGGAACGATCGCGCAGGAACAGCTGCTGCCCGCACTGCAGGCTGCGGTGGCGAACCGGCAGTTTTTTCCGATTCTCGGCGGGGTGCCGGTGGAGGAAAAAGGCATCGATACCTTGCTGGAATACATAGAGGAATTTATGCCTTCGGTTGCGCAGGGGCGTCCCCGCGCGGCGGAAAAGGAGGGAGAGGAAGTACGGGTGGAGCCGAAAGCCGACGGTCCCTTTACCGCACAGATCAT
Source organism: Candidatus Omnitrophota bacterium (assembly GCA_014729775.1). GTDB lineage: Bacteria > Omnitrophota > Gorgyraeia > Duberdicusellales > 4484-171 > WJJJ01. Next base: position 14,951 of record WJJJ01000022.1, on the reverse strand, counting down.
TAAGACATTTATTGATCCGTTTGTGGGCAAAGTGAGTATTTTTCGGGTGCATTCCGGCTCGATCACTTCCAATACGGATGTGATGAACGTGAATCAGCACACGAAAGAAAAAATAGGACAGATCTCTATACTGCAGGGAAAACAGCAGGTGGCCCAGGACGGAATTTCGGCCGGAGAAATCGGCGCGGTGGCGAAACTCAAGGAGGCGGTGACCGGCGATAGTTTATGCGAAAAATCGTTCCAGGTGCGGTTTCCCGGTCTACAGTTTCCTCCTCCGGCCTACAGTGCGTCGGTGAAACCGAAAACCCGGCAGGACGAAGAAAAGATCTCCACCGCCCTGGCCCGGCTGGCGCTGGAAGATCCGACCTGTAAAATTTCCCGCGACAGCCAGACCCATGAATTGATCGTTTCCGGGATGGGTGAGCTCCATTTGCACGTGATTATCGAACGGATGAAACGAAAATACGGCGCGGACGTCGATTTGGGCACGCCGAAAGTTCCCTACCGGGAAACGATCGCGAAGCCCGCGGACGTTCAGCATAGGTATAAAAAGCAAACCGGAGGGCGGGGACAGTTCGCCGAAGTGTACATTAAAGTGGAACCGCTTGAAAGAGGCAAGGATTTTGAATTCGTGAATCAGATCGTCGGGGGTGCGATCCCGCGGAATTTCATTCCGTCGGTGGAAAAGGGGATTCGCAAAGCCATGGAGCAGGGCATTTTGGCCGGATACCACGTTGCCGACATCAAAGTAACGCTCTATGACGGGTCGTATCACCCGGTGGATTCTTCGGATATGGCGTTTCAGATTTGCGGTTCAATGGCATTGAGAAAGGCGCTCGAGCAGGGACGCAGTGTGCTGCTCGAGCCGGTGATGGAAGTAGAGATCGCGGTGCCGGAAGAGGTCATGGGCCAGGTAACCGGCGATATCAGTTCACGCAGAGGCAGGGTTCAGGGGATGGAGATGCGCGGGAAAAACGAAGTAGTGAAAGCCTTCGTTCCGCTGGCGGAAATGTTTAAATATGCCTCCGACTTACGATCGGTGACCGGCGGCCGGGGTGCCTACACCATGCATTTCTCTCATTACGACGTGGTGCCGGACCGGATTGGTCAGACGATTATTGCACAGGCACAGCAGGAAAAACAGACAGCGTGAGTTACTGCCGGGAGCAAGGAACGCTTCAATTGTGAAGATCTACACCAAAAATCAAGAGCTGATTGGCAAGAAGGCTTTTCGAGATCCGCGATTGACACGGCGCGCTGAACGGTTCCGTTCGCCGAAGGTTTCCTTTTACGGGTTCGCGTTCACCGATCAGCGTCGTGAAGTGTGCGAGGCGGTCGTGATCGATCCTCAAGAAACGCTGGATTTGATCGTGGAGGATCTGGATAAAGCCGAGGCGTTGAAGGCGAAAGGCGTCAGTCCGGACCGGATCGAAAAAGTGCTGGGAGCGTTGAATCGTGAGCAGCTGTTATGCGAGCAGTTCTCTCCGGATGAGCTGAAGCCGATAAAAGAGTACGCGTTCGTTTCGGCGAAGCCGGTGGTCCGGTACACCGGACAGGAAACCGACGAACTGTTGGCGCAGATCATTCGCAAGACGGATTCTTTATTTTTCTTTACCGCCGGGGAGAAAGAAGCCAAAGCGTGGCTTCTCAGGAGCGGAGCGGACGCGGTGACCGCCGCGGGCAAAATTCATTCCGATCTGGCCCGGGGGTTCATCAAAGCTGAGGTGTACAACGTGGCCGATCTCGATAAGTTCAAGAATATGGCTGACGCGCGTCAGCGGGGGCTGCTGAAATTAGTGGGCAGAGAATACGTGGTGCAGGACGGCGACGTTCTTGATGTGAAGTTCAAAGCATAAGAAAGGGTAGCGATGGTACGAGTACGGCGGGCACTTATAAGCGTGTGGGATAAGCGCGGGGTAGTTGATTTTGCCAAGAAACTTGTGCAGATGAACGTGGAGATTATTTCTACGGGAAAGACTGCGCAGCTGCTGAAGAATAAAGGTGTGCCTGTCAAAGAGGTCTCGTCGCTCACTCAGTTTCCCGAGATTCTCTCCGGGCGGGTCAAGACGCTGCACCCTAAAGTATTCGGCGGTATCCTGGCAAACAAAAAGCATCCTTTACACATGGAGGAAATTCGCAACTTGAAGATCACCCCAATCGACATGGTGGTGGTAGGGCTCTATCCGTTTCAGCGCAAATCGCATGAGAAACTCATTTGGGACGAAGTGATCGAGTATATCGACATCGGCGGCGTCGCTTTGCTTCGTGCCGGGGCCAAGAACTGCAAGAACGTCGCCTGTCTGCATTCGGCGTCGCAGTACCGCAAGATCATGGAAGAACTGCAGTCCAACGGCGGGTTTCTGTCGGAAGAAACTCTGCGCCGTTTGGCTACCGAGGTGTTTTATGTCACCAAAGAGTATGATAACTCGATTTACCAGTATTTCTGCCGGCAGGATGTGCTGAGCTGGGATCTGGAAAAGACAAGAACGCTGCGCTACGGGGAAAATCCACAGCAGAAAGCGCGGGTATACAAGTTCGCCTCCGGTGAAGCTCTGGAATATACCCAGGTGCAGGGGAAAGAACTTTCCTATAACAACCTCATGGATCTCGACACCGCGCTAAAATGCCTGAAAGAATTTCAGGAAGCGGTGGCGGTCATCGTCAAACACTGCTCTCCCTGCGGGGTGGGGATCGATAAAAAGCTCGCATCAGCCTACCGCAAGGCGTATCAGGTTGATCCGGTATCCAGTTTCGGCGGTATCATCGGATTGAACCGCAAGGTTGATAAAGATACCGCGCAGAGGATTATGAAAAGCGAATTTAAGGAATGTGTGATTGCTCCTTCCTATTCCAAAGAAGCGCTCAAGCTGTTCGCGCAAAAAAAGAATTTCCGGGTCATCGAAGCGAATCTTTCGCATCCGGTATTCTCCAAGGAGAAGGGGATGAAAGACGTAAAGTCCAGCGCCTTCGGACTGTTGGTGCAGGAGCGTGATTTGAAGACCTACGAAAAAGCCAAACTGAAAACAGTCACCCGCCGCAAACCGACCCAGCGTGAGATCAAGGATTTGTTGTTTTCCTGGAAAGTGGTCAAGCACGTGAAGTCCAACGCGATTGTCGTCGCCAAGAATCTCGGTGTGCTGGGGATTGGCGGCGGATTCCCGAACCGGGTCGGCGCGGTAAAATACGCCTGCGGCCAGGCGGTCAAGAGCACCAAAGGCGCGGTGATCGCTTCGGATGCGTTCTTTCCCAAGAAAGATTCCATCCAGTATGCGCATAAAAAGGGGATCCGCGCGATTATCCAGCCGGGAGGGTCCATACGGGATCAGGAAGTAATCGACGCCTGTGACAAATACGGCATCGCGATGCTGTTCACCGGAATGCGTCATTTCCGCCATTGAATTCATTCCTTCGCGTCCTGCAGGGCAGATGAAACCAGATAACTTTTCCGCAGCGGAGCAGTATCTCCACGGATTCATTAATTACGAGCGTGCGATGGAGCGTTTGTCTTCGGGCGCGCTGAGACTGGACCGTGTGCGCCGGCTGTGGAACGCCGCGGAAGTGGACCCGGGAGGTATCCCGGCGGTACATATCGCGGGAACAAAGGGGAAAGGGTCTTGCGCGACCGCTGCGGCTGAAATTCTTCGCGCTTCCGGTGTCCGGGTCGGGCTCTACACGTCCCCCCATTTTTTTTCCCTGCGGGAACGGATCCGTGTGCTTGACGGCGAGGACAGTGCCCGCGACGGCGTTGCTCCCGAAGAGTTCCTTTTGATCGTGCGCGATCTTTACCCTCTTCTTGAACGATTCCGTCAATCGGCCGATCCGCAGTGGCGTCCGACTTTTTTTGAAGTGCTTACGCTTATCGCCTGGAAATATTTTCTGCGGCGCGGCGTTGAGGTCATGGTGCTGGAGACCGGCATGGGGGGACGGCTGGACGCGACGAACGTGGTCACTCCCGCGGTGAGCGTGCTCACCGCGATAGATTTCGATCACATGCAATGGTTAGGTGCTTCATTAAGGGCCATTGCGTCCGAGAAGGCCGGGATTATCAAACGAGGCATACCCGTAGTAAGTGCCTGCCAGCGTCCGGCGGCGGCGCGCGTGATCAGACGGGTATGCGATAGACAGCAATCGCCGTTGTTTTTATCCGGCCGGGAATTTGAGGCGCTGACCCCGCGCGGGATGCGCGGCGGCGTCCGGTTTGATTTTCGCTTTCTTGACCGCATCTTTCCGGGAATGAAACTGCCGCTTGCCGGTCTGCATCAGGCAGAAAACGCCGCGTGCGCCTGCGCGGCGGTCGCTGTCCTGCGGGAACAGGGCAGGATCACCGTTCCGGTGCGGCTGAAGGACGGATTAAAGTCAGTTGTGATGCCGGGGCGGTTCGAGCGGGTAAAGAATCGGCCGAGAGTCGTAGTGGATGTTGCGCATAACCCGGCTTCTTTCCGGGCTCTGGGCCAGACCATCAAACGGTATTTTCCCGGAGTCCGGGTGATACTGATCTTCGGTGCGGCCAAGGATAAGCGGGTAAGGGCGATGCTCAGTGGGCTCGAGTATGGGGAATGTATTTGTGCCGGGTTTTCACATCCGCGCGCTTTTGCCCCGGAGCAGCTGTGCCGTGCCGTCGGCGGCCAGTATCGAACCGCCCGAAATATAAAAGAGGCTTTTTCCCTGGCGAAAAAACTGTATAATAAGGATTCGCTCATCGTGGTGACTGGTTCTTTTTTTCTGGTCAGTGAAGCGAAAGCGTATTTTGGGACAGGAACATGAACGGAAACGCGATAAAGGGGTATGATTTGGAAGATACGATCGCCGCGCGTGCGACCGCGCCGTTGCCGGCCGCGATCGGGGTGATCCGGATTTCCGGGCCCCGGGCACTCGCTGTCGTAAACGAGATTTTTGTCCCGTCACGGAAGAAAGATTTAACGCGGGCGCGGTCGTTTACTCTCCATCACGGCTGGATTGTCCGTGATTCGGCGGGGGAAGGTTTACCGGATCCGGACCGGATCATCGACGAGGCCGTGGTCAGCGTGATGCGCGCTCCCAGGACATATACGACCGAAGATATGGTTGAGATTTCCTGTCACGGGGGGACCGTGGTTCTGGAAAGTGTGATGGAACGGGTATGCCGGCAGGGAGTACGGGTGGCACGGCCGGGAGAGTTCACCTACCGGGCGTTCATGCACGGACGGCTGACGCTGGTGCAGGCCGAAAGCGTGGCTGAACTCATCGAGGCTTCTACCGAAGCCGGCGCCGGGCACGCCGTGCGCCAGCTCCAGCAGCGGCACCCGGCGCTGCTGGAGTCCTTACGGGCGAAAATTATGGAGCTGTATTCGGCGACCCAAGCGGCGGTGAATTTTCCGGAGGAAGATATTCATTTTTCGCTTGAAAAAGTCCGGGAAGGCATTGAGCAGGTCCGGAGCCGCATTGGCGCGCTGCGTGAGGCGTCCCGCCGGGCGCGCACCTGGAAAGAAGGCGTGTATTGCGTGATTTGCGGAAAGACCAACGCGGGCAAGTCCACATTATTCAATCGCTTCCTGCGGGAAGACCGGGTCATCGTGAGTAATCTTCCCGGAACCACGCGGGACGTGATCCAGGATACCGTCGCGCTGGACGGGATCCCGTTCCGGGTAGTCGATACTGCCGGTCTGGTGGACCGCCGGGATGCGGTCACCAGCGCGGCGGTGGAGAAGTCGCGGGAAGCGTGGAGCAATGCGGATATCGTGCTGGCGGTGTGTGACGCCTCCGCGGCCCTGGACCGGCATGATAAAGAGATTCTCCGGGAATGCGCCGCGCGGCCGAAGGCCGTGGCGGTCTTGAATAAATGTGATCTCCCCCGCGTGGTTTCGGCAGAGGAGATTAAAACTATTGTCGATATTCCCGTGATTGAGTTGAGCGCATTGGAGGGAGAAGGGATGCGCACCTTAGAGCAGATACTCATCCGCTATGCCGGGCTTTCTCCGGGACAGGACACGATATTTTTAAGTCAGTTTCAGCGGCAGGTGCTGGAGGGAATGGAGCAGAAATGCGCCGACGCAGAGGAATATCTCGCCCAGGGGCATCCAATTGATGTGGTGGATCTGGTGTTCCGGGAATGTGTCGACGAACTTGCCAAGCTGACCGGTGAGGTCATGTCCGAAGAGGTGCTGAGCAGTATTTTTTCCCGGTTTTGCGTCGGCAAGTAAGGGGAGCGATTCTGGATGCGCTCACCCTAAGTTCAACCGCGTAGGTTGAACTTTGGGTGAGTTGGGAGGCGATCCTTACCCGGGGATGTGCACCCAAATCCAATAAAATCAACCACTTTGCCCCCCATTTGTCCACCCCGGGGGTGGACAAATGGGGGGCTCGGCGGGGAGCCTTGTCACACTGGTCTTTTTCGGGGTATAATGGGCCGTCAGGAAAGGACGGGCTGAAAGAAGACGCGGAAAAGGGGCCTATACTTTTTCATCGCAATTTGAGGCGAATTGGGAAATCGAGAAAAGGGGGATCGTCCCCTTTCTTGGAGAAGAGGAGGAGAAATGGATAAGGAAAAAATTACGAAAGGCATTACGATGGTCCTGGAAGGCGTGGGCGCGGACCTCAGCCGCAAAGACATCGCGACCACGCCCCGCAGGGTCGCCGCGATGTACGAGGAGATTTTGCGCGGAGAAGCCTCGGATCCGCATGATGAGCTGGAAGTCTTTTTGGAGCAGACTCACGACGAAATTATTCTGGTCAAGAATATCCCGCTCTATTCAATATGCGAACATCATTTACTCCCCTTTCTGGGCAAGGCGCACGTGGCTTACCTTCCCGATAAGAAAATCACCGGTTTGAGTAAGATCGCACGGGTAGTCGACGTGCTCGGCAAGCGGCTGCAGGTCCAGGAACGGCTCACCACCGAGATCGCCGACGTGATTATGACCAAATTGAAGCCCAAAGGGGTGATGGTGGTAGTGGAAGCGGAGCATTTATGTATGTCCATGCGGGGCGTGCGTAAACCGGGTACCACGACGACGACGTCTGTCGTGAGGGGGGTATTCCGTTCTAATCCCAAAACCCGTCAGGAAGCGGTCAGTTTGATCTTCGCTTCTTCTGCTCTCCGGTAATTCGTTGCCGCTCTGGAGGGAAAACGCGGCGCAGGCGATTTCGCTGTCAGAAAAAACCGGGGCCAGTCGAATCTTCCAGTTCCCAGTTCTCATAGGTCGACGGAGGGAGTTCGTAGTAAAAGGATGACGGCCTGGCGATGATTAATCCGTTTTTCGCGGAGAATTTCGTCTCCGGATAGGTGACATACAGCAGTGATTTAGCACGCGTGGCGGCCACGTAAAACAGGCGCCGTTCTTCTTCCAGACTACGTTGGGAATTGAGCGCCTTGGGGTGAGGGAAATCGTAATCATTGAACCCGATGAGAAATACCGTTTCCCATTCCAGCCCTTTGGCCTGATGTATAGTTGACAGAATCAAAAGATCGTCTTTTTCGGAGGGAGACAGCATCGTTTCCCCTTTGAAATCCTCATACGAACTGAATTCGAGCAGGAAGCGTTTGACCGTCGGATAATTTGACGCCATCTTCGCCAGTTCTTCCAGGTCCAGAATCCGCTCTTCGGGATTATCGAACGATACGTAGCAGTAGTCCTTATAGAAAGTAAGCAGATGGGTGATCGCGTCCTGGGGACTTTTGATCTTTTGCAGGGGACCGAACAGCGCGGCAAAGTCTTCATATCCTTGTTTCGCCCGTCGCGGAAGACGGTCTCCGATCACCCGCAGCGGTTCGTTTCGGCTGAACCGCTCCCATATCCGTTGAGCGTACCCGCGGCCGATTCCTTTATGCAGGCAGAGCGCTCTTTTAAAAGAGAGTTCGTCTTTCGGATTTAAGATTACCTTTAAATAACTGAGGATGTCTTTAATGTGGGATTGTTCGAAAAAACGCACCCCGCCCCTGACGACATAAGGGATGTTTCTTTTCATCAGTTCGACTTCAATCTCGAGCGCCTGAAACCGGGAACGGAATAAGACCGCTTGCTCGTTCAACGCGATCCCTTCCCGGATAAGTTCCATGATCCGCTGAGCGATGAATTTTGCCTGCTGGTACACGTCATGGGTTTTGACGACCGCGGGACGGTCTCCGTCTTTTTTTATCGCTTCGAGTTTCTTGGGGAATTGGTTCACGTTGCGCTGGATGATTTCGTTGGAAAGCTCAAGGATTTGAGGAACGGAACGATAATTGATCTGCAGTTTAAAAATTTTTGCCCCCTCGAACGTGTTGGGGAAGTCGAGGATGTTGTCTATTTCCGCCCCGCGGAACGAATAGATCGACTGGGCGTCGTCTCCTACGGCGAGAATGTTGTGGTGCACGGAGGAGAGCTTTTTCAGGATCTGAAACTGGATCCGGTTGGTGTCCTGATATTCGTCGACGAGGATATAGCGGAACATCCGAGCGTATTTCAGACAAGTTTCTTTGTCCTGGAGAAGCTCAAACCAATATTCAAGCAGATCGTCGAAATCCATTACGTTGGCTTTCTTTTTCTTTTTCCGGTAATAATCGAGGATGTTCTGGATTTGGGGAGTGTATTCTTCCACCTGGGAATAAAATTCTTTGATCACATCCGGTATCTTTTTCCGTGTACTGCTGGCAAGCCCGCGGATGTTGAGAATGAGATCTTTCTTCGGGAACAGTTTTTCCCGTTTCAGATATCCCAGGTGTTCCAGGCAGTCTTCGATCAGGTCTTTGGCGTCCTGGCGGTCGATGATGGAGAAATTCGGAGAGTATCCGATCTGTTCGGCTTCCCTGCGCAGGATTACGTTTCCGATATGGTGGAACGTGCCCGCCCAGAGGCCGGTGAGGTTCGTTTTTAACAGCGCTTCGGCACGGTGAATCATTTCATGCGAAGCTTTATTGGTAAAAGTGACCAGAAGAATGTTTTTCGGATTGACGCCGCGTTCGAGCAGGTAAGCCAGACGGTAGATGAGCACCCTGGTTTTTCCGCTGCCGGCACCGGCCAATACCAGCGAGGGGCCTTCCGCTTCTTCGACGACTTTCTGCTGAGGTTCGTTCAGGTTCTTTTTGTAATGAAGCGTCGATTCCGATGAAAACGGTTTGAGCGTATATTTTTCCATAGTGTGCGCTGCGTATTGGGAAACTGAATACGGGTGCGGATCCTCCGGCATCACAATGATCCGGGGCAGTAATTAGAAGTTTACCGCACATTTGAAAAATGTCAATGATCTTGCGTGCGAAGAAAAATTCTTGTAAGACGAATGGAACTTGTGAGAAGAATGTAAGATATTTCCTGTCTATATTGTGCTCGCGCGGCGCAGTCCTTTTCCTGCGCTGAAAGCCGGGAACCGGCTTTTTCTTTACAATCGTTCAAATAATATGGTATAATAAACCGCAAAAATGAGATATCCCGCCGCAGGTACTGTCCTTTCTTGTCTGAGGAATCATGGTAGTTAACATTGTTCTTTTCCTCCTTTTCATCCTTTTTTCCGCTTTCTTTTCCGCGTCCGAAACCGCGCTGTTTTCATTGAGTCCGGTGCGGATGCGGCGGCTTCAGGAACGCTACCCCCAGGCCAAACGGGTCAAACAGCTTCTCAAGCGTCCGAATCATCTTCTCTCGGCGATCGTATTCGGAAACATCCTGGTAAACATCGCGATGTCGTCTCTGGCGACCGCGGTGTGCGTGTATTGGTTCGGCGAAAAAGGGTTGGTGCTGGCGATCGTGGTCACGACCCTCGCGATCCTTCTCTTCGGCGAAATCCTTCCGAAAAGTCTGGCGATTTACGGGGCCGAACAGTTCTCTTTGTTGTCCACGCCGGTGTTACAGGTGTTCATCCGGATTTTCGCGCCGTTGATCTATGCCGTGGAGAAACTGGTCGGCTATTTCTCGCGGTTTCTGATGCCCTCCCGGCGCCAGGCGGTATTCAGCGAGGATGAGCTGAAAACGGCGTTGGTATTGGGCAAACGCGGCGGATATATCACCCAGGAAGAAGAAGAAATGATCAGCTATGTGCTGGAATTTAAAGATACCTGGGTGAGTGAGATCCTTACCGCGCGGGTCGACGTGGAGGGGATCGATATTGAGTCCTCTCAGGAGGAGGTGCTCCGGATCCTGCGCCGGAAAAGGCATTCGAAGTTTCCTGTGTATCGGGATTCTCTCGATAATATCGTCGGGATTCTGCACGCCAAGGACGTATTTTTTCATCCGGAGCAGGATTACCGGACGTTGTTGAAAGATCCCCTGCTTATTCCCGAAAGCAAACGCATCGATGATCTGCTCATTCTCTTTCTCAAATTGAACAAAAGGATGGCGATCGTGCTGGACGAGTACGGCGGCACTTCCGGCATTGTAACCCGCGAAGACATCGAAGAAGAAATAGTCGGCGAGTTATACGATGAATTTGAGGTTGCGCGGGAAATGATCCAGCCGTTGGGAGAGGCGGCATACAGAGTCTATGGGAAGACTCCGCTGAAAAACGTGAATATCGAACTGGATCTGGAGCTTCCCGAGGATGAAGATACGCTGGCCGGATTTTTGCTCTCTCAAATGGAACGTATTCCCCGGCCCGGAGATCGTTTCGTGTTTCGGCCTCCTCAGGGAGCGGCGCGGGCGGATCCGGTGACGTTCCTGATTGAAAGAGCGACTTCCAAGCGAATTGTGAGCGTGGTGATACAAAAATGATTTTGCTGTGCGTGGTTGGATTTGTGTGCGGAGTGCTCCTTTCGGTATTTTTTTCCGCGAGTGAGATTGGTTTCCTGTCTTCCAGTTTGTTGAAGCTGAGGCACCGGCAGGAACAGGGGGATCAACGAGCGGCCCGGGTATACCGTTTGTTGCGCAAGCCGGAAAAGTTTCTTGCGACCGCGCTTGTCGGCACGAACATCAGTAACGTATTGAGTTCCTCACTGCTTACCTATCTTCTGATCCAGGCGGGGATCGAAAACGAGAAGAGCTCTTTTCTGGTGACTTTGTTGTTTACTCCGTTCGTGGTGGTGTTCGCGGAACTCATTCCTAAGAATGTCGGGCGGTATCTGCGGGAGGAGTTCAGCTGCCGTACGATATCCGCGGTGCATTTTTTCGAAAAATTATTTATGCCTTTGGTGGTGCTGATAGAGAAGTTCAGCATGATCATGGTGAAACTGGTGATCGGGAAAGTGTCTCCCCGGTCACCGTTTGTGACCAAGGAAGAGATCAAATCGTTGATCAAGGAGATCGCCAGTCACGGGATTATCGACCGCGGGGAACAGCAGGCAATCGAAGAAGTGTTCGAATTTCGAAGGAGCAAAGTAAAGGACGTGAGCGTTCCGTTGAAGAATATCATCGGGCTGGATTATACCGACTCGCGGGATCGAATAGAGCGGGTTATGCGAAAAAGCGGGTTTACGCGTTATCCGGTATTTAAGGACCGGGCGATCGTCGGCTATGTGAATATCTTTGACGTGTTCTATAATCCGGAGACGAAATGGCATTCGCTGATTCGGCCTATCACGAAAGTCGGGATGAATCAGCGGTTATATGAAGTGTTCGCTACGCTCAAAGCCAAAAAGGAAAACATCGCGATTCTTTATAAGGGAAAAAAGCTCTACGGCATTGTGACGGTGCAGGACATCATTCGTGAAATCATGACGTCGATCGTGCAGATGTAGCGGTTCACTGCGGGAGAAATATTTATTTCGCCTTTTCTACCCGGGCGTGTAATTCTTCCGGGCCCAGACAGACGATCCCCAGTTTATGGGCCCATTCCATGAGCCCGTGATCGGAGGTCGCCAGCAGGGCGTTCAGTTCTTTGGCAAGGAGGATCAAGTCGAAATCTTCCTTACTGTCGAGGATCCCTTCCCGGAGGGCTACCCGGTATTCTTCCCGGAGATGCTTGATCAGGTATTCTTCCTTTTTCCGGTCGGATTCCGCTTTTAGTCCTTTTCGCGTGTATTTTTCCGCGATTCGCAGCCCCTTGTTGACACGCAGCCGGAGGCTTTCCACGAGTTCGTAGAAAAACAGCGCGGGAAGCGCCGATTGATAAGTGGAGGGCGGTTTTTTTCTGATCGGCACCAATTCTTCCGGGGTGAGGGGCGGCTCGATGAACTTCATCAGTTCTTCGAATACCGAAGGAGGCATATAATAGTTAAGTTTTTTTTGAGCGTCCGCGGTTTTTAGAAACGAGAGGAGCGCGTGCCGCGGATTTCGGCCGAAAAACCGCCGGGAATCGGGGTTGACGAATATGCTGGTGTCCAGGACTACCGGGGTGGATTTCATAGAGTCTATTGTATAAGAAGCCGAGGAAAAAGCAAAGAAAAAAAATCCGGAGAGTTTCGGTATCCCTTTGAAAGGGAATAAATTATTGACATTAAAATTTGCCTACGTTAAAATACCTTCGGGAGGTGAACTGCGTGAAAATACACGTCTTTTCAATGTTATGCGTCTTGATGTTCGGCTGTAATTTTGCCCCGCCGCCGCGTCCTGAACCCGGAAATACCGCCGTGCCTTCAGTAAAAGGAATGCTGTTGGCGCGCGTGAACGATTGGGCCATAGGCACGCGGGATTTCGAAGATATGCTGAACACACTCAAGGACTCTCCCCAGCTGGGCGAAAACATTTCCGAAGCGGAAACGCAGAAAAAAATTCTCCAGGAAATAGTGAATCAGCAGATCCTTGCCGAAGAAGCCAAACGGCGCGGGATGCATGAAATGAGCGATATCCGTCAGCAGGTAGATGCCTACGAGAGTACGCTTCTGGCCCAGCGGTTCATTGAAGAACTGCAGGCGGACATCGTCGTAACCCCCATCGAAATCGAAACGTTTTACCGTGCGAATTCGATGCTCTTTGCCGAGCCGGAACGGCGCAAGGTAAGGGAAATTGTCGTGCGTTCTCAATCCAAGGCGCAGGATATTATGATGGATCTATGGAAGGGGTCGAATTTCGCGACGCAGGCCCGGTTGAATTCGGTCGCCGAGACCCGTGGCCGCGGCGGTGATCTGGGCTATGTGGTGATGGACGAGAACACGCTCAGAGAGAAGAAATTCGAAAAATACTGGCAGGAGGTCATGTCCAAGAAAGAGGGCGAAATGTCCAATGTCTTCCGCGGTGATGACGGGAATTATTATATCATCCTGGTGGAGGATATCCGGGAAGGCAAAGAAAAGCCGCTTTCGGAAGTGCGCGATACGATTCGCACGCATCTTACACAGAGGAAACTGCTGAAGCGGCGGGACGATCTGATACACGAAGCAAAACAAAAGATGGACGTAGAGATCAACGCTGAACTGTTGGATTGATGAAAGACACTGAAGGCAGGAGGAAAGGGAAAAAATGGGTGGTGCTGCTGGCTGTTGGCGGGGGGCTCTTTCTGGTATTGTTTCTCGCGCTTCCCTTTTTCATCATCCATATCCAGAATGCGCAGCGGCGAAAGGTGATCCGGGCGTTTGTGCGTCAAAATGCCGCGGAAGCGGTGCTTGTAGCCGCGCGCGATATTCCCGCAGGGACCGTGGTCACGCCGGATATGGTGAAGAAGGTGGTGGTCACCAGGAAAACGCTCCGCCCGGACGAGTTCTCCGCAGTGGATTCGGTCGCAGGAAGAACCGCGACCGCAATGATCTATAAGGGAGAACGTATTAATAAGACTGCGTTTGAGGAGCAAAGGGGTATTTCATACATGACGGATCAGGAATGAACGCGAACAGTTAGGTGAGGAACTATGGATAAAAGAGTGTTGAATATTTTGATCGGTTTAGGGTTTGGGGTGATCGCGGTTATGGTGATTCTTTCCCAGTTTGATCGAGTGAACCGGCGGCTTGCCCGGGCGATTCGCGAAGGCCAGGCGGTTCGCGTGGTGGTAGCGACCAGAGATATTCCCCGGGAAACAACGATCACCTCGGACATGATTGCCCAGGACGTGGCGAACAAAGGCGAATTCCAGCGCGGGGATTTGACGAATCCTCAGTCAGTGATCGGGAAAATGGCCGACGTGGACATCTTACGGGGACAGCACATCAACCGCAGTATGCTGCGCTCAATCGAGAATTTTCGCTATCTGTCCCAGCGGGTTCCCAACGGAATGCGGGCGATGACCATTCCGGTAGATCAGATTTCTGCAATTGAAGGGCTGATCAAGCCCGGTGACAAGGTCGATATCGTGGGGTCGTTCGGTCTGCCCACCGGCGGCGGGGAAACCGCGCTTGCGGTGGTGAATCTGTTTCAGGGGGTCAAGGTACTGGCGACCAACAGAAATATCTCGCCCTATCAGGTGACCGGTGAGGCCGGCACGATCACCCTGGCGCTGAAACCGGAAGACGTGAAAGTGCTGACATTTTCCTTAAAAGCCGGCGAAATCCGTTTAGTATTGCGCTCGCCGTTGGATACGTCTGAAGAATACGGATATTCGGCTGTTACCTACGATACCTTAATGATGAAGCTGGGAATGTGGGCTCCTCAACCGCAGCAGGAAGAACCGAACACGGTAGAGGTGTATGAAGGCACGACCCGCAAGGACGTTCCCATGCCGTAACGGCCGCGAAGAAAGAGGGATAGGTTGAGAATGCGGAAAAATAAGATGATTTTCTTCAAAACAGGGAGATTCATTATGCGAAAGGGGTTGTTTTTTTCTCTCCTCGTTCTGTCGATACTGGGAGGCTGGAAAGGGGATGCCTGCGGACAATTCTATGAAAATTTCGGCGAGGATTATATGCAGCAGGAGAATCTGGTAGATGAAGTCGACATGATTGCCGGAGAAATCAAGGTGATCGAGGCTAATTTCCCTACCAGGGTGTCGATTCGCGATCCCGAGATTGCCGAAGTGAGCAAAGTATCCGAACGGGAGATCGTCGTGACGGCTCAAATGAAAGGAATGACCCGGCTGGTATTTTGGGATAAAGTGGGAAAACATGAATATTTACTGAAGATATTTCCAACCGATACCGCGTACATTAACGACCAGGTAAAGCAGATCATCAAGGACCTGGAATTAGATAACGTATACACCAAAGC
>WJJJ01000021.1 GCA_014729775.1 Candidatus Omnitrophota bacterium | reverse complement strand
GCCCGGGATAATGCTGGGCATCAAGTACCAGGAAGGATTCCCCTCTCATTCCGGAGTGGAGGATAGACAATTTTCCCGTTCGGCGATGACCGAGGAAGCGCGGTTCCGGGAGGCTGGCGGAGAAAGTGCCTACCATACCGTCGCCCGCGTCCCTCTCAATGAAGCGGCGCGGTATACCTACAAGTATTCATTTGCCGGGAGTGTGCGTTTTACCCCGTCCGGGAAGGAACCGAGTATGCGGCTGAATCAGGCGTTTGCTGAGTACGCGATGGACCCCGATCAGTCACTGTTGGGCCGGTGGCAGTATCTGGGTGTGGCGGAGAGGAAAATTGAGGCGCTCCTGCAGGGTATCGGCAACAACCAGTACGCGTTGATGGCGATCGGTAAAACGTGGATCCGGCTGGGGGCGAAACTGCTGCATAACGTTGCGCACAGCAAGGTGCAAACCATGGATGCGACATACAGGTTCTTCCTCAATAATACTGAAATTCAGGAAGGAAGACAGGCCGATTTAGGTGATTTTATATCCTTTGAAGGAAGCTTAAATGATGAGGACATCTCTGAATCGGTCGCGATCGCGGTCGTGCTGGCCAGCCAGCTTATCCTGGACATGCAGGCAGCAAAAATTATTCCTTCCGGGGCCGATACCCGGAAGCGGTTCCTGCGCGCGTTCGCCCGGGGCTTTACGGGAAGGGACCGCGGAGACTGGATTATCCCGGATACGGTACCGTTGTCTGCGCTGGTGTACCGGGAAAAGGAAGGCGAGGAGCTTGGCGCGAAATACACGACGCATCAGCGTGATAAACTCTCCCCGGAATTCGAACGGTTCGTACGGCAGTTAGTCGAAGTGATCAGCCCGGTGACCAATATGTGGCCGGTCACCGAAACCGGATACAGCGTCGCGATGGACGCGACGATATATGAACGGCTCAATCCGTATTTGTACGCGCGGAAAGACCGGGATACGCGGATTTCTTCGAATATGTCTTGGAGTACGGAAGGGTTGCTGCGGCAGATTCCGCGGGGATACAGCGCGTTCGTCCGGGAGCAGCGGGTTTCGCAGGCGCAAAGCGGGGCAGCGCAGTTTTTTGAGGAACAGACCGAAACTCCTGAGCCCGAAGTGTTGCTCGAAGCACTCCGCCGGGAAAGAGACGAATATCACGGGTTGATCATCGCGCTCCATGAGGCCTTTTTACCCGAGAGCGGCGAGCTGCTTGATATCAGCCGGAGTGTGAAGGTCAAAGAGGCGATTCACCGGTTCACCGCAGCGCAACAACAGCGTTACGCCAAGCGCGGATCGAATTCGTCTTCGCCGACGCAAGAAACGGTAATTGATATCGGGGATCCCGTTGCCGGCCGGGTGCCGCAGGAGAGCCTCGGTGAGGGGATTGGCCGTATCACGGGCTATTTACGGGAACATAAAACCGAAACGGTGAGTGCGGTGCTTTCGCTCTTGGTGGAGAAAGGGCTCATTGACGAAAGGCTGAAAGACGGCCGCCGGTTGAGTGAAGCGGCGATCGCGGTGCGCGATGAATTAAAAACACGTGTGTTTACTCATGAAGAGGATCTGTTTAGCTATCTGCGTGCGAAAGGTTTTTACCGTGGTTGGGGACGGTTCTCCCGAAAAGTAAGAGCGAGGATGCGCCAGCTCGTGATGTTTCTTCACGACGGCCGCCTCGATATACTGGAGGAACTGCCCCTTGTCCGCACGGTGGTCAGCGTGAGTACCCACGGATGGTTCGCGCAGAGCGGAGTGCTGGGCAGACCGGATTCAGGGGGGCAGATCGTGTATGTGATCGATCAGGCAAAGTATATGGGCGAGATCCTGAAGAAAAAACTGTATGACGCCGGCATTGATGAAGATCCGCAGGTGCGTATTCTTACCCGGCTTATCCCCGAAGCGAACGGGACATCCTGCGATCAGCCGCGGGAGAAGGTCAGTGAGTACGCCGCGATCGTACGTGTGCCGTTCCGGGGAACAGACGAGTGGATAAGCCGTTATCAGCTTTGGCCGTATATTGATTCGTTCATCGATGACGCCGCGGCTGAAATAAAGGCGGAGCTCAAGGATCGGGATCCAGACGTGGTGATGGGGAATTATTCCGACGGGAATCTCGTGGCCGCGCGTCTGGCTGCCCGGCATTTTCCCGGGGCGCTCCAGCACGCGATGGCACACGCCTTAGAGCTTTCCGTATTCTTTCCGGAAACGAACGAAAAGTGGGAGCAGCAAAAGCAGGAACGATGGCTTGATATCATGGCGCTTGCCGACGTGATCAGTACCGGCTCGGCGCATGTGGTGTTCGCCAATATCATGTCCGAACTTAAGGATGAATACCCGGTGTATACCCGGTTCGTTTGCCCGGGAAGCTACGCGGTACAGCAGGGAATTGATCCGCGTTCGGCGGCATTCAACGTAAATTACCCGGGCACGGATCTGCGCTTTTTTAACGACCGCTTCCATCCGGAAGACGGAAACTTTAGACCATGGATAAAGGAGAATGTGTTCAGCCGGCTGGTGAAACCGGGCCGGCCGCCGATCCTGCTGTTAAGCCGGCTGGAGGAGAAAAAGAACGTGGTAGGTGCGCTCCGCGCGTATGCCGAGGATACGAAATTACAGGAAGAAGCGAACTTGATACTCGCGGCCGGTCATCCCGACCGGAGCAGAGCCCGGGATGAAGAACGCATATACTGGGATGAAATAAACAGGATCATCCGCGAGCACCGGTTGGAAGGAAAAGTCGCGTGGGTTCCTCCGCTTCCTTCCCGAGAATTGACGGCCGCCCTGTATCGTGAAGTGAAATTACGCCGCGGGATATTCGTCAACGCCGCTTTTTGGGAAGGATTCGGTCTTACCGTCATCGAAGCTTCTGCTACCGGCATTCCGGTCGTGGCAACGAAAGAGGGAGGACCTTCGATTATTATTGATCACGGCGAAAACGGATTACTTATTGATCCCCAAAGCACGCAGGATATCGCGGCGAAAATGAGATCGCTTTTTATCCAGGAGGATCTCTGGGAGGGCATCTCACGAAAGGCGAAAGAGAACGTAAAGAAGAATTTCAGCTGGGAGCGGCACGTGATCTCCGCGTTAAATATCTTTGCGCAGTATCTGGTGTTTGCGCGGATTAAGCAGGATGAGTATACCGCCAACCGGCGGAGAATGGAGCAGATTTATTCGTTTTGGCGGGAGAGCGTGGATGAAGCCAGAGATACCCGTGCCGACCGCCCCGGGTCTTCCCCTGTGCCGGGATTGGAGCCTGATCCTCAGATGGTGGAAAGGTACGCTCAGCTGTTCTCCTACGAGCCGCAGGTGATGGGTGATATCCGTTTGCTGGCCGGTCAACTGCGCGATCAGGGAAGACGGCTGGTGATTATCAACAGCACTTCCGCCGGGGGAGGGGTAGCTGAGATCATGCACCGGTTGATCCCGTTCTTTCTGGCACTGGGAGTTGAAGTCACCTGGATCGTGCTGGATACGCTTGACGCCTATGATTACACCGATAACCAGGGTATTAAGAAAAATAAATTCCATGATGTGACCAAAAAAGTGCATAACGGGATCCAGGGTAAACAGGTTCGATTCAGCGGGGCGGAGCGGCAGGTGTATCTCCGTACCAACGAATATAACGCGAAGAACCTGGAGGAATTATTCCGGGATGAGCGGAATATCTTTTTCGTGGAAGATCCCCAGCCGGGGCTGATCCACCATATTCGCCGGCAGAACAGGCACGCGCGTATTTATTTGAGGGTGCACGTGGACACACACGGCTTAACGCATTCGCGGCAGACACAGGAGGAGCTTTCGTTCATTACGCGATACTGGCCGCAGGCGGACGGGATTATCAGTCATATCGGTGATTTCTCGCCGCGCTATCTGGGCGGGCGGCATTTTACCATGCCACCGGCTACCGATTTCTTCAGCGACAAGAACCGGCTTCTGTCTGCCGGGGAGCAACAGCAGATCGCCGCGGAGATTGCCGATATTCGTGGTGACCGGTTTGATCCGGCACGGCCGTTCGGGCTGTGCGTGTCACGGTTCGACCCGTGGAAGGGACAGCAGACCCTGGTGGACGCCTATGATGAACTGGCCCGGGATGATTTTGATCTCTGGCTGGTAGGGAATTTCGCCGCGGATGACCCGGAAGGCTTTGAGTATTTTGAAAAGATCAGATCGCGTGTCGAATCTCACAGGAACATCCATATTTATAACAAAACCAATAATCTGGTGGTAAACCTGCTGCAGCGGTATTCCCGGTTCGCGGCGCAGATTTCTCTGCGGGAAGGTTTCGGGCTGACGATGACCGAGGCGCTTATCAAGGGGACACCGGTACTGGCCTCGGGAGTGGGCGGTCTGCAGGAGCAGATCATCGATGGCTTTAACGGGTTTGTGGTGAATCCGCTGGATGTAACGCAGATCGCCGAGTCCATGCAGCGAATCCTGGAAAGCAATGAAGATGAACTGCGGGGGCTGCGTAACCGGGAGCGGATCTTGACCCAGGAACGGTTTCTGCTTCCCAGTCTGGTGGTGCACAGGCTGGCGCTGGCGGTTGCTGACGAGGCTTCTCTGGCTCCGGTGGGCACGGGTACCGCCGGTCAGTTTACCGCGGAGGTGCTGGCACGGACTAAGCAGGAGCCGCTGCGCACGGTGGTATTTGAACGGGGCAACGCGGTGCGGTTCCCGGAAGTGTTTTCTCAAATGAGACATTATTTCCGGGAACGTTTTAGAGAGTTAGGGTTTGATTCTGCCGGAGCGCTGGAAACCGCGCTGAACCTTTCCAATATTTACCTGGTGAGCCGTGAAGGGCTGGGCTGGCGCGTGACCAGTGACCCGCAGGCGTACCGGCAGGGGTACGATTCAAGCGCCGGCAAGATTTACCTGCCCCAGGAAGAGTTCACTCGCGGGGCGATCGGTTCCTATGAAGGGCAGACGGAATTGTTCAATCGCGTCGCCGGAACCCTGGTTCGTATTTCGCAAGATAAAGCGGGATTCATTCAGCAGAATCATTCCGCGGAAGCGGACCGTGCCGGCGGAACTGCGGGCCGGACATCTTCACCCGCGGGAGAAGCCGGATGGTCGGAAACAAAATTGGCGTCATCCCGCCGTGACTGCACCTATCCGAGATATATCAAAACGGGCATCAGAGTCACGCGGGAAAAGAATAAAATTGTGTTTGTGAACCGGAAGAATCCCTCTCAAACATTCACGATTGAAACAAGGGATGATGAATTCCGGTTAATACCGACGTATCTGCCGCATGATCAGCGGGCAGCGCATACGGTGGGCAAGCCGGTATCCAAAAATGTTTCGTTGATGAACGAACCGTTATTTTACCCCTTTGAAGATATGGTGATGGGGATTGAGCCGGGCATGACCGGTGCGGAAAAAGAACGCCGGGTCGCGGAATGGATACGGGCCCACCGTAATCCTTGCGTCAGCCGGAGCAATGTCATTCGTTTCCACCAGCACCGGCTCAAGATCGAGGCGCTGGGCAGCGGCCGGGTCACGGCCGATACATTCTTGTCCGCCTATCTTGACCGGTCTAAGAAGCCGCGGTACGTGGTGCTGCAGGATGAAGCCAACCCCGAGGTGTTTCTTGTGATCGCGCGTGATCATCATAGCGGCCGAAACGTGTTTTTACGGACCGGGGATGAATTGATCTCCTCACGAGAACCGGAGAAAAGAACCGGTCTGATGGCGCTTAATTTGCGCGAGTACCAAGCATATCATGGGTTCGAGCTTCGTCTTACCAAACAGTTGTTTCCCGTCGCCATCGGTGGCGCGGAATGGCCTGATGCGCCGAACCTGCGGTTTGTCAGTTACAGCGGGGTACGCGTCAATTTCAACGTGGCCAGCCGGCATCTGGTGATCCGGCGCCACAGCGATACGAAAGCGACCCGGCACGGATATGCCTATCCGCTGTGCGTGTGCGATCCGGCGGTACTGGAGAATATTTTGCGGGGCAACGCGGAGGGAGCTCCTCACGCGGTGTCCGACACAGTCTTTGCAGGGAGTGCGCCCGAATTTTTAAGTTTCTGGAACGGCCGGCGGCATGTGTATCATATCCGCGCCGGGGAAAAAGAGGACGAAGGCGTCACGTATTCTTTGTACCGGCCGATTGAACGGGCAGAGCGGATCACCCAGGTGCAGGTGTTCGATAACTATTTTTCTCTCGTGGAAGGGATTACCTGGCAGTCTACCGGTGATCCGGTCTTCTTTGAAGCATCAAATCTGTATCTCGGGCGGGTCATCGATCGCTACGAACACAGTCGCATCGTTGCTATTGATTCTGCGCTCAAGCGCGGGATTCTTTCTCCGGATTACATCGATAATCCGCGTATCACCGAATACTTTATCGAATTCCATGACTGTCCCGGCGGCCGCAAGGTCGTTTCCCGCGGGTTTGTCGGAAGGAATTGGGACCGGCCCGATCCGTTGGAGAGAATGTTCTATGCACAGGAGAACGGAGCTTCAAGTGCGGTGGAGAACGGGCAACGTGTGTCTTCTCTCCCCGGAGGGAGTATCAGTGATCCTGTCTCTTCTCCCGCGCCCTTTGATCCTTTTGCGCAAAAAATACGAGACGCGGTCAGGGTGTTCGGCGTGGCAGGCCTGATCGAGCAGGGGAAGATGAGGGTAAATACCGTCCGGCCGGGATACGATCTGTCTGCGGAAGGCATAGGCATACAGTGGTCAGAATGTCTGATGAGCTGCGCTCTTATCGGGGACGTGGTTTCGCGCAATTCCACACAGAGAGCTGCTATGGCAACACTTCAAATCCCTTATACGTATTATCTTCCCGTGTCCGGGAATGAATATATACCCAGGCAAACTTCATATACCCATAACGTGGTGGTTCTTGATGATTATGTCCTGGACGTAACGCCGTTCCGCCACGTATTTGCTCCCGGTTCTTTAGATGATCTTCCGTCTATTGTGCGTGAACAGTATCCGTTAGACCAGTGGGTAGAGGATACAAGTATTCTGGGGGAATTTAACGGTGAAGACATTGCGGTCGATTTTCCTCTCACCAGCCAGCACGGAAATACAAGGATGGTGCCGTTGAGTGCGCATATCGTTGATGAGCGCAGCCTGCTCGTTGCCGATATCGGGATGTGGCCGTTTACGCTTGATATCGCTCATTATGTTTTTGTCCCCGGCGAGGGGTATCGCGGAGCGCAGAATATTGCGGTAAGCGTGGGCCCGGCAAGCCTTCCTGTATTTTTCCAGACAGCGGAACGGGTGGGGGGCTATGCTGCGCTTGCAGAAGCAATTACAAAAGTTGATATCGATGCTATCCTTCGGAGAATGCGGGAATTTTTCCCGGACCACCAGTTCAACCGGATGTGCTATTCTTTGTTAGAGGACCGGTATCTTCCCGAAGGGATTGCCGATCAGCATGACCGGTTGATCGGGATCTTTTCTGCTCACCTCCCGCACCTCTTTGGTCTCATGGATCTCACATTAGGAGCAATCAGCGATTTGAGGCCGCCGGAAGCTTCCAGCCCTGCGGAAAGGAGACCTGCCTTGCCGCGCGGCGGTTTTCCTGTCCCTGTCGCCGCTGAATTGCTTGATCTTTACCCTGAGCCGGAGGGGGGCAATATCAACAAGGCCCATGTGGAACGCGTTGCCCGCTACGGCGCCGCGCTTCTGTACGCGCTGGATGTCCCGCAGCAGCTTATCGATACGTTTCTCCCCGCGGCATACCTTCATGATTTCGGCGGTCTTCAGGATGTTGCCTTTCAAAACGTATCGGCCACGGTAAAGCGGAATATCGCCATTGTAGAGGAAGTAACCGGCACAAAGATAGGGGTGATAAGGGAAGAATCGGCACGGCGGTTTCCCGAAGACGGCACGTATTATCGGCACGTCGCGCAGAAGGTCGCAAGAGAGGTGTTTGACAACGGCGCGCATCTGCCTCTGCGGCAGCGGCTGCCCGAGGATGTCAGCCGGGCAGAATTCGCGCGGCAACTTTATTCCGAAACAAGCCATGAAGTCAACGGTGTCTACCGCAGTCGTGAGCTGGGCCTGAACTTAAGCGCGGCGCAGGAATTCCTTATCGCGCATCATTTCTTTTATCCCGAGGGGTTTGAAGGATTGGACGAGATTGCCGCGGTTTCCGGGCTTTCCGCGGGCGGGTTGAAGCTGCTGCTGGACGTATTAATATTCAGCGATATTTTCGAAAACGGCAATAACGCACAGCGGTTGCGGTACTTGAGGGACATCGAATACCAGCCGCTGGAGACCACGTTTACGATACTCGAAAATCACCCCGCCCCTATCAGCGATACTCCGCGTCAGGTGATGCTCGAACTGCTGGCAGGAGAAGACGGGGAGGTATTTGACATCCTCAAGGACGGCCGTCCGGATGAATCTTCTGACAGATTGCATCGAGAGGAGCTGATCTGGGTTCGGGAGCAGGAGGGCGTTTCCAGTCCGGTAAGCGGGGTTGCCTATTACGATTACGAGTTCTGGAAGTATCACACGGTTCCTCATACAGAAAAGACCATAGAGCAGGTGCGTGCGTACACGGGCAGTGCGTTTTCCGAATTTCTGGAAAGACAAATTCCTCCGCAAAAATTAAAAGGGATATTCGTGTATCCGTCAATACAACCGCATGATATTATTGAGCTCATTCAGGATGGCGGATCGGAAGACGTAGAGACGCTCGTTGAATACGGTTCCACGCTGGCGTTCAGGCCCCGCGATCTTTTCGAGCCCGAATTTGCTCAGGTGGAGATGTCCCGGACACGCGGGGTCAGCCTCAGGGAAGTGGATGTGTACAACGACAGTTACGATTCGACGGGCGCGGGATTTTCAGTCAGCCGTAAGCAGATGAGTTTTTACGGGGAGCAGCGAAGTGATAAGGTTGATCTGCCGTATATGTTGATAGGGATAATGCTTGAGATGTACCGCAACGGATATCGCTCCCTGGCTGATATTCATAGTTGCCGGTGGGGGGTGGAAGACGGAGGAGGAGATATTGCCTATCTCACGTATCATTCCCTGGTTGATAATTACGTAAGCCCAGATGTATTGGAGCGTATTCATTACTTGCACAGCGTCCTGGAAGTTGATTGGGCAGCCAGATACCGGAACAGGTTTAACGATGACGGATATAATGGAGGGATATGGGGATTGCGAGTGGCCGAAACGGCGGAGGATTTCCGCAGGTATGAAGCCTCAGGGCTATGCGGAAAAGGGGTGGATACATTGATTCAAAGGTACCATCCCGGATGGGGCGGGAGGATCGGCGTTTACGACGGGCTTGTGGGGCAAAGAGGAGCTCGCGGAACAGGTTCGTCGAGTGTGCCGGGCCCCTCTGAACAGGATAATAATAAGTATTGGTCAGGATCCATCCAGGAGAGAATAGCGGCGGGACGCGCGATCCTCACACCAGTCGCTGTTTATTACGGTGAAGCGACGCAGGATGATATTACCGCAGAAACCAAAAAATTACAGGAAGATCTCCTGGTGCAGGCGCTGGGTACCCGGGACAAAGCGGCTATCGGCAGCAAATCAACGCGGAACGTGCGCTGGCTGGATGTGGGATGCGGACTGGGCTGGGATCTTCGGTCGGTAGCATCAATCGCTAAAGAGCGTCTGCAGGGGCTTGCCGTGGATATATACGGCGTGGATATTTCCCGGGGAGCAATCGATTACGCGCAGAGAGATATCCGCGAAGGCAGATGGACTGTCCACGAAGGGGAGAGGGTAGAATTAGCGGTAATGGACGTGACCCGAGACCGGTTCCCTTTTCCCGAAGATTATCTGTTTGACGTGATTTGGGTTAGCGATCTGCTGCTTTGTTTTTATTCTCCTGACACCATGGGGGTGTTTACGCGGGTGATGGATAAGATTGTTTCCCGGATTGAAAACGGAGGCAGACTCATGGTCCGCTGGCCGATGACCGGCGCCGGGCTTGTTCCGGGAGCAGTCAATCAAAAGCAGGCGCAGTGGGTGCAGGACTCCCGGGGATTCTGGACGGAAACCAAGCGGTGGATTTATCTCATTACCGAGACGCAGTTTGCCGCACTGATCGAATCTCACACCTCATTAAAAGCCGAATCAGTGGAGAAGCGGCGGGAGCCGGCATGCGTGAAACTCGGCGGGTTCGCGGTGAATAATGTCGATTATCTGTACGGGGTATTCGTAAACAAGAGCTCCTCTCCCGCCCAGGAGCACACCCCGGACATCTTTACACTGCCGGAGGCAAAAGATGAATTTACCGGACGGCTCGCGCAATGGAACGAGATGTACCGGCAATACGGCAGAGACGAAGGGGGCCGGAGGATAGTGGATGCGGTACTGGCGGAACCGGAGATCGGAGAGAAGCTGTACGGACTTATCCGCGCGCAGGACCGGGAAGAAGAAACGGGGGGATTCGCGGTTGACGGTCAGTGGGCGGATATGCTCAAAGCGGAAGTTGAGAAACGGTCGGCGGCTGTACTGAAGGACCGGGACGTGTTCATTTTTCAGATGGAATACGAACTTTCCTTCCGTTTCCTGGACGCCTTTTATGCGCATCTTATCAACGTGTTAGGATGCAGTCCGCAGGACGCGATGCATAACACCGGGCAGTTCGCGAAACTGCTGATGGCGGGAGGATTGGGAAGTTTTAAACCCGACCTGGTGAGGGGATGGTACCGGATTCTTGAAAAACAATGGGGTCCGCTCAAAGCGCGCAAACACCTGCATGTAATGGGAGTATTGTACTCCAGCGCGGTGAAAGGCCAGCAGGCAAACCGCGGTCTTATGCAGCTGCGGGGCCCGCCGGCTGTCTCCCGGGCGGATATTATCGAGACTATCGCGATAAACCGGGAGCACCCGGAGGAAAGTCTCCTTGAACTCGTGGATACATTCGAGTTTACGGTAAATGAATTCGGGATAGGCGGGGTGAAAGTGGAGTTGTATCGTAACCCGTTTTCAGAACTGCAGGAATACTGGCTGTACTGCCCGCGGATCTTTAACGAAGCCTATCCCGGCGAGACGGCAGATTACTGGCGCGCGGTGCAGAGTCTCGTGTACCGGCGCGTGTGTCTGGAGTTTATCCGTCGGGGTCAGCGTAACCGCACCGCTCGTACGCGGGGCAGAACCTCTCCGTATGATAATTACTTTGTCGGAGAAAAGCTGTTGTTCTCGACCAGCGAAGTCAATACGACGCTGGTGATCCCGCAGGTTATCCAGCCGCAGTACGGGCCGAATTCACGAATAGGCCGGGGCCGGCGCGAGTACCGGCCGATTATCCGCGGAGACAATTATTATAAACACCGGGGATTTAAAGATCTGATAGTACATCACTATAACCATACCATTGTTCCGGCGGGTATGCCCTATTATCCGGAGAGCTTTTTTGAAGAACTGAGCGTGGCGGAAGCATTCCGGGATACCGTCCATGACGGGAGAGTGGATTTGGTACGCATTACCGGGGCGGTGAGTGATTTCATCAGCGGCTGTTCGAGTATGCATACGCGTATTTTACGCGAGGAAATATTTGTCGATTTCGCGGATAAAGTCGTGGAGGAAACACTGTTCGGCAACAGCGAAGGGTCCTGTATCCAGAGGTGGCAGGGCGTCGGGATCCAGCGGTTAATCGCCGAGTTCAGAGAACAGCTCGGCCTGCAGGGCGGACACCGGCGGTTCTTTGAACGCATCAACGGCGACAGGCGCTTCAAAGAGCGTTTTATCGGCCGGCTTCTGCATATTCAGCGGCGCCAAAAGAAACAATTTATCCGCGAACTGTTCCACGGTACTTTTGGGGATATCGGGATCACCGAAGAGGAATTCCGAAAGGCGGGCAAAGATCCTCTTGATATGCCTTTCTTTACCTTCGTCCGCCGGTTCGTGACCTACAAGTGCCCGGATCTCATTATTGACATGTTATTCAATCCGGAATGGAGAGAGCAGATCGTCGCTGCCGATGCCGTGATTTTCATCGGCGGCCGGAGGTTCGACTGGTTCTTTGAAACTCAGCGAGACCGCGTGCGTGAGCTTATCCGTGTAGATCCGCGCATGAAGTTTCATCTTATTTTTGTTGAGGAGCACAACGTCTTTACTTCCTGGATGATCCAGCAGGGGACCGATTTTGGCGGGATGCTGTCCTGGGAAGGGAAGGAAGCAGGCCCGACCAGTTTCGGGAATGCGCAGCAAAACGGGGCACCGACAATAGGAACGCTTGACGGCGTGATCCCCGAACGGTTGAAGCCGGTGTCGAGAGTGGGAGACTACGTGCAAAGCGGGACGGGATACATAGTGGCGTACAGCGAAGAGCGAAGAGGCGGCGCGCGGGTGCCTGATAAGGGTTCATTGGTAGAGCAAATCGTCCGGGCGGCAGGAGATTATCATGACAGCCAGGTGTACGGGCAGATCGCATTTCACGCCCTGCGTATGAGCATGACCCAGGGGGATATTGATAACCAGGCGGCCGGTTTGATCGCGCTGTGGGCCGGACACATAGAAAGAATAGAATCCGGGAAGCAGGTATCCTGTTACGCGCGGTTTATGGAGGAGCGTGATCCCGCCGCGAGGAAGATGACGAACGGGCATCAGACCGCCGCGATTCCGTCTCAGGATGAAGTGAGTTCACCCGTGCGCGCCTCCGATTTCACGGCTCTTTGGAAAGGGTTTACTCCCGGTAACCCGCAACTGAAAGAGACGCTCGACGGGTTGGTCCACGCGACCGTAAAATTGTTCTGCCCGTCGTGCAGTAATATCTTTATTACCATGGTATTGAGCTCTTCGGATGAGCTTTCTCTGGATTTAATTATCAACTGGATCGTAAACGCGGAAACTTTCGATGAGATCGATCGTGTTGTGCGGTTTGCCGCCCAGTTTATAGAAGGGCCGGTACCCATTGAAATATTGAGCGCGGTACGGTCGAGAAAAAGGAGATTGATCAGACAGGCAAAGAAGAAATCAGCAAAAGAGAACGCGGATAAATACGATATTTCCGAGGAATCCGCGGTCGGGGAGCAGTCGGCTGAAATCTATCAAGAGTATGTGGTGCGCCGGAGCGTTGAGGTGATTGCGGCTTACCGGCTTGCCGCTGAGGTGAGTGCCCGTGTCCCCGTTTGCTGCGCGGTGTACGATCCGGCACCGTATTTTGAATTACTCACCGGAACGTATTCCGCTCCGGAGACGGTTACGGCGGTATGCGTGAGTTTGAAAAAAAGAATCCAGCGCGCGGGAGCTCAAGAGCTCATCAACCTCGTTGATGAGCACGGAGGATTTCCCGTCATATGGGAATTCAGCCACCATAATCTTCTCTATCATAATCCGGCCGCGGAAACGGTTCCTCTCGATTTAGAAGGCAGAGTGCTTTTTCACCAGCTCATTGGAAAGGGCTCCGGGGTAGAGGAGTTATCCAGATACTGGAGGAACAAAGAGCCCCAGGTCGGGGTGTACACTCTTACCAGTGAGGGGAGGCTCAAGGAAGTGCATCAGCCTGCCGGTTACGCAGAGGAAGGCAGCCAGGATAGATTCTTATTCGGTCATACGATTGTCAGTATGGAACAGGTTTTCGCTGAGGGCGATAAGACTGCGAATATTTTGGATCTGATTTCAGACCAGCTCCAGGCCTCGATGTACACCGGTTTCGGTGAAGGCAAACGCGGCCGGAAAAGGAAACTGCTGCATCTGTTTGAATATCAGCACGTATCCAGCCATTGGATCGGCCGCTACGTGTATGAGCAAACCGGTTCGTTGCCGGTGATCCCCCCTCAACTGCGGTTACGGCGGTTTGCGGAGGCCGCGGTATATCTTACCGAGTTATTCGACGAGCTGGCGCTCTTTCAGCTCGAGTTTCCGGACGTGAAGGCGCGGTTCTATTTCGCCCATAATCCTTATTGGGGCGAACACATTGTCAGTACCGTACCCCAGGGAAGGATCCGCATTACCGAGGTGGTGTGCATGGCTCCTTCAGATCTTATCGATATCCATGACGAAGCGAACTTTTTAAGAGGAAACTTCCGTACCACCGCGCCGTCGACATGGATGGCGGAGAATTTAGATCTTCATCGGCTCGTTCCTTATCACGATACTGCTCCCGAATCTCTGAAGCGGGTGAGTGTGTATGGATTTGAGTTCAAACAAGAACAGCCTAATTCAGGAGGGATACAGCATCGGTACGAACCCCGAAAGATCGCTCAGGGGATTTTTGGCGAGCGGGGGTATTATGAGGCAGTACGCGGAGAAATAAAGAATGCCGTGTTTCTCCCCGTTCATAAGAATGCAGATGTGTTTTCGGCTCCGATCGCGCGCATTCGCTGGGCCTATCCTTCCAAACCAGGCGGATTAGTCTCTTCTCCGGCGGGAATGCCGATTCACGTGCAGACCGGCCGCAGTCAGGTGCGGGTAGGTGAGGCGATCCCGGTCAGCAGTGTTCCGGTAGAGGGCGAAAAGTATTTTAATTTCCAGTTTTGTCTGGGAGATGACGGGCTTGGGATTAATGTGATTCCTAAGTTTTTGCGGCAGGATATCTGGAGAGATCCTTGCTGGCATATGCGGCGGGAATTGTATGAACATATTCCCGATATTTCATCTGCCGATGTGATACGTCTTCTCACGGCCGCGGAACTGTACGTACTGCGCAAGGCCGTTCCCGACGCGACAAAAGATGATGTGCTGGGTATTTTTCTCGAACAGAGCGTGGACAGGCTTACCGAACAGGTGCTGCGTTACCGGCAGGGTGCGCGGTACGTGCCTGAGGATAATCCATTGTATGAATCTCCAAGCCGTCTTTCTCCTGCGTACAGTCACGTCGCACTGTTTGCATGGATTTATCACGTGGAAATACGGATTTTCGAATATATCGCGGCGCGTACCCGGTCCGCGGTCGTAATTCTTGATGCCGGATGCGCGAGAGGAGAATTCATTTTTGTCTGCGACCGGGTGCAGCAATCGATGCGGGAGAGGATTTCCTATTTGGGGATTGACATTGACGGAGAAGCACTGGAACAGGCGCGCAATTACGCTCTTTCGCAGAGAGGGTGTCCGGCCGTGTTCACTCAGGCCGATTTGCTTGAAGAACAGTGGAAAAATATCGTGTTAGGCCTGGAGGGGAAAGTTTCCATGATGACCGTGAACCATCTATTTGAACATCTCGCCCAGCCGCCGTTTTTAGTGTTACTGAATTGGCTTCGGGCGGTGGAGCAGGCGTTGGTGTTTTCCATTCCCGAGCAGCCTCCGCTTTCTCCCGGGATCAGCGCGCATGTACAGACGTTTACTGCCGGTCAGCTGGCGTCGCTTGCTGCGTCGGTTCTTTCGCGGACGCGCGGGGCTGTTCGTTATAACAATCGATTCCATGATTCCGGGATAGGAATATATGTGCCCTCCGGATCAGTATTGAATAATTCCCGGGAGCAATTCTTGAACGGGATATCGAGTCCCGTCGGTCCGCGCAAAATAGGCGGTCTCGCAGAGATTATGGTAGGGCTTCCCGCCGCGTTCGCGGCTGAATTTCCGCGCGTCTCAGTCAAAGTGATCACCCACGGAGTCCCGGGGTATGAGGGCGGATGGGAATTTGTCCCAACTCCCGCGCGTTTTGATCTTGCCGGTTTCTCCGGGCACAAAGCGGAGCGGATTTCAGTGTACGCGGCGCAGAGGGAGAATTTAACCGTGTACGCGCTTTCCGCTGTTGATCATCCCGAATTCTCGCGGGTGTACTCTGACGCGGTAGGGTTGGAGCAGGCAGTCCCTCTTTCCCGGGGCGCGTTAGAGCTTCTGCGGAGTTTTGAACTTGTTCCGGATATCGTGAATACCCACGACTGGCAGCCGCAGTTGGTTCCGGGGTACCTTAAGATGGATCCGGAATACAAACGCCGTTTCGCCAAGACGAAGAGCGTGGTTACCCTGCACAACCGTCACCAGGGATTTTTTGATGCCGGCCGTTCTGCGGTCACCGGCCTGCCGAAAGAAGCGCTGTTTTTTATGCCCTGGGGACAAATAAGCGTGCTGGGAGCGGGTTTGATGCATACGGATAGGATTACCGCCGTGAGCCCGCAGTGGGCCCGGGAAATTCAGGATCCCGGTTTTGCCTGGCCGCTGACCGGATTGACGAATCTGCTTCAGGCGAAAGGAGTAAGCGGGATTTATAATGGAGTCGTAGGCTATGGAAGGATCGCGTCCGGCCAGGGGCTTTTGCCCGAACAGGGCATGGATTCGGTGGTCAAGGCCAAAGGGGAAAAGAAGCTCAGGCTGCAGGCGGCATACGGATTAAGGCAGGATCCGGCCGCGATTCTTGCCGTGCTGGTCGCCCGACTTGACGAGCAGAAAGGCGTTTCAGTTATGGCACAAAGCGCCGGCGAGATGCTGTATACGCATCCGCGGATACAGCTTGTGGTTGCCGGTCAGGCCTGTGACGCGGACGCGTACTCGGCCCTTTCCGCGGTGGCCGCCCGGGAGAAAGTGAAGGGGCGGATGTATCTGAGCGGTGAATACGCGCCGGCGTATGATATTTTTGCCGCCGCAGATATCAATCTCGCGCCGAACGCGTACGCGCCGTTTGACTTGGTCGTCCGGGAAGCAGGGCTTCTTGGCGCGGTTTCTGTCGCGCGGCGTACCGGAGGATTGGCGGTGTTTCGCGGGTATCGTCCGGATCAATACCGGATAGGAACCGAAGAATTACACGGGTTCATGTTTGATGAGTATACTCCCAAAGCGTTCCTTTCCGCGGTAGATGTTGCCGTGGATACCTGTATAAATCGGCGGGAGCATTGGCGTTCATTGATGGATTCGTTGATGCATGCTGAATATTCGTGGACTGACGCGGCCGTTCAATACGCCGGGGTTTTTGCGGAAACTTTGGGTGATTCCCTGCCGGCGGGCGCACACGTCGTGTTTATCGCGCCTGAATTCAGCCCCCACGCGGCGGAGCAGGTTGGGGATGCTTCCAGTCCGGGCGTATTGACCATTGCCGGTGTTTCAGGATCGGGGAAGACGACATTGCTGGAACGATTCCTCAAAGATCACGGCGGGGAATTCGACTATCCCCGATTGACCACGACACGGGAGCGGCGGCACGGGGAGACCGCGGACCGGTACCGCCGGTTTGTCAGCGAAATTGAATTCATGAAACTGCAGGCAGAGAACGCGTTGGTGCTGGTTCGAGAACGGCATGGGTATAGATATGGAGTGGCACGAGAAGAGTTAGAGCGGTTTACCCGCGACGGAAAAACAGTACTGTTCGATACGACTTCCGTGGCGACATTGCGGATGATCCGGGAGACGTTTCCGCGGGCGAAGAGCATACTTGTGTTGGGCCGGTCGTTCGAGGAGCTGGGCGATCTCACGGATGCGGCCGGGGTGAGAGAACTCGCGCAGTTTCTTCAGAGCCGGATGAGTCACCGGAGGATGAATAAGACCGAAATCGATACTCGTATCCGGGAGGCGGTCGAAAATCTGATCCTGTTCGAACGGGAACTGCGTAACGGCGCCTTTGACGGGGTGGTCGTGAGCGACGAACGGAGGGAATTCAGCGCGGTCTATCAGGATTTCCTTTCCGCGGTGCTTGAAGCGATAGGAGACTCTTCCCCACACCGGACCAGTTCCCCGAGCGGAAGCGTTCCTTCGATTCCCGTTGAGGTGGAGGTTGACGAGACGCTGCCGTTCGCACATCTTCATTTTATTTCCATGCTGTTCTTGCGTCGTGATATAGCCGCGAAGTACCATTTCGAGCGGGAGGCGGTTCAGCAAATCGCAATTACCGGGGTGTACCGGGTTCACGGACGGGATCTTGTGGATCTTGAAGTACGCACTGCTGACCGTGTGCGTTCGTTCCGGCTCAATTTCTACAAAGACGGATACAATCTCATCCCGGCGGAACACGCTCCCATCGCGTTGGCCAGGAGGCTCGTGGAAATGTACCGTAATTTCCGTCTCGCTGAACACTCAGCGCAGTTGTCCGCGGCAGGAGTAAATACGCAAGATGTGGCCGAGTGTGTAGGAGAGGCCTTCAGGCAGGAACTCATACGGGATACCCTGTATCCGTTTGCTGCCGGCGGCGACGCGGTAGTATACCTCAATAAGAGCAGGACTCTCGTGGTGAAGGATTTAACGCAATATTACCGTGAGCCGCATTTGAGCCGGTTTGCCCGGGATCCTTCTTCCGAGTTCCGGGGGCCAATGGACAGCTACCGTCTGGCCAGCCAATACGCAGGGCACTTAGCGACCAGGTACCTGGTGCTGCCGAATTTGGAGGTAACCGTAGAATCTGAAGAAGGAACGCGTACCACGAAACGGATTCCCCGGGCCGTGGTGATGAAGTTTGTGCATGTATTCTTCAAGGAGGGGCGGGTAGACACCGCACTGCCGGGCAGAAGATATGAGGGAATACTTGCGGATGTGATTTCCGATGGGGATATCGACACCGCCAAACTGCTTATCGGTCAGTTTTTGTTGAGCATCCGCGCCATGATCAAGCGGGGTATCGTAGATTGGGACGTGAAAACCGAGAATTATGGATATGATCCTTCGGTCGGCCACATCGGGTCTTTGGATCTCGGCAAAGTAATGCCCTGGCATTTTATTGATTTCGGAATGGCCAAAATATTTGTTCTTAATTTGCAATGTGCGCGCAATGATATCGCCGATTGGTCGAGACATTTCCTGTCGTCCGCTCAGCGCAAGGAATTGGTCGGTTACTTTGAAGATTCAGTCAAAGAGATTTTCAGGATCCGCGAAGATTTCTCGTTCGATATTACCAAAACCGTGGACGATCTGGTCAGGGAAACTGATTATGGCGAATTGGAAGAAGATATCCGCGATTTGTCCGAAAGACATATGGAAGGCCTTCCGGTGTTTTACGCCGGGTCCGCGCGGGTACGGCGGAGAGCGACGGCTCTTATCGCCGAACAGCTCGCGCCTTCCCGGCTCAATACTGCTTCTGTGGTGAGAGCGTTCGCCCGCATGGGATTTGTCGATCGGCAGCGAGAACTAAAACTGCTGCAAAGCTTCTCGCATCCGGTGCTCGACGAATCAATTACATACGTTGATTATTCCTCCAGCCGATTTGTGGGGGTGCAAATAAGAGAAAAGAGCGACGCGCCCCGGGCACAGGATGTGCTGACCAGTAACCGGTATAAAGGTCGCCTTCTGGCTGAATGGGAATTGGATCATTTGCGTCGGCAGATCGCCGGGGCCCTTCTGCGGTTTTATGATATTCAGCAGGATGTGTATGACTTGATCGCAAGAGTATTCGGTCTGGACGCCGATTTAGAAGTGAGCTACCGTCTGCGGCTGGAACGGGAACTGCAAAAAATAGATTATGCTCACCTGGATGCCGGTCTTCACGATTTTCTCGCCGGGCTGTTTGGTATCGATCAGCGCATTGTTTCTCCGGCGGCGGTAATGGTGGGCTTTGACCGCCTGCGGGAACGGCGGTCCTATCCCACTGATATTAATCTCGGTGATTTCTCCGTGCACGAAAGAGAAGGCCAGCTGGAAATAAAGATCGTCTCGCTCGGCGGTATCGTGCGAAAAGAAAGGGAAAACGAAATGCTGATCGACATGCATTCCCGGTTAGGAGGAATATTCGGAGAAGTGGCCCTGGATATTCTTCCGCAGATATTCGGACATCGCGGCGCAGCTCTGTTTTTAGAACGGCTTTATTTCCAGAGTAAACGCAATCCGGAAGCCTCACGACACATAGCAGAACGGCTGCGGACGATATCTCAAGAGCATGAGATCGCCCGGGGCTTTCT
Organism: Candidatus Omnitrophota bacterium; assembly: GCA_014729775.1. Classification (GTDB taxonomy): domain Bacteria; phylum Omnitrophota; class Gorgyraeia; order Duberdicusellales; family 4484-171; genus WJJJ01. The sequence goes on along the minus strand of WJJJ01000021.1, from coordinate 102,358 downwards.
GAGCCGCGCGACAAACGGTTCCGGCGAGGCAAGTTCTTCCGCCGGTGAATCAGAATTCCCCAATTACTATAACCGTTTTGACATCGATCCGTCCGGTCTTGTGTTGAGCCATTTGATTTTCGATGATTGGCGGATGGATATTCCATCAATGGAAAGCCGCGAGGGGATTGTGCGCTTGTCAGGACGTTTCTCGTACGGGGAGCAGGATATAGGAGAGGTGAGCGTGAGCATTACCTCGCGTGCGGTAATACTCGATGTGCTGCATGATTTGAAGCGTAATTCGTACGAGTACCTTGACCGGGAATTCACCGCCCGGGCGTTCTTGATGGCTCATTTCGTCGGCAAAACGCTTGAGCTGCATCCCCGGTGGGCCTTTGCCTATTTCAAGATGAGCGAGACCGATTACCGTGAGGCGGACATGATGTCCTCCGCGCGGGTGGAACACGGCCTGGACCAAGCGAGAAAACTGTTCCAATTCCTGGACTTTGAAGAATCGCCTGATCAGGAATCGCTGCGTGAACTGCATGAGGAGATCGATACGGGCGCGTGGTGGGCCAGAGGACTCGCGCGGTTTATAGATGACGTCACGGCTGATTGGATTGAACTGTTTTATTTTGACCGCGCCACGCGGTTTTATGATCCCTCTTCGTCTCGTCCCGCGCACAGGGAGCTGCATCACAAGTGGCAGAGAAGAGAGGTCGCCTGGGACTGGACACTGGTCAGAGCGGTTCTGCAGAAGAACCTGCGGACGGCGTTTAGGGATTTGGACCTGAACACGGCGATGCTTGAGCCGGTCTTTCTCAGGGATGCGCAGGACGCCGGTTCGCCGGTGCCGTTTGTGTCCCCGGAAGAAATCCAGGGATTACGGGATTCCTTATGGGATTTGCGTTCCGTGAAGCTGCAGGGTCGGGCCGGCGCGGCGTTCGGTCTGGAAGATCTCCCCGTTCGTTACGTGCGGCAGGCGCGGTTTTACCGGGTACGCGGGGAAAAAGACCAGTTAAAGATTAGTGTCGAGAGCCTCCTCTCTGATACCGAACGGAGAATGATCGAATTGAGCGATATCGTGTTCGGCTTCGCCGAATCCGCCCTGTTCCGGTCGCTTTCTTGGGAGAACGCGTCTATCGCGCAGGATATTTACGGAGGGTACCACTTCAGCCGTCTGGTCGCCGAGCATCTCGCGATATTGACCCTGGGCGAAGCGGGGCCGAACGAGACCTTCGAGAATTATCTTGCCGGGCGCAGGGATTACTATACCAGAGATTTTGCCGCGCATCACGCGATGAGCGTGGATGAGGGCGTGTCCACGCTGATTTCGAACGGTCTCCGCGCCCGCACGCTCAAATGGCTTGCCCGCGCCCGTTACTTTGGTCTGGAGGGGCTGGCCGCTGAAATTTATCGGGCCGCATTGAAGCACGGCCGGCTGAGAATGACCGCGATACAACGGGTCGGAAGATATTATCAGGAGCAGGTGGCCCGGTACGGGAACCGGGAGGAATTGCTGGCGCGTCTCAACGATCTTGACTGGGAAGGCGCCTCCCGGCTTACCGGAGATTACCTCCACTACGGGGTCGTACTGCCCGCCATGGTGGCTCCCGAGGAACGCGGTATTCTCATGGACTTGTTTACCTATCATCCGCGCGCTTTCACCGTTGATCCGTACGGTGCCGAATATGAAGAAGATTTAGGCGCGGCCGTTCTGAGTTCCGGGAACGGTCCGCTGCATATTGCCGAAAGCCAGAAGGGCGCGCTGGACAGTCTGCGGGAGAAAGGGATTGTCGTCCGGACTCAAGAGGGCTTTACCCTCGATGCGGACTGGCTCAGCGAAGTGGTTCGTCAAAGTAAAGAAGGCGAGGGTGCGAGCAGTCCCGCGTTTCTTGCCCTCTCCGGCAAACTCAACGGGCCGCCTGTCCGAAGATCCTCCGTAGAGGCTTCACTTGATACGTTTACCTTATCACTGGCGTTGGTGAGCACGGCAGTGTACGCGCTTTCGTTTTATCCCCTGCCGTTTGCTCCCCTCGCTTTTCTTTTTATCGGTATCCCGCTGCTGGCTCTTTCGGTGTTCACTCATGAATGGGCCCATTGGCAGGCGATCCGCCGCTTTCGCGGCAGGGAAGGATATGAAGTGGACGCGAAATTCTACTGGGGGCGGCGCGGGCTGTACTTTATGTGTTCTTCCAACAGGCAGTCGGCTTTCCGCAGTATTATCTGGAGCGGGATTACCGCCAGCACCGTGGCCGCGGGAATCTGTTTCGCGGCCGGATTTCTCATACAGCATCATCTTGTGTTTTTTCTGGGAGGAATAAACTCAATACTCGCGGCGTCTTTCCGTGATCACCGTGAATTGCGCAAACGGGTTACTTTTCAGGAAGCCCCGCAGAAAGTCCTCGCTCATGTCAAGCAGAGAAGAGGAAACGGGAAGAGCGGGAGGGGGATTTTCCGGCTGCGCAATACACGCCCGTATATTATTTTGGGCGGAGGGAAATTCGCCGCCGGTAAAGGCGCGGTGGTGCACAATGTCGCGAAAACGTTACGGGAGGGTCTTCATCGACCGACTTACGCCATCGACGTGGACCGGTGGCTTCTGAATACCACATCACCGGGAAGGCAGTATCCCTATAACCGCTATGAGATTGAACAGTGGAAGGAAATGGTTAAACGGGCGAGAAAAGGCGAGGATATTTATATACCGCTTTACGTACATCCGTTTGACCGCCGCTTGAGCGCCGGTCTGATCGACATGGAGTGGTTGAATTTTGAGTATCATCCGGGCGCGCGCTGCGCGCTGGCCAGGGCAAACCGGCTGAAGCACAAAAGCGTCGCTGAGTTCCTTCCCGAGGGGTATCTTGATTCGCTGACGCAGAAGATCGGCGCGAACGCCGGGGCAGAATCGGGCGTGGATGCAAGGAAAGCGCTTGGATATCTGGATAAATCTTCGCGGAAGAAGCTTTCCGAAGCGTTGATCGACGCGGGAAGCGATCTTTACGTGACAGAAACAGGCGAACTGCGCGAGCGCCTGCGCGTTGCCGGGAATGCGAATGTCCTGTTCGAATTTGAACATGCGCTCAGCTTTCCCGATGTCTGCGCCCAGGCAGATCTCCTTTTCTGGGTGGAGGCCGAAGCGGGCAATAGGGAGGCGTACTTCTGGCAGCGAAGGAAGGAAGGAAGACGATACGCGCATTTGACCGAAGGCCACGTGCGGACCGATAAACTCAATAGGTTTTTAGAAAGAGAAGATGATCCTCATTTCAAGCAAAGCGCCAAATACGCGGATATAATAGTGAATAATGATTATCCGCTCAGTGAAGCGATCGTCGGCAGGAGCAGTGAGTTCGAAGATCCGCCGAACAACGCCAACGGCGCTCTCAGACTCCTGCCGCGGCGGGGTAAACGGCGTTTTTCTTTTCTCCGGAGAGCGGCATTGTCGGTCGCGCATTTCTTTTATTCCCTGTCAAAATATTTACCGGTGATTATTATTTTTGCCCGTTCTGAAAGCGCTTCCGGTATTCGCCTTCCATTTTCGGAGTGCGAAGGACGTCGTGCCGCATCTTCTCCTCTGATTCCGGATTCTGCGGGAGAACGGGGAAATCCGCTTACCACCGGACATCTTGATCCGGTATTAGTTTATATGGAACGAGGATATCTGAACGCGAGTACGCTTCCGGAGAAGGAGTTTTTCGCGGAGCAGTTGCGCCAGGCGAGGCGTATGCTGGGGGTTCCGGCCATTTCTACCAGCCAGAAAGTGTATGATGCCGGATCATACGGCGAACTTCACGGGATATTTGTTCCCGGCCGCTACGCTGATTTTCGTGCGGAGGTTGAGGATGCGGTGCGGCAGTTCGCCCGCAGCACGGAGGCGCAGGTGTTCCCGCTTTCAGCGACGATATTCGTGGCCGCGGTGAATGAAGCGGAATTTCTGGCTCGAAAAAATATTATTGAGAAAATTATCAGCAATTACTTTGGAGAGAGAATGCCCGCGTTGAGTGTGATCGCTGAATGTCCGCTCGATTATTTTGATGTGGTGATAGAGACGGTGTCCGCGATTCCTTATCGCAGTGATACCCGCGTCGATTACCGCGATTATCGAGGTCACCGCTATGTCCGGATGTTCGATGAGGGCGATATCTGGCTTTATCTGGGAGGAATTGATGCGGAATCGGGCGAAGACACCTACACTCAGGCCCGGGCGGGCTTTTCCGCGGAGGATGATATCTTAGGACATGAAGGAATGTCTCAGCATCATGTCGTGCGTCACTGGAATTATATCCCGCATATTACGGAATTTTATCCCACCGGCCCCGTAACCCGGTTGATCTCTTTGTTGACCCGAGGCGATCAGAAGGTGATGTCCGGCTTTTCCGGCCGCAGGCGCATCCCTTCCCTGTTCCGGAGGTTCAGACAGCGGTATCAGGATTTTAACGAGGCAAGAGGGTGGTGTTACGCCCGCGCCGGGAAAATAACCGAATACGCGGCGCAGACCGGAATCGGCATTGATCATGGATTGGTAACACTTGCCGGGATTGCCTATAAGCCCGGACAAGATCGGGAATCGGTGATAAAAAGCGTGACCAATACCCTGCAGATTGATTCATTTTCCTATACGGAAGGACAGCTTCTCGGTACCTGTCAAAAGGGGAAAAAGAAAAAGGCCGCTCCCCAATTTGCCCGGGCGAAAGTAGTAATGATACGCAAGCATGGGGTATGGTATTCGACTCTCTACTTTTCGGGCACGGCCGCTATCCGGGGTGAGAATACGCTGGCCTTAGGGGACGTGCGCGGCCAGACGCGGATTACTCTTGAGAATATCAGACATCTTATCAGTGAGGAGAACCTTATGGATAGACGAAACCTCGGCGGATTATCCGGCGTTCCCGCCATCGGCGCGGAGATCGAAGATATGATCCGGTGTCGGGGATACGTGCTGAATCGGACCGATAATATTGCGGTGCAGCGGGTGTTGGCGCAGTGGGGAGTCGAAGGGGTCAACGTCAATGCCGCGGTATGCCGGCGGAATCTTTTGGTGGAGATCGAAGGCGAAGCCCGGATCAAAGTTGCTTCTTCTCCCGCGGGAACTCCTGCAGATGTGCCCGGAGATGTACGCGAACGTCTGGCCGGTGCGCGCCGGCTTCTTGAAATGGAAGCCGCGCAGGTATTCACTCGCAGCGTGGAACCTCTGTCGGGAAAGGGAAGCGTACCTCAGGGGAGCCTGCGCGCGGTAAGTCAGCGCGGGGACACACTTTTTTATACCGACATTTCTCCGCCGCAGGCCCGGTTGTTCAGATCTTTATATTATTTCTCGGATGACTTTTATGCCTATATCCCCGACGGTGAAGATCAGTCTTTCCCCAATATCCGTATTATGTTTGACGATATGCCGATGAGTCTCGGGCAATATCAGTCTGCGTTGATTGATTCTGTGCAATACCGAAAGACACACCTTTTGCTCGGCGCGGAATGGCAGTTATCTCCGGATGACTTGCTTGATCTGCAGACAGCGATAGACCGGGCGGCGCGGTACGCCGAGCCCGCGCTTGTCCTCGTGCGGAATACCGATAGAGGGGATCCAGAGGTTTTCGGACAACAGGGGTCGCATGTGCTGTTCGGTATTCATGAAGGAACTGTTTTTTCCGGCTGGTTGGCGCATTCTCCCCGGGTATACCACGCCTATACGCAGGCGGTGTTTCTGCACGGTCATCCGCCCAGCTTCGATGGCGAATCGTATTCTTCCCGGCTGCGGTTAAGCTCTCAGGATCAGATCAGTGCCGCCCGGATCTCCCATACACATGTGGGGATCTCTCGAATGCAGTGGGTGACTTATGGGATTGCCGCGTACGTAAACGATGTGACTTTGATGGTACGGCTGTATGATTTTGATCTTACTACCCGGCGGTTCTGGTGCTGGGATCTGGCGCTTTACCGGAGTGCCGATGAAGGTATGCGTGTCGGGGTTGCCGAGGTGGATCCGATACGCTGGTATCACCCGTACGATGAGGGCGGCGAAGGGTATTACGGCGGTGAAGGAGCTCCGTTGCTTCCGCCTGCGCCCCAGGCGCCTGGTTCGGGGCGGGATGAGAGCTCAAGAGAGCAAAAATTCTCCCGTCAGAGCAGGCGTAAATCCAAAGAAGGAATCGGTGCCGGGGTCAGGGGAGGGAATGCCGGTACGGCCGGATCTTCTCCTCTTGGTCGACAACCGGATGACGGAGAGAGAGGCCCGCTTAAGATCATCATGGAATTCTTTTACGGGATGACGCTTCCGCTCCAGGGAATATGGCGTGCGGTGAAATGGCTTGTTACTCCTTCGCGTCCGGAAATAGTGGTGAACTTTCTGGAGTCCCTGGCGAATCAGTCCTCGTCACGGGATATCTGGAAGGGGCCAAGCAAAGACCGGGCGCAGGATGAACGCGATCCTTTCTCTCCGGGGCATCAGGCCCGCGAGCCTTCGGGCGACAGGGCGTCTTCTTCGTCCCTCTCCAGCGGTGAAGACAATTTCCATAACCGCCGGGTATGCATCACTTGTCTGGGATTGTTTGTTGCTTTCGGATTCATGTGGATGGGGTCTCTGTCTCTGCCGGCCAAATTCTCTCTATGGCTGGGAGGAAGCGTTATGCTCTGGTATTTCGGTGATGACCTTGCCGCGCTGCCCAGCAGGCACCGGTTCGCGTTCTGGAAATTCAGGCGTATTGCGAAAATCGCTTCAAGAATACACGACGAATTGCCGCACGGCTTTGATGAACCGCGCGCGGGATTAAAGCGTATCGAGCAGGAACTGCGCGGTGCAGGAAGAGAGATCGTCGCTGCCGGCTCGGATGAGTACTGCTGTAAACGGGTAGCCGCGCTCGGCGGGATTATGTATGAGTTCTGGAGCGATACGGTAGTCAGTCTGCCCGGCACGGAACTGCATAATTCTCCGGAGAACAGGCATCTGATCGCGCTGGAAAGAAATTTCATCCTCCGGATACTGATGCCGTTTAAAGATTCGATGTCCCGCTGGACAGCCAACCTCCCACAGGCCCTTCACGCTAAAGTGTATGTTTCACTGTTAGCTCATAAGCTGAGTATTCTTGATGCCTTGCTTGGGTCTGTAGAGGAAGACATCACGTACGATTTCCAGGATGTATGGGAGGATATGGGTGATGATATCTTTTCCTCACACCTGTTCGAAACCGGCCAACAAAGGGACAGGTTAGACTCATCAATGCGCGAGGTCAGACGTGTGAGGGATATGAATGAGATAATTCGGGAAGATATTGAAAGGATGGCACAGCAGTTTTCTATGGATTTATCGAAAGATAATGACCTTGTCACTTGGAAGAGCCTGCTCAGCGCGGTGCAGCGTGTCCGTGGTATTTTGCGGGGGGCGTCAGGGATCTGGGCGCGGATCTCGCGGCTCAATATTGATCCGTTTGTGAAATACAGCATCCTGCATGAAGAGGGCGTGGTGATGACCGCGCTGGAAGATATAGACGCGCTTGAGACGGTCATCATTGACCGGATTGCCGCGCTGCGGAATAATTCCGGCTGGTTATCCCGGTTGTTTTCCAATTTCAAGAGAAAGAAGACACGTGTTGACGGAAGCGGAGGCGGAGTAAATTCTTCGTCGTCTCCCGCCGCAACGGGGCCGGACGGAAAAGTGCGGTCGCTTTTTGAAAAAGAAATCCCGCGTTTTGTCGCAGTGCGTATGTTTGTCGGAGAGCGGCAGAAGCAAAGAAAAGAAATCAACCGGATACTGGAGAAGAATCTGGTACGAAATAAATATACAGGGAAAAATTTAAAATATGCCGCGTCTAAATTGCTTCCTCCGGAAGAGCTTTATCTGCTTGGCGAGCCGGCGGGCGTGTTCTCGTTGCGCACGGTGTCTTTCATAGAGACTACTTCTACTCACGTGAATGCGGTTGTCGCGACCCGCGCATTAGCCCGGCAGGCATCGGAGCAAGGCTGGACGGTTGTTTCCGGGTTCGTCCCCGGCGTAGATATGGCCGCGCATAGAGGCGCGTTAAGCAATAAAAAGATGACTATTGCCGCGGTTTCAGATGTGCTGAAATATCCCTATTACGATTATTTTGGCGAACACGCGATGGAAGCTGAACAAATTCTGCAGTATGACGGTTGTTTTGTGTCGGAATACAATACTGTTCAGGAAAGGAGTTCCCGGGCCAGAGCGCGGCGCGTGATGGCCCGCAACAGGATCACCACCGCTCTATCGGATATCGTGGTCGTCGTAGAGGCAAAGACACACAGCGGTACGGTAGACGCGGTGCTTCGCGCCTATCTTCAAGGAAAGCGGGTTTACTTGATTGACTGGAATCATATTCGTTCTCCGTATACTTCCGGTAATGTGCGGACGCAAGGGATAGATCAGCTGGGACAGTTAGCGCGAAAATTTCCGGATAACCGCATAACCTGGTTCCCGGAAAAACAAGTGTCCGGATGGGACTGGAGCGAAAAATTATCCAGATTATTTCTTGATGTTCTTGTCGCGGGTACAGGGTCTTCACCTGTGCGTTCGGCGGATATCTCCATTCCGGGAGAAATTCTATTCTCGCGTTACGGTGAAGGGAGAGCGGCAGCCCCGGTTTTTAGCGCTGCTATCGAGCGGTACAGAGGCCTTATGCTCGAGAAGACACTTACTTCTTTAGATTTTACCTACTTGCCCTGGGCAATGACCGAAGAGGATTTCCCGCGGGATGACCAGGGAGCCGCAGTTCATTTCGCTCCCGAAACTATTTTCGAGAATTTACATGCACTGTGTGACGTGTTCGACGCCGAAGATTTCGGTTCCCAGAATGAATTCGCGATTACCGTGAGCCGCGTAGGATTACGCGATCAGCTGAAGAAAATATATGTTCAGGCAAAGAGGGAAGGGAATCTTTTCTTCCGATTTCATGAAGTCGATAAGTTCGTGAAAAATCTACCGCTCCTGCTGGATGGTTCCGGAGTTGTAGGAAAAGAGAATGAATTTCTTCCCGTGTTCGTCGCGCGGGACGCGTTAAGCATCGCGGAATTTTACCACTATTATTTGGTTCTTTCAGGAAAATCGGCTCCCTTCACGAGTGTCTATCAACCGGGGATGCCGCGTCGCGCGGTGGTCAGTGATTACAGGAAAGATACCGTCATGGAAAACCTGATCAGGATAGCAGACAATTCCAAAGCCTATGCGATACAAAGAGCGCATACGGCGGTCGCCTTCCCGAAGAAGAAAGCGGATCCGTATTATCGCGAGTATCGTCCCGGGCATTTTGAACAGGTATACGGATATTTCCGCGAGCGGATGCGGGAACTCTGGAAAACTGACCGTGACTTGTACCATGAAGCGCATGTGCTCGCGAAACAGATGGAGGCTAACGGGGTCACCCGCGGGGCCAGGGTCTTATTCGTCGATACCCGGGCGACCGGTAAGACGCTCATGTATCTGCGGACGGTGCTTGAGCACTTCCACACCGTGCCGAAGAGCGAGATAGATATCTACGCGGGATGGATCGATGAGCGGAGGCTTCTCGTGCGGGAAGCCCGTCATTCTTTCCCCCGGTATTTCCAAGAAGGGCGCAGGTATTTTCTTGATCAGGAATGGCCTTTTTCGCGCGAGGTGCGCAATGACGCGACTGGGGAAGTGTATTTTGCCGTAAATGAAATGCGGTCTAAGTGGCTTATACTCATGTACCGCAGCATGTCTCTTTATAATAAAGCTTTGGAATACGTCCGACTCGGCGATGTCGAGAGAGACGATCAGATTCAGTGCAAGAGCTCCTCTCCGGTTCCGCAGCGGGCGGCGTTTCCTCAGCCGCATATCGAATATATACGCGGCGGGTACCGCAATCCGCACCATGCGTATCAGGTCGTACTGCTGGAAGGGGATCACTATTACGCGGTGACGGTAAAATGCGGGATAGGGAAGCCTCTTTTGGATGAGCTCAAATTACAGCCCGGCTGCGGAGGGGTGATCTTTAAAACCGCAACAAAGGACGCATACGGCGAGATGCGGGCCAGAGCCCGGTTCGAAGCGGAAGATCGGGCCGTTGAAACCGACAGGACCTGTGCGTTATGGGATATTTATATGCGCGGAGCGGCTACGGTGATCGTATCCGACGGCGAACGGACCAAGCCGGAAATATTAGCGGAATGGGCGAAGGTCTTGGCGCTTCATTCAGTCGCCGAAGGAATTCCGGTATTGGGATGGAACTATATCGTTACCTCCGATCTAGGTACCACCGAAGAAGATATGAAGGTTATCGCCGATGCGTTCTACAGCACATTTCTGAAGAGTATTTCCCGGCAGGAATTCCACGATATGCTCCGAAGCGGAATGGGCGAGCGGTATGGACAGCCGGGATACGTGCCGATGATGAAACGGATACAAGCGATACGGGATGCAGTCGAGAATAAACAGTGGAAAGATATCCCTGTTTCAATACTCGCCGAGAAAGGCGCTTTGCTGCCCGCGGCCGGGTGCCCGGAAGAGGACGGAGGCTATCCGCCCTTCGGCTGGCAGTTGAACGCACAAGGCTTGGTGACGGCGCTGGAAGTGATACGTCATTTCAACCGCAGAGGAAAAATGCCGCGGGTGCTGTCCATTCCCGAACGGCCCCGGGTACTGGTAGATGGAGTCGGCGTCACAGGGTGTTCGATCATTCGGGAACTGATTGTGCGTTTTATCGACGATATATGCATTGCCGGGGTGAATGAAAAGGAGCAGGGATTTTATTCCGGAAACGGACTGGACGCCGTCGAGCTTCTGCGCGGGATTCAGCATGCGGAACGCGCCCGTAAAGAACGGGAAGCGTATGTGTCGTTGTTTGAGTATTATCGGGATGAGGAGTGCGGCGGGCAGGAGGAGTTGTTATACCAGGAAGCCGATATCCTGATCCTCGCTGATCGCCGCAGGATTCCCGGGGATTTACGAATAGAAGACGTCCAGGCGGATATTGTCATGGAGGCGGTTCCGGGAATATTGACGCTCGCGCAGATCCGGGATTTAGAACACCGGGGGAAAATGTATATTTCTTCTCTGTGGCTGAATGGAGCTATACTTTTCGGGCTGAGAGAAGAAGTGCTGCACCGGCTGGTTGAACGGGAACGGTCTCATATCCAGGATATGCACTGTCATGTGCAAAGCGGGATCGTCGCGTTCGCCGCGACCATTATGTTTGAAGAATTAGACCGGATTGCCCGTGCCGCCGATTCCTCCGGCGGCCGGAATCCGACCGCGTGGAATATCGGGCGTCTCATGGCGGCGAGGATACGCGCGGAAGAATTGCGTTTGTGGCGCGCCCTTCATGAAATATCTGTCGATTTCAAAGAGCTGCTGGTGATGGATAACACCTATGAAATGGCAATGAAGGTGCGGCTTTGCGATCCTCCTTCGGAAACGATTCCGGTTATTTCTTTAGCATTACAGTACTGTTATCAGGGGCGTCCCCCGCATTTTGCGTTCAGTGCTGCCGTGCAGGAGATAGCCCGTCAATCGGTGATATATGATGAAGATTCGGTCAGACGCTGTTTCGAAGTATTGCAGGAAAACGATACTTTCGAGAAACGCATCGCAGCTTCTCATCTGGCACGTCTTGTTCCCAGGCTGACCGATGATCAAAAACACCAAGCCGTTAAGCTGCTGTTGAGGGACGCGATGGATAAAACTTCCTTTCGTTTGAGAGAGCAGAGTTTTCGCGCCCTTGGCGGGTTGTATTCGGTGATCGATGATCCTAACCTGCAGGGCCAGATTGTCGCCGGAGAGTTTTTTGTCGATCCAAAAGAGGGAAAACTCCAGGGTTTTCTCGCGGGATTAAACGATTTTAACGAAAGCGTGGTCGAATGGGTCAGATGGGCGATTTCCATCAATGAAATCCCCCTGGAGGCGGTTTATGAAGCAGTTGCCCGTAACGGAATCTGGCCGGTACTTGAAAAATTAGCGACTTTTTCACCGGATGACCCGCGGGTAATGCGGGTCCGCGAACGTCTGGCGTACCTGTACAGCAATACCGCGGCGATCCATGAGTATCTTGGTCATCATGAACAGGGAGTCTCTGCGCGTAAACTCGCACAGGAACAGTTCCGGCTGGCTCGCGCTCAGTTAGGCCCCGGCGCTTTATTGTGTCAGGTCGCCATTGCCCGTTCCCTCCATCAACAGCAGGATTTCAGGGGTGCGCTCAGGCAGTACTTTACGCTGATCAATCCGTGGATATACGCGGAAATATTTTTCGGTTCGGAACTGGAACCGGAGGATCTGGAAGGTGTCGCTGATCTTTCGGAACGGTGGAACCTGCCCCGAAGACTGGCATTGGAAGGGATGCTGAATATTTATTATCCTTATGAAATCGAAATGAATATTCTCGCGGCCGACACGCTCGATGAAGTTTCGGCCGCGGTGAACAGGCAGATTGACCGGCTTGAACGAAAATCCGGCCGGAGGTTGAGTTTCGACGATAAGCTGTTGATCGTTGCCGAGAACAACGAGATGGAGCTGGATCGTTTCGGTATTCCGTATCTCGGGTTACTGCTTCTTTCCGGAACAAATACACTGCAGGAGGAAGAATACGACCCGCTTAGGGCTTTTATCCGGGGCCTCCTCATTAATCAAGCGCTTACGGAAGAAGATCTTCCTTTGGGCGAGGAGGAGATCCTGCGTATTCTTGACAATGCCCAGCTTACGGCATCGCACCGCCAGCTGGCAGAAAAGATCTTCAGAGAATTAAGAATCATCGGGCCCGGCGGAGTATCCTCGCCGGTACCCTCCACTGCCATCGGAGAACAAGCGGTGGTAGACGCCCTGCGGCATCGGGGATTCGTTTCAATCGAAACATTAAGAGGAACCGAATTCAAGTTTGTCTTGTCGCTGATCGATCCAAATATAAGCTTTGTAGACGTGGATTTGCTGGTGGAGGTTTTTTCTCTTGGCCGCGCCCGTCAGGAATTGATCGGGTACGTTCATGGCACGGTCACCGCCGGACCCGACTGGGAGAAGGTCTTGATCATGAGGAAGGCGCTTTACGCGAATCCGCTGCTGGACGAGGAGGGGATTACGGTTTCTGTCGCGCCGGCGCTGTATGTATCCCAAAAATACCGCAAAAGGGGCATCGGCCGGACCGCGGTAAGTTTTTTATTCCGGTCTGCTCAGCTGAGGAAGGCATACCGGGCGCTTATCGATGACGTCAGTGAAGAGAATACGAAATTCTACCGTGATTTTGGATGTGAGGTGGTCTTTAAGGGGCCGTCTATCGCCGCTGATTCCGGCGGAGATGTTCTCCAGTTTCCATTGGATCCTCGCCAGCGGAAAATCGCTTTTCCGGTTATCGGTGTCGATGATGCGCCGGAGGAATCCCGGGGAGCGCATGCTTTCGGGAAATACAGCTCTTCTCCCGGCCAGGCTCCTTCAGACGGGCTCCGGTCATTTCCCCCCGAGAAATCAGGCGAGATCGTGAGAGAAGAGGAGCCGGGGTGTTCGCTGGAGCTCATCCGGTTTCCCGGCGGGGAGCGGTTTGTAAGGAACATCCGGGTAGGAGGAAGCAGTCAGATCCGTCTTGCCAGTGACGAGGAAATAATATGCGCCTGTCATAGGTTGAATAGATACCGCGAGCGAAAGACTTTGGATATTGCTTCTATACGCCGTCCGCAGGGAGAAATGATCGGAGAGCAGGCTCAGCGTGTTTTAAGATGGATACACAAAAAATACGCAGTTTTTTCCGGATTCGGGGTGGATGTGAGTAAAACAAGAAAGAGAAACGGGCTGATTCTGTCACCGCTGGAACTTTACCCTGACATGGAGGTCCTTTCCTACCGAAGAGTGGATAATGCCGGTATTTCGAGCGACGTCGTGTTTTCTCTTGAGGAAGGCGTTATCAGTGTCAGTATTATGGATCCGAAGCATACTCGGCCCCATATGTGTATGACCGCATTCTTACGTAACAGGGAAATGAAAGGAGAAGAGTTTTTACATGCTGTTGAGGAAGTCAATGAGCAGAAAAACACGGTCGAGAGTATCGTATTCGGGAAGGGGAGTTCGCCGGCGGATACTTCCGTTGTGCTGGAGATCGACGCCCGCGCGTTGTCCGCTACCTACGGAACGATAGGCAACGTTCCGGAAGAATTCTGGGAATGGATCGCGGGGCTGGGAATAAGGGTGGTCTGGATTAAGGGCGCGTGGCGCAAGAGTCCTCTTTCCGCGCGGATGATGCGTCATTGGCAAAGGACAGACCATGAAACTCTTTTTCGGTGGGCGTCAGCCTATGATGTGTACGATTATACGCTGGATACTTGTCTGGGATCAGAAAAAGAATTCATGAACTCCGCGCGCAGGCTGCGGGAGCGGTATGGTATGCGCACTCTGCTTGATTTTGTCGTCAATCACGTAGCCGCTGATTCGCTTATCGTGCAGCGCGGCGGGGTCGCGATGCAGTGGGATTCGGTTGATGACGCGTTAACAGTGGCCCGGCGGCTCGACAGGTTCTGGCCGCATATGACACGCCGGGAATTTTTGGATAGTCTTAGAAAGAAAAATCTGTATGCGCGTGCCTTCTTTCGCAAAAGTCGTCATTATGTATATCCGAACGCATACCGTACGATAGTGAAGAATGCCTGGTACGGACCGGGAGAAGCCCATATGCCTAACCTGGCACAGGTAGATTATCTTTTGCCGTCGGCGCGCCGGTACATGAAGAATGTGATTTCCGGAAATATCCGCAGACTTACCTGCGGCGGAGGATTCCGCGCCGACCTCGCGTTTTACGCGCTTCGTCTGCAATTCTGGGCGACCTGGGGATATCCGCTGGGATTATCGTGGAAGGAGTTTGAGGAGCGCATGCCGCATGAGTTCTGGGAAGAGGTGATGGATGAAATCGCCGGGAGCGGTATGCTCGCGTTTGCCGAAAGTTATGAAGCGGGCGACAAATGGCATGTGCCGTGGGACGGCCGCACCGGATTTTTCCAGCGTGCAGGGATCATTCCCTATGATAAACGGCTGTACGATATTGTGAAAGGTCAAGGCGCGCCTGCGGTGCGGGACTATATTTTTTACCGCGCGCCGCGCGGATATCTTGACCTCGGTCTGCATTTTACGGAGAACCATGATGAAGAGCCTTTCCGTGATCCCCGGGGATTCGGCGAGTACGCGCTAGGCGCTTCTCTGTTAAGCTTTGCTCTGCCGGGCTATGTGCTGGTGACCCTGCGTCAGCTGTTCGGCATGGGATATCCGCTGACTGCCACACAAAACCATCCAGAAGGAATCTGTCATATCTCGATGAAATCTCCCGATGCGGGCATTTACCGGTACCGGTATCCCGACGTAATTGCCGAACCGGAAGCAGCAGACCGGGAATTTGAGTCTCTGATTAAGTTTATTTCCCGTCCGGTGTTCCGCCGGGGAGATTTTTCCGCTCTGCATCTGAAGAAACCGGAATCTTTGCACCGCTCTTCCCTTGTTCCGTTGGTGCGTGTGTATCAGGACGAGATAGGTGTGGCCGTCATAAACCACCGGGGAGCGCATACGGAAGAGGCGGTTATTGATCCGGAGGCATTAAGTTCCTCATTTTCTCACCGTGGTTACCCTGCGCCGAATACGGATAACTTCGCATTCTGTTCCCGCGATGATGTTACTCTGGAATCTGGGGAAGGGAATATCAGGATAAGCTTGCCGCCGAATTCCTGGGCCGCGTTCTCCTTTTCCCCGGACGGTTCCGGAAGTGCGGGCACACGCCGTATTCTCTCAGCGCAAAATACCGTATCGTCACCGGTTTCCTCTGCGGTTCCCGCCGGGATCACGGCGGGAACCGGTCTCAATCTCCCGGAAAATTTCACGGCTGTCGGTCCGGTCCGGACGGCTGAGGGTTTCGCATACGGAGTGAACGGTTCTCCGGGGAGCAGTTCTTCTCCTTCGAGGCATATCGAGTCCACTCGGTTAGCGGCGGATGAATACCTCTTCGTGGAAGTATCGAGGGATACTCCTTTTGATCTTTATGTGTCCGAAGATATCCTTGCGGCACGTAGCGAAGGTCGCAAGGTTGCGGATCCGGGACTCGGAATAGGCTTGAATGTTGAAAGGTACGAAAATCTGATCGATATGGTCAAATCCACTATTGAAGGAGCGGCAGATTTCGGGGCGCAGCTTGCCGATGAGCAGGTGCTTATGAACGTCGCCACGCAGATCTTTTATAACGGCCGGGAACAGGCGGTGGTCGCACGCGTGCGTGAAGCGGAGGATGCGTTCGCAAGGGCGCAGGTGCGTCGTCATCAGGGCAGGGCGGCTCCTTCTGACGAAGAGATCCTCGCGGGATTAGGAGAGCGGGAAATATATCTGGCACAGCAGATGCGCGGGGTCGCCGAGTTTGTGCGCGAACTCCAGACTCCTGCGGGTACCCGGCGCGCCTCGCGGATAATGGGGGAGGAAAGCGGCCGGTGGCGCACAGAAGGAGTTCTTGAGTATTTTTCCGGCTCCGGGCAGAAGCACTTTGTGCCGGGTAAACTCGCTTCAAAAGCGGTCGATTTTTCGGGAAGTTTCCTTGATTTAGGCGCAAGGGACATTAACAGTGAACTGGACGGTGTTTCACGTTTTGTTTCCCGTCTCTCGGTGAGCGGACATCCCCGTCACGTTTTCTCATTACATCTGCCGTGGGAAGACCGGACTGTATGGTTTAAAGATTCCCGGTTATGGCTTCCGCTCATTCCGCAACGTCCGTACCGTTATCTTACGGGAGTGTCCCGGTTCCGTTCCGGCGCGCAGGATTCGTCCCCTGAAGAAGATCTCATTGCGGAAGGCGCAGCCGTTTCAGGGGTAGGGCT
This sequence comes from Candidatus Omnitrophota bacterium, assembly GCA_014729775.1. Classification (GTDB taxonomy): domain Bacteria; phylum Omnitrophota; class Gorgyraeia; order Duberdicusellales; family 4484-171; genus WJJJ01. The sequence goes on along the minus strand of WJJJ01000021.1, from coordinate 85,597 downwards.
GACGCCGTTTGTCATTTTTTCCGATTCAGTATCAGCGGAAGCGGTGAATCAGCTGCGTTCTTATTTGAGAACCAAAGAAGGATATGAGCGTCTTGAGACATACCGGTTCCCCGCGGGCTGGATAAGCGCGCAGGTGCCCGTTTCTTTTGAAGGGGACTCGTACCCGTATGAATTCCTTGTCGAAAACGGGCATATCGATGGAGTGCTGCTGTACGTGCCGGCTCATGTCCGGCAGAATATGAAGCCGGCGATTCTCTCCGATCCTCTCTACCGGGGAGAGCTCGAAGCGCAAAAAAATGCCGAATACAGGCGGTTTCTTGAGGAACAAGGGGTTGAAATAGTTGATGTTTCTGCCCATGAGCGCCGCTACAATCTCACCAATGCCGCCCGCCCTGTCGTCGAGCGTGATTTCTTTGTGTTCCCCCACAAGAAAAAACCGTATGAAACGCTGCTTTTACTGGGATTGAAAAAAGAACACTACACCCTTCTTTCTCGGGATATTTCTCTCCGCTACCTGAGCCTTATGATGGGGTGGATGGATTGCGCGATGACACCGGTTGAGGAAATCCCGGGAGTGCTTCCCTTTTCGGAATTGGATGACTACCGGCATTTACTGACGGCACAATCTTCGTCGTCGGCGGCAATCTCCGGGCCGAGCGGGAGGAATGAAGCGGGTCCTGATATGTCGGGCATGCCGGTATCTTCCCCGGCCCGTCCGCGCAGATCCGGGGAGAAAGGCAACCGGGATGAAGTTCCCTCCGTGCATGCTCCCGGATGGCCTCATCCTTTTTGGATCGCCGCGTTGGCCGGATCGGCGGTGGTGTTCATTACGTATTATGTAGGGATCAATCCGGCTTATGATGAGGCCGGGTATTCCATCGTCCTGCGGGTGTTTGCTTCGGCAGCGGTCATCATTCTCTCATACGGGCTGTTTTGGAACCGGCGTGCCGAGATCGTACCGGATACCGAAGAAGAAAGTAATGATGCGCCGTCTCTGCGGCAGAGGGGCGGGTTACGGGAGCAGAGGCGAGCGGCGCGAAAACGGAACAGAAAAGAGAAGAAAAAACAACGTCGGGCTGCACTGCGGGCGCGGCAGCGGCCCTCCCGGGTAAAACCGGTATTCCAAAAAGGCGTAGTTCGTCTGCGAATGTTCTGGATGCGTGCGCAGTGCGCACTGACCAAATACCAGCAACAGTCCGTCGATGAAGCCCGGGAACAGATCGCTGTGCGGGAAGAAGAGCTCACGCGGCGGGAAGCGGACCTCGCGCGGCAACAGCAGATCCTTGAACGTCAGCGTCGGGAGATGGGTGAGCGTGTAAGAGAGGCCGATGAGGCTGAACGTGAACTTGTCCGGCTGCGGGAAAAGATCGACAGAGCCCGTGCCGAGCTGAAGAAGATCCAAGAACAGTGCGCGCAGCAGCGGCGAAATATCGCCCAGGAACAGGAACGATTGGATGAGCAGAAACTACAGGCGCGGCAGGAACAGGAGGAAAAGGACGCATCTCTGAGAGAATGGGAACAGCGTTTCACGCGTCAACAGCGAAAACTCGATGAGAAAGAACGTGCCGTAGCCGTCCGGGAACAAAAATTAGCCGGGAGGAAACAGGAAGCGGAAAGCAAGGAAATAAGACTATCACGCTGGGAACGGATACTTCAGCGTCAAAAGGCAAGGCTGGAGACCGCCCGGGGGCGGTTTGAGGACGAACAGGAACAGGCAGGTGAGTGGATTCAAGAAGAGCGCGGCAGGATTGATTCAGACCGCCGTGTCCTGGCTGAACAACAGGCGGCATTGGACGCGCGTAAGAGACAGATTGAACAGACGCGCGCCGACTGGGCGGCGGGGCGTAAGCGGCAGGAAGACGTATTATCTTTGCGCGAGCGGACGCTTGCCGCTGAACAGAGAAAACTCGAAGAACGCGCCCGGGATATCAAGGCTGAGGGAGTCCGGCTCGCCGGCCTCTCCGCTCAGTTAGCGCAACGGGAAAATGAGATACACACCCGGTCCGCGGTGTCGCCGCGTATTCCGGAAAGAAGCGCGAGTTTCCTGCAGGGTCGTATAGATGCGCTAGAAGAATTGTTCATCGCGCTGGACAGCGGTGAGCGTCAGGCGGAAGAGGTCTTTGATGATATCGCCGACGAATTAAGAGCGTTACGGCAAGAAATAAAAAATTTACGCGATGGCGATGCTCCGCAAAGCAGCTCGCCTTTATTAGAATATTTTCACCGGTTGCAGCACGGACTGAGTGCGGTTACCTCTCCGTGGCTGGTGGGGCCGTCTCGCCTGCTGCAGCCGGTATATACCAAACCGCGGCCATATTTTCCTTTCCGGGCATCTTCAGCGGTGTCAACGGACAGGCGAGTATTCGTATCTTTGATGTTGAGCGGGATGATGAGCGGATTCTTTCCCGCGGATGTATTCGGCGAAGATGCGGTGCTTTCACACAATGGACCGGCCGCCGACCCGATGCTTGCACGGTTTAGAAGTTCGATCACCGGACAGACACGGGTGTTTTCTCTTTACGGGTATCATGCCCAGGGATTTGACTTTGACCTCAGGGTCTCCGCGGCCGAAACGGTACTTGCGCGTGCGGAACGAGAAAAACGGCGGGTGGCGTTTTTCCTTGAATGGGGATATACCTATGTAGAGAAGCTTGACGCCGCACTATTCAGAGAAGCCCTGCGCCAACTGGATCGACAAGATACCGTAGATGAGCAGGTTGCCCGAAACATTATGGCGGTCATCGACCGGGAGACCTCAAATCATCTGCAGGGTCTGCGTGAGGTGCTCAACGCCGAAGAACGGCCCCGCGAAGAACCGGTATACTCGTTTACTCCTTACGCGCTTGCCCGTAACCGGTATCTGTGGGCACAGATCTCACGCGGGCGTACTATCCGTATCGAGGAGGAAGCTCCGGATCTGGCGCTTACGTTGGGTCAGCTGCGCAATCTGCTGACGCTTCTTAAAGAAAGAGAAATCGATTTAGATGATATGGAAGCGGTGAATTTTTGGAAACGGCACCTTTCCGGATGGCAAAACCAGGATGCGCTTCGATTGAGAGACGAAGCGTTGGCGGACGACATTGATACCTATCTTGGTGCGTATCCCGGAGATTACGTGATTGTCATTCGCGGCATAGGTCATTACCCGCGGTTGGATACATTACTTCATGAGCGCGGCCACATGAGCAGCGCGTACGCGGCACCTTTGCATATCCGCGCACTGTTTTTTTCCAAAAAGAAAAGCGCGCTGATGTCCGGAAAGGAGACGGTTCAGTACGCCCGGCCGCGCGTTTTTTCAAGGAAAGATATCCCGTCATTGCTGACCGAAGATGATTCAGGTGTTCTGGAACGCTTTATTGATGCGGTGTTACAAGAGACCCCGCGAGTAAGGGGGGCGATCGTGATGAGCCCTCGGTACAGGACAGATGCTGCCGGCATCCGAGCGGTGATACATGCAGATACGGCAGGCGTATTGGAGGAATACGCGCAATGGGATTCTCACAGAGAGGGCGCAATCAAGATGTTTGGGGCTTACGGCGGTGTGCGGTCGGTGGTGGTGTCTCTATTATCTGATTTTCCGTTAGGTGTGATATGGGAAGAGGAGATACAGAATGAAAGGACGCTGCGTCAGCTTGAGATAGAACAGTTATTTACTCTCAGGACCATCGTGCCCGGGTATTTGAAAGAGGCGTTTGTGATACAGAGGCTTGATCCCCATGCGGTGCAAACAGCCAAACAACGGGCGGTTGAAAAAGTGCAGGAAGAACTAAAGATCCCCGGGCTCACCCTACATATCGGTCATATATTTGATAATACGGTCCGGCGCCTTGGACGTCTGAGCGGGTCCTCTCCCGTATCAGATAATGCGGGCAGCCCGCGAGTTACAATGAACGACCTTGATCAGCGTACCCAGGAAATAGTAGGTGCAGGGAGTTACGCCCGTGTATATAAAGTCAGCGCGAAAGATAAAGCGCATGGGCCCTACGCGGTGAAAGTGTATTGTAACGGACCGCGGAATGATGTGCTTTCTTTGAGAGAACGCAGACGGATTATTAATTACGTGATATGGCTGTCCCGGCATTACGAAACTCTGACCGAAGAGAGCGTGATCCCGCATTATTACGGGAAGGGATGGTGTAAGTTAAAAGGAGGACAAATTCTCGCGCCCCGTTTTTGGCGGAGGGAATTCCCGTATCTGATCATGGATTTTGTTCCTTCCGTGAATTTGGGCGATTTGCTGGCGATGGAAAGATGGGTGCCTCAATTGGCTCGTGATGAGAGGCATAAATTGCGGCTCGCGCTGGCGGTCGCGGATGCGGTAGAAAAGTGTCACCGCCGGGGGCTTCTGGTGAAGGAATTAAAACCGACAAATATCCGGATGCGGCTTGATGAAAATTTGCGGGAAACGGTGTGCCTTGTGGATCAGGACAGCGCGGTACCGCTGCGTTACGACTGGGTGGAAAATTCCGGCCGCATTCCGGAAATCGTGCGCACCATCCATACCGATATTTATTGCGAGAGCTATGAACCTTGGGCCTTCGGTCGTCGTGAAGCGAAACGCACCGGCGCGTTAGAAGCTTCAACCCGGCTGTTTACGGAGCAGTGGGATGTGTACAGTTTCGGGATGGTGCTGGCCGTCATTCTGGAGCCGCGGGAGATATTGGAATATATGATGCGGGACAACGCGGTTGCCGCCTTGCTGCGGATCCGGGCCGCCCTGCAGCGGCAGGAGCAGCTCGCGGACGAGAATTTTGGCGCGGCGTACGCTATTGCCTTGCGCTGTCTTCAACCGCGCCAACAACGGTATCCGGATATGGGAGCGGTAATTCGTGATCTGCAGGAGGTCAAGCGCAGTTCCCAAGATCTTTCAGTATCTTCTCCCGTTCACGATGAAATCACACAAATCGCGGATAACTTGTTTGACGAAACGGGTGCGGTCGGTGCCCCCGGGATTTTTGATCAATTCCAGAAAGAAGAAATTATCGCGCACGCTCCGCAGCTGCTTACCCGGGGAACGCGGAGTGAATCATTACTGTGGACGGCGTTTTTTGCGCTCACGATCCATTTCTTTTCCGACGGTCTCCAGGCAATAAACAGCTTACCGCTGCAGGTTGATCTTAAAAAGCAGGAGTATCCGTTCCTGGCTGAAAATCATCATTTTCGAAGCGTTGAAGCGTTGGTGAACCGCGTTGTGGATGTTCTTAGAAAATACAAGGTGGAATCAGGATTCAGCCTGGAATACCGGGGCAGGGATGCCGGCCGGGTGCTCGATGTGTCTCTTACGTATGCCCGGGAGCTCTGTGCGGTGTTCGACGAGATGGAGGGGTATTTCAGAATAATACCTTTTATGGAGATCGTTGACGGCTTGGCCGGTATGGCGGGATACCGTACGTTTGGTGATTTTTTCCGCGCGAAGGTCCGTGAAGGCCAAAGCAACACCCAGAACTATCTGGATCATGTATCCGCATTCACTCGGCTGAGAGAAGAGATGAGGAGCGGCGGTTCCAGCCCGGTTCGTCTCTATACGTTAGAACGGGATTTCGCGGTGGAGGATACATTTCGCCGAATAAATGGGAAAGCGGTGGTAAGAGCAAAATACCAAGGAGCGGCGGACGGAGTATTAGTCCCCGGGGCTCATTATGTGTGTAAGCTTCCCGATCCGCAGGTGGAAGCAGACGTGCGCAAAACGGTTCAGGATTCTCTGCTTTTGCCCCAGGAGAATATATTTTCTGAGCTTAATCCGGCCAACGATTCATTGCACCACCTTCCCCGGTACTTCGGCCGGGTGAAGTTTTCGTCCGCGGACCGGTTTGGTACAGGGCTTGTGTTCGAATTATTAAATGGAGAATTGCTGGTCGATTATTTCACCCGTTCGATTCACCCGCTGGGTTCCGGGATTGCCGCGGCGAAAAATATTGGGTTGATCGTTCTGGACGTGTTTTCCTCCTATCGTGCGCTTTATGCACAAAACGGGTATATTCAGGGCGATATTTCATTTTTTGACGTGTCCGTGTGTGAGGGAAGAGGAGCCGGAGATTCCCGGATCGTGTATTTTGATAATGATACAACGACGAAGATTGGTGCACAAGATCCGGTCGCCCGCGCGAGGCGCCGTCTCTACAAGCGCTTGTTCACCAGCGGAGACAGGATTTCCCGCTGCGGGGACGATTTTACCGCGACTTCCCGTCTCTGTCTGTTGGCGGATGACATATTTTCATTGTGTATTATGTTCCGCATTTTACTCGAAGATTATATGGTCACTGTCCGCAAAAGCGCCGGAGGAAGTGATTCTCCCGGGTACCATACGGCGCGGAAGATGATGTCGTTATTTGCGTACTATCAATCGCGCGCGGCAGATGAGATGCAGAGGGAAGGGAACGACCGAGCCCTGTTGGATGAACTTATCACGGAAACTACCCGTGTCGATGATTTCACGGGATCAAGCCCGGCGGGAATGGATTATTCTTTGATCGGCGGAGGATATTCGTTCCCGGATCCGGATAAAAAAGAGGTTCTTTCGAAACGGGGAGTTCCCTGGTACGCCGCTACCGGTGCGCATCGGCAAAAACTCGAGTCGCTGATCAGGCAGGCGGGGGGAAGGGTTTCTCTCTACGTGCATATATTGGGATGGTACGCAGGGCGGTGGCATTTAGATCGTAAATCCGGCCGGTGGAAATATCGTCCGGCAGTCGCGCATGCGGAAAAATACGTGGAGAACACGATTCACGCGCTTGAGGAATCTTTTGGAGTCCTGTTTGTGCTGGGGGGCAGTTACGCGGCAGTGTCCGGAATAAAAACCCGGGCGGTCATTGTGGATATTGATTCCTTCGAAGACGTTCCGCTTCCGGCGGTGAAGCGGCAGCGCTTTCCGTCTCGAGGACTCGCGGAGTGCCGAAAATTTTGGCAGCCGGTTATAGATGGCTTCAGAGATTTAGGAATACGGTCGGTTTCCATAGGAGGAGAAACGGCCGGGTTTGGCGATTCCGGCCGGGTTATACCCGAGTGGTCCGATAAAGCCGGGTGCGTGGGCGGGGCAATATGTATGCTCAAGGACCACTTCGCACTTGAAGTTTTTCCCCATGTCTGTTGCTCGTATGCTTCTGACAATAACGGACACCTTGCCGGTCACGGATCCGCCCGGGGTTCGTACTGGGTGAGTCAGGTGTCCAGCCCGTTAGGAGCTGTCCATGCGCAGTCCAGAAATCTGCTTGATGCCGCGCATCAATTTATGCCCGGCGCGCCTGAAGTAAATATCCGCGCCTACAAGAAGGCGATGCGCGGTTTGCGTGAGATAGGATGGAGATCGGTCTTCGTCTATTCGAAACGAGGAATGAAACTGGGCTCTTCCCGGGCGGGCAGGGATGTGTTCGACGCGGTGTTTCGCTACGAAGACGACGATACCTATGGCGGTGTCGCTTCGGTACTCGGGGCGTGGGATACCGCGCAAGGCTTTGTCCAATGCAACCTGGAGAATTTGTATCAGCATGTAAACGAATACGGGATTTACTTGAGTTTCGTCGAGCCGGTTTCAGAGGAGAATAGACGGATGATCATTGTTTCGTTCGATAACGGCGGGGGATTTAAGAATATTTCGGACAACCGTTATTCTATCGAAGAAGCGCTGCGGCCGTTTGTCAATATCGGTATTGGGGGCAGTGCGGGAGAAGGATTGCATACCAGTTTTCATAAAGCGCATTTATTCCGCATCGCGCAGGGCGGCGAAGAAGTGATCTACAAGAATCCGCGGCAGGAGAGCCGCTGGAGCCGGCGCGACAAGGTGTGGTATTGTCCCGGACTTCCGATGAAGCCCGGGGTGCTTACCGAGGCATGGTTTTTTGAGCATGCGCCGCCGGCGAGGTACTGGAGGCAGCTGGTTACAAGCGAGAAAAAAAGACTTCAGTCCAGCTCGCCTGCCGTCCAGGGTCAAACCGGAGAGGAAGACGCATTCGGCCGGTGGTCCCGGGGGCGGGAAAAACAGCTGGGAATCTCGTTCCAGCGGGAGGTGAGCCGGTTAGAGATATTCGGATTGATAAGCCGCTTAGAATATACGAATACCGCGGCAGTGCTCAATTATGTAATGCAATATTTTTACCGCTGGAACCGTGATGCCGGAGAGATAGCGCAGGTGCTTTCCACTATGGGTGCTGATTATCAGGAGCTCAATCAGATACGTCCGCTTTGGAACAGCAGATATCACGCTTTGCAGACGGGATATCATCAGATGATATGCTGGGCTCTTTCCGGCCGGCTCAATACTTATTACGGGGAAGAGCAGGATTCGGTTCCTTTTCTTTACCGCGGGGTATACGATCCAGCACAGCGGCGCTTATCTTTTCGCAGCGATACCCCTATTTTTATGACCGAGTCCATCCGGGTGGCGATAAAGTACATGAACAAGGGGGCGGGGTTACATCTGCCCCGGGCGGTATTGGTATACCGGGATGTGCCTCTGGAAGCGGTGCGCGCCTATTGGCGCTTGTACCCCCAACAGTTAAATGAGAAGAAGGATCAATATGAGTATAATGTAGATATTTCTTTTATTAATACAGGGAAAATAACTGAGTATTTGCCGCATCAGGTTCCGGTTCTTACGGAGAATTCGTGGGACATGGATGCTGAGGATGTGTCTTCCAGCGCGGTGATCAGCCGTACCCGGGCTGACCGGAACGCGTATGTCAGCCCCCGCGCGGCGATAAAAGAATTCCGCCGTGAGTTCGCGCCGATTATTCTTGAATGGGGATTACCAAGAAACGACATTCCTTCCGGAATATTTATCTCCCAATTGAATGATGAGCTTTCGCTCCCGCTGACGGAATTTACGACAAGCGGAGTAGCCGTCTTTATGCTATGGGAACTCGTCAAGAACTTCACCCATGCCTATGAGGGCGTTACGGGGCGCATGATGCGGGCCCTGCACTGCGCGGCTCGCGGAGAATACTCTTTTGCTCCGCAGGGTAAGTATGAGGTGCGGATAGAGAATGATAATAACCGTGAACTTTCCGCCGTGTTGCACAACCCGCTGCCGGTAACCCATCGATTGCCTTGTTTTGACATGGCCAGCCAGTACCGGTTTACCAAATCAAGGCGTAAGCGCCGGTTCAGCGGCAAGGGAGCCGGGCTTTCTATCGTCCGGGATCTGATATACCGCGGATTTTTTCCCGGAGCGCAAGCCCGTTTTGAATGGGGGGCGGAAGAAATCATTATTGGCAATCAGTACAGTTACGGCTATTCTCGGGCTCCTCCGTATTCTCATGTAGGTATTGATTTATTTATTCCTTTCCGAAATTTTGAGGTCTATGCGCGCGGGCAGTCGGAGTTTTTTAAAAACGTTACCGTACCTTCTGCGCCTGTGCGTGAACCGCTCTCTACTACGTCCACGATTCGTTCTTCGGGATCGCCTGTACTAATTGAAGTGACTGGTGCCGGCGCGGATAGCACTCCCCTCGTTCCATCCGATTCTGCTGATTTTATGTCGGAAAGTAAGTATATTGCGGAAAGGGAATCTCTATCCAACACAAGCCCGTATTACGAGTGGAGCAGAGATGTGTTCCTGCACGAAGTTCCTCAGGCAGAGATCGGTTCTTCCAGCTCTGTTTCTTCAGGGAAATATCGCGATTCCGAAAAGATCCCTCTTATTCGGGCCGCGGTTGCCAGGATACGACAGCGCAAAGTGCATGTGTATGCTGCCGATGTCGCTGCCGATGAAGAATGTCCTTTATCCGTGGGGCAAATCAGGAAACTGGTTGCTAAACTGAATCGTGAACGTTCCGGGCAGGCGACTGATGTTCTGGGTGTTGAGTTGAAGGGTCATTCCGTCCGGCAGGCATCACGCGTTGAGGAAAACCTCGAACAACGTTCAGTACAACTGCACGAAGCGATCAGCCGCCGTATTGCCGCTGATCCGGGAGAGACGATAACGCAGGCTGGTCTGGCACGAGATGTCGGAATTGATGTGACTACCATGAATGACTGGTTGAAGCGGTACCAGGATGACCATCGCGTTCAGGCCGTTCGGGAAAGGATGTTCCTTACAACGATTGAAGGCCGGATTCGCAGAGCGGCAGCGCAGTTAACTGCCAACCGAAACCGCGTGAGCGAAGAGTCCGTCAGGGAAATTCTTGAGCGGGGAGGAGTATCCCGAAAACGGTACGTAAATTGGAAATGTAAGTCGCAGTTCAATTTGAAAACGTACCTGCGCGCGCAGCCTCTCACGAATGCGGAGATCGCCGCGGCGATTGATGAAGGAGCGGGTCTGGTTGCGATTGGGGCCAGCACACCTGAAGTGTCGAAGAAGAAAACGGTGAAAAAGAAGAAAGCTAAGAAGGAAGCCGTGAGCAAGAAAACAACCCGAAAGAAGAAACCGGCTTCGAAGATTTACCGGTTTCCTGCCGTAGCGTCGATCGATGATATAGAAAGGGCGGTTGATCATGCGATCGCCAAGAACGTAGGTTACGAAGAATTGTGGCCGTGGTGGAGCCGGCAGATTAGTGCGGTGATGAGGAGCGTCACGCAGATACATGACTTTATGGACGTATACGGGGACCGGATCGACCGTATTGCACGCCGTATCAAAAAGCTTCAAGGAACCGGGAACCAGCCGGCGTCGAGTTCGCCCGCCGGATCGCTGTATGCCGACGGAAGGTTTGATGTGTCTTCTTTAGGAAATGTTGCCGAGCGCTCAGCGAATCATATTGGCGGGCAGGCGTACTTGGTGGGCAGTGTCCAGTATTTACAGGGACGCATTGTCCGCGGACGGGATAACGGCAGAGGGTATCTTAGTCTGGATATCATGATCGAATCACCCGCGGGGATTGATTTTCTCTCTTCATTTCGCAGTCGCGTGAACGCGAAGGAGCGGATACTGGAATATGTGAGCCGGCCCATTATCTTCGGGAAGGAGACGCAGGCCTATCAACTTTTCCGCCTGTCCGATACCACAATTATTCAGGTCAACATTGCCTGGGGCACACTCGACGATTTGGCCGGGCGGGCCGCGCTTGCGCTGTGGCTCCGGGGATACGCAGAAAACGAGCTTTCTCCGGAAAACGACAGTCCCGTCGCGTTACGTCATTACGTAGGTTTTGAATACTACTTCGGTGACGAAGTGTCCTACCGGAGGGCATATGCGTACTACACTCGCGGGCAGATGGAAAATTTAAAAGAATTCCGGCTGGCTCGTCTGCCGTTTTTTCACCGTACGGTGGGGGATCGCCGCACCGGCACTCCTTCTCTGGCGGTTAAGATGAAATCGCGTATATTGGATCCTTTACCCGTGAGTTCGCCTGCGAGCAAAATATCAGTTCAGGAGGAGCTTTCCACCATTACCGCGATAGGAGACGCGGTTTCCTTTACCGCGAAAACTCAGAACGGATCGTGCGCGTCGATAGTCGGCAGTACCAGATATCTGCGACGATTGGGAAGTGATATCGATGTTATACTGGTGGATGAGCGAGCCGGTCTTTCGGGATACCCGGGCCTTGCCGCAGAGTCGATGCCGGATGCGGAACTATTTTTATCGATAATGCTCGAACTATTGGAGAGGTCGGGAGTTCTTTTCAGGCCGGGTAAATTGATTCAGCTCACGCCCTCAGCCTGGCGTTTGTTTATTGAGTTGCCCGAACATAAGGTTACGCATTTAGACCTGTTTATGATATCTTCCTGGCAGGAGAATGCCCGCCGGGTGCTTGATATGATCAAAAGGCCCGGGAACGAGCCGAAACGGTACCTGCAGGCAGAGTATTATTTTGGTGATCCGGATTTTCACGCTGATGCGCTCAGCGATTACGGCCGATACTCGGCAAGCGACTTTATGAGCCGTTACCGCATGGACATGGCCGAGTACCTTGCGTTTACTCATCGCGATCTTGGTTCTGAAGAAATTGAGCGGGTGAGACAACGTACCCTGGAGCCTGTGGTTCGCGCTGAATCTTTGTTCCAATCCGCTTCTTCTCCGAATGTATCGCGCCAGGCATTAGTCTCCGCGCTTTCCGGGAAACGTATTCTGATGATGACCAACCATTACATGAGCCCTACGGGTCAGGCTGTACATCTGAATGTATTGAATCACGCGCTTGCCGAGCGCAATCCGGGTCTTCGCACTCACGTTCTGTATGAGGTGCCGCGGGGTGATTCCGTTTGTGACTTTACCGAACGCGTCGCGGACGCGCATATTGTGCACCATCCATACCGCCAGTTTATGCAGTGGAATAGAGATGAATTGATTGCGCGTGCTGCCAATATCATGGGTGAGCCGGGCCGGCCTGGCGTGGATGCTGTGCGCGTACACAGTCCTAAAAGCACGTATGCGGTGGAAATCGCCCGCATTGCCCGTTCCCGGCAGATCCCGGTGCTCGTCCAGTGGCATGAGGGGGAGCTGATCGCCCACGGAAGTAATCCTCAACGGAATCTCGATGAACTGGCGGCGACGGCCGATGTGTTGATTACCGTGTCCCGAAGAGGCGTCGAGGACGCGCGCCTGAAATACGGCAGGGACGCGGTGCATATTCCGTGCTTGCGGGATTTACGCGTGTTTGTCCCTGGGCCGGAGAAAAGGCCGGCGATCCGTGCCCGTCTGCAATTAAACGGCGATCCGGTGATCCTTGCACCCAGCCGGATCGTGCCGACCAAAGGCGCGTTGGAATTGGTAAAGGCCGCACGGTTGTTGCGCTATTGCGGATTCCGCTTTCAAGTGATCCTTCTGGGTGATTCGTACCGTCCCGGATACCTGAATGAAATACTCAAATACATGGAAGTAAATGACTTACGTCATGAAGTGCGGATCGATGAGCCAGTCAGTTCTCGCAGAAAGATGCGGGAATATTTTGAAGTAGCGTCCATTGTCGCGTTCCCCACGGTGTTTAATGAAGGGATTTCCGGGGTTCTGCTTGAGGCGCAGGCCATGGAAACACCGGTGGTGGCTACCGGTGAAGGAGGAAACCTGGAAGCGTTTGTGCCGGATGAAACCGGGCTGCTTGTGGAGGTGAACCGCCGGCGGAACCGGTTTTTCAGCCGGGCGGACGTCGGATCGCTGGCGCGGGCGCTCAAAATGCTGCTGCGGTCGCCGTGCCGCGCGGGAATAATGGGACGGGCCGGCCGGGAGTTCGTGCTGGAACGGTTTGGGCATGAGGATATCGTGTGCGCGCATGAAACGGTTCTTTCGGAGCTGCTGCGTTCTGGTTTTTCCGGATCTCCGGTCGAGGAGAACGCTTGGAAAGCAGAAAGGTTGTTGGATAAATTGGACAATTCTTCCTGGTCGGAGCGGTTGGACATAAAACGGGAGCTGATCACCATGGGTACCGAAGCGATAGGTGCGTTGGCCTGGGCAGTGGGATATCCGCCTCCTCATCGAAGTGACTGTGCAAGCTGGGCGCTTATGGATATCGCCAAATCGCACGAAGCGGAGGTGCTCGAAGCGTTACAGCGCCATATCAATCGGCATGGTAACGAATGGGCCAGGCATTTGCGGCAGATGATACTGGATCAAAGTTCCCGGGATAGACCAAGCAGTTCCCCGGCTCCTTTACCGGTATATGTCATTGACATACCCGCTGTACGAAATTCTTTTTCAGAATTGCAAAAAGGGTTTCCCGCGATCAACCGGCAGCTTTCGTCGCAGCGCGATGATTTCACTGACGAAGTCATGTATAGGTTAATAGCCGGGTACGAGTATGTGAATGAGTTGCTTCTCAAAAAAAGAAAATTGGATTTGAATGATGTCTTGAAACTTAATTTGCTTTGTCATTTTGGGAACGATGGGAGACTGCAGATGCAGGAGCATAAATTTGTACAAGCCACGCAACAGAAGGTGTTCTCTGCCGGTGTGCCGGTAGCGGAATATATGAACCGCAAGAAAAAAAACGCGCGAAAAAGAGCGGCGGGAGTGTACCTGCGGATTTTAAGTCCGCCGCAGTTGCTGATTGAAGGGAACCATAGAACGGGCGCTCTGGTGGTGAGCTTTCTGTTGGTGAGGGCCGGGTTGCCCCCGCTGGTCGTGCATCCTGAAAATGCCATTGAGTATTTCGAGCTTTCTACAGATATAAAGCTTCCCAAAACAACTAAGACTAGTCGATTTGGGAAGTTATTAAAAGGAAAATGGCAGTCGGAGAAAAAGAGATTAACCTCATTTTTAGACCGTAATACATCGGAAGAGTATTTATTGCCATACAAAGAGGCCAGCTCACCCGGCATGGGAACACTGGCAGTGCTGGCCGTTCCGGCGAACGCAGAAAAGAAGACAGATGCAGTTTCCTTGGGCCCGTACTCTGTGTCTCCGGCGAGTCTTGTTGAGCAGTTTGTGAACGTCGTCGAAATGACGGAAAAGATAAAAGAACTCTCTTTTATGCCGCGCGATCAGGATGGATCAGAGTATCCGAAGGCGGTACATATGGCCAATGCCTATCGTCTTTTGATCAAACTGCTTATCCGTATCGGCGCTTTTCCGGAACCGGAGGAAGGGAAGGTGATCTCCGTCTGTAACGGGCCGGATCAGTTTATCTGGGAGCAGGTATCCGGGATTGAGATAGAGGGGTGCGGACCGAGTACGCGATTTGTATTAGATCGTATGCTTCCTCATTACGGGTTTACTCCATCCGATATGCTTGATAAAGACGCGATACGGAGAAATCTCCATACGGAAGCGCATATCCGCGATTTTAACGAGACGGGAGTGATCGCGGATACCGTAGATATGTTCTCTCTGCTTTTCGCGCGTCCCCGTTTCCACTTGTTGAAAAACGCCGAATTCTTCTACAAAGACGATGCCGATACGATCATGGAAAACTTTGATTTTGAAGGAGCGCTGCAGAGATATCTTGACAGGATCGTCGGCGTAGACGATACGATTGTCGTGATAGAACATACCGACCCGGACATGTCCGACGATGAAGATCTGGAGTTTATTACCAGATTCGATCTTGCGGAATGTGATGTGCTGCTGGCAAACCGCTACAGAGACGTGTTGAGTGAGCTTATGCCCGGCCGGGCGTACGAGAACCTGCGTGCCTGCCGGAGGATATTCGAGGCGATGGGGTTTGGCCTTACCCTTTGGCTGGGGGGAGACGTAAAGGTCTTCAGGAAGGTTTCATCTCCTACTGTCGAACCGATTATTATTTTTGACGCACGAGGAGCCGAGCGGTTCGGAGAGAAAAGGAAAATCGGAATTATGAGAGCGTTGAATGAATTCGCGAGACGGATGGAAGGGTTCTTGAGCTCGGTGGATATCGTCCTGTATCTTCCGGAGCAGTTTTATTACGTGCTGGCGTCGACCGGGATCGCTCCGGCATTTGAGGAATGGTACAGCACCCGCACGTACTCGGCATATGTGTCGAAACGGAGAGAAAGGCAGAGATCGTTCGCCGGCCGGAATTCACCCCTGCGTATCGATAAGGAGGCGGGCGAATGCGCAGAGCGGCTGGTGTATATCCACGCGGCCGGAGAGCCTGCGGACCTTCTCCGCAGGAAGCAGCAGGCGGTGACCAGAAACGGCGGGTGCTTCTTTGACCTGCGCGCGCCGGCCGATGCATCCACCGTCAGAATTGAGCGGACCGGAGTTGTCCTTCGCCGGCAAACTCACGGTGCGGCGTTATGGGATTTTGCGCAAGGGGTTTCCGGCGCGGAAATGTATTTATCCAGAGTGGCGCATGAATTCCCGGGTATCTCGCGGGAGTTGGGGAATATTACTGTGACGTTGTCCCGTTTAAAAAGAGATGTCGAATCGGTATGCGCGGTCGGGGGATGGGCTTCCCGTTTATGTTTACTGCAGGAACGGCACCCCGAGTGGTTTCTCCGCGCACTTAAACGCGCTGACGGCGTGTTCAAATATTATTATCAACGTGTATTCTCCTTAAGGGATACCGTGCGGGGAGAGCCGCGAGATGGCTTGGATAAGGCAATCGTGGCCCTGGCGGAAGCGCGGGCAAAAATCGGGTGCGGTATTGCCGATGTAGATTGTTCGGACGAATATACGGAATGGATTTCGATAGGAGAGCTTATCACCGACCTGAAGGCGTATTTCAAAGAGGTGAATTTCATGATCGGATATAAGATTTTTTACAGGTATGTCCTGGGGCGGCGCAGATCGCTTATGAGCGCGTTATACAATCTGATCGTCAACGCGCGCCAGCATACGTATCCCGGTGCACCTGGAGTTGAAGTGCGTGCCTTCTCCGTAAAAGATTCTCCGTCTATGGTGATCGACATTGTCAATTACGGAGAGCCTATCAGCGCAGATCTTCTTGCGCAGGATCCTCGCACCGGGCGGCAGGCTATTTTTAATCTGAATACTACTAAACGCATAGATACCGGCGGGAGAGCGGCAGGTACCGGATTAGGGACGAATGAGGCGTGGCATGTCATCGTGGGGGATTATAACGGCAGGATCCGTTATCACAACGAGCGTGTGCAGGGAAGATCACGAGTGCGTACGGAAGTCTCACTGGAGACTTCAGAACGTTTTAGCCCAATTAGCAAAGAAGGTACAAGAATAACGGATGCGGATTTCAATTCTGGGCGTACCGGCGGAAGTTCTCCTGCCGGTTCAGAATACCCGGGCAAGAAGAAAAAGCCGCGCCTTCCCGCTATTTATGCACGCAGAGCCCGCGTGTATAAAGAAGCGCAGCGGCTCATCGGAAAAAAAACCGATGGAATGAAATGGGTGACTATTTCCGAAGTTGCCGCGAAATTTGCCCCGCGGATATCGCGCGCGGCTGTCGCTGATGATTTAGAAGCATTGGATAAAGCGCATCTGCTTTGTTCCGGATCGATCGGGGGCCAGCATACCCGCGTGTACGCGATCCCGCAGAAAAGGAGTCCTTACCAGACGAAAAATGCCGATTGGATCGGCAGACACCTGCTCCGTCTGGATACTCATACCGCGGACGCGGAACACACGTTTGCCTCGGCGATGCGTTCGCGTGCCCGTGATCCGATGTGCATGTGGCGGAGGTCGCATTTGGCCCAGCTTCTTGTGATCGAAGAGGATTACGATGCGGCCCTGACGTGCGCTCTTGAAGCGGCTAAATTCCTTGATTATCGCGGTCCATACGAGGAACAGGTATATTGCGCCGGCCGGGCATTTTTTGAAATGGAGGTTTCTCCTGAATATTTGTTCCATCCCGTATCTGAGCAGGCGACGCGGGCGGTATCCGGAGATTCCTCAGGATTTGAATCGGATGTGAAACTGTATTTGGAAAAGATTGCGCAGATTCCTTTGCTGACCAGGTTAGGAGAGGGGTTTTTCTCGATGCGCGCTCGGTTTGCAGAACAGGATGAAGCGGTATTACAAGCGTGCAAAGAAGAAAGAGTGAAACTTTCGCAGCGGCCGTTCCCGTATGAACGTGTCGCTCAGGCTGCGGATATGCCGCTACATGAAGTGAAACGGGTCATTTCCTGGTATCAGCGCAGTTTTGTGCCGAACAGGACCGAGGAACGCCGGGTGAACAGGCAGTCTCATACCGAGGCATGGAATTCCAATCTCCGCCTCGTAGTAAAATTTGCAAAAAAGTATCTTCGTCATCCGTTTACGTTGATGGAATTGATCAGTGTGGGGAATATCGGTTTATACCGAGCAATTCCGCGTTATGAATTCCAAACCGGATACAAATTTTCGACCTATGCGAGCTGGTGGATCCGCCAAGTGATTACCCGGGAAATCCAGGGACAGAAACATATAGTACGGACTCCTACGTCTCAGCAGGAAAAAGACAGGAAACTAAGAAACCTGTGCCGGGAGCATAATATAGAGCTTTCCACCGGGCTGTTGTCCCCGGCAGAGATTTCCGAGGTAACCGGGGTGCCTGTGCAGCAAATCGACAGTTACCTGGTCCGGCACAGAGGCGCGGTTTCATTGGATCAGCCCGGGGGAGGGCAGGATTTCGATGACCGTCATACCGTCCTGCAAGACCTTGAGGCGAAACCCGATACTGAGGAAGAGGTTCGGGGTGTCCACGCCTTAGGCCGGGAGATTATTAAAGAGCTGCGGGCGCGTTTGCGCGAGATATTCCGGAACCGGAAGGATCCCGAGCGTGATTTGCAGGTATGCGAGTTATCTGTAATCAGTCGTATCCGGGTTGCGATCGGGGAGGATGCAGAAGTGCTGACGCTGCAGGCGGCGGGAGAAAGAGTTGGAGTTACCAGAGAACGCATTCGCCAGATTAAGGGCCCGGCGGAGTCGGCCTTGAGAGAGATCGCGGAAAGCAAAGGATTGAATCCTGAACGGGTATCGTCAGAGAGCGGAACCAGCTCCTCTCCCGGTCCCATATATCCGGACAGCGCTATTCCCCGGGATGGACGTGTTCCCGAACATAAAGCAGTGCGAATTTTGACGGATCCGGTTCCGGGCCATTCTCATCAAGTGTGGATGGCTTTAACTTCTTTAAGTGATGAGGACCGGATGAATCCGGAAGTAATCAGAGCGCTGCTGTCGGCCACCAGGCGGCCGTTTTCTGCTCGAGTGCGGAGAAGCGCGTTGCAGGTTTTGATGAGAATAAAAAATCAGGATATCCCGCTCAGACGGGAAATCATCGCGGCCGCGGAAAATTATTTGAGCCGGGAACGGTTTTATCCGCTTCACCCAGATTCGTGGTCGCGAACAAGGTTTTTTCATACTGAGTATTTGATTTCGAATTTTTTCCGGCGCTGCGGGCATTCATCTATGTTTCCGGGAGCATACCGGGAAGATAAGGAAGATATGTTCACTTTGCGCAGCCCCGTGTGTCCCGACGTGGAGGGGTTTTTTGCCGATGCGTTATCCAGTGGGAGAACCAATCTGCTTGAATTTTTGAACGGTAATCTTGTTGGCGTGGATCGGCTGCCGGTTTCCGGGTATATCGCGCATCATCCGCGTACGCGGCAGTTGTCGGACCGAATCGCGTTCCAGACTTGTACTCTCGAGGACGGGGTCACGCAGATCATGCCGCGGGAGAACCGGCCGGTGTATATCGGCGCGATTCATTACGGCGTGTACGGCGGCCTTGCCGCATACGGCGTAATGTTAAGTAATGTGTTTGTTTCCATAAGCGGGGCAGGCGCAGTGAGCATTTCTTCTGATATTCCCGACAGGGGAAACCGGTTTTATAACCTCAGAGGGATGGTATATGTGCTGCGGTCACACGCGAAGAGCCGGTTGGGCCTTCCTCATTTCCGGACTGCGCGAAATAGCTATGTGCTGGAGAGCGCCGGATACGAATATTTTGGAAAGCGTCCGCATCAGCTCACTACCCTTCAGTTCACTGATCTTTTCCGTCACCGGGGCGGCTCCAGTCCCCTCACAGAAAGAGAGCCTTTTTCCCGCGCGGGACGAATTTGTTACGCCGCGTGTGCCGGGAAGCGGAGTTTGAAGCCGCCGGTCACATTCGCGAAAAACAGTGATCGCCGCGATTTCCGTGTTCAAGGAGCATTGCCAGGGCAGTTTTTCGGCAGGTATTTTGCCAAGGAATATGTGAAAGAATTATTGGAAGGACTTCTTCCCCACGCGCCCCCGGCGGAAGCGATTGAGGTGCGGGTAGTTCCTTACAAATACGCGCCGCTTGTTTCGATTGATTACAGTGTGAAACGGCTTCTCTTCACCGTGCACTGGCAAGTGCTTGAATTGATTCGAAGGGACCCCGGCAGTGAAATACTCGCCGATGTGCACCGTCATGAAGAATTAGAGCTCCGTCATCTTGCTCAGGATCGCGAGGTAAACAGGCGCCGCCGGGAGGCAGGGGCCGGCCGTGTGTGTCCGTGCTATGCGGTTGGTACCGGACATGAAAAGGCGTGCTGTTTCAGTGAAGAATATTATTCTCATCATCCCCGGGAATTAGCGCAACTTTTACGCGAGGCCGAACAAAAAAGGATATTGTTCGATCGCGGGTTTTTCCATCAGTTATACTCGATTGCGGTTCAGCAGGGCATTGCCGCGGTTCCTCAGGAATATAGGCCTGAACGGCAAATTTTTGCCGCGGCCTGCCGCGCTACGGGACGTTTTGTCATAAAGATCCGGTATTCAGCGGGATTGTATCTCGTTTCCCGCGGCGGAGCAGGAAGGGTGCCGTTTGAGCTTAGGAGGAATTGTCTTGTGCGCGCGGTCGCGGATGCCCTGCAGGAGCCGGTCGAGCGTGTGGTGTATACGTTCCTCCGCGGAGGGGTGAGGGCCGATCATTTGGACGGGAACCGGTTGAAAATCACGAAGGCGTTCGACGTGCTGGAGGAGCAGTTCGAGGTGACAGACGTATCGATATCCGGGCCGGGTCTCAATGTGGTGCTGCGCCGCCGGAAACGGGGACAGAGCGGGGCGGTGATGCTGAAACCAAATCGGGAGAATTACCGCCTCTGGCACGCATATCGGTCGCCTTGGTTCGGATCAATGAGTCTGCTGCCGGCAGGAATGAGTAAATTCGCGCCGTTTAAGCGAAGATTTTGCGGTCAGGAGTATTATGTGGGAGAAACGGGGGAGTCCGATAGCGATCTTCGCAACTCATCCGGTGCGCAGGAGAGCGCCGCTCGCGAGGCAGTCGCGGCAGACCTGTTATTTTTCTTAGGGTTGCGAAATGCGGCGCATCATCGCGAAGGGATCGGGTACCGGCGCGTCCGTCTGCCGGATAGTCATGATTCGCCGGCGGGAGCCTGTGTGGGGCAAGAGGTGTTGAAGCATATTTTGGTAGTTCCTTACGCATTCGTTCTGGAAGAAGTGGATCTTTTATATAATCAGCAAGGACGGCTTGTCGCGGTTTTTCCGGTGATTCCTTCGGATATTTTGCAAAGCATGGATAAACTGGATGAAATACATCCCAGATATCTGAACCTGAGTTATTTTTATTTTACTATACCGGAGCTTCATGATCCCGGTTTAATTCAGCATTGTGAAGCGTTCCTGGAGGAAGCTCGGGGTAATTCGGAATTTATTCAGGATTTCTCGACCGCGAAGCTGCGGGAGGGGGTCCGCGAGATACGGCCGGGTAATGGCCAGCTGCCGTATGTGGTCGCCCGCATTGACCGCGATACCGGCGCGTGGGAAACGGATGGTCTGTTTCAGCTCGGCGGAAATGGGTGGGTGGTGAACACCAGAGCCGTTGATAAGGCAAAGTCCGATCGGGTGCATTCTCTTATTACCCCCGTATATCCCACCGTATATTCACCGTCGTTAAACAGCGACGCGGACCAGGAATATTATCGGATGTTGTGGGAGGAGAAAAGGATACATCGCGGCAGCAGGGTGTTGACGGTCGGTCCGGGGACCGGGCTTGAGCTTTGGCTGATGTATTTGAAAACGGGACAAACACAATATACTCTCGGTATCAATCCCATGGAGATCGCAAACGCCCGCTATACGGCGAAGCTCGTCGGGTTTGAGATCAAGGCGATGATCGCCGACAATATCGTTTCTCCGGACGGCGAGTCCCGGTTTCCCGGATTGCGGTTTGACGCTGTAAACTGGAATATGCCTTACGTGCTGCCCGGCGAGATCCCGGAGGCTGTGGCAGAAAGCCGAAATTTGCGGTTTTTTGTCTATGAATATTTGAAAGAGAGAAAGTTGGGCGGCGCTACCTTTGAGTCATGTTGGGACGGCGACGTGGGCAAGATCTCGTTGCGCCGTTTGGCGAAGGGACTTGCGTATCTCCTTTTTCCCGGCGGCGTAGCGATATTGTGGAATCGGGAAGAGGTAGCGCGTGATCCGGTTTCCGGCGTTCCTGTGGATATAGTAGAGGAGATATTGAGAAGCGGCGGCCGGTACCATTTTGGGTTACCGGTGCCGGATCCGGTCATGGGGGTGGAGAAGTACCATTGCATGGTAAGTTATTGCTCTACGTGCGATATTTACCGGGTGACAAACGGACGTCCGGCGAATGCACAGTTTGGCACCGCGGCCGGTTCTCCTGCGGGCAGGGAACGCGGCACCCGCGGCCGTCGGCAGGGGGGCGACGGTTTTCTCTATGAGAGATTGTCCGCGTATAGTTCCCAAAAGCTTCATCATATTTCCGATGAACGGCTGAGACTCATCGCCGAGAATCTTGTGGTCGTCCGCAAACCTGTTGTCGTGAGACATACGCATGGAGAGGATGAGACCACATGGTTCGGCGGAGGCACGGGTTTTATATTCGATGAAGACAGCGATTTTTACTATGTTGCCAGTGCCGCTCATGTGCTTTATTCCGAACTTTCTCGATTATTGGTGAAAAACGACAGAGGGCGGTTGTGGGGTGAAGTCACGGCCAGCCAGAAATATCCTGACATAGGATTATTGCGGATACGGAAAGCCAGTTATCCCGAGAATGTTTTTACTCCTTTGCGGCGGTTTGCCTCTTATTCCCGCCGTACGTTTCCAATCGCCTCACAGCATGAAGGGGTACCGGTAGTCATACCGGGAGCGCCGCATGCGAATTACCGCAACTTCCAGTTGATCCGGGGCACGGCGCGGCGGGTGGAACCGACGGCAATGCTGATTATCGAAGCGCAAGGGGCCGAAAAAGGATTTAGCGGAGCGCCGGTGTTCGACCTGCAGGGCGGGCTTATCGGGTTGTTATACGGGCGCAACGGGTATCGTACCGAACTGTGTTTTGCCACTGACGTGACGTTGCTTAAGCGCTGCGCGACGCTGGCGATCACGGATCGTGCCCGGCAGCGTCAGCGGGAGAGAAATGCGGAGGTCAACGATTCTCATCATTCCAGTGGAAACGGGAGTGTTTCGAGTCCGGCCGAGGAGAAGTTCACTCGACAGGCCCAGTTCACGGCGCGTATGCGCCGCTATCTCCGGTGGGGGGTGCTTGCCGGGATCCCGGCCGTAGCGGTTTTGCTTTCGGTCTTTTTCGGTCATTGGTATATTGCGGCGGTTCAGTCCGGGTTTTATGCCGCGCTTGGGATCAAGACGGTGGTCGGAGGGGTGTCCCGGGGGTGCGGTATGTACATGAACCAGACCGTCAGGGGCGAACGGATAGACTGGCCGGCGATCGGCCGCTGGAGCCTGTTCGGGGGACTATACGTGGGAATAGTCGTATTCGGGGCATGGTACGGGTTCCTTACCGCGTTTGTTCCCGGCGTGTTCTGGAAGGTGTTTCTTGATATCACGCTTTTCGCAGCGGTAGTGGGACTGCCCGCGAATTTTGCCATCCATAAATATCTGGTGCGGAAAGATCGGTCGGATATTGAATTTAAAGAAACCGTGAAGGATTTCCTCCGTCTTTACGCGGGTAACGGGGTATTCTGGGCGAGCGGGCTGTCTCTGGGCTGGGCGTTTTTCCCTGAATACATTGTGTTAATCGCTGCGAATATGGGAATTCTCTGGTCGGGGATCCTGATCTACTGGATTGATGCGTGGTTGCGTCGTGTCAGAAGGCAAGAGGCCCCGCCGCGGTCCGTAACGGATCAGGCTTCATCATCTCCGGCGGATACGGATAATGAGATCCCTCTTGTAGAACCGGAGGGAGAGCGTCCGGGAGTCGGTTTGTCAATTGTCATGACCACTCCAAAGTACGGGAATTCTGAGTGGCCGGTGATGACGTTGACCGCGCGTACCGTGATTAACGGTGAAGCGGAACGACGGCGCCGGGTAGTGGCTGCGGTGTATGCTGATCGTTCTCTGGAGATAACGCAATACTATCCTATCGGTACTGTCTGGCGCACTCCCCAGGACCGCCGCTATCTTAATCTTGGGATCAGTCAGGCCGTGTTGTCCTGGATCGTGAAATGGGCGCGTATGCTGCGTATCAGGAATGTAAAGGTATCCACTCCTTTTATCCATAATGCTCATGTATTCCGTAAATTTTTCGCGGAGGACGTGACCCCTTTCGAACAGGAACCTTTCTCGACCGATGACCCGCGCTGGTTGAGTGAACCGGTTTCTCCCGCGTTGAATATCCGGCATCCGCATACGTATAATCAGGTGGATACGGTGAGTGTGACCTATCTGGAAAATCATACCTATCAGGTGAGCCGTTCCCGCCGGGAGGTGCTTGCTCCGGGTACCGTCATCCGCTTACAGAAGGGATTTATGTACACGGCGCAAGGGTGTGCCGGCACGGTGTACACGGCTTCTCCAAAATTAGTATCAGGGCTGCGTTTGCCTTTTCTGTTCCAAGGCCGTCCGCGGATCAATGCGGCGGATACAGACGTGACAACCGATATCCCCGAATGGATAGTGCGTGTGTCCGAACAAAATCTCAATAAAGAAACTCGTCTCCCGGAAGACACGCACATCTTTCGCCCGCAGGGAAAAGATTTGTTCCGAGAGGGACAGGGAGGCGGATCGAAATCCGCAAGCGCTCCCGGGGCAGTGGATTTCAAAACAAAATATTATGATATCACCCCGGTCAACGGATGGGCGAAACAAACGTACACCGGCCAACCTTACAGCCATTATCCCCGGGTTGAAGGCTGTCTTCTGCGGTCATTGATCCACGCGTTCAGTTTCTGGCAGGTGATTTTGCCGCACCGGCAGGTATACCGGAATGAAACCGAAGAAGATATTCTGTGTGAGTTGGACGCATTGGGTGATCTTACCCTGGATGAGAATGGATTTCTCCGCATAAGTCAGCCGGTGGTGAGCCGGCTGGCCCGGCCGAGGAAAATGGAGATCCTTCTGGGACGGGAGGTGATCGATCACCGGTTTTGGCAGCAGCAGTTCAGTTCGGTCCTGGACGGAGATGCCGCGCTCATCGCTGCGCAGGCATATAAGTCGTATTTTGTGCCGGGATTAAAATGCCGGAACGGGCGTTGGCAGGCGAAAGTGATCGATTCACATCACGGAACGCCACTGGTTCGGGAATTATCGGTTTTGCGACTGCAGGGATACCGTTATATGATGGTCTATCCGGCCGCCGACTGCGAGGTGAATCCTGCTGCTTCCTCGGCGGTACACCCTCCCGTAACTATGCGCGCTCCCGCTGGAGCACCGGGAGGCAGTGTGCGGGAGAAGACGGCTTCGCGCAGGTATTTCCTTTCGGCGACAACCGGAATGTTGGCGCTGCTGGCGTTGGCGCCGTCTTCTTTTGCCGCGGGTGACGGGCAGACATCTGTGGCGCAGGCACTGCAGGCCGGCATTCACTGGCATTGCCGGGCGGCCGGCGACCGGCGTCCCCGGGAAGTGGCCGAGAGAATAGCGGCTGACGTGGCGGACTGGAAAGACGCGCAGGGCCGGTCAATGCTGCGGATATGGCAGGCGCAGTCACGGCAGCATAGGGTCGAAGAAGATGTGTTCAGGACGGCCAGCGAGATCGCCGGAGCAATCAGGGAGAAATACCGCTATGACATTGGTGTGTTCAGCCTGCGCGCGCTCGCCTTCGAGAAGACCGGTAATTGTGTAAGCATGAATATCTTGCTGTATTACCTTCTGCGAACACTTAAAATAAAAGCGGTGCCAATAGAGCTCTACGAACATACCCAGCGAAGGGCCGGCGGCGCCGATCAGGAGGCGTTTGATATTTCCCATGTCGCCGTTCTCGTAAAGGGAGCGCGAAGATTTTCCTACTGCGATGCGGCGGCCGGTACCGGCGTTGCTCAAGCGAACTTTGATTTCGAGGAGTTCTTTTTTCAGGAAGCAAATCATCTGCGGGTGCGTAATGATGCGCCCTTCGCGCGTTTTTACCGGATGGCTCGTCTCGGGGGTCAAAGGACCCTGGTGAGCCTGAGTCTGCAGTCATACGCGAAACGGGTCCTGGCGGACGGAGGGCCGTCCGCCTTCAAGCGGGCCATAGCGCTTTTCGACGCCGCGCTTGAACATGACACCCTTAATGACCAGATACTGGTTGACCGTGCTCAAGTCCGCTGTAAGTCCGGGCGGTACGATCTGGCGATCAGCGATATCAATAAGGCGCTGGAGATGAATCCCTATTCAGCACAGGCTTATGTGCTTCGCGCCGGCTACTATTATCTGGTCGAGGAAGACCTGCCAGCGGCGCTGGCTGATCATGAACGGGCGTGCGAATATGATACCGTTTACGCGCGCTCACTTGAAGGGTTGCGGTGCCGGGCTGTTATCCTTCGTGAGCTTGGACACTACGGGCGCGCGCTTGCTCTGTTTGACCAAGCTCTTTCCATCGCGCCCGCAGATGCCCAGCTGTACTTTCATCGCAGTCTGACTTATGCCGCTCTCGGTCAGAAAAAGAAATCCAGAAACGATTACGAGAAGGCGATCCTTTATTCTCCGGATAACGGCGCTGCCAGCGAAGAAGTCGCCAGAGCGCTTGAACGTCTGGGCGTCTCTGTTCGTCCTCAGAGTACCTTTGCTCTGGTCCTGCAGACAGGCGCGGTACTCTTCGGCGCGTATTGTGCCGGTTTGTTCTTGAAACGGACGCTGAGAGCGCGATTCTCTTCCGCGCAGAAAGGGCATCAACGCGACCGTCCGGATCAACCGGCATTATCGGCGAAAAAGCGGAAAAGCAGGTCCGGAAGATCCAGAAAAAGAAAACGATGAGGGTTCTGCGCGAATATTGCGTGCGGAGCGAAAAGTCCCAGCCCAGGAGCCGGATCGGCTTAACGCGCGCCGTCTGGGAAGGCTCTATCGTCCCGGATAAAAGAGCTCACCCATTCCCTTTATTTTCCCCATCCAATCAGGTATAATATGGTTTCATTGAATAAAAAAGGAAGGTATCATATGAAGATTCTCAGGTTGTTTTTGGGTGTGTTTTTTTTCGCGGCCGCCTTCGGCCGGGGTTTTGCCGTCGACCGGCACGGCGGGCAGCTGGTACTATCGGCGCTCAGTGATCCCAAATCGTTCAATCCGATCGTCGCAAAGGAGACCTCGACGACCGCGATCACCAATCTTATCTTCGAAGGGCTGACTACGACCAATGGGGTGACGCTCGAAGTTGAGCCCAATCTGGCCCAGTCCTGGGAGGTGAGTGAGGACGGAAAGATCTGGACCTTTCATCTGCGCGAAGACGTGGTGTGGTCCGACGGCGAGCCGTTCACCAGCGAGGATGTGGTGTTTACCTTTAATAAACTTATCTATAATCCCGATATTCCTACCAGTTCCCGTGATATTTTTTCGATTGAAGGTGAGCCGTTTGTCGTGGAAACAATTGATGCGTACACCGTGCGGTTTGTTCTGCCGGGCAAGTTCGCGCCGTTTTTGCGCAGTATGAGCCAGGAGATTCTTCCTGAGCACCGTCTGGCGCAGGTGGTAAAAGAAGGGAAATTCAGTTATCATTGGGGGCTTAATACCGGTCCCCAGGATATTGTCGGTACCGGGCCGTTTCTGCTTGAGAAATACGTGCCGGGAGAACGGGTCATCATGAAACGGAATCCCCGCTACTGGAAAGAGGATGCCGACGGCAGCCGTCTGCCCTATTTGCGGCGGGTGGTCTATGTGATCGTACAGAACGGGGACGTGGCCATGCTCAAATTTCAGGAGGGACAGATCGATTATCTGTCGGTACGGGGGCAGGATTACCCGATCCTCAAGCCCAAGGAACGCCGGGGGAATTTTACCGTATATGAAACCGGCCCGGCGTTCGGTTCCAACTTTTTAGTGCTGAATCAGAACCGGGGCGTGAATCCCGAGACGGGCAATCCCTATGTGTCGGAGGCCAAACTGGAATGGTTCACCGACGTGAACTTCCGGCGGGCGCTGGCTCACGCGATCGACAAGCAGTCGCTGGTGAATATCGTCATGAACGGACTCGGCGTGCCCCAGTATTCGCCGATGAGTCCCTCCAGCGGCTATTTCTACAACCCCAACGTGCCCAGGAACGAGTATAACCTCCCGCGGGCCAGACAGTTGCTGAAGGAGATCGGGATCTTTGACCGTGATCAGGACGGGATTGCCGAAGACGAGCAGGGACGTGAAATTCGCTTTAATCTGTTCACCAACGCCGAAAACACCCAGCGGATCCAGATCGCCAATATTCTGCGTAAGGACATGGAAGCGCTGGGGTTTAAAATTAATTTCGTGCCGCTGGCGTTCAATCAGCTGATCAGCAAGCTTGATTCAACCTACGACTGGGACGCGGTGATACTGGGACTGACCGGGGGGATCGAACCGCACTTCGGCAATAACGTCTGGCAGTCCAGCGGGCATCTGCACATGTGGTATCCTCACCAGCCGCATCCGGCAACCGAGTGGGAGGCGGAGATCGACCGCATATTCGACCAGGGCGTTCAGACACTTGACCGTGAAAAACGCAAAGAACTTTACGACCGCTGGCAGGTGATCGTGGCCGAGCAGCAGCCGTTCATCTATACCGTCCTGCCCATGAACATCTTTGCCGTGCGTAATAAATTCGGCAATCTCAACCCCACGCCGTACGGCGGCGCGTTTCACAATCTGGAAGAGATATATATTGGGCGATAAGAAGTAAGAAACAAAAAGCAAGAAATAAGATATACAATTAAGGTGGGAGGGCCAACGCTCAATACAAAAAGAATTATTACAACTTATAAAGATTTAGTCGTCTACCAGGTTTCTTTTCTTGCCGCTAAACAGATTTTTGTAGTTTCTAAGCGGTTTCCTAAAGAAGAGACTTATTCGTTAACTGATCAGTTGAGGAGGTCAACGCGTTCGATTCCAGTGAATATTGCTGAAGGTTGGGCAAAACGTAAATATAAGAATGTCTTTATCAGGCATCTTAATGATGCGAATGGATCGTGTGAAGAGACTAAAGTATGGTTAGATTTTGCTAGGGATTGTCTGTATATAGCCGAGGAAGAGCATAAGAGTTTCCTCGACCAATATAATAAAATAGGAGCGATGCTTTTTTCTTTGATGAAACGTTGGCAAAATTTTGATAAACGGGATTGATTCTTTACTTCTTGTATCTTGCTTCCTACTTCTTATAAGCATGAATCATGACTAACTATATCATCCGCCGCTTTTTATTTTTCATTCCGTTGTTGCTGGTCATGAGTTTCTTGGGGTTTATGGCGGTGAATTTGGCTCCGGGAAATTATTTCGATCAGCTTCGCCAGAACCCCCAGGTATCCGAAGAAACCATCCAGATGTATGAGGAAAAATACCATTTGAACGAAGACGTGGTTACGCAGTATCTGTACTGGCTGGGGAACGTGGTTCGGCTTGATTTCGGGTATTCGTTCGCCTATAACATCCCGGTATTCGAACTGCTGAAGCTGCGGTTGTGGAACACCTTCATTCTCGCACTGTCGGTTTTGCTGTTCAGCTGGCTGATCGCACTGCCCCTGGGGATTTACTGCGCGGTCCACCAGTATAAACTGGGAGATAAGATATTTTCTTTTTTGTCCTTTATCGGGCTTTCGATCCCGAATTTCTTCTTCGCGCTGCTGTTGTTGTACCTGGCTTCGGTGACCGGCATCCTTCCGACCGGCGGGATGCATTCGCTTGGATATGCACAGATGTCCTGGTGGGGCAAGTGCCTGGACGTGGCAAAGCACCTGGTCATTCCTACCGTCGTGATCGGCACTGCCGGTATCGCCGGACTGCAGCGGCTGATGCGGGGTAATATGCTGGAGGTCCTGCGCAGTCAATATGTGACCGCAGCGCGGGCAAAGGGACTCCCCGAGCACCGGGTGATCTACCTGCACGCGGTACGCAACGCGATCAATCCGATGGTGACGATCTTTGGAGGCGCGCTTTCGGGGTTGCTCAGCGGAGCGGCGCTTACCGAGATCATTTGCAGCTGGCCCGGGCTGGGTTCGCTGATGCTGGAAGCGGTGCGGACCCAGGATGTGTTTTTATTCGCCGGAGATCTGCTGATGACCGGTTTTCTCCTGATTTTGGGCTATTTGATCGCGGATATCCTGCTGGTGTGGGTGGATCCGCGTATTCAATACAGGTAATACCTACGATCATGACACAGCAAACGCTGAAAAAAGGCAGGCTGCGCAAATTGCGGCATCATCCTCTGGCGATGATCTCACTGTGGGTGCTGGCGGCGCTCTATATGAGCGCGTTGTTCGCCGGGTTCCTGGCGCCGTATCATTTCGATCACGAGGACCGCGCCGCCAGTTACGCGCCTCCGACGAAGATCCGCATGATAGATGAGGAGGGACATCTGCGCTGGCCGTTTATTTACAAAACTTCGTTTACCTTCGATGAATATTACAACCGGGTCTACGTCGAGGATACCACTATCAGATACCCGGTCCGGCTGCTGGTCCGGGGAGACCAATACCGGCTGTTCGGTGTGTTTCCCTCACGGATCCATTTGTTCGGCGTGGAAGGTGACGCGCGGCTGTATCTATGGGGCGCCGATTCCCGCGGACGGGATCTGTTCTCCCGCGTTCTCTACGGAGGGCAGATCTCGCTTTCGATCGGGCTGGTCGGTGTGGCTATTTCTCTGGTGATCGGCTTGACCGTGGGCGGGATTTCCGGGTATTTCGGAGGAAGGACCGATACGCTGCTCATGCGCGTCAGCGAAATACTTATGGTGATCCCGGGATTTTATTTGATGCTGGCGCTGCGCAGTGTATTTTCGTATTCGCTGAATTCGGTTCAGATGTATTTTATGATTGTATTCATCATGTCGTTCATCGGCTGGCCGGGAATTGCCCGGGTCGTGCGCGGGATGGCGATTTCACTCAGGGAGCGGGAGTTCGTGCTCGCGGCGCGTACGCTGGGGGTGCCACGAATGAAAATTATTTTCCGCCATATCCTGCCGCACACGTTTTCCTATGTGGTCGTGGCCGCATCGATTTCGGTGCCGGGATACATCCTCGGTGAATCGGCGCTCAGCCTGCTCGGCCTGGGCATTCAGGATCCGTATGCCAGCTGGGGCAATTTGCTGTCGGAAGCCATGGCGGTATCGCAGATTCGGTTTCATCCCTGGGTGCTCATTCCCGGCGTGTTTATTTTTCTTACGGTCATGGCCTATAACCTGCTCGGCGACGGGCTGCGGGACGTGTATGATCCCAAGCGGCAGGTGGTGAGGCGGTGATGGCGGAAGAACTGCTGCGCATCGATGATCTGCATACTTCCTTCTTTCTTGAAGACAGCGTGGTCAGAGCGGTCGAAGGCGTGACTTTTTCCGTACGCAGGGGAGAAGCGCTGGGGCTGGTCGGGGAATCCGGCTGCGGGAAATCGGTTACCGCGCTGTCGATGCTGCGGCTGGTCCAGGAACCGGGGCGTGTGCTGCGCGGCCGCGTCACGTTTAGCGGGCGTGATCTGCTGACTCTTCCGGAGTCGGCGATGCGCCGCGTACGGGGAGGCGAAATCGCGATGATCTTTCAGGAACCGAAAGCGGCGTTGAATCCGGTGTTCACCATAGAATTTCAAATTCAAGAAATGCTGCGGGTGCATACCGCTTTATCCAAAGCAGACCGGCGGCGGCGGACGGTCGAACTTCTGGATAAGGTCGGGATTGCCGAGCCCGCTCAGCGGATGAAGGATTATCCCCATCAGCTCAGCGGCGGGCAGGCCCAGCGGGTGATGACCGCGATGGCGTTGTCCTGCAGGCCGAAACTGCTCGTTGCCGATGAGCCGACGACTGCGCTTGACGTGACGGTGCAGGCCCGGATCATGCGTCTGTTCCGTCAGCTGCAGGAGGAGATTGAATTCGCCTTTGTGCTTATCACTCATGATATCGCGCTCTGCGCGCAGGCGGCGGATCGTATCGCGGTGATGTACGCCGGGGTGATCGTTGAGATCGCCGCGACGCGGGAACTGATTCGCAATCCGCTGCATCCGTATACCCGGGGACTGCTGGATTCGCTTCCCGGCCGAACCGCCCGCAGGGAATTAAGGAGTATTCCCGGTACCGTGCCTGACCCGGCGGCGAAACCGCCCGGATGC
Source organism: Candidatus Omnitrophota bacterium (assembly GCA_014729775.1). GTDB lineage: Bacteria > Omnitrophota > Gorgyraeia > Duberdicusellales > 4484-171 > WJJJ01. The sequence continues at coordinate 53,925 of WJJJ01000021.1, read as the reverse complement.
TTTTTTTCGTCCCGTTGTCCGCTCGCGGAGGCGCGCTGCCGGGATGAACTGCCTGAGATGAGGGAGATTGCCCCGGACCACTGGGTGAGGTGCGTGCGCGTATGAATGACGCGAACGAGATTCTTTCGGTTTCCGGGTTACACGTGCATTTCCCCCTCCGGCGGGGAGTGTTATCGAGAACCGTCGGGTGGGTAAAAGCCGTTGACGGAGTGGATCTGTCTGTTCCCGAGGGAAGTACGGTAGGGCTGGTTGGGGAATCCGGCTGCGGGAAAACCACACTGGCGCGGACGGTCGTGCGGCTCATCCGGGAGCGTGAGGGACGCATAGCCTTCCAGGGGGAAGACTTGACGCAGATCCCGTCTGCCCGGCTGAGGCAGCTGCGTCGGCATCTGCAGCTGGTGTTTCAGGATCCGTTTGCCTCATTGGACCCCCGGTTTACGGTCGCGCAGATTTTACAAGAAGGACTACGGATACTGGAACCGAAATTGTCCAAAGACGCGCGCGATCGGCGAACTGCGGAAATGCTCACCGAGGTAGGGCTTGATCCGGAAAGCATGACGCGTTATCCGCATGAGTTCAGCGGCGGCCAGCGTCAACGGATCAGTATCGCGCGGGCGCTGATCATGCGGCCGAAGATGATCATTCTCGATGAACCTGTGTCTTCGCTGGACGTGTCGGTTCAGGCTCAGGTGCTGAATCTGCTTCGGGATCTCCAGCGGAGGTTCGGCCTTACCTATTTATTTATCGCGCATGACCTGGACGTGATCCGGCACATGAGCGATGAGGTGTATGTTATGCGCGCGGGGCGGATCATCGAACAGGCGTCCACGGAAAAGCTGTTCGGGAAACCGTCGCAAGAATATACGCGCCGTTTGCTCGATGCTTCTCCCCGGATTGACGCCGGGGAAAGGGGAACTCACCGACGGTGAATTCGTTTGACAGTAGGAAAATGATTCTATATAATTGAGAAACCTATGGATACAGAAAAACTCCTAAAAATCAAGGAAAAATGGGGTGATCCGTTCGCGCGGACGGCATATCCGGTTACTGCGTCCGTGAGTGAGGCACTGCATGCGTTCGCCGAGGAAAAGGAAGTTTCTTTAGCCGGCCGCGTGGTATCCAAGCGGGAACACGGCAAGTCCGGATTCGCGCATATCTTGGGCCGGGAAGCCAAGATACAGCTTTACGCCCAGAAAAATACGCTTGGAGAAAATCTGTTCGCGCTGTTCAAACAGCTGGATGTGGGAGATATCATCGGAGTAACGGGGACGCTGTTTTGCACCCGGACCGGAGAAAAAACCGTGCTGGCGAAGGAGATCGTTCTGTTATCCAAAACGCTGCGGCCCCTGCCGGAAAAATGGCACGGATTAAAAGACGTGGAGGTGCGCTACCGTCATCGTTCTCTTGATTTGATCGCCAATCCCGACGTCCGTAAAGTATTCATGGAACGGTCACGGATCGTTTCGCGGGTGCGTGATTTTTTCGCCGGCCGCGGGTATCTGGAGGTGGAAACTCCGATGTTGCACCGGATCCCCGGCGGGGCGGCGGGACGTCCGTTTGTCACCCATCATCACGCGACGGGTATGGATGTGTATCTGCGCATCGCGCCCGAACTATATTTAAAACGCCTAGTGGTAGGGGGGCTGGAGAAGGTGTTTGAGATCAACCGGAGTTTCCGCAACGAAGGGGTGTCCCCGCGGCATAATCCGGAATTTACGATGCTCGAGGCCTACTGCGCCTATCAGGGTTTTGAATACATGATGCAGCTGTGCGAACAGATGATTTCCGGATTGGTGAAAGAAGTCAGCGGAGATTACCGTATTGAATATCAGGGCCGGGCGATCGATTTTACCCCGCCCTGGCAGCGAATTTCGTTCGCGGCATTATTTTCCCGCGAGTTCGGCGTAGAGAGCGCGGATGCTCCTGAAGAAATGCTGGCCAAGATCGAACAGAAACTGACGCTGGAGAAGGGGCTTACCCGGACGCAGATATTGAACATTACCGAGGAATTGATTGAAAAGCATTATCCTCAGGAAAAACCGGCGTTTATCGTGGACTTTTTTACCTGGATGTCACCGCTGGCCAAAGCAAAGCCGGACAATCCCGCGCTGGTGGAACGCTTCGAACTTTTCATCGCCGGGATCGAAGTTGCCAATGCCTATTCGGAATTAAATGATCCGTTGGAGCAGGAGAAACGGTTCCGGCGGCAGATGGAGGTTGAAGAGGAGCTTCCGAAAAAAATAGATCAGGATTTCCTCGCGAGCTTGCAGTACGGGATGCCGCCCGCCGCCGGGCTGGGCATCGGTATCGACCGGTTGGCCATGATTCTTCTCAATCAGTCTTCAATCAAAGATGTGATCCTTTTCCCTCTCCTCCGACCGGCAGCAGCCGCACCCGAACGCCCCGAGGAAGACAGCGGCGGTCAGAAGAAGGTTTGAAATCCTGAATAATTTTTGTTTCAAAAAAAGGTGATATGAGAACGGAATTTTATCTCGCACGACGGTATCTGTTCCGCGGGAAAACTAAACACGTTTCGTTCATCGGTATCGTGTCCTGTGCCGGCGTGATGCTGGGGGTGGCCAGCGTTATCGTCGCGACGTCGATCATCAACGGGATCGACGGCGGATTGCTGGAACGGGTGATGAGGTTTCAGTACCACGTGACCGTGGAAAGTGAAGAGGATTCGTTATTGTATTCGGTAAACGAAGCGGTACGGGACTGGCCGGGCATCGAGATCTCTTCGCTTGCCGTGCAGACGCAGATTTTCGCCAAATTTCAGGAAAATATCGTGCCGCTCATTGTCAAAGGAATTGATTTGACCAATGAACGGGAACGGGAATTTTTCGCCCAGTACGTGCGAGAGGACCGCGGCGGCGAAGGTTTTTTTATCGGAACAGGGTTGAGGCGGCGGTTTATGCCGGGAGAAACGGTCACGTTTTACCCGCTGCAGAAAAAACTGCAGCAGCGGGAGGCCGACGTGCGCGGTACGTTTCACGTCGGGCTGTACGATATCGATAATTTTTACCTGATTACCGACGTCGAAACCGCGAAGCGGATCTCTCCGCATTATCAGTTCTTTCTCGGTCTGCGTATTGAGGAGCCGTTTGCGGCGGATGAGATCAAGGCGCGTATCCAGGGAGCGTTTTCGCGCGGCGTATACGTGTCCACGTGGATGGAAACGAACGAAGCGCTGTTCGCGACCCTGCGGCTGGAAAAAATCGCGATGTTCATCATTCTTACTCTTATTATCCTTATCGCCTCGTTTAATATTTTCGCCACGCTCACGGTCAAGGTGGTGGAAAAAACAAAGGATATCGGCATACTGAAGTCACTGGGATTTACCAACGGTCATATTTGGAGGATTTTCACCCTTCAGGGGATGATCCTCGGGATGCTCGGCGTGATCGGCGGTTCCGCGCTGGGCCTGGGTGCGTGCGCTCTGCTCCAGAAGTACCCTTTTATCCGCCTGCCTGAGGAGATTTTTTTCACCGAATATCTTCCGGTGATCGTGCGCTATGAAGACGTGGCGATGACCGCGTTCATCGCTCTGGGAATTTCGTTCGTGTCCAGTATTTTTCCCGCTCTGCGGGCGTCCCGGCTGCCGGCCAGCCGCGCGTTACGTTATGAATAGTATGCTCGAAGTCAAAAATCTGTCGAAAATATACCGGACCGGCCGTGAGCACGTGATCGTATTGCACAACGTGTCTCTGCGGATAGAGGAAGGAGATTATGTGAGTATTGTCGGTCCGTCCGGCGCGGGGAAATCCACGCTGTTGCACGCGATCGGCGGCCTGGAACCTCCTACCGGCGGAGAAGTTCTCTGGAAGGGAAAAGACGTATACCGTTTGCGCCAGAAGCAGCGCGCCCGCTGGCGCCGCCGCTCGGTGGGATACGTGTTTCAGTTTTATCATTTGATCGACGAACTCAGAGTGAGGGAGAACGTCGCGCTGCCGCGTTTTTTGAAGCACAGAAAATCTTCTTTTAAAAAGGCGGCGAAATTGTTAGAATACCTTGACATCCTGCCGCGTCAAAGATTTTTCCCGTTTCAGCTCAGCGGCGGCGAAAAGCAGAAAGTCGCATTCGCGAGAGCGTTAGTGAATGAACCGGAGCTGATCCTGTGCGATGAACCGACCGGTAATCTCGACCGGGAATCCCGCGAGAAAATCACGGCGCTGTTGGACCGTCTGAACCGCGAGCTGGGGAAGACGGTAATACTGGTGACGCATAATCACGAACTGGCCCAAAAGGCCGCACGGATTCTTTATCTGGAAGAAGGCCGGATCAGAGAAAAGGGGGATCAATGAAGATTTATTTGAACGGCAAGCTGGTGGATAAAAACGACGCGAAGATTTCCGTGTTCGACCACGGATATCTTTACGGGGACGGGGTGTTTGAAGGAATCCGTGCCTACGACGGACTGGTGTTTAAGCTGAAAGAGCACGTCGACCGTTTATTTGAATCGGCGCATTCCATTATGCTGCACTGTCCGTTGCCCAAAAAAGAATTGGAAAAAGCCGTCATTAAAACGCTCAAGAAGAACAAGCTTAAAGACGCCTATATCCGGGTGGTGCTTTCGCGGGGGGCGGGAGATCTGGGGCTTGATCCGCGCAAGTGCAAAGGGCAGGAGACCCTGGTGATCATCGCCGATAAGATTAATTTGTATCCCAGAGAATTATATCAAAAAGGGATGGAGATCATTACCGTGCCGACGGTGCGTAATATTCCGGAAGCGCTCAATCCGCAGATCAAGTCGCTCAATTATCTCAATAATATCCTGGCGAAAATAGAAGCGGTCAACTGCGGATACCAGGAAGCGCTGATGCTCGATCACCTGGGCTATGTTGCCGAGTGTACCGGCGATAATATTTTCGTGGTAAAAGGGGGCGAGCTGTATACTCCGCCTCAATGTATGGGAACCCTGCGGGGGATCACCCGCGACACGGTGTTGGAGATCGCCAAAAAGATGAAGATCCCCACGCATGAGCACGTGCTTACCCGGCATGAACTATTTATCAGCGACGAATGTTTTCTCACCGGGACCGCGGCGGAGATCGTGCCGGTGGTGCGGGTGGACGGCAGGACCATCGGCAGCGGACATCCCGGGACGCACACCAAAAAGATTATGCGCCGGTTTCAACAGGCGACCAAGAAAGACGGGGTGAAGTATACGGTGTAGGAAGAAGAGGACAGAGGTAAGAAGATACAGAGGGAAGGAAGCCGAGCGCAAAAAGGGGTAAAGAAGAGACAATAGGCCAATTATGTTGTGTGATGTGTGTCAAAAAAACGCGGCGACGGTACATCTGACCGAGATTGTGAACGAAAAGGTCGTGGAGATGCACATCTGTCAGGAGTGTGCCCGGCATAAGGCCGCCGAGATCAAGGATCAGGTGAGTTTTTCCGACTTTCTCACGGGGCTGAGTGGAAAATCCCAGGAAAAAAAAGGCGTCCGGGCGAAAAAATGCCCGGGATGCGGCTCGACCTACCGGGAATTCAGAGAAACCGGCCGTCTCGGCTGCGCGAAGTGCTATGCCGCGTTTCGCGAGCATTTGCTGCCGCTGGTGAAAAAGATCCACGGTTCCGTGTATCATCAGGGGAAGCGGCCGTTAACCGGGAAGGGGCGGGGTGCTCTGGACGTAAAAATCCGTGAGTTGCAAAATTTATTGAACCGGGCGATACAGTTAGAGGAATACGAGGAAGCTGCCCGGCTGAGGGATGAGCTTAAGCGGGTGCGACGCAGAAAGAAATCCGGCGATGTTTGACGAGTTCCTTTCGAATTCCAAAAGCTGGCTGAACGGCAAAGGTCCGTCGTCCGGCATCGTGTTTTCTTCCCGGATCCGGCTGGCCCGGAACCTGGCCGCGTATCCTTTCGTGGGCCGCGCCAGTTTTCAGCAGAAGAACCAGATACTGAAAAAAATCCAGCAGGCTCATGCGCAGATTCCGTTGCTGTCGCGCGCGTTGTATCTGCGAATGACGGAGATTGAGGATGTCGACAAGCAGTTTTTGCTGGAGCGGCATTTAGTCAGCCGGGAGCATTTGACCTCGCCGCGGGGGAGAGGACTGCTTGTGTCACGAGACGAAAAGATCGCGGTGATGATAAACGAAGAGGATCATTTGCGAATGCAGGCAGTGACCTCGGGATTTAATCTTCAGGAGTGCTGGGAACTGCTGAATTCTATCGACGACCGGTTCAGTAAAACCGTCGGGTACGCGTTTTCCCCGGAATTGGGTTATCTTACCGCGTGTCCGACCAATGTCGGTACCGGTTTGCGGGGGTCATGCATGCTCCATTTGCCGGCACTGGTGTTGACGAAAAAAATCAACAAGATTCTCGATCTGCTGACCAAGATTTCTTTTACGATCCGGGGCTTGTTCGGCGAGGGAACCCAGGCATTGGGGAATTTTTTTCAGATTTCCAATCAGGTGCGGCTGGGGCTTTCGGAGAGGGAAATTATCGAGAACCTGACCGGGGTGGTGAACCAGGTGAAGTCCCAGGAAATGGACGCCCGGCGGTTTTTGCTCCGCAAATACAAACTCAAAATGGAAGACGGGGTATGGAGAGCTTTGGGGTTATTGCGCAACTGCCGGCTGGTCAGTACCCAGGAATCGCTGGAGCACCTTTCCATGTTGTCATTGGGATTGGATTTAGGTATAATAAAGGACTCCCACCTCTGCGAAAAAGGGAAGGGGAGAGAATTGCTTAACAATCTTTTTCTGAGCGTGCATCCGGCACATTTACAGAAAATTGAGCACAAAGTATTGAACGAAAAAGAACGGGATTCGGTCCGCGCCGATGTGTTGAGGGAGCGGCTGAGCCCGTGTTGACAATCGCGAACAAGACTGCGTTGAAACAGCGAAAGAGGAGGTTTTTCAATGTTTAACAGATTTACCGAACGCGCACGCAAAGTTCTCGTGCTTGCCAAGGAGGAGGCAAGACGGTTTAATCATGATTATATCGGCACCGAGCATATTTTGCTGGGACTGATCAGGGAAGGTGAAGGTGTCGCCTGTGCGGTGCTGCAGAATCTCGGGGTCGATCTGGAACGTCTCAGAATGGAGCTGGAAAAGCTTATTTCACCGGGAAGCGTGTCCTCGGTACTCGGTGACGTGCCGTTTACGCCCAGAGCGAAAAAAGCACTGGAGCTGGCGGCCGAAGAGGCACGGAGTCTGGGGCACAATTATATCGGGACGGAACATGTCCTGTTGGGGCTTATCCGCGAGGGAGAAGGGCTTGCCTGCCAGGTGCTGTTTTCTCTGGGTGTGGATCTGCGCCGGGTGCGCGAAGAGATTTCCGCGCTGCTGGGGGGGATTCATCAGCAGTCGGCGTCCTCGCAGGGAGCGGCGGCAAGTTCTTCCAAAACGCCCGCTTTGGATTCGTTCGGAAGAGATTTGACCCGGCTTTCCCGCGAAGGGAAACTCGATCCGGTGATCGGCCGGAAAGGGGAGATCGAACGGGTCATTCAGGTGCTTTCCCGCAGGACCAAGAACAATCCGGTCCTGCTGGGGGAAGCCGGCGTGGGAAAGACCGCGATCGTCGAAGGACTGGCGCAGAGTATCCATTCGGGCGATGTGCCCGAAATCCTGCGGTATAAGCGGATCGTGGTACTGGATCTGGCGTTAATGATTGCCGGAACCAAGTACCGGGGACAGTTTGAAGAGCGGATCAAAGCGGTGATGGAAGAGATTAAGCGTTCCAAAGACGTGATCATTTTTATCGACGAACTCCATACCCTTGTCGGCGCCGGCGCGGCTGAGGGAGCGATCGATGCGTCTAATATCCTGAAGCCGGCCTTGTCCCGCGGAGAGATCCAGTGTATCGGAGCGACTACGCTCGACGAATACCGCAAGTACATTGAGAAAGATGCCGCGCTGGAACGGCGGTTCCAGCCTATTTTCGTGGATCCCAATACCGTGGAGGAGACGGTCGAGATTTTGAAAGGTTTACGGGATAAGTATGAGGCGCATCATCGCGTGAAGTTCTCCGACAGCGCGGTGCACGCGGCCGCGAAATTATCGGAGCGGTACATTTCGGGACGGTTCCTGCCGGACAAAGCGGTGGATTTAATCGATGAGTCCGGAGCGCGTTCCCGGCTAGCGGTGCTGACCGCGCCAAAAGACATCAAAGAGCTGGAAGAGAAACTCAACGAAATTATTAAAGAAAAAGAAGCGCTGATCAAACAGCAGGATTTCGAGTCCGCGGCAAAGCTGCGCGATGAGGAGAAGACCCTGCGTTTTAAACTGGAAGGGCTGCGGCGCGACTGGAGTAAAAAACGGGACCAGATCGTTCCTCAAGTGTCCGAGGAAGATATCGCCCGTTTGGTGGCGCAGATCACCGGTATTCCAATTTACCGTTTAGAAGAAAAGGAGTCGGAAAAACTGCTGAAAATCGAAGAAGAACTGAGAAGCCGGGTCGTGGGGCAGGATGAAGCGATCGTCGCGATGGCCCGGGCGATCCGTCGCGCGCGGGCCGGGATTAAGGAACCGCGCCGGCCGATCGGTTCATTCGTGTTTTTGGGGCCCACCGGCGTGGGGAAAACCCTGCTCGCGCGGGCGCTGGCCGAGGTAATGTTCGGTGACGAAGACGCGCTTGTGCAGTTGGACATGACCGAATATATGGAGAAGTTCAACGTATCGCGGCTGATCGGCGCGCCGCCGGGATATGTGGGATACGAAGAGGGCGGACAGCTAAGCGAAAAAGTGAGGCGGCGGCCGTATTCGGTCATTCTGCTCGATGAGATCGAAAAAGCCCATCCGGACGTGTTTAATCTGCTGCTGCAGATATTCGAAGAGGGACGGCTCACCGACAGTTTCGGCCGGAGAGTGGATTTCCGGAACACGATCCTGATCATGACGTCGAATGTAGGCGCCGATATTATCCGGAAAGGAGGGTCGCTGGGTTTTAAAGCGGTGAGCGAGGACGTCTCTTATGAAGACATGAAGAAGTTTCTTCTGGAGGAAGTGAAAAAAGCGTTTAAACCGGAATTCCTCAACCGGCTGGATGAAATTATCGTGTTCCGTCCGCTGGGGAAAGAAGATTTAGATAAGATCGTCGGTATTGAAATCAGTTACGTTAACGAGCGGCTGAAAGAACAGAATATCGAGATCGTGCTGACGCAGGAAGCCAAGGATTTATTTACCGAGAAAGGTTTTGATCCGGTATACGGAGCCCGGCCGCTGAAACGCGTGATCCAGCGGTACCTGGAAGACCCGCTCGCTGAAGACATCATTAAAGGAGTATTCAGCGAAAAGTACAAAAAGAAGGAAGGCGAACCGATAAAAATTAAGGCGGTCCGCAAAGGCGACGAATTGCGGTTTGAATGAAGCGGATCGTATGCGTTCTGTTCTTTGCCGCGGTGATCTGTAGGGTGACAGATACCAGCGCTTCCCGGCCGGCCTATGAGGACGGAGAAGCGTCCGGGCGGTACGCGGATATCGTCGAACCCAAGCGTAACTATGTCGAACTTGATCTGAACGCGCGGCGGGGAAAGATACGGGGATTTTCGCTGGGGGCATTCGAGGTCGCGGCGGCGTTCGAATATCAGATCAAGGCCGAAGAAGATTACGCGGTGTACACGCTTGAGGGAAAAGACGTACGGGTGGGATCCAAGTATTTTCCCGAGGTGTCGGCGCGTATCGTTCACCGAGAGGAAAGCGTGATGCTGACCCATTTGCGCGCCTCCGGACTGCTGCTGAGCGGGAAGCTTTCACTGCCGGAAGAAACCGTTCAATTCCGGCTGCAGGCGAAATGGGCCCAGCAGTCGGAATTGCTTTCGGGAAGGATTGATCTTGACGCGAAAATCTGGGGTCAGCTGGGGAATATGCTGACGACCGGAACGGTGGAAATTGAAGACGGACAGTACCAGGGAACGCAGTTTGCCCATATGTTCCTTAATTTTCTCGGTAAACCGCCGGTGTTGAGCATTACCGATTCAAAAATCACCCTTTCCGACGGCGGCGAGTTTGAAGTCGTCGGGCAAATGGATATCGGGAATTTTGATAATATTTTTCCCGGAGCCGATTTCGTGTCTCAAAAGCTGGGTCTCGGAGAATGGGAACTGGAATCGGATAAAGAGAAAAGCGTTGAAGTCAAAAAAAGCGTCGATCCGAAATTCGACGTGAGTTTCGGGGCCTATGAACAGCGTAGCGAACGGACGATGGGGCCCGCCGCGGAAGTCAGGTATAAAATGCAGAGCGATGATTTCCTGCGGCTGCGTTTTGAGGAGGACGAAACCGTAGTGGGCTTTGAACGGAGGAAGGAATTTTGATCACTTTGATTAAGCGGTTTGAAGAGATGTTTCAATACCTGGGGGGGATCGTGCTCTTTGTCAAAGACACCCTCTGGTGGTTTTTCGCGAAAAAAAGAAAACTGAAAACTTTACTGCGCGAAATCGTGGTTATCGGAGTGGACAGTCTTCCCCTGGTTTCCCTCATCGCGTTTTTTGTCGGGATTATTATCGCGTTCCAGACGGCATATCAGTTAAAGCAGTTTAAATCGGAAATTTATATCGCCTCTCTTGTCGCGTTGTCCCTGGTGCGGGAATTGGGGCCGGTATTAAGCTCTCTGATCGTCGCCGCCCGCAGCGGCGCTTCGATCACCGCCGGGATCGGTTCAATGAAAATAAGCGAGCAGGTGGACGCGCTGGAGACGTTCGCGGTCAATCCGATAGACTATCTGGTCGTTCCTAAATTTATCGCGTTGTTCGTGTGCATGCCGCTGCTGGTCATTTATGCCGACTGTCTGGGGATCATAGGGGGCTATATTGTCGGGTCGACGAAATTTTCTCTTCCCGCGGGGCTCTATTTCCAGCTCACCTTTGACGCGCTGGGAGTAAAAGATATCGTCGGCGGCATTGTGAAAAGCATCTGTTTCGGCTCGATTATCGCGTTTGTTTCCTGTTTTGAGGGGTTCCGGCCGTTTTCCTCGATCGACGTGTCCCGTTCGGTCACCCACGCGGTAGTCCGGTCGTTCATTCTGATCATTATCTGTGACTGCATTCTTACGGCGCTTTTCTATTTTATTTAAGATGGCTTTGAAACCTAAAATACAAGTCGAAAACATTCATAAGTCTTTTGAGAACAAGCAGGTACTCAAAGGCGCTTCGTTGACCGTATATGAAGGAGAAACGTTCTTGATCATCGGCCGAAGCGGAGCCGGGAAATCGGTCCTGCTCAAGAACATCCTCGGACTGCAGCATCCGGATTCGGGGAGGGTATTAATCGACGATACCGATATCTCTCGATTGAATCCCTCGGAAAGCAAACGCATTCGTCTAAAGTTCGGGTTGGTATATCAGGGAAGCGCCTTATTTGATTTCCTGACGATCGAGGAGAATGTCGGGTTTTATTTTTATCAGCATACGAAGATGAAGCGGGCGCGAGTCAGGGAAAAGGTGCGGGATATGCTCGCGTTAGTGGGACTTAAAGATATCGAGGATTTATATCCCTATCAGTTAAGCGGAGGGATGCGCAAACGGGTGGCGATCGCGCGCGCGATCATTTATAATCCGGAAATCATTGTGTATGATGAGCCGACTACCGGCGTGGATCCGATTTCCGTAGATAAGATAGTGTCTTTAATCGAGGGTCTCCATTCCCAATTTAACATCACCTCGCTGGTAGTGACTCACGATCTCGAGGTGGGATTGAAAATTGCCGATCGTCTCGCTTTCTTGCTCGGCGGGAGGATGATCTTTGAAGGAGATACTCAGGATTTGGAACAGACCGAGGATAAGCGGGTGATTCAGTTTTTAGAAGGAAGTTCAAAAGGACCGATTCAGGAGATGGAGGTGTAGGAGGGGGATTCTGGATGTTCGATACTTGATCCCGGATACGAGATGAGAGGCAGAGGTAAGAGGTAAGAAATAAGGGATAAAAAGTAAGAAGTAAGGGGTAAGTAGCAAGAGAGAAAAGGCAGAGAAGCAAGCCGATGTAATCACGAGAAAGGATATTCAATAATATTTTGTTTTTGTAAGAAGGGGGTGATATGAAAAAGAAACGTTTGGGAGATATCCGGCGGAATCTCGCATACATAAAAGTAGGTATATTTTTCCTGGGAGCCCTGCTTTTGGTATTCATCGCTTTGTTGTCGATGCCGGAGATGAAATTCTTCCGGGGGACCTATCCTATTCGGATAAGGTTTGAGTTCGCCGAGGGGCTTCGTCCGGCGTCCCCGGTGCGGTTTTTGGGGGTGAATGTGGGGGAGGTCGACCGGGTGGATATCAGAAACGACGCCGATATTCCTCACGTCGTGGTCCATGCCAACATTCAGCGGAACGTGAAAATACCCGAAGGCTCATATTTTTTCATCAACAGTCTTAGTTTGTTCGGGGAGAAGTATCTGGAGATCAATCCTCCGGAGGAAATCACCGGGTATCTCAGCGAAAACGCGCAGGTAGAAGGGGTGTCTCCCACTCCTCTTTTTAGTTTATTCACGACTTTTCATCAGACCATGGGAGAAATTCAGGAATTCGTGCAGGAAGGAGAGATTAAGACCTCGTTCGAAAATACGATGAAAAATCTTGAGGATATTACGCTTGATTTAAAAGGTTTGGTGAAAGATGTCCGCAATAAACAAGGTACGGTCGGCCGCTTGCTGTACGATGATTCGCTGTATCAGGTAACGGAAGAGTTTATTCGCGATTTGAAGAAGCATCCTTGGAAACTGCTGCATAAGCCCGAATAAAGCAGGCGTCGACGTGAGTTCAACTATGTTTGTATGTGCACAATGCGGATATCAGTCGATCAAATGGCTGGGAAAATGCCCTCATTGCGGGGAGTGGGAAAGTTTTCGTGAACCGGAACCAAAGATCCGCATTTCAAACCGCCGCGCCTCGCGCGAAGTAATTCCGCCGCGTCCGTTTTCCGAAATACAGCAACATTCCTACCGGCGTATCTATACCGGGATCAAGGAATTTGATCAGGTATTGGGCGGAGGGTTCGTCCAGGGAGAGATCGTGCTCGTCGGCGGAGCGCCGGGGGTGGGGAAATCGACGCTCCTTCTGGAGGTCGCCGCTCAGTTTGCGAAAAAAGAAAAGACGCTGTACGTCAGCGCGGAAGAATCGCCGGAACAGGTGGCGCTCCGCGTGGAGCGGCTGGGGAAAGCGCTGGGGAATCTTTATGTGGTGGGTGAAGACGACCTGGCGCAGATTGAACGGTATGTCCGCGAGTACGAGTTTAAATTCGTGGTCATCGATTCTGTACAGGTTGTCTACACCCCGGAATGCGAGGGTTCAAAGGGGAGTATTTCTCAGATCCGGGGATGCGCCGATCATCTTACCCGGATCGCGAAATCTTCGGGCGTGGTGATTTGTGTGGTCGGTCACATTACTAAGGAAGGGTCTATCGCAGGGCCGAAACTGCTGGAACATATTGTCGATTGCGTGTTATATTTTGAAGGTGAGGCGCTGTCTCATTATCGAATCCTTCGCGCCAGCAAAAATCGATTCGGCCCCACCGGAGATATCGCGCTCTTTGAAATGACCGCGCGCGGTCTGAAAGAGGTAAGCAAAACCGCGGATTTGTTTCTTCCACACCGGGAAGAAAAAGTATCGGGCAGCAGCGTGGTCTGTTCGCTGGAAGGGATTCGCCCGGTGTTCGTAGAATTGCAGGCGCTGGTCAGCCGGGCAAGTTTCGGGACGGTGCGCCGCAGGAGCTTGGGCTTTGATTTTAACAGGTTTTCTCTCCTGATTGCGATTATCGAGAAGCGTCTGAAATTGGCGTTTTCGGGCGAGGATGTGTTTTTGAATGTGGCCGGCGGCATTCGCCTGAACGATCCCGCGACCGATCTGGGAGCGGCGGTGGCAATCGTGTCCAGTTATAAAGAACGTCCGGTGTCTTTTGACACGGTATTTATCGGCGAGATCGGATTGGCCGGAGAGGTGCGCAGAGTGAGCCGGATCAACGGCCGTTTGAAAGAAGCGTACCGCGGGAATTTTCGCCGGTGTTTCATACCGGAAGTGAACACGAAAGATCTGGATGCGCCAAAAAATTTGAAAGTGGTTCCGTGCGCCACGTTACAGGATGTCATTCATAAGGTGTTTTCCTGAAATTTTGTTTTCGCACGCGGAAAAAGGAGGTAGGATGATGGGAAAATTATTTTTGTTGCGCGTATTTTTCATTTTTATCTGCACGATCGCAGGATACGCGTTGAGCAAGGAAAACTTACTGATGTATACGTTGATGGGATTCGTGATCGGACTCATTGTGGTATTATTCGAGATATTCGCAAGAAGGGTTTCCCTGAAGGGGCTTTCTAGCGCGGTGTTCGGTATTTTGCTGGGGCTGTTGATCGCGAAAATTTTCAATGAGGCACTGCGCCTGTTCCCGGTGCCGGCCGAAGTACTGTCGGTAGTGCAGGTGTTTTTTACCTTCATTTTTGTGTATCTGGGGCTTACGCTCGGGATCAAGGGAAAAAGCGATTTCAATCTCGTGATCCCTTACGTGAAATTCCGACGCCAGGAATTAAAGGAAGAAACGATTGTCGTGGATACCAGCAGTATCATTGACGGCAGGATTCTCGATATCGTGAAGACCGGGTTCCTGGAGGCGAGGTTATTGATTCCCCGGGTGGTGTTGAATGAACTGCGCGCGTTGGCCGATTCCACCGAGCATATGAAGCGGCAGAAGGGGAAGCGCGGGATCGAAATACTGCATTCGTTAAAAAAGGAGCCCTACATTGAAGTGGTAATCCACGACAAAGACATCGAGGGTGTGAAGTCGGTTGACGAAAAAGTAGTGAAGCTTGCCCGTGATCTCGGGGCGAAAATTCTCACCACGGACTACAATTTGAACCGTATCGCGCAGCTGCAGGGAGCGCGGGTGTTGAATATCAATGATCTCAGCAACGCGCTTAAACCGATATTCATCGCGGGCGAGCGGTTTTCACTTAAGCTGATCAAAGAAGGGAAAGAACATAACCAGGCAGTCGGTTATTTAGAGGACGGCACGATGGTAGTCGTGGAAAATGCCCGCTGGCTGATCGGGAAGATGGCAGAGGTAGAAGTGACTTCGGTACTGCAAAGTCCCAGCGGCCGTATCGTGTTCACGAAACTGGCCGGCTGACGCAGCTTGCCGCAAAAACTGACTATGAAAACAGGGGCGGTGATCGTATGTGCGGGGAAGGGAGCCCGGTTCGGCCGGGACAAGGCCTGTGTAAAGGTGAACGGGGCGCCGCTGTTCGTCCACGCCTGCCGGACCTTTTTGCGTGCCGGAGGCATTGATCAAGTCGTGCTCGTTCTTCGCCGGGAACATTTCTCCCGCGCGGAGGAGTGGTTTCCCGAAAAAAAAGTGCGTCTGGCGGAAGGAGGCGCGTGCCGCACCGAATCGGTGAGAAACGGCCTTGATGCGCTAAAAAAAACGATACGCGGGGTGTTGATACATGACGGGGCCCGCCCTTTTGTGTCGCCGGAATTGATCGGGCGGGTGATCAGCGCGCTGGACAGCCATGAAGCGGTCATTTGCGGGATACGTTCCAGAGATACGCTGAAAACGGTTGATTCCAGGGGGTACGTGAACTCTACGCTGAATAGAAATTCCGTCTACGCGGTGCAGACTCCCCAAGGCTTTCGAAGAAAAATGCTTCGGCACGCCTACGCGAACGCCGAACATAAAGAGTATTTCGATGACGCTCAACTGGTGGAGCAGACGGGTGGAAAGGTAAAAGTGATTGAAGGAGAGCGGAAGAACGTTAAAATTACGTTCCCGGAGGATCTGGATTTTTTCCGGGGAAAACAAGAAGGGTATGATCGGTGACACATACACGAGCAGGCTTCGGGTTCGACGTGCACGCCTACACGGATCGGGGCAGGGATATTCTTCTGGCCCAGGTAAAAATCCCCTATGAGCGGACTCTTTCAGCCGTATCCGACGGAGATGTGGTGCTGCACGCGATTTGTGACGCCCTTTGCGGGGCGTGCGGGTTAGGGGATATAGGAGATTTGTTTCCGCCCGAAGCGGAATCTTCGCAGAACGTTTCCAGCGCGGAAATCGTTCGGTTCGTATTGGGAAAAATGGAAGGACGGTTTTCGTTGATCAACATTGATGTGACGATTGTCGCCCAGGCTCCCCGCCTCGTGCCCTATAAAGAAGCGATGTGCGGGCAGTTGAAGAAATTGTTTTCCTGTCCGGTGAACGTGAAAATCAAATCCAAAGAGGGATTGTCTCTGCTGGGGGGGAAGGACGCCGTATGCTGTATGGCCGTGGCGAGTGTGAAGAGCGATGAAAATTTATAATACGCTTACCCGCAAAAAGGATGAATTTCAGCCGCAGGCGCCGGGTCAGGTGAATCTGTACACGTGCGGGGTGACGGTATACGATCATTGTCACATCGGACACGCCCGGTCATTGTATATCTTTGAGGTGATCAAGCGTTATCTCTCTTTTCGGGGATACCGGGTGCGCCATATCCGTAACATTACCGACATAGACGATAAAATCATCCGGAAAGCGCGCACCGTCAGCGAACGGGAACATCTTGCGTTGCCGGAGGCGTTTGAAATGGTGCGGGAAACGTATATCCGAAGTTACCGGGAAGATCTCGCGCGGCTGGGCATTCCACGGGCGGAACAGGAACCCCTCGCGACCGAAAACATACCGGAGATGCAGGAGTTTATCCGGTCCTTGATTGAACAGGGATATGCATACGAGAGCGAGGGAAACGTATATTTCTCCGTCCGTTCGTTTCCTGATTACGGGAAGCTTTCCGGGAAAAAGATCGATGATCTTTTTGATTCGGTGCGGATCGAGGCCGATCCCCGTAAACGCGATACCCTTGATTTCGCGCTGTGGAAAAAGGCCAAATCCCAGGAACCGTCCTGGGAAAGTCCGTGGGGATCGGGCCGGCCCGGGTGGCATATTGAATGTTCGGTGATGAGCCTGAAATGTCTTTCGACCGAAACGATTGATATTCACGGCGGCGGCAGAGATCTGGTGTTCCCTCATCATGAAAACGAACTGGCCCAATCCGAGGCCCGTACCGGCAGACCGTTCGCGCGATTTTGGATACATCACGGATTGGTGACAATCGGACATCAAAAGATGGCGAAATCCGCCGGTAATTTCGTGACCATCAGGGAGGTGTGCGAACGCTTTCCGGCCGATGCGCTGAAACTTTTATTTTTACAGGCTCATTACGCGAGTTCCGTGGATTTTTCCTGGCGGAAGATGGAAGAGATGAAGAGCGCGTACGGGCGGATCGTCAACGTCAGAGACAGACTCGAACACCGTGACAGGACCGGAAAAAAGGAAAGCGGTGCGGAATCCGCCCAGCGATACCGGCAGAAGTTCATTGGGGCCATGGATGACGATTTCAACATGCCGGAAGGGCTTGCCGCGTTGTTCGAGCTGGTCAACGAATGTCACAGGAGGCTTGATCAGGAAGAGAACGGGAAGGATCCGTTCCTTGACTGCGCGGAGGAAATTCTGCGGGAAATGTGCGACGTTTTCTGCTTTACTTTTGAATACGTCTCTTCCTCCACGATCTCGGAGCGGGAAGTCGAATCCATGATCAGAGAAAGAGAAAAAATGCGCAAGGAAAAAAAATACGAAGAAGCGGACGCGATCCGCGAGGAACTGGACGCCAAAGGGGTTATTCTCGAAGACACGAAGCACGGAACCGTATGGCGGAGGAAGATTTGAGCCGGCGCGCGTTGTTTGTAAGCGTGGAAGGACTGGAAGGAAGCGGAAAGAGCAGCGTGATCCGGTACCTGGAACGGTACTTTCAGGAGCAGAAACGGCAGGTAGCGGTTTTCCGCGAGCCGGGATCTACCCGGATCGGGGAACGTATCCGGGAAATCCTGCTTGATCCGGAGAACCGCGAAATTTCTCCGTCCACGGAGCTGCTGCTGTATCTCGCGGCCCGCACCCAGCTGATCGACGAAAAGCTTCGTCCGGCGCTTGATGAATATGACGTAGTGATCTGTGACCGGTTTTTTGATTCGACCCTGGCTTACCAGGGATATGCGCTGGGACTCCGGGAACAGGCGCGGGAAGGAGTGAGGATATTTTCCCTGGGGATGGTTCCGGATATTACTTTGCTGCTCGATTCCGGAGTAGAAGAGGGGCTGGCCCGCATTCCGCAGAAAGACCGGATCGAATCCCGTTCCTATCAGTATCACTGTAAACTTCGCGAAGGGTATCTCTTGCTGGCCCGGCAACATCCGGATCGGATTAAAGTCATCGACGCCCGCGGCGCACTGGAGGTAATTTATCCCCGGGTGAAAGACGCGCTGGAAGATTTTTTCCTCCGACGGAAAAAGACCGGTAAATGTCATGACGCAACAGATTCCGCAAACTGAGCGGCTGCTTAAATATTTTTCGCTGCTGAAACAGAGGAAACGCCTGAATCAGTCGATGCTGTTCGTGGGGGATAACGAGGAGCTGATGCTCAGGATTCTTCAGGGATTTGCCTGCGAGGTTTCCTCTTTCGGATGCGGAACGTGCTGGGACTGCCGAAAAATGGCAGAAGGAAGGCATCCGGATCTGAAGATCATTGCTCCTGATCCTCACACCATAAAAATTCAGAGTATTCGTGAAAGCAGGGAATTCCTGAGCCTGCGGAGTTTCCGTATCCCGTTAAAAATCCTGAAAGTGAACGGCGGGGAGTGTTTTTCCGCCGAAGCGGCGAACGCGTTTCTCAAGACGCTGGAAGAGCCCCCCGGACATTCCTGTATCATGGTGTGTGCTGCGCATACCGAGGGGATCCTTCCCACGATTCTCTCCCGGTGCCGCAAAGTCTTTCTTCCGGAGGAAGTTCGGGAAGTTGGCGCGGCGCAGGAGGCATCCGACGTCGCGTCGTTTTTGCGCGGCCATCGGAAAAAATTCAAAAAACGGCAGGAATTTATGGAATTCCTGCGGTGCATGATACAGTGCGTACACGCGCATCTTTGTGCGCGCTACCGCAAGAATAATTCCTTGAGAGAAAGCGGTGATTGTGAGATAATCCTGCGTTCGTATACCACCGAGCGGCTTATGGCGCTGGAAGCGGGTATGCTTCGGGTTGCTGCCGCCGCTGATACGGTGAACATGAATCTCGCACAGAATATAATTCAGTCTAAAATTTAGGAGTGGTACGATGAGAGTTGCGTTAGTGCGTTTAAGAGAGGCCGGTCCACTGATGACTTATAAGGTCGACGAGGGGATTCACGTCCACGACTACGTGATCGTAGAGGCGGACCGGGGCACCGATTTCGGGGAAGTAGTGGAAGTAAGCGAACTTGAGCTCGACCGGGATAACCCGGGGAAAAGAGAGAATAATTCCTTGAAAAGTATCCTGCGTAAGGTGACCGAGGAGGATATGCGGGTTATTCGGCAGAACGGGAAAGAAGCCCGTGACGCAATGCGGATCTGTACGCGAAAAATCCGCGAATACAAGCTGAAGATGAAGCTGGTCGAGTCGGAATATTCTTTTGACAAAAAGAAAATCGTGTTTTACTTTACCGCGGAAGGCCGCATTGACTTCAGAGAATTAGTGAAGGATCTCGCGAAGGTATTTAAGCGGCGTATCGAAATGCGGCAGATCGGAGTTCGCGACGAAGCCCGGCTGTTCGGCGGCGTAGGCCCCTGCGGTCAGAAGCTGTGCTGTGTCCGTTTTTTGAAGAATTTTGAGCCGGTGAGCATGAAAATGGCGAAACAGCAAAAGCTTCCGTTAAGTTCGGGAAAGATCTCGGGGATCTGCGGGCGGCTGATGTGCTGTTTGTCTTACGAGTATAAGAATTACCGGGAGCTGGGCAAGGGACTTCCCAAAGAGGGCCAGTGGTTTGAAACGCCGAAAGGAAGGGGTAAGGTCACTTCGGTGAATGTGCTCAAGCGTACGATATACGTGGAACTTGAAGACGGACGAGTGGAAAAAGTGGAGCTTTGCGGAAAAGGGAAATGTAATGGGTGCTAAGTATTATGTCACCACGCCCCTATATTACGTGAATGCCAAACCCCACGTGGGACACGCCTATACGAACGTAATCGCCGATTGCATGGCGCGGTATCAGCGTCTTCGGGGCGCGGACGTATTTTTCATGACCGGTACCGATGAGCACGGCGAGAAGATCAAGAAAGCCGCTCACCAGCACCAGCAGGAGGTAAAGCCGTACGTGGACTCCGTGGTGGAGCATTTTACCGCCTTGTGGGAAATGCTGGACATCGGATATGATTTTTTTATCCGTACCACGGATCAGTTCCATCAGCACGCGGTTCAGGAAGTGATCCGCAGGCTGGACCGGAACGGGGATATCTATAAGGCTTCCTACCGCGCGTTCTATTGTGTGCCCTGTGAATCTTTCTGGACCGAACCGCAAATCAAGGAAACCGAAGGGAGATGTCCGGATTGCCGCAGGGACCTGCAGGAATTCGAGGAAGAAAATTATTTCTTCCGTCTGTCGAAATATGAACCGTGGCTGAAATCTCAGTTGCGGGAGCACCCGGATTGGATTCGTCCTCAGGTGCGGTATAACGAGGTGAGGGGATTTCTGGAAAATAACCCGCTTGAAGATCTCTGTATATCCCGCCCGAGGAGCCGGGTATCCTGGGGCGTGGAGTTCCCGCTCGATCCCGAATACGTGGTCTATGTATGGTTTGATGCGCTCCTGAATTATATCAGCGGAGCGGGGTATTTGACTGATCCTGACCGGTTTGGCCGGGTGTGGCCCGCGGACGTACATTTTATGGCAAAAGATATTCTCCGTCATCACGCCGTGTTTTGGCCGGTGATGCTGCGAGCGCTCGGACTGCCGCAGCCGAAAGTGATTTTCGCGCACGGCTGGTGGAAATTTGAAGGAGAGAAGATGTCGAAGTCCAGGGGCAACATCATCGATCCGCGGCAAATCATCCCGCAGCTCGGCGGCGGTCGCGAAGATGAATCGTCAAGCGGAGTCGACGCGCTTCGTTACTTCCTTTTGCGGGAGGTTCCCATCGGCATGGACGGGAACTATTCCTGGCGGGCAATTGTGAACCGGATGAACAGCGATTTGGCGAATGATTTGGGGAATTTGGTATATAGGACGATCAACATGACCGAGAAATACGCGCAAGGTTTGGTGTCCGGGATATCCTCGCCGCTCCCGGAGTCTTTTGCCGGGGTGTTCGCCACGGTGAAATCCGAATATCCCCGTTTAATGGATCAGGGAGATTTTTCGAACGCGCTTGCGCAGGTGTTTGAGTTCGTGCGGCTGATGAATAAATACGTAGAGGAACGAAAGCCGTGGGAATTGAACAAAGCCGGCCGGACGGATGAGTTGGGCGTGTTCCTTTATCATCTTCTCGAGGGAATTCGGGTCGTGGCGGTGTATCTTTCTCCCTTTATTCCCGGTACCGCCCGGACGATATTTCGCCAGATAGGCATTGATTCTTCACTCCTCGCACGACAGGGTGCGTTGGAACACGCGGATTGGCATGCAGACGGAAGTTTTCACGTGCATAAAGAAACACCGTTATTCCCTCGTATTGATGTTGATTGACGCGCACTGCCATCTTACTTCTCTTTCTCAGGATGACCTGAACCGGGTTGCGGCACGGTTATCATCCGAATTCTTATGCGTAAATTCTTCGATTGATCTGGCAACTACAGAGAAGTCAACCGCGCTCGCCGGGCAAAATCCGTACGTGTACGCGGCGGTCGGATTCCATCCTTTTCGGGCCGGGACGTATACCGGCAGCACCATCTCTTCCTACCGGGAGCTCATTTCGCGTTTCCGCGGGCGGGTTGTCGCGATAGGGGAGATCGGTATCGATTATAAAGCGGACGCATCCAGGGAAGACCAGGAGCACGTGTTTTTTGAGTTTCTCCGGCTGGCGCGGGAATGCGCTCTTCCGGTGATGATTCACTCCCGCGTGGATCTCACGCAGGAACCGGAAGATACGGTCCTTGAGACGATTGACCGGGTCTTTTCCGATTACCGGGAGGTGGTTTTCCATTGTTACTCCTACTCTCCGGCGCTTCTGGCCCGGATCACGGATAAGGGGGGAACCGCGTCTTTTTCCCTGAACATACTGCGGCAGAAGAAGAGGATCATTGAATCGCTCCGGCAGTGTCCGTTATCCCAAATTTTGCTGGAAACTGATTCTCCGTATATGCGCCTGCGCGGCGCGGCGACGACCCCCCTGGATCTGGAAGCGGTGTATGTGTTCGCCGCTGAATGTAAAGGGGTCGCGCTGGCTGATCTCCAGACTCAGGTAGCGGCAAACGCCGCTCGTCTGTTCCGACGGAAGGAGTTTCACGATGAAGATCGAATCGATTAAGATATCGCGGTACACGCTTCGTTATCTCGATCAGCGTCTGCTTCCGGAAAAGGAGGTGTGGCGGCGGTGTGAAACCGTCGACCACGGGATGCGGGCGATTTCGCAATTGCGGGTTCGCGGCGCTCCTTTGATCGGAGTGTTTGCCGCCTACTGTATCGCCGTGTGCGCGCGCAAAAAGCGCGGCGGCGGTGCGGTTCTGGTAGAGTTCGTACGGGACGCAGCCGCGCGGTTGAATGCCGCCCGTCCCACGGCGGTGAATCTTTCCTGGGCGGTGCAGCGCATGCGTCGTGCCGCGGAAAACTGTGCTCCGCGGACCTCCGCGGAGGTAAAACGGATTTTATGGGCCCAAGCCCGCCGTATTCACGACGAGGATTGCCGCATGTGCCGTCAGATGGGCCGTTACGGCGCTCAACTCGTCAAGCGGGGAGACCGGCTGTTGACTCACTGTAACGCGGGAGCGTTGGCAACCGGAGGTATAGGGACCGCTTTGGCGGTCGTGTATACCGCGCACCGGCAAAAGAAACGGATTCATGTATACGTGGATGAGACCAGGCCGCTGCTGCAGGGGGCCCGTCTCACCGCGTGGGAACTTTTTACCAGTGGCGTGCCCTGCACGCTGATTTCCGATAATATGGCCGCGGCGCTGATGCGGCAGGGCAAAATAGATAAGATATTCGTCGGCGCCGACCGGATCGCCGCCAACGGTGACGCGGCGAATAAAATCGGCACCTACAGTCTGGCGGTACTTGCCGCTCATCATGGGATCCCGTTTTATGTCGCGGCGCCGTCCAGTACGTTCGATCTGAGCTTAGCGCGGGGAGAGCTTATTCCCATTGAACAGCGTCATCCCGATGAGGTGCGCAAAGTCCGCGGGCGCCAGACGATCGCGCCCGGGAAGGTGCCCGTGGAGAACCCTGCGTTCGACGTGACCCCGGCGAAATATATCTCCGCGCTGGTCACCGAAACCGGAGTGATTCATACACCGAACCTCAGGAAAATTACCCGATGGGCGAACACACGCAAATCACGCTGAAGAGCGATTCCGCCGAAAAAACCACTCTGCTGGGGCAGAGGTGTGCTCAATTTTGCCGTGCCGGCGATGTGGTTTTGCTTGAGGGCGCCTTGGGCGGGGGGAAAACGACCTTTGTTCGCGGGTTCGCCCGGGGATGCGGGAGTGAGGATCCCGTGAGGAGTCCCACGTTTACTCTCCTGCGGCGTTATCAGGCCCGGCCGGTGCTCTATCATATGGACCTTTATCGTATCGCTCCCGACGAGGTTTTTTCCGCGGGGCTGGACGAATATTGGTATGCGCCGGATACTGTCTGTGTGATCGAATGGGGGGAGAAAGTCGAACGCTATCTGCCGCGTTTCTTAAAAATTACCTTTTCGTTCCTTGAACGGGATGTTCGTCTGATGAAATTATCCTTGAAGGGATTTCCTGGCCGCGATATAGTTGTATCGGATGCCCCATGAAGTTATTGTTAGTGGATACATCGACAGAAAATCTTTCCTTTGCGTTTTCCGAAGGAGACAGGCCGGCGGTGACTTACAACCGGATTGCCGCGCGCAGCGCTTCGGCATTGATCGCCGAATTGGATTCCGTGTGCAGGAACAGCGGTATCCGGCTTGAGGAACTTGATGCGCTGGCGGTCGGGGGAGGGCCGGGATCTTTTACCGGTTTGCGTATCTCATTCGCCGCGGTGAAGGGGCTCAGTATTGCGCTGAATGTTCCCGTGATGCGGATAGGCAGTTTTTTTTCCTGCGCCTATCCCTTCCGACAGCACGAAAAGATCGCGGTTGTTGCCGATGCCCGCCGCGAGCTGTGGTACGGGGCGACGTTCCGGGGGGGCGCCGCTAAGGCACTTTCCGGGGAGAAGACCGCGACGCTTGTCCGGCCCAAGGATTTTGTTCCCGCGCACCGCGAATATCTGTTCCTGACGCCGGATGTGAGCGTGCGGGAGGAGTTAAATACCCGCTTCCCTGAGGTTCATCGGATTGAAACCCTTGTCTTTCCCCGGGCTCAGTATTTCCTGCCGTCCGCGGCTGAGTCGTTCCGTCGGCGGCAGTTCGTTCCGCTGAAGGAACTGGAGCCGTGGTATCTTCACCCGGATACATGCCAAATACGGAGGTCCGCAGCATGAGCCGTCCGGGTTCTCGCGATCCTCTTTTTTTCCGCCCATTATGGATTGAGGTGGACGATTCGGCGCTGCGCCGCAATCTGAAACACATTCGCCGGCACGTAGGAACCAGGGTGAAAATATTGGCGACGGTAAAACAGGAAGCCTACGGCCATGGATTGATCCCGGCGGCGCGGGCTTTTGCCGCGGCGGGGGCGGACCTGTTCGGAGTGGGCAGCCTGGAAGAAGCCATTCAGTTGAGGAAAGCGGGGATAAAAAAAGAGATTCTGTTACTAAGCCTCCTTTTGCCGAAATACGCTTCCTATTGTCTGGAATACCGTGTGATTCCCGCCGTCGCCGGTCTTGCTCTCGTTCGTCAGCTGCAGAAAGCGGCCGAAAAACGCGCCTGTACCGTGCCGGTTCATCTGAAGATTGATACCGGAATGGGACGCCTCGGACCTTATCGCCGGCAGGCGGCCGAATTGGCGGAGGAAATTCGTTCTCGTTACCCGCGTCTTGAGATCGACGGTGTGTTTACCCATTTTCCCGTAGCGGATACCGATCCGGAATTTACGCGTGCACAGATTGAGGCGTTTCGCGGGTTCGTGGCGCAATTGCGCACTGCCGGTGTGCCGGTGCGTCTGGTTCATTGCGCCAACAGTGCCGCGACTCTGCTTTTCGCCGATTCGCATTTTTCCCTGGTGCGCCCGGGGCTGGCGTTATACGGAGTTCAACCCGCTTCGAATACCGAGTTCCCGCTTTCTCCGGCATTGTCGCTGAAAAGCCGGGTGATCTACCGGAAAATTGTTCCCCGCGGCGGAAGTGTGAGTTACGGCCGTACATTCCGGGCCAAGAGCAGTACCCGAATCGCTACGGTCGCTGCCGGATACGCGGATGGATATCCCTGGAGCGCGTCAAACCGCGCGCAGGTAATTTTCAAGAATTGTCTTTGTCCTCAAACCGGCCGGGTATGCATGGATCATTTCATGTTCCGTCTACCGAGGGGCCAAGACGCCCGTATTGGAGACGAAGTCATTTTGCTGGGAAAATCCTCCCGCCGCCGCGTATCCGCCGAACAGCTTGCCCACTGGGCAGGGACGATTCCCTACGAGATCCTCACCAGATTATCCGACCGGATTCCCCGGATCTACCGGGGAAACACAAAGTCACGCTGAAAGCGTTTCCTTTTTTTGCGTTTCTCTTGACGTTGGGCCCTGTTGTTCGCAGGTTGAATATGGTATATCAGAAGGGTGAGAGAGAGGGGCATATTGATCCAGGATATCAGTGGACAGAAGAAAGGAGGGGGGAGATGAAAAAAGGGTTGTTGTGTGTTTTTCTGCTCGCCTTATGCGTTCCCTGTGCTTATGCCGACCGGGGGATCTATGATCCCTACCATGATCCGGCCGAAAAATTGAGCTACGGCGTCGGCGACGCATCGGTTTCCTGGGCCAACGTGCCGCTTGCCATGGGCCATTACGCCGAGGAATACGACCCGGTAACCGGAGCGATCGTGGGGATTCCGGTGGGTACGATGGTCGCGGTAAAGGAGTGCGTGGAAGGTACGGTAAATGCCACGTTCTTTTTCGCTCCTCCGTTCGAAAGAGAACATAAAAAGAAACGGTTCCTGCACACTCTGCATCGCTGGGATGAGCAGATAAAAGAGAAATTCTGGTAAGACGGAGAAGCGGGTTATCGGCTCGAAAAAAGGCCGGTAATTCCCATTGTGAGGAAAAAAAGCGGCGCCAGCCACGCCGATAACGAAGGGATGATGATGCCTTCTTTCCCCAGGGCCATGCTCATGAACGAAAGTACGTAATAAAGAAAAAAGAACAGAAATCCGATTCCCAGAGAAAGTAAGCCGACTTTGCGTTTGCGGATTTCGAGCGCCAGGGGGAGCGTCCCCAGAATAAGAAAAAAATGAGCCCAGGGATTGACCAGTTTGTAGTGGAAGTCCACGATCAGCGGGTTCAATTTCGCTTCGGTGTGAATCTTTTTCAAACTCTGGATTTTTTGGTACAGTTCCTTTAACGGGACAAACTGAAGAAAAATACTTTTCTTAAACAACAGTTCCTGAGGCGATTCTTCCAGCGGGATCTTCTTTTCCTGCCAGCGCACGGGGTCTCTCCTGCTTCCCTCGTCGTCGAATGTGTATTCAATGATATCGGATCCGATCCAGCTGCCGTTTTGATAAATGATTTCCCGGCAGAGCAGTTGACGGTCGATATTGCCCCCGTTTCCTTCCTGGAAGACGATGACCTTTTCCATTTTCTCATCCAGTGCGGAGAAATGTTCGACAAGGAAAATTTTATTTCCGGCGACAAACGGGAACTGTTTTATTTCATGGGAGGAAAGATCTTTCTTTTTGATATAACGCAGGGATATGTCCTCGACGGTTTTTTGGGTGGAGATCAGGACCTTTTCCTGGAGAAAAAAAGCGCCGCTGGAAATAAGTACGGCCAGGAATACCGCCGGGAAAGCAATTTTGAAAGAGCTGATTCCGGAAGCGCGTAAAGTAACCATTTCATTGTGCTTGTTGAGCTCCCCGAATGTATACAACACGCTGGTAAGAAGGGCGAAAGGACTGACACGCATGAAAATCAAGGGAAGCATATTGAGGTAATACTGCAGGAGTATTCCGATCGGAGGATCGGTGTCGAGGAAATCCTCTAAATGTGAAAAGAGATCGATGATGAAATACAAGCCGGCAAAGATAAGAAACACGAAGACGTAGACCCGGACGGTGCGGCTGAGGATGTATTTATCGACGATACGCATGACGATAGATGAGATACGCTCCCAAAAGTCCTACCGCGATATTCGGCATCCACATGCCCAGTGCCGGAGAGATTGTGTGCGATTCCACCAATGTTTCTCCGAGAATAAATAATAAATAATACATGCCGGCGATAATGACCGCGATGCCGAAATTAATGCTTTTTTCCCGGTGGCGCACCACCAACGACGCGCCGAAGCCCAGAAGAATAAAGGTGAGGATCGAGAACGAAAAACTGATCCGTTCGTGGAGTTCCTTCGTAAGTTCGACCGGAGGCGGCCATATCCCTTTCAGCCGCAAAGTGCGGATTTTTCCAGCGATTTCGGTCAGATGCATATCCGCCGGCTTTTTTTTCACTTTTACGGGGGTCCGTTCCTGGATCGGTATGTCCATGAAGAACATCTTGAATTCCATCTGGAAAAACTCATCACGGTTTCCGAGATTCACTTCGTCCCGGAACCCGTCTTCAAGCTTCATCTTCATCAAATCGTTTTCGACGACGAATTCGCCGCGGCGGGCGAATACCAGTTTGCTCTTTTCGTCCTGGTCGTCGACTTCCCAGATATAGACGTTTTTGAGTTTGTTCCCTTCCTTATCAGACACGTATAAGACGTAATTGTCGAAATGTTCTAGGAAAATTCCGGGTTCAATTAAGGCCGATACGTTCTGCGAAAAAGTGTTTTTCAGCTGCGCATGATATTTATAATGATAGTCCGGAATGACCCGGTCGTTGAGAAGAAGGAGAAATAACGATCCTACGATGCCGATAATCATGAATATTCTCAGGATCCGCAGTAAGGAAATGCCGGCGACTCTGATGGCGACGATCTCGTTATCAGTCACCAGTCTGCCCATGCTGAGCAGGATACCCAGCAAAAAGGATAAGGGAAGCGTGAATCCGAGCAGGTACGGGATAAAAAAGGAAAAGATCTTGAGCGCGTCCGCCACGCTCACACCTTTCCTGATCACCATATCGGATATTTTCATCATGTTCCCCAGTAGCATAACCATGCTGAGAGAGAGCAGTGCGAACAGAAAAGTAGAAAAGAAGTCTTTCAGTATGTAGTTTCTGAGAATTCTCATCAGTCTTTTCCCCCGTATGTGTGTTCCGGGCATGCGCGGGCTACCGTGAGTACGGTAATATCGCCGGCTCCAGCTTCCCGCAAGACGCGGCTGCAGGCGTTGACCGTCGCCCCGGTCGTGTAAATGTCATCTACAAGCAGGATAGTTTTCCCCTTGGCACGTTTTGAAGCGATAAATGAATTCTGCACGTTCTTCCGCCGTTGTGCAATGCTCAGATGCGTCTGCGAAGGCCGGTTGCGTAATCTCACAATTATATCATCTCTGAAGGAAATGTGAATAAACTTCGAGAAGTTTTTCGCCAGCAGGGCGGTTTGGTTATATCCGCGTTCCCGGCGGCGGGCCGGATGGAGCGGGACCCCGACGGCAACGGTTTCCGGCGGGAAGGAAACCGCCTGTTCCCGGCAGTATCGAACCAGAAGGCGGGACAGGAATTCGCCGATGAAGTCATAGTGCCGGTATTTTAACAGACGGATAAGTCCGGAGAGCGGCTCGGTGTCGTGTGCGGCGCAGATTAGCCGGTGGTAGGCCGGCCGGGACCGGAGACAACGCCGGCATACCGCGGTCCCGTCGCCAAGCGCACCGGAACACATCCGGCAGACCGGCGGCCGGATGAAACGGATTTGGCGCAGACAAAGGGGGCAGAGGATTCCCTCGGTGATCCTGCTTCCGCAGGAAAAGCAGGTGCGGGGAAAAAAGAGGTCCTGCAGCGAGCGAAAGACAGAACAGTTCATAATAAAATTGTATCCTGCAGCGCGTATTTGTAAATCACTATCAGCGCGGTTTTTCGCGCGCATTTTGTATTTGCCAAATATATTCAGAACGGTATAATAAGATTTCTTGTGAGGTGAAATATGAGTGATGCGACGATCATTTCCGCGCGCAAGGACGTGTTGAACGCCGTTATCCTCGCACATAATTATCAAATCCCCGAAGTGCAGGGTATCGCCGACGTGAGCGGGGATTCTCTGGAGTTGGCCAAGATTTCCAAAGATTCAACCGCCGACGTGATCGTATTCTGCGGCGTGCGGTTCATGGCGGAAACGGCGAAAATCCTCTCACCCCGGAAAACCGTGCTCCTTCCGGTGCTCTCTGCCGGGTGTCCTCTTGCCGATATGATCACTCCCGCGGCCCTGAAACGGCTCCAGCGCGAAAATCCGGATGCCTGGACCGTCAGCTACGTGAACTCCTCCGCTGAAATCAAAGCGCTGAGTGATGTGTGCTGTACTTCTTCCAACGCGGTGAAAGTAGTTCGCAATGTTCCCGCACGCAGGGTTATTTTCGTGCCGGACCGCAATCTCGGCTGGTGGGTGGCCCGGAACGTGCCGGAAAAAGAAATTCTGGTGTGGGAGGGATGCTGTAACGTGCATGAACAGTTTTCTCCGGACGAATTGCAGGAAGCACGCGAGAACTTTCCCGACGCCGAAATCCTGGTACATCCGGAATGCCGTAAGGAATTGCTTGAACGGGCAGACGCCGTGCTTTCTACCTCGGGTATGCTGCGCCGGGCAAAAGAGTCGGCCGCCCGCAGGTTCGTGATCGGTACCGAGGAAGGGATGCTGTACCGGTTGCGCCGGGAGTCTCCGGAGAAGGAATTTTTCCCGCTTGGTTCCAAAAGAATCTGCGCGGACATGAAACAGACCACGCTGCGTCAGGTGCGCGAATCCCTGGAGCGGCAGCGGCACGAAATCGTGATCCCTCCGGAGACGGGCGATTCCGCGCGTACCGCTCTGGAACGGATGGTACAATACCTCTGAAGGGAGTGCATTTCCTTCTTCTGTGACCTCAAAAGACGACCATGAAATGCCGGATATGCCGCACACGACCCCGCGAATTTTTTATCCGCAGCTATAAACTGCCTCTCTGCCGCCGTTGTTTTCTGCAGCGGTTTGAAAAACGGGTCCAGGCGGCAGTGGAAAAATACCGGATGTTTGCCGGAGATGACCGGGTGGTAGTCGGGATCTCCGGAGGAAAAGACAGTATGGCCTTATGGAAGGTGCTGGCGGACCTGGGGTACGCGATTAAAGCAGTACATATCCATTTGGGTCTCGGCTCTTATTCCCATACGTGCGAGGATCTTATTTCCGGGTACGCCGCACAAAAAGGATATCCGCTGGATATTGTCCGGGTGGAGACCATATTCGGCGCCGGTATGCAGGAGATTGCCCGGAAAGTCAATCGCGCTTCCTGTCAGGCTTGCGGAACGATAAAACGGTATCTTTTGAATCAGGCGGCGCGGGACGCTCACTGCGTGGTGACCGGTCATCATCTCGATGACGGGGCCGCGTTGCTGCTCGGGAATTTGCTGAATTGGCAGGAGGAGTCCCTCTCCCGGCAGTATCCGGTGCTTCAGGGTGACCGGTCTCTGGCAAAAAAAGTGAAGCCGTTCGTGTTGACTCTCGAAGAGGAGATCCGGTATTATAGCGAGCTGTGCGAAATCCCGTCAGTGGAGGAAAAATGCCCCCTGCAAAGCGGGGCAACTTCGTCGACCTATCATCAGGCCATGGAACTGATTGAGCGCAAAATGCCGGGAACGAAGATCCGTTTTTATAAGGATTTTTTGCGAAAAAACCCGTTTGAGGGGAAATCGGACAGAGACCGTCTTCGGCCTTGTGAAACCTGCGGATATCTGACGGTAAAAGCGCAGTGTAACTTCTGCGAATGGAAGCAAAGGGTGCGGAGCGATGCACAGGGGTGATCCGGTCGCCGTCGGACTTAGCGGCGGGACCGATTCCGCCGCGGCTGCCCTGCTTTTGCGGCAGAAGGGACGGGATGTCCGCGGAGTGACGTTGCGCATGTTGTCCGAATCCCGGACCGGAGAAGAACAGCGTATTGACCGTGCCGCCGAGATTTGTCGCAAACTACAGATACCGCACATCGTCATTGATGCCCGCATTCGTTTTCGGGAGTGCGTAGTGGACTATTTTCTGAAGAATTACCGGCGGGGTCTTACCCCGAATCCGTGTGTGATCTGCAACCGGTTTTTAAAATTCGGGCTTCTGCTGGAGGAGGTGCGGCGAAGAGGGATTCCCAGACTCGCGACGGGACATTACGCCCGTGTCGTGTGTTTTCGAAAACGGCGGACATTCGGACGGGGCGCTGATCCGGAAAAATCCCAGGAATATTTTCTCTCTTTGGTATCCCCGGAGGCGGTCCCTTTCCTTGTTTTTCCGCTGGCAGAATACCGCAAGCAGGACGTGTGCCAGATGGCGCACCGGGCCGGTCTTGTCGATCCGGCGCAGAAGGAGAGTCAGGACGTGTGTTTCGTGGAAGGATCGTCCTATGCGGATTTCATTGAACGGCATTCCTCCGGAGAGTCGTTTCCTTCGGGGCCGATAGAGCACGTGAGCGGCGAGAAGATCGGCCGGCATCACGGGATTCACCGTTATACCATCGGGCAGCGGTCCGGCCTTGGGGTATCCTGGCCCGAACCGCTGTATGTGGTTACCATAGACGTTGCGCGCAACACGCTTATCGTAGGGGAACGGTGCTGTGTTCGGCGGCGCCGGTTTCTGGTGCGTAACGGGAACTGGTTCGTGCCTCCCTGGGAGCTCGCCCGGTGTGAGGTGAAAGTGCGTTATCGTTCCTCATTCGCACCGGTTCGCTGCGAAGCGAAGGGAGACCGGATCGAGGTTTTTCTTCTTGAGAAATCCGAAGGGGTTGCTCCCGGACAGATCGCCGCGTTTTACGCGGAGGGAGCGCTTCTCGGCGGAGGAGTAATCGAGAGGTGAATTCGCGCTCCGGGCGCGAGCCTGCACGGAGGCTGCGGTTGCGGTAGACGGAAGAGGGTTTTTCTGGTATAACTGGGTTTGAACGACGGGAAGGAAGGAGCAGGCAGATGAAGAAATACGCCCTGACGCAAGGAATTCTTCTGATCGCATTCACCTGGCAGACGGCCTGTGCGCCGTCACCGGTTCAGATGATCGACAGTTTTGAAGGTCAGCTGGATTCAAATACCGTGGATTTCGGATCGTCGGATAATTCGCAAGTGAACGTGTCTGCGTCCCGGGAAAAAGCACGCTGCGGCGAGCAGTCGCTCAAGATCGAATATTCCCTCGATCCTTCCGGATACATGTGGATCGCACGCGGCTACGGGCTTGATGTGTCCGGCGCGGCTCAATGGATACTGCCTCCGGATCAGATTGAGTGGAGTCAATACAACGCGATCGGATTGTCGATGTTCGGAATCAATTCCGGTAGCGTGGTGGCGTTCGACGTCAAGGATGCCGGAGGAGAGCTGTGGAGGGTCATTATTGACGACTCGTTCCGGGGGTGGAAAGAGTTGCATTTCCCTTTTCAATCGTTTTTTCCCCGTCAGGACTGGCAGCCTGAATCCGCGGAAGTGAACGAAGTCATGGATTTTCCGCTGATGAGCTATCAATTCGAGCCGCGTCTGCCCGGTAAAGGGGTTTACCATTTTGACTGCGTGAAAGCAATGTCCGTTCGCGATGCCGAATAAGAAAAGCGTAGCCGATCTTTCCGCATTGTCAGAGCAGCAGCTTCTGGATCTGCGGCTGTGCGAATTACCGCTGCAGATCCAGGGAACCTGGCTGGAAGCCTGCGTCCGGCAGCTTTACGCCGAGCTGGACCGCCGTGAGATTCCGTTCAAGCCTCCTTGTTATCTTGCCGATGAATGGCTCACCCCGGATAAAGAACCGGTAGTGGGGATCCCGTTTTATCTCGCGCATCCAGCGTTAATGAAACTGGAACGTAAAATGATGCTGGATGTCGAAGGGGGAACCCGTCCGTGGTGCATGAAACTTCTGCGGCACGAAACCGGTCACGCGCTCAACTACGCCTACCGTTTTTACCGCCGCCGGAAATGGCAGAAAATATTCGGAA
This sequence comes from Candidatus Omnitrophota bacterium, assembly GCA_014729775.1. Classification (GTDB taxonomy): domain Bacteria; phylum Omnitrophota; class Gorgyraeia; order Duberdicusellales; family 4484-171; genus WJJJ01. The sequence goes on along the minus strand of WJJJ01000021.1, from coordinate 20,889 downwards.
GATTCTCCGCCGATTACGGAGATACGTACCGGTATCGTCCCTACAGCAAAGCGTACGTGAGGCATTTGGAAGATTACTACGCCCAGTATCATCCCGACGAGGATTTTGCCGAAACGTTCGCGGTCTGGATCGCGTCGGATTCCCAATGGAGGAGGAAATATCAGGGATGGAAAGCGCTTGAAAAGTTGAAATATGTGGAAGAATTAATGAGGGAAATTCAGGGACGGGAACCGCCGCTGAGCCGCGGGAAAAGGTACTGGGATATCAGAGCGATGAGAATCACGCTGAAGAATCATTATAAGAAGAAACGCCGCGATCACGCCGAAAACTTTCCCGATTTTCACGATACGAATTTGAAAAGGATTTTCACGACTCAGAAAAATGAACTCACCGCGGTGGAATTGCTGAAAAAGAACAGAAGGATGCTCGTGCAGAGTGTGTCTACCTGGACCGGAGAAAAAAAGTACATGGTGAACAAGCTTATGGAGACGATTCAGAGCCGGTGCCGCTACCTGCGTTTGTACGTTCCGGAGGATGAACCCGTTTCCCTGGCGAAAGTATCGGTGTATCTTACCACGCTGGCCATGAATTATCTTCATACCGGCCGATTCGGGAGGGAGCGGTGAAACGCGCCTTGCTGTTGTTCGATACCCCGGTATTCCATCCCCGGGGATACGAGTATAAACAGGAGTTCCGCGAGGATGACTGGATGACGGAAGATGAGGTGTACCGGGCGCTGAAACAGTGCGGATACGAAGTGAGGCTTCTCGGTTTACATGATGATCTTTCCGTCTTGTTTGAAGAGATCGATCATACTTCTCCTGATTTTATTTTCAACCTTACGGAAGTTTTCCGGCAGAAAACACATTATGATAAGCATGTCGCCGCGCTGTTGGAGATGCTGGAAATTCCGTACACCGGTGCCAGCGCGGAATGTTTATTTTTATGCGGTGACAAGGGGCTGACCAAAAAGATTCTGAGGTTTCACCGGATTCAGGTGCCGCGGTTTTATGTATTTTACCGTAATCAGCGGGTGTGGCTGCCCAAACGGCTGCGCATGCCGCTGATCGTCAAACCGTTGCAGGAAGAAGCGTCCCGGGGGATTTCTCAGGCTTCGCTGGTCGAGGACGAACAGGCTTTGATTGAACGGGTGCGGTTTTTGCACGACCACTATCACGCCGACGCGATCGCGGAAGAGTATATCGACGGCCGCGAATTCTACGTGAGTATATTGGGGAACAGGCGGCTGCAAGTTCTTCCGGTGAGAGAGATGAAATTCGGACAGATTCACGATGATGAGCCCCGCATTGCCACTTACAAGGCGAAATGGGATTACGAGTACCGGGAGCGAAAAGGGATCAAAAACGTGTTTCCGGGGAAACTGCCCAACGGCCTGCAGGAGAGGATAGAAGAAACCTGTAAGCGGGCCTACCGGGCTTTAAACATGCAGTGTTACGCCCGTTTCGACGTCCGGGTAAACGCGCAGGGAAGAATTTACGTTCTGGAGGCCAACGCGAATCCGTGTTTATCCCGTTACGATGAGCTCGCGGAATCCGCAGTGAAAGCGGATATTCCTTATGTCAAACTCATTCAGCGTATTGTCCGGATGGCCTTGAAGAGAACGTAGGAGCACGCGCCCCATCCCGGGGTGAAAGGGAGGGAGTATGAAGAAGAAAGTAGGAATAGTCGGGGCCGGAGTCGGGGGGCTGGCGACCGCGGTTCGGCTGGCAAGGAGAGGATACCAGGTTGAGGTGTTCGAGAAAATGCCCCGCTGCGGCGGCCGCGCCCATATTATCGAAGATCGGGGATTCCGTTTCGATACCGGACCGTCTTTTGTATTGATGCCTCCTTTCTTCGATGAGCTGTTTTCCTTCTGCGGTAAGCGCCGGGAGGACTATCTGGATTTTCTGCCGCTCGACGTGCACTACCGGATTTTTTATGCCGACGGGAAAAAATTCACGGTATACCGCGACACCGAAAAAATGAAACAGGAGCTGGAGCGTATGGAACCGGGCGCCAGCCGCCGGTACGAGAATTTCCTTCGAGACGTGGGCGAAATGTACAAAGCGGTAAAACCGCTTTTGTATAAATGTTTCACTCCGCGGCATCTCTTGCAGCCCCGGTATTGGGGGCTGTTGTGGAAGTTGCACACGCACCAGACTTACTGGCAGATCGCGCGCAAATTTTTTAAAACGGAAGAGCTGGCGTACGCGTTTACGTTTGAAGCGATGTTTATCGGCGTCTCTCCTTTTCACGCGCCCGCGTTTTACAGCGTGATCACCTATTCCGATCATATGGAGAAAATTTATCATCCCCGCGGGGGGATGTATCAAATTCCGAAAAGTCTCGAAGGTCTGGCCGCCGAGTTCGGCGCGCGGTTTCATTACGGCCATGAGGTGAAAAAGATCGATGCGGGCCGGGACGGAGTGACGCTGGATACCGACCGGGGCGAGTTCCGGGCCGATAAGGTCACGGTGAACGCCGATTACGTGCATGCGCAAAAGGATTTGTTGCGCAGGAATATCCCGCGGTACAAATATTCCTGTTCGGTCTATCTACTGTATCTGGGAGTGAAGAAGAAAATATGCGGGCTGGATCATCATAATTTATTTTTCGGAGAAGATTTGGAACGCAATTTGCGGGAAATTTTCAACGATTACGTGGTGCCGCAGCGCCCGGCGTTCTACGTCCACATTCCCACATTTACCGACACTTCCATGGCTCCTGAGGGCAAGGACATCGTGTATATTCTTATTCCCGTTCCGAATACCGAACGGGAGAGTACCGATTTTGAAAGCCACAAGCTTCGTCTGCGCGGCTACGCGTTCGACAAGATCAGCGCGGTGATCGGGGAGCGGCTGGAGGATCTTATCGAGGTGGAGCATGAGTTCCTGCCCAGGGATTTTACCGACCGCTACAACGTACATAACGCGGCAACGTTCGGGCTTTCGCATACCCTGATGCAAAGCGCGTTTTTCCGTCCGCCGAATATCGATCCGCGGTGCAGGAATCTTTACTACGTGGGATGCAGCACTCAGCCGGGAGAAGGGCTTCCGCCGGTTATCGCGAGTTCGAAGATCGTCGCGGATTTGATTTCCGGGAAGAAGGCGGCCGGCGCCGTGTCTTGGTGAGTGCGGTGATTTTGTCGATGATCTCCGCGGTGATTTGATCCGGCGTCGATGCTCCGGCCGTGATCCCTGCCGATTTCGCGTTCGTAAACATTTCTTTTTTGAGATCCTTGGCCTTTTGTACCCAGAACGTGCGTGGGTTGGCGGATTTCGCGATTTGATACAGCCGTTTGGTGTTCGCGCTGGATTTCGATCCGATGACGATCACGACGTCATTTTCGAGCGGAAGTTTTTTTATTTCTTTTTGTTTTATGCGCGTGGGTTTACAGACAGTGTTATGGAACTTCAGATCGGGAACGAGCGTTTTTACCTGCTCCACGATCCGGAGGACTTTATCGAGATTTTGCGTGGATTGGACGACCACCGTTCCTTTTTTGACTCTACGGAGCGCGCGGCGGGGGATTTGCTGTGCCGGATCGATGACGATCGCTTTCCCGGAGAGCTGTCCGATGATCCCCAGCACCTCATCATGTTTTTTGTCCCCGATAATTATGATCCGGTATCCTTCCCGTTCGTTCGTTTTGACGATTTTATGGATTTCTTTTACCATCGGGCAGGTCGCATCGACGATCCGATAGCCGAGCTTTTCCGCCCGGCGGCAAGTACGCTGGGAGGCACCGTGCGCGCGGATCAGCAGTGTTTTGTTGTCGCCCGCGCGCAGTGCGGATATTTTTTTTATGCCCGCTTTTTTGATCTCCTTGACCACCGTTTCGTTGTGGACGATATCGCCGAGCATTTCGATATTGTCCGAGGTTCGGACGGTACGCAGTGCGATATTCATCGCGCGACGAACGCCGAAACAAAATCCCGCTGATTTGGCCACGTTAATTTTCATCGTACGGTTTCGTGATCCACAGCTTCGAAGTGATCAGTATTTTTTTGCGTAAAGGCACGTGGGCGCGTTGTCCGAACACGCGATAATTGCTTTTTTCCACGGAGTCGAGAATCCCCGCGTACAGCTCTTTCATCACGCCGGTTACAAATCGTGACCGCCGGTCGGCGATGAGCGCGATTCCGGCATCCGCGCGCAGATAATATTCCCGTGCCCGGCGTATCTGGTAGCGGAGAAGCTCCCTGAAGTTGTGGCGTGTTTTCCGTTCATGCAGATCGAGTTCGCTCACGTTGAAATGGTCCATTTCATCCTTGGGAAGATACACCCGGTTTCTCCCGAGGTCCTCTTCGACGTCGCGGATGATATTGGTCAGCTGCATGGCGATTCCCAAGTCCGCCGCGCGGGCAAGGGCGGATCGGTCAGTGTATCCGAAGATCTGTAGCATGATGAGCCCCACGATCCCCGCGACCTTATAGCAGTACTCGCGCAGCTCTTCGAAATTTGCGTACCGGTTTTTTTCGATATCCATGCGCATTCCCTGAAGTAAAATATCGAAATACTCTTTCGGTATCCTATGGGTTTTGGCGGTATGCCGGAACGCCGATAAAAGAGGCGGCAGAGAGGAGCGCTTTTCGTATGATTCCTCGATTTTCCGCTTTACCGCGTCCAGGCTTTTTTCCGGATCATTTTTTACCTGATCCACGCTGTCATCGCTGATCCGGCAAATTGCGTACACACTGCAGGCGGCGCGTTGTGTGTCCGCAGGGAGGAAGCGCGACGCGAAATAAAATGTTTTCGCCCGTTGCCGGGTGATCCGCCGGGCTTGGGCGAAGCCTTTTTTTGTGCTTTTTTCCATGAGGTTAATTCTACACCGTTCTCTCTTTTTCTGCAAATCGTTTGATCCCGGCGGACGGAGAATATATATTTTGACATTATGAAAAAGATAAGGTAGAGTAAACGCGAAACAAATATGTACACCTATTTATTGATCAATTTTTTTACGGTGTTGATCCCTCTGGCGCTTTCCTTTGAGCCGCGGGTCCGTTATTGGAAAAAGTGGAGATATCTTTTTCCGGCTCTGGGAACGGTGGGTGCCGTGTTCATCGTCTGGGACGCCTATTTCGTCCAGCGGGGAGTGTGGGGATTTACCCCGAGTTATCTTTTAGGCGTGCGGTTCTTCAAACTTCCTCTTGAGGAACTTTTGTTCTTCGTGTGTATCCCGTTCTCCTGCGTGTTCATCTACGAAGTGATACGCTATTTCGATAAAAAAAGTTTTTGGGCACGTCCGTTCCGTCCGTTATGCGGTGCGGGCGCCGCGGCCGCGTTCGTGCTCGCGGTATTCAATCCCGGAAAGATATACACCCTGGTGACGTTCCTGTGTCTGTCGGGAGTTCTTTTTTACCGCTGGCGGCATCCCCGTAATTATATGGGCCGGTTCTTTTTCATGTATTTGATCTCACTCATCCCGTTTTTTGCGGTCAACGGTCTTCTGACCGGAGGGATCGCCGTGATCGATTCTCGTCCCGTCGTGTGGTATTCCGGCGCGGAAAATCTCGGCATACGGATCGGAACGATTCCGCTGGAGGATTTCTTTTATTCAATGCTGCTCCTTCTCTGCAATGTTTCCGTCTACGAGTATCTGAGAAAAAAATATCAGCCGGTGTGAGGAAACAATTCTCTTGAGCCGGAGTCCAAAATGTGCGAGGAATCGATCGGGGCAATGGAAGGGTTGGGCGTAGGGTATCAGGAGTGGTGATTGTGGGAGTGGCATTCGCGTTATTATTGATCGGTGCATGGGCGGTCCATCTGTGGTTCTGTTTGGTGTTTGTGGAACTCGATTTTTCCCGTGCGTTTCTTTATGTGCACGTGTATCTGCAGAGTTATCTGTGTATAGGCCTGTTCATTACCGCGCACGACGCCATGCATCACAGCCTCTCCACGCGCCGCCGCGTCAATAGGGTGATCGGAGCGGTCGCCCTTTTTCTCTACGCGGCGTTGTCTTTCCGGCGTCTGCTTAAGTTCCACGGCCGGCATCACGCGCATCCAGGGTCGGATCGAGACCCGGATTTCTGTACGGAAACCCAGAACCCTTTGATGTGGTGGGGAAGATTCCTGGGACGATATATGACCTGGACACAGTTTCTTACTATGGCTTCCCTTTTTTTTCTCTTAAGCGCACTTTTCGGACCGGGACGGGTCATCACTTTCTGGATGATTCCGGCGTTTTTGGGTTCATTCCAACTCTTTTTTTTCGGAACGTACCTGCCTCACCGCTTGCCTCATACCGAGCGGATGCGGCCGTATAATGCGCGCAGTTTTCCCCGGAATCATCTTTGTGCCATGCTTACCTGTTATTTTTTCGGGTATCATCATGAGCATCACCGGTCGCCCCGGGTGCCCTGGTGGCGGCTTTATCGGTTGAAAGGCAAGCAATCGAGGCGGGACAGCGGAAATTGACGGGAACGGAAAGGAATTCATCAGGTACCGCACATGTCTGAATACGCGGTGATTCTTTTCGTGTTCTTCCTATTCCCGGTCACGCTGAGTGCGTATCCGCCCCTGCGGCTTTACGCGCGAATCAGGGCGGTCGCAGTGACGATCGGAAAAGTTCTGCTCCTCTGGGGGGCGTGGGAGGTATTCGCGGTATTCCGGGGATATTGGCGGTACCGCGAAATTACGGTTTTCCCATGGCGTTTTTTCAATCTTCCGGCGGAAGCGCTCGCGCGCATTGTCCTGGTTTCCTTTTGTTCGATTGTCCTGTGGGAAACGATACGGTACTTCAACCGGAAATTCCGATGAAAGAGTATACTTTTTTTTCGTTGCTGATCACGGTCGGCACCATTCTCGCGGTCAAACGCGGCCGTTCCGGGATGTGTGCTGAAAGCCAGTATTTGCTGTATTTATTCTTTTCGTCTTTCTGGATGGTGGCGCTCAACGGGTATCTGACCGCCCGCAGAATCGTGTGGTATCGGCCGTGGTCTTTTCTTGGGTTCAGGATCGGTTCCATTCCGGTTGAGAATATCCTTATCGGATTCAGTATCATGACTCTGACGGTGCTTTTTTGGGAAAAAGAAAAAAGGAGGAAATTATGAAAATTCTTTGGGGGCTTGTATGCCTGTGCGGGGCGGTTTCCTTGCACGCGGCCGAATTTGACTGGCGCCAGATTCACGAGACCGCGGCCGAAATTTCATTAGCCGAGGCGCGGCAACAGATCCAGGAAGGTGAGCCGTCCCTGCGCGATCTTTATCTCGTCGGGCTGAAGTATTTGGACGAGTATAAAGCAGGGAAGGCTGCGGCCGTATTTTCCCGGATGCGCGAACGTTCTCCGGAGATGAAAGAAGCTCTTTGGGGGGGTGCGGAAGTCCTTCGCCGCGAGAACCAATTTAAGGAGAGCGCGCGAATACTGGAGGAGCTGATTTCGAAGCATCCCGGCTACGCGCCCGCGTACATCAGCCTGGCATATATCCGTTACCTGGAAATGGATTTCCGGGAATGTGCCGGTTTAGCCATGGACGTGATCAGAATGGATCAGGCAGAGGTTGATCAGACGAATTACGTGCGGGCCCACACCCTTTTTGCCGGTGCAAAGGGGATGCTGGCGCATTACGGCGGGCCGATCGCGAAGGTGATGAGCGGGAGACAGGTGATGCCTTATCTGAAAAAAGCGGAGGAAATCGATCCCGACGCGCCCGCGGTCCTCATGGGGCTGGGCAGTTACTATCTTTTGACCCCGCCTTTGTTGGGCCGGGACGTGGAAAAAGCGAAACGGTATTTACAGCAGGCAGTGAAAGAGGATCCGTTATTTCCGGATGCATACGTCCGGCTCGGTCAGGCATACCGCATGCAGGGGAACGAAAAAAAATACCGGCAATATCTCCGGAAAGCGCTCGAGCTCGATCCCAATCACGTGATTGCCCGGGATGTCCAGTCGGGAAAGTGCGATTTTATTTGCGTGTCCGGAGGCAACGATTAGATCCGGAGGATGCTCAGGGAATAGTTGCGCAGGAAACGTTGGGCGCTTCCGGCGATGTTCGATTTATCGAGCAGTTTTTCGGCTTTGCTTTGAAGAGATCTGATTTCTTCGATGCTTTTTTGAAGTCCGCCGCTCTCTTCCATGACCAGGCGGATCCTTTTGAGGTCGGCGGCGGTAACCTTTTTCTTCTCAAACACGTCCCTGATTTCTTTTTTTCCCGAGGCTCCGCTGTTGCGGTAGGCGTGCCAGATCAGCAAAGTTTTTTTCGCTTCCTGAAGATCGGTGAGCGTTGACTTGCCGATTTTTTTCTCATCGGCGAAAATACCGATAATATCGTCTTTGATCTGAAATGCGCGGCCTAAATATTGTCCGAATCTGAACAGGATATCCGTTTGGACGGAAGATGCCCCGGCGAGGATCGCTCCGGCGGAGAGAGGGCAGGAAAACGTGTAATAGGCGGTTTTATAATCATAGATGCGGTAGATTTCCTCTTTGGTGATCCGGTCTATCGGTTTGATACCCTGAACCAGTTCGATAAATTCCCCCGATCCGGTATAGACCGCCGCGTGGATGAATTTACGCAGAGCGCGTTCTTTGCGTGTGGGGTCCTCGTGCACCGCGAGGAAGGCGTCTATTCCCATCGCGTAAATCACGTCTCCGATCACGATTGCCAGGTCCTGGCCGTTGAATTTCAATCCCTTGAGATTGCGCAGGTGGCGGTTGAGTTTCATATGCATGGAAGGTTTGCCGCGCCGGGTAGACGATTTATCAATGATGTCGTCATGAATCAGCATAAAATCATGCAGGAACTCGACACAGAGCGCGCTGGTGTAAAGTCCTTTCGGGCGGCGGCGGGTGAATCCTTTATATCCCGCAAGAAACAGGATCGGCCGGACTCGCTTGCCCGGACGGGTCACAAATTCGGTGATACTGCGAGACAACAGAGGGGACGCTTTTTTTAAACGATAGGTGCGGTCCAGGGAGCGGGTAAAGCGCAGAAGTTCTTTTTCGATCTTATTTTTTTCTTTATCAAACACGCACTTATGATAACATAGAAGCGCCAGAACCGCAATTTTAATTCCGGTGACGTATGGAAAAATTTTTCACACGGGTGAAAGAATACGCGGAAGCGATGCGCCTGCCGTTTCTCACGGCGAGCCTGTTTCCCTTCGTTGCAGGATCCCTGGCGGCGCGGCAATATTCATCGCTGGTATTCTGGCTGGGGCTGGGGGCGGTGATCGGCACACACACCGGAGCAAATTTACTGAACGATTACGCCGATTCGCGGTCGGGAGCGGATTGGCAGGATCTGCGTCCGTTTAAGTTCTTCGGCGGAACGAAGCTGATCCAGTCCGGCCGGTTCAGTGAACAAAGTGTTCTTCGCCTGGCGCTTCTTTGTCTGCTTTTTGCGACCGGATGCGTCGCGGGGCTTGCGTTGCTCCTCGGTGACGTCAAGGTTTTAGGCCTATTCATACTCATCGTGTTCCTCGCGGCGGCGTATTCTTTACGGCCGTTTCAGTTTGCTTATCGCCGCGTCGGAGAAGGGATTGTTTTTTTACTGTTCGGTCCGGCGCTGGTCATGGGGGGGTATTTTCTTCAGTCCGGTATTTTTCCTGATATCAAAAGTTTTCTACTTTCGCTTCCGTTCGGATTTTTTACCGCAGCGATTCTGCTGGTGAATGAAATCCCCGATTATTCGGATGATATCCGGGTGGGAAAGAGAAATTTGGTGAGCGTGAGCGGGGCGGCTTCTGCTTACAAATTATATCTTGCGGTAGTGGTGCTCGGATTCCTCAGCATCGGGGTGTGTCTCGCCGCGGCGATCGTCCGTCCGGCCGCGGGGTGGTCTTTTCTCGGGATCGGGATTCTGCCCGGGATCATAAGGGTTCTGAAGGAAAAATACGTGGCGAAGGTCGCCTGCGTACGTTCTTCGCAGTATACGATCCTGCTGCACGGATGGGTAAGCGCGGCACTCATTGCCGGTATCGTGGTTTGAAAATAGGAAAGGAGAACGTATGAAAGTAACGGAAATTATCAAGAAATCACTCGACGGAGGAGAGCTTTCCGTTGAAGAAATCGCGGCTTTGTTCTGTGTTCCGCTTTTTTCGGACGAGTCCGGCTTGGTGCTGGCGGCTTCCCGCCGCAAGAGCGAAGCGGCGTCCGAAGGGTCGGCGGAAATACACGGGCAGGTAGGGATGAATATTGCTCCCTGTCCCAAAAACTGCAAATTCTGCGCATTTGCCGCGGTCAACGGAGTGTTTCAGGACAAAAAGGAACTGCCGCTGGAAGAGGTGATCCAGCGGGCGAAGAATTTCGAGAGAGACGGAGCGAACGCGGTATTCCTTATGGCGACCGGAGATTATCCCTTTGCGAAATTTGCGGAACGATCCCGGGAGGTGCGCCGGGCACTTCAGCCTGATACCATAATGATCGCGAATGTGGGGGATTTTTCCTACGACGAAGCGAAAACGCTCAAGGAGGCCGGTTATGCCGGGGTGTATCACGCGGTTCGGCTGGGAGAAGGCAAAGACACGAGCATCCCTGTGGAGCGAAGGATGGAAACGATCCGGCACGCGAAAGAAGTAGGGCTGAGAGTCGGTACCTGTCTGGAGCCGGTGGGGACGGAACATTCGATACAGGAACTGGTGGAGAAGACCGTGATTACCCGGGAGATCCGTCCGGCATACAGCGGTGCGGCGCGCCGGATACCTCTGCCGGGAACCTCTCTGGCTGCGCACGGCATCGTGAGCGAGGCAAGGATGGCGCATATTCTGGCGGTGGTGCGCCTCGCACTGGGGTACGATACGCCCGCAAACTGTACTCACGAGCCGAATGTGGCCGGCGCGGCCGCCGGCGCGAATCTTTTCTGGGCGGAAAGCGGATCCAATCCCAGAGACACACACGAAGAAACCGATGCGCAGCGGGGAATGACCACGAAAATCTGCCGTGTCTATTTCGAGGAAGCGGAATGGAATACATTGTCCGGACCTTCGCGGTTTTATCGGGAGCATTCTTATACGCAAAATAAAATCGGCTGATCCGCGCGCACCTATGGGGATGATTTCGGTGATTATTCCGGTGCTGAATGAGGTTTCTACACTGCCGTTCTGTATACGTTCGATTCGCGCCTATCTGGCCGGAAGTGAGATTGTGGTCGTCGACGGCGGCAGTACCGACGGTTCTGTTGACTGTGCGAGAGACGCCGGCGCGCGGGTGTTGAAGTCCCCGGAGAGAGGACGGGGACCGCAACTCAATTACGGAGCCCGGGAAGCCCGCGGAGAGGTGCTGGTTTTTCTTCACGCCGATACGGTGATTGCCGGTCCGGCGACGGCGGCGCTATGCGGGTTTTTCTCCGATTCCCGGCATCAGATCGCGACGTTCCGGTTTCAACTGGATATCGCCCACTGGATTTTATCCTGGTATTGTTTCTGCAGCAGATTCGATTCCGTGTTGACCCGGTTCGGGGATCAGGGGATTGCCGTGCGCAGGTCATTTTTTGCAGTGCTTGAAGGATTTCCGCCGCGTGCGTATTTTGAGGATGTCGAGTTCCTTCGAAAAGCCCGCAATTGTATCCGGATACCGCAAATTTCCGTGCAGGTCGTGACCTCGGCACGTCGGTTTGTGAAAAACGGTATTGCCCGTCAGTATTTCTTCGACGCGCTCAGCATGTTCCGTTACGTGGCCGGCCGGAATCCCGAGGAACTTTCCCGGCGGTACCAGAGTCTGCAAAGAAGAAGTCCTGACCGGGCGGTGATCGTGTTCGCGCGCCGTCCTGTTCCCGGAAAAGTGAAAACGAGGCTGGCTGCGGGAATAGGTGTGCGGTCGGCGGCAGAAATATACCGGCGCATTGCGGAGTACGTGTGCGCCCAGGTCCGGACCGTAGGGAATACGCGGCGGTATCTGTTTTCGGCGAGCAGGGAGGACCTTGGCGCGATGCGCCGGTGGGTGGGGAACAAGTTCTTTTTCGCGGTCCAGTCCGGGAATGATCTGGGAGAGCGAATGGAGGATGCTGCGCGGATTGTGTTTGCTCACGGCGTCAAGAAAGTGTTGATCGTGGGTACCGATACCCCGGGATTAAGCGTTTCCCTGTTCCAGGACGCGTTCCGGTTACTGGAGGAGTTCGATACGGTGCTTGGGCCCAGCGAGGACGGAGGATATTATCTGCTGGGGATGAAAACTTTTTCTCCGCAGCTATTTGCGCGAATCAATTGGAGTACTTCGGAAGTATTGGCGCAGACGCTCCGTCAGGCCCGCGCCTGCGGATTCTCTACCGCGATGCTTCCCCGGCTGCGGGATATTGACCGCAAGGAGGATTGGGTGCAATGGCAAAAAGACGGCTGTCGATTTGGGTGCTGTGCGTGATGATCGGTTGGGGAATTGCGCGGTCCGGGGATGCGGCGGAGAACCCCCGGGAGAGGTACTCGGCTCTCTTATCCGAGCACGTAAAGAACGGGATGGTCGATTACGCGCAGATATGCGCGGATTTCCGCTTAGACGAATACCTCCGTATGCTCAATGCGGCTGATCCGGAAGAAATTGAAACGGAAAACGGCCGGCTCGCGTTTTGGATCAACGTCTACAACGCGTATACGCTGAAAGTGATATGCGATCATTACCCGCTCAGCAGTATCAATGAGCTGCACCGCGGCGGATTGATAGTCGGATCGATATTCGGTACTACGGTGTGGGACGAGAAGTTGGTAAGGGTGAACGGCCGAAAAATCACATTGAATCACGTGGAGCATAAAATTATCCGTCCCCGGTTTAACGATCCCCGCATTCATTTTGCGCTCGTGTGCGCGGCGAAAGGCTGTCCGCCTTTGCGCTCCCGGGCGTATACCGGAGAACGGCTGGATGCCCAGCTCAATGATCAGGGAGCGCGGTTTCTTTCGAATCCGGAAAAGAACGCCTTCGATGCGGAACGAAAGGTCGCGCGTGTTTCCAAGATATTCGCCTGGTTCCGGGAGGATTTCGGGGGTACCAAGGCGGCTCTGCTGGAGTACCTTGCACGGTTTTTACCGGAAGAAACCGCCGTCTCGATGAGGAATGAACCGCGGCGGTGGAGGATACGGTATACTCCTTACGATTGGAGTCTGAATGAACAGTAATCTATTAGTAACCGCAGGGGCGTTTCTGGCGGTGTTTCTCCTTGAAGGGCTGTTCCCTTATTTCACCCGTCGCCGCCGTTTCCGGCACTTACTGCCCAACGGGGTGCTGGCAGTGATCAGCTTTGTGCTTCACGCCGCTCTTTTCGCGTCCGCGACCGCGGCCGTGACGATGTGGGGCCGTCAGAATTCAGTCGGGCTTTTACATAATGTTTCTCTTCCGGTGCCGGCGGTCTTTTTGGTGTCCTTTGTCCTGTTCGATATCTGGATGTATATATGGCACCGGGCGAATCATCGTATTCCGTTTCTGTGGCGGTTCCATCAGGTGCATCATACCGACCGTGAACTGGACGCGAGTACCGCCCTGCGCTTTCATCCCGGAGAGATGATTCTTTCTTTTTTCGCGACCGCGGCGGTACTGGGCCTGTTGGGAATGGGGATGGTACATCTGGTGTTTTACCGGCTTGTTTCCAATCCCAATATCTTTTTTCATCACAGCAACGTCGCTCTGCCGGAGAGATGGGACCGGCGCCTGAGGGCGTTCATCGTGACGCCGAACATGCACCGGGTGCACCATTCGCATTACTATCATGAGACCGATTCGAATTATTCCACGGTTTTTTCGTTCTGGGACCGGTTGGCGCGTACGTTCAGAAAAAGAACCGATACCCGTACGATTATCTACGGGATCGAGGGGATGATGGAGAAGAAGTGGATGGGAGTAAAGGCGATGCTCTTGACTCCGCTATGGAATTCCCGCAAAAAAGAGCGGGCGGAATGAGCGGGTTTCATGCAGGCGCGCATAAGGGGGAAGGATGAAAGATCCAACCACACTGTCCACCGAACGGTTCAGAACGATTATCACCCGCTTTTACCGGCGTTACGGCCGGGATCTTCCCTGGCGCCGCACCCGTGATTCCTATCGGGTGCTCGTATCGGAATTCATGCTTCAGCAGACGCAGGTCGAGCGGGTGCAAAATTCCTATCCCAAATTTCTCGCCCGCTTTCCCGATGTCGCTTCGCTGGCGAATGCCCGAACCGCAGAGGTGCTCGCGTCTTGGCAGGGCTTGGGATATAACCGGCGTGCGCTCGCGCTGCAACGGAGCGCACGCAAGGTAATGGAGCAGTATGAAGGGCGGATTCCCGTGGAGCCTCATGCGTTGGTTTCTTTTCCCGGGATAGGGCCGGCTACCGCCGGCGCCGTTGCCGCGTTCGCCGGCAATGTCCCGGCGGTATTTATCGAAACCAATATCCGCAGAGTATTCATCCATTTTTATTTTCCCGGGCAGGATGCGGTTTCCGATCAAAGTATCGAACCTCTTGTCGACCGGACTCTCGATCGGAAGAATCCGCGTGAGTGGTATTATGCGCTTATGGATTATGGAGTACATCTGAAGAGGAAGGTGCCGAATCCGAACAGGAGAAGCCGGCATTACCGCAGGCAGTCCCCGTTTGAGAATTCGCACCGGCAAATCCGCGGGTTGATTCTGAAAGCGCTGATTTCTCAAGAAGGTCTGAGATTCAACCGGCTGTCGGACATCGTGCGGCGTCCGCAGCAGAAGGTACGCAAGGCGCTGGATGAGCTGATCCGGGAAGGATTTGTGCGTTCTGCGCGTGAAAGATTTTTCATCGCATAAGGAGGAATGGTGCTTGTGCTGGCAGTTGCGCTGGCCCCGGCGCTGGCGCTGATTCTGTATTTCTATTCCCGCGACCGTTATGAGAAAGAGCCGCTGCGGGCGCTTGCCCGGTCGTACGGTCTCGGGATCCTGATCGCCTTTCCCGCGGTGGTGCTGGAACGATTTCTGTCGGTTCTGCCGGGACTGGTGCCGCTGGTGTTTTTACGGCCGGCGGTGGAAGCGTTTGTCGTGGTCGCGCTGGTGGAAGAAGGACTCAAGTATTCCGCCTTTTCGGCGTACGTGTTTCGTCATCCGGATTTCGATGAGCCTTATGACGGTATTTTGTACGCCGTGATGATCTCTTTGGGATTCGCTTCGCTGGAAAACGTGGGATACGTGCTGAGTGCCTATACCCGCTTCGGGATGCCGGGCCTCGCGCAGATCGGTCTCCTGCGGGCGTTTACCGCGGTTCCGGCTCATGCCTTTTTCGGTGTGCTGATGGGTTATTATCTCGGATTGGCCCGTTTCGTGAATGATTCGCGCAGGGCTAAGACGCTGAGGATACGGGGACTGATCATGGCCGTGGTTGCTCACGGTTTGTATAACTGGTTTCTGTTTGCCAATACTTCCCAAGGGGTGTTATTCATGCTTTTGTTGTTATTGCTCTGTTACCGGTTTTCCCTCCGCGCCATCAGGATCCACAATGATAATTCTCCGCACCGGTCTTCCTAAAAAAGGGTTCCTGCCGGGGTTCTTTCCGCTGAGTGGTATTCCTTAATTTTTTATGGTATGGTTGAGGGGTGGATGGGGTGCTTGACTCTTGATGCTGTATCCTTTATTCCGGGGCCTAGGTTCTGGATGCCGGATATGAGTGGGCAGGGACTATTAAGGGAAGCGGCAGATCAGAATGTACCTTTATGATATCTGATTATGTGGTGCGCTGATGCGCCGGAACCCAGCCGTTCAATGAAAGGGCCATCGCCGGTCCTGTCGATTAGCCGGCGGGGCAGGGAGCCGTCACCAACGGACTCGACCGCATAAATCTTTGTAGGTTGGTGATTGAAAAAAGGGGGAAGGATGAAAAAGACTATTGCAATTTTTCTGTTGATTTTATTCGTATCTGTCCCTGCGGTATATGCCGAATACGCTGAGTTGGTCGGGAAACGGGTGGAACTCCACGGACCGTTTTGCTGGGATCGTCTGGGATTGGGACGTACCGAGCAAGCCTGTGAGTGGATACGGACGATGGTTGATAAGAACGGCGAAGAGTTTTTCGTGAACGCGCTCCGTACCGCGGACGTGCTCTATCTCAATAAAAATGAGAAAGCGCTCGTGCTGGATCTGCAAATATTCGAACAACGGGCCAAGGTGCTGATCCTTACCGGTGTGCATACCGGGGTTGCGGGGTGGGTACCGCTAAAATGGCTCGACGGGAATGAATGCCAGCCCCGGTTCAGCGGATTATTCCCCTGCGGGGAAAACTAATTGCGCCCTTTTTTATCCTGCCATTTTTGATATAATACCGTCGGTGCGATCGACTTTGGTTGAGAGGTATTATGTCTAAATTAATCGCGATTATCGATGACGAGCCGGATATCGTTGAGTTGGTTTCTTTGCATCTCAAGAAAGCCGGTTTTTCTCCCAAAGGGTTTTCCGGAGCGGAAGACTTCTTCGGTTACGCCGACCGAAACATGCCTGATATGATCATCCTTGATTTGATGCTTCCGGATATGGACGGATTTGATATCTGTAAATATGTGAAGAAGGACGAGAGGCTTTCTCGCGTGCCCATTATTATGCTGACCGCTAAGACTGAAGAGATTGATAAAGTGCTCGGTTTGGAGCTGGGCGCAGACGATTATGTGACCAAACCTTTTTCTCCCAAAGAACTCGTCGCCCGGGTAAAGGCAGTACTCCGCAGACAGCACGCGGGTCAACCCCGGGAGAAAATGAATGTAGGGGGTATTCTTGAGATCGATAAGAAAAAATATGAGGTCCGGGTAGAGGGGAAAAGGGCCGATCTCACTACAACGGAATTCAAAATTCTTGAGCTGCTTGCGTCTAAAAAAGGATGGGTGTTCAGCAGGGACAAAATTCTTGACCATCTCTGGGGAATGGAAAAAGCGGTGCTTGACCGGACGATCGACGTGCATATCAAGAATCTTCGTGAAAAACTGGGTAAAGCGAAGGGTTTCATTAAAAATATCCGCGGGGTCGGGTATAAGCTGGAAGAGTGAACCGGTCTATTTTTTCTAAAATATTCTCCGGGTATGTATTAATTGTACTGGCGCTTTCTGTTCTCATTCTCATATGCACGTTCTCCGTAATTCGCAATTACTCCCTTGAGAGGCAGCGGATATATCTGGAGAATTTCGCCACTGCGCTTAAGTTCAAGGTCCTGCCTTATATTGATTCCGAACAGTATTCCCAATTACAGCGATTCGCAAAAGAATTCGGTAATGAGACGCAAACCCGGATAACGGTTACCGATTCGGAAGGTGTGGTGCTGGCCGATACCGCCGCCGACCCGGGTCAGATGGAGCGTCATGATAACCGCGCTGAAATACGTGCCGCGCTGAACGGCCAAGTCGGATCGACGCTTCGCTACAGTTCTACCCTTCAGCAGAAAATGCTGTATGTTGCTTATCCGGTTTCATCCGGCGGGCGGAATAACTATTCGGTCATAAGAGTCTCCCGCTACGTGAGCGATATCAATTTTTTACTGAGCCGGGTAAAAGGTGACATTGTACGCGTTTCGCTCGGGGTGATTTTATTTGCTTTGCTGATTTCATGGGTATTTTCCCGGTACCTTGTGCGTCCTGCAGGGGTTCTTTCGGAGGCCGCCGGGCGGGTTGCCCAGGGAGATTTTGACGTGCAGGTATATCTGAAAAATCGTGATGAATTTCATGAGCTCGCACGGAGTTTCAATTTCATGACAAAGAAGATTAAAGAGCTTTTCGCGGAAGTGGACTTACGCACTCAGGAGTTGCGGAGTATTCTTTCCGCGATTCATGAAGGGCTCGCGGTAATAGACAGTGAGGATCGAATTGTGTTTTATAACCAGAGATTTTGTGAGGTTTCCGGCTACCGGGCGGGTCAGCACACTCATTATTGGGAATTTCTCCGCGTACCGGAATTTGCCGCGGCCGTACGTACGGTTCGTGAAGGCGGCGGACACGCAAACGCGGATATTGATCTTGAAGGGAGAGAGTATCTGTGTAGTATTTCGGCGCTGCGGGCGGAGGCAGAAATGGTGGTGACATTTCACGATATCAGTGAGTTGCGGAGCGTCGAGCGAATGAAAAAAAATTTCATTCTTAATGTTTCGCATGAACTTCGTACGCCTCTTACCGCGATCAAAGGGTTTCTTGAAACTGTGACCGAAGAAGCCAGGGGTGAACAAAGGCGGTATCTTGAGATCGTAAACACCCATACCGACCGCTTAATTAATATCGTTCAGGACTTGCTTGTGCTGGTAGAAGTCGAGGACGCGTCTGCTCATTCCGATTTTCGGCCGGTGGATATCGGCGGGGTGGTGAAGAACGTGCTTCCCGTGTTCGAGCCGCGGATAAAAGAGAAAAACCTCGCCTGTGAAGTGACGGTCGAAGATCCGCTTCCCCGCATTGAAGGAGATACGTTTAAACTAGAACAGCTGGTGGTGAATCTGCTCGATAATGCAATCAAATATACTGAGTGCGGACAGGTGGCAGTGCATGTGCGGGCTGGAGAACAGACGGTAGTCCTTGAAGTAAAAGATACCGGTATCGGTATCGAAAGCGGTCAACAGACCAAGATTTTTGAACGGTTTTATGTTGTAGACAAATCCCGCTCCAAGAAACACGGCGGTACCGGTCTGGGATTAGCTATTGTCAAACATATTGTCCTGTTGCACAACGGGACAATTCGGATCGACAGCATTCCGGGAAAGGGAAGCCGGTTTACGATCGAATTCCCCTATCGTGCTTGATATTTTCTTTCCGGTGTAAACGTATCCCGCCTATTTTTCCCCGCATTTTTTGGTGAAAAAAACAGGGTTCGGTTCTTCTTCACGGAAACTTCACAAAATTCTTATACCCCCTTTATTTTACGGACGTATTCTGTATCGGATCGAGTTCTTATTTAGTCGTTCTCATCAGTGATGCAGGGAAACGAAAATGAGAAAATTCACTGAAAATTTATTTTTTCCTTATATCCAGTTAACCACTGATTTTTATCCTATTACAAAAGAGAGGGAGAGGATGAAGAGGAGTTCGGTTGATTTCTGGTTTAGAGAAGAAATAAGGAGAAAAATGGAAGAGTACCAACGTGAAATCCTAGTGGCATTGCTTCGTGACCAGATGAAAGAGCTTCAGAGATTTGCCGAATTGGTGGAGTCGGGAAGGACGATAAGAAGCCAGGACCTTGAATCTTTTTTCAACAGCAAGGTAAAGAAAGAGAAAAAGGTTCTTAAGACTATTTTTTAGAAGATCATTATGAAGGAAATGCCGTATACACAGGGGAAAATCGGAAGAAAGGAGGTGAGGTTCGGGTCGGATAATCCCCTCTCAATTACCTTCGGTGCGTCCGGAAGAAGGGGCGAATCCGCGCCGGCCAATGGAATAAAGGCCAGCACGGAGGCGGTTTTGAAGTCGAGCATCGAAAATTTAGAGAAGATTTGCTCATCACTTACTCATTTTGATTCCGTGCCGCGTCACGAGCTTTTTTTTTCGCTGGTGAATGCGGAAATCATGATCCGTTACGTACGGCAAATGATTGTGCGGACTGAAGATGAAAAAAAAGATAAAGGAGGTAACGAAAATGGGAGGAATGCGTAAGCTGTTCCTGGGGGCGGTATGCGCGGTGCTGTGTGCCGGTCTCGCGCAGCCTCTGTTTGCAGGAGAAATCGATATCCTGGTGCAGAAACTGGTGGAAAAAGGAGTGCTCACATACGGAGAAGCGCAGCAAATCATGACAGAAACCAAAGAGGAACTGCGCACGAAGATGGCGAAAGGAGAGATGGATACTCTTCCTTCCTGGGTGCAGAATTTGAAATTGAAAGGCGATTTGCGCCTGCGCTATCAGTGGGAAGATAAAACAGGAAGTGAAGACCGTCACCGGGGACGTCTTCGGTTTCGTCTCGGCATGCAATCAAAGGTCAATGACAAGATAACAGTCGCCGCGGGACTGGCGACCGGAGGGAGTGATCCCCGGTCGACCAACCAGACACTGCAGAATACTTTTGATACGCCGGATATCAGGCTCGATTACGCGTATGCTCAATATGCGGTGACGCCGTGGCTTACGGTCAAGGGAGGAAAAATCAGCAGCATTAAAAAATTGATTTTTCGTCCTTCGGATCTGCTGTGGGATTCGGATATCAATCCTGAAGGCCTTTCTGCACAGATGAACTACACGCTTGCCGACGGAGTCGCCGGGTTTTTCAACACCGGTCTTTGGATTCTGGATGAAGACAGCGGAAATACTTCCGATCCGTTTATGTATGTGCTTCAGCCCGGAGTCACCGTCAAAGCGAAAGATATCGGCATTGCGAGTAAATCCAAGTTCCAGCTGGCGGTTGCCTATTACGGGTTTAACGATGTGCAGGGGAACACTCTTGATAACGCCGAGGGCGGACCGACACTTGACGCAAACGGAAATTACGCGTACGATTTTAACGCGGTGGCGCCGGGATTCAAATGGGGCCTGACCGAGCCGTTGAACGGGGTAATCCCCTATCTGGAGATTTTCGGCGATTACGTCCATAATCCCGATCCGGACAATGACAATAACGGATGGCTTGCCGGGGTTAAATTCGGGGACGCCAAGATCAAGAAGTGGGGCGATTGGCAAATGAAGTACATGTACCGTCGCTTAGAAGCTGATGCCTGGCTTGACACCTTTCCTGATTCTGACGCGTTCAGCGGCAAAACTGCAGTCAAAGGGCATGAAGTGGCCCTTGTCTACGGCGTTGGGAAACACACTGAAGTCGGTCTGGACTATTACCAGATGGAAAGGATTCCCGAAAGCGACGGCCGGCGGCACATTCTGCAGCTGGACTGGAAACTCAAGTTTTAGTAACTGCGTGCGACAAACATTGAAAGAGGAGGTATTACAGATGAGAACAGGAGTGAAAACCGTAATCGGAGTGCTTGCGGGAGTATTGTTCGCCCTGCCGGCATTGGCCGAGAAAAACCACGTTACCGTGAAAGGGTCCACTACGGTGTTGCCGGTCGCCCAGGCGACCGCCGAGGCCTAT
>WJJJ01000020.1 GCA_014729775.1 Candidatus Omnitrophota bacterium | reverse complement strand
CTGTATAATAAATACTCTTTTCAAATAACTCTGGAGAAGACACAGTGCAATCAGAAACAGCCAAAACCATGCATACGCAATTCATCGGCTTAATCGGCGCGGGGTACTGGGGAAAAAATCTGCTGCGTAACCTCGCCGATATCGGTGTGCTGCATACCGTCTGCGAAGCCAATCCCGATTTACTCCGGCAGCGCGAAAAAGAATATCCCGGGTCCCGGTATGTGCGATCGTTTGAAGCCCTTTTAGCTTCTCCGGAAATAACAGCGGTTGCTGTCGCAACTCCTGCTTCCACGCATTATGAGATCGTCAAGCTTTGTCTGCAGGCGGATAAAGATGTGTTTGTGGAAAAACCGTTGGCGTTAAGGGTTTCGGAAGCGGAGGAGTTGCGCGGTCTTGCCGCGCGCCGCGGGAAAGTTTTAATGGTCGGGCATATCCTTCTATATCATCCGGCGGTGCTAAAACTCAATGAAATAATCCGCCAGGGCTTGTTGGGCAGAATAGAATATATATATTCTCACCGGTTGAATATGGGCAAGCTGCGCGTAGAGGAAAACATCTTATGGAGTTTCGCGCCGCACGATATCTCCACCATCCTGTGGCTGGTGAATGAAGAGCCTCGAGAGGTGAAAAGTTTCGGAGGAAGTTATCTTACTCAAGGGGTGTATGATACGACCTTGACGCTCATGGAATTTAAACACAATGTCAAAACACACATCTTTGTAAGCTGGCTCCATCCGTTTAAAGAACAGAAACTCATTGTGGTAGGAAATAAAGGAATGGCGGTGTTTAACGATCAGGAAAAAACAGAGAAGAAGCTCATTGTCTATCCGCATAAAGTTGAATGGAGATCAGGAAAGATCCCGGTAGCGCAAAAAGCGGAGCATTACTGTGTGGATATCGAAGATAGAGAGCCGTTACGGGAAGAACTGTTACATTTTATCGAATGCGCGCAATCCCGCGTTGATCCCCGGAGTAATGCCGAGGAAGCGATTCGCGTGCTCAGCGTGCTCGATCGTGCGCAGAAGTCGCTGGAACAAAGAAGCGCGGCACCTGTTTCGTCGCCTACCGGAGAGTTTTTTGCGCATCCTTCGGCCGTACTTGATGAGGGGTGTGAAATCGGGCCCGGGACCAAAATCTGGTATTTTTCTCATGTGCTCCCCCGCAGTCGGATAGGCGCCGATTGTGTGCTGGGGCAGAATGTGACGGTCGGGCCGGATGCGGTAATCGGCGACCGGTGCAAGATTCAAAACAATGTGTCCGTGTATAAAGCGGTTCAATTGGAAGATGAAGTGTTTGTAGGGCCTTCAGCGGTGTTTACCAATGTCATTAATCCCCGGGCGTTTATCGAACGCAAGGAGGAATTCAAAAAGACACTGGTAAAACAAGGAGCGACCATTGGCGCGAATGCGACGGTGGTGTGCGGAGTGACGATCGGCCGTTATGCGTTCATCGCCGCCGGCGCTACCGTGACGAAAGATGTTCCGGATTTCGCTTTGATGAAGGGGATTCCTGCCCGGCAGCAAGGGTGGGTATGCCGTTGCGCTTTCCGGTTAGGCGAGATACGTGACGAAGCGCGATGTCCGGACTGCGGCGCGCAGTATCGTCTGCGGGACGGCCGGATCCAGCCGCGTGTTGTCCCCACAGAAAGCCGGGCAGTACGCTAGCCTGCCTTGCCGGATTTGACTGCCGACAGGCAGGAAGGATTTGCATAGCAGGATATCCGTGGGTAGGGTATCAGATTTCATACTCTGATCCGCTGAAACCAGGGCTATTAGCTGTAATACCTGTATTTTTTCCTTGAGTTTTCGTTCCTCTCTTATATAATGTGTTCAATGAATGAACACAACATAAAAGAAGATCTTTTCCACGTCCTGCGGGTGCTCTCCTCCAATGAATCATTCTCACAGCGCGATCTTTCCAGCCGTCTGGGATTTTCCCTCGGCAAAACTAATTATTTGCTGAAAGCGCTTGGCAGGAAGAACTTGATAAAAATAAAAAATTTCTCCAGCCGCGAAAACAAATTGAATAAAGTCAGGTATATTCTTACCAAGAAAGGGCTTGAGGAAAAAGTGACACTCACGTATTATTTTCTTCGGCGCAAAGAAGAAGAATACCGGCAGTTAAAAAAAGATCTGGAGACGTTCGCGCAGCAGCGTGAAGATATCTTGCGCACATAACCAAGGGAGTTGGCTACGTAATGGACGAGGTTCAGGTAACCATAATCGGTGCGGGGGTGGTGGGGTTGGCGGTAGCCCGGGCGCTTGCCGCGGCTCGATGCGAAGCGGTAGTGCTTGAACGTCATGGCAGTTTCGGCCAGGAGACGTCTTCACGCAACAGCGAGGTGGTGCACGCGGGAATTTATTATCCTCCGGGGTCGCGTAAAGCGCGGTTCTGCGTGCAAGGGGCGAGAATGCTCTATGAGTATTGCGCGCGACGTGCCATTGCCTGTGTGCCGGTGGGAAAGCTGATCGTGGCGTGCGGGAGAGAGCTCAATGATTTATATGAGACGTTTGAAACAGCCAAAGCGAACGGGGCGCAGCACATGCGGCTGCTCGAGAAAAAAGAGATTAGCACGTTGGAGCCCTCTTTGCATGGAGACGCCGCAATTTTTTCTCCTCGAACCGGCATTGTTGATTCGCATTCATTGATGAAGGCTTTTTTTGCAGAGGCGAAGGAGAACGGTGTGCTCTTTTCTTTCGGGACCGAGGTGAATAGAATCGAAAAGACTTCTCGAGGGTTCCTGATAGGGTTTGCTGACGATAGTTATTGTTTCCGGTCCCGGGTAGTGGTGAATTCCGGCGGGCTTTTCGCCGAACAGAACAGCCGTGTTGCCGGCATTGATACGGCCGCATACGGGTATGATCTTCGTTATTCCAAGGGATCCTATTTTTCATACTCCGGCGTATCTCCGGTTTCGCGGTTGGTATATCCGGTTCCGTCCCGTGATCTTGAAGGATTAGGAATTCACGCGACGGTAAATCTCGCTGGCGCGTTACGTTTCGGCCCGGATACCGAAGAGGTGAAGGAGATCGATTACGATGTGTCTTGCCGGAAGCGGGAGCTATTTTATGACCGTTCACGAAAGATGATACGCGGATTAGATATAGAGAAATTTCACCCCGATACCGCCGGAATCCGGCCGAAACGGAAAGGAAAAGGATTCCAAGATTTTGTGATCCAGGAGGAAAGCGCAAAACAGCTCGACGGGCTTATTACTCTCCTGGGGATAGAATCTCCCGGTCTCACGGCGTCTCTTGCTATTGGAGAGCGGGTTAGACATATGGTGCAGAAAATGTTGAATTAAACGCAAAGCTGTTGTGGATCTGTGAAAGTGAGCCGAACACAATTTAATAATTTCATGATTTAACCATTTCACAAGATATTATTGAGGAGGGAACCATGGATATGCGGGGAAAGCGATTCCTGGTAATTGGAGGAGCGGGATTGATCGGATCTCATACCGTTGACACGCTGCTGAAAGAAGACGCACAAGAAGTGCTGGTGTTTGATAATTTCTGCCGCGGGTCTGAAGAAAACCTCGCGCGCGCTTTGAAAAATCCCCGCTGTAAGATTTTCAAGGCCGGCGGAGATATATTGCAAACCGATATTCTTGATGCGGCGATGGAGGGGATTGACGGGGTGTTCCATTTTGCTGCCTTGTGGCTTTTGCAATGTCATGAATTTCCCCGTTCTGCGTTTGAAGTGAACGTGAAAGGGACCTTTAATGTCATGGAATCGTGTATCAAAAACGGCGTGGAGCGTCTGGTGTATTCGTCGTCCGCCTCGGTGTATGGCGACGCGGTTCAGGAGCCGATGACCGAAGAGCATCCTTACAATAACACGAATTTCTACGGGGCGACCAAGATCGCCTGTGAGCATATGCTTCGGGCGTTTCATCACCGCTACGGTCTCTCTTACGTCGGTCTGCGCTACATGAACGTGTACGGCCCGCGTCAGGATTATCAGGGCGCTTATATCGCAGTGATCATGAAGATCCTGGATCGGCTTGATCAAGGAGTTGCTCCGGTGGTGTACGGTGACGGCTCGCAGGCGTATGATTTTATTTATGTCGGAGACTGCGCACAAGCGAATGTATGCGCGATGAAGGCAGGTACGGTGGACAGGTTCTATAATGTCGGCAGGGGAGTCAAAACGACCATAAAGGAGCTCGCTCAATTACTTCTCGAGTTGACGGGATCGGATCTGAAGATCCATTATGAACCGCAGGGGAAGACATTCGTGAAGAACAGGGTAGGATGTCCGGCAAGAGCGAAGCGGGAGATCGGGTTTGAGGCTGAGGTGGAGTTGCGGGACGGATTGCGACAGTTGATCGAGTGGCGGGATTCGCACAAGGAAGCGGTGGAAATGCGCCGCCGCAAATCAGAGGTCGCCGAAGTATGAAAATACCCATCACCAGACCTTCGTTCGACCAAGATGAAAGGGCGGCGATCCTGAAACCGCTTGAGACCGGTTGGTTGGTCCAGGGACCGTGCGTACAGGAATTCGAACAACGGGTTAAAGCTTTTACCCGTGCGTCTTATGCACTGGCGACGTCAAGCTGTACCACCGCACTGCATCTGGCTCTGGAAGCGTTAGGCGTGGGAGCCGGGGACAAGGTGATCGTGCCGTCGTTCACTTATATCGCGTCCGCGAATGCAGTGGAATATACCGGCGCGCAGGTCGTATTTTGCGATATTGCGCTGGATACCTTTAATATTTCCCCGCTGGCACTGCGACGGATGCTTGCCGGCGATCGGGACAAAGAAATTAAGGCGGTGATGCCGGTAAATTTATTCGGTTTGTGTGCTTCTCTGCCGGAAATTATGGAAATTGCCCGGTCACACGGAGCAGTGGTCATAGAGGATTCGGCCTGCGGCCTGGGCGCGTCGATCGACGGCGTCCATTCCGGCACATTCGGAGCGGCCGGCTGCTTTTCGTTTCATCCACGTAAATTAATTACCACCGGTGAAGGCGGGATGCTTATCTCTTCGGAGGAATCGGTGGCCCGGCGGGCTTCATCCTTGCGGGATCATGGGGCGTCAAAATCAGACTTGGATAGGCACGGGGAAAAGGGCGGTTCACTACTTCCGGAATTTAATCTTCGGGGGTATAACTACCGTATGACCGACATGCAGGGTGCCTTGGGCGTGGTCCAGATGGGAAAACTCGACCGGATCCTTTCGTGCCGCCGCGAGATTGCCCGCAGGTACACGGAAGCGTTCACCCCTATTCCGGCGCTGAGTCCGCCGTCAATGCCGTCAGGGTATCAGCATTCCTATCAGTCATACGTATGTTTGTTCACTGACGGAGAGGATCTTAAGACATTTACAAAAGAGAAAATCGACGCGCTTAATATACGAAGAAACAAGATAATGTCCGCTTTGGAGGAAAAGGGGATAAGTACCCGGCAGGGGACCCACGCGGTGCATACGCTGGGGTACTATAAGAACAAATACGCGTTACGCGATGAAGATTTTCTTGCGTCTTACGCCGCGGACAGGCTAAGCATCGCACTGCCGCTGTATCCGTCAATGACCGATGAGGAGTTTGACTACGTCGTTACTCATATTAAAAAAGCGATACCTCGATGTGCGGTATAGCAGGAATTATTAATTTCAACAAGGAACCGGTCAATGAAAAGGTCCTGTGGGCCATGACCGATAGCCTGGCTCATCGCGGACCGAACGGACGGGGGATTTATCTGGATCGATATCTCGGGCTTGGGCATCGGCGTCTGGCTATTATCGATTTGTCGGCACGGGCCCATCAGCCCATGCGGACCGAGGATGACAGGTATGCGATCAGCTATAACGGTGAGGTGTATAATTTCCCCCAGATCCGCCGGCAGCTGCAGGGCGAGGGCGTTTCTTTCCGGTCCGAATCGGACGCCGAGGTTGTCCTCAAGGCATATGCAGCGTGGGGAGAAGAGGTTGTGTCCCGGTTTAACGGGATGTTCGCCTGCGGAATATGGGATGCGAGGGCAGAAACGCTCACCTTAATCCGGGACCGCTACGGCATAAAACCGCTCTATTACTGGCAAAAGGGGAGTTTGTTCTTATTCGCGTCTGAAATAAAAGCGTTTTTTCATCACCCGGCTTTTCATGCCGACCTTGACCCGGAGACGTTACTTGAATACTTTACTTTTCAGAATACGTTCACGTTCAAGACTCTTTTCCGCAACGTGAAATTGCTGCCGCCGGCGCACATCATGCGGGTGTCTCTTAAAGATGGAATAAAAATCAGCACCCGGCAGTTCTGGGATTTCCATTTTCGGGAAGATACCACAGTCAAATCAGAGGATGAATATTTGGAAGAGTTAGACCGGCTGTTTGAACAGGCGGTGAAACGGCAGTTGGTGAGCGATGTCGAGATAGGGTCGTTCTTGAGCGGAGGAACCGATACCGGATCGGTAGTCGCGGTTGCCTCCCAGGAGTTTAAAGATCTTAAAACGTTTTGTGTAGGATTCGATCTTTCCTCGGCTTCGGGCCTGGAGATTTCCTGCGATGAACGCGCGCGCGCCGAACACATTTCGTACCTTTACCAGACCGAGCATTATGAAATGGTATTAAAATCAGGGGACATGATGCGCTGCCTTCCCCAGCTGGTAGGGAGCCTGGAGGACCTTCGCCTCGGGCAGAGTTATCCCAATTTTTACGCGTCGAAACTTGCATCCCGTTTTGTGAAAGTGTGTTTAGCCGGAGCGGGCGGGGATGAACTGTTCGCGGGGTACCCTTGGCGGTATTATAAAAGGCTAAAGAGTAAAAATTTTGATGACTATATTGATGGATATTATAAATATTGGCAAAGGCTTGTGCCCAATAAAATATTACAGAAGCTTTTTTCGCCGATAGAAGACAAAGTAGGCCATGTTTGGACAGAGGATATATTTAAAGATGTCTTTTCTATGCATAAACTCACTCCCAAAAATCCGGAAGATTATATAAATCACTCTCTCTATTTTGAAGCGAAAACATTTCTTCACGGATTGCTTTTGGTCGATGATAAGCTTAGCATGGCAAATGGCTTAGAAACAAGAGTTCCAATGTTAGATAACGATTTGGTTGATTTTGCCTTAAAAGTACCGGTACGGATGAAGCTCAAAGACATCGACCATATACTGAGTATTGATGAAGATGAGCTGGCAAAGCAGAAAAAGTATTTTGAGAAGATGCGCGACGGAAAGCTCATCCTCCGAAACGTGCTAGGCAAATATGTGGGGGACGATATTGCCAATGGCCATAAACAAGGTTTTAGCGGCCCGGACGCAAGCTGGTTTAAAGGGGAGAGTATAGAATTTGTAAAAAGGATGCTGTTAGATAAAGGCGCCGGGATCTATCATTATTTTGATTATGCCACGGCCCGGAGGCTGATCGAAGATCATCTAGAAGGAAGACAGAACCGACGTCTTTTCATCTGGTCTTTGTTGTGTTTCGAGTGGTGGGTAAAGATTTTTCTCCAGGGAGCGGGAAGAATAGAGGAGAAATATGCGCAAAAATCTACACATATTT
>WJJJ01000019.1 GCA_014729775.1 Candidatus Omnitrophota bacterium | reverse complement strand
GAAAATCGCTTCACAATACTTTTATTGAAGTACGCACGCCCGTAATCTTTTAATTTCGCTTTCAGCCCCTGGCGCCGGGAAGTAAGCAGCGCTTTGATGAATTCTTTTTCCTTCTGTACCGCTTTTCCCTTCTCGCACACGGCATTCTCAGAAGTATGGAAATACCATGAATTATGCATCACCGAATTCCCTAGTTCCACCCCCAGCGCAGCGCACAACTCATACACATACAATAAATCATCGATATTCTGATCACTAATGACAATCGAAAACCCGATATTCCTGCATTTGGTTTTGCGCAATTTGAGCACTGTTTTCAGCGCACGGTCAAATCCGTTTTTTATGCCCCGAAGGGAATCATTGCGTTCCGGCAGACCCTCCACGCTTACCCGGATGAGAATACGCGGGTACTTCTCCGCCAGCCGCACGATCTTGTCTGTAAAGAATCCGTTTGTACTCAATTCCAGCAACGACGCTTTGGGATACAAACGGGCGAAAATCTCGTCGATATCGTCGCGAAGAAGCGGTTCTCCTCCGGTAATGTTAATACGCAAACCTGCGGGCAGTTTTTCGAGATACTCCGGCGCCAGTTCTTCCGCCGGGCTGGTCGGATGTTTCCAGATCTCGCACATCCTGCAGCGCGCGTTGCACCGGAACGTCGTGATAATACTGGCCTGTACTATATTTCTCATGCGTTACCTTGCCTTCTCTTTTTGCTGCGCGTCGGCATACACGGATATTATCCGCTGATAATATGTGCGCGCATTATACTCTTTTTCTGCCAGGTTTCGTGCATTCTGTCCCATCCTCACTGTTTTGTCAAGATTATTTCGCGCCAACTCAAGCTTTTCCTTCAATGCCGAAGCGTTCCCGGCCTCAAAAGTATATCCAGTCCGGCCGTTCTGCACCAGTTCGGGGATACCGCCGATTCCCGATCCGATTACCGGTTTCCCCAAGGCAAACGCCTCAAGGATACTCCGAGGATTATTCTCGTACCAGCAGGAAGGCACGACCACCGCCAAAGACGTGCGGATTTCATTGTGCAACTCTTTTCCTTGTTTATATCCCAGGAACTTCACATTCCGGATTTTTCCGCGCCGCGCGATAGCTTGTAGCCGGGGCCTCACGGGCCCCTCTCCGATGATCTTCACGCGCGCATCCGTCCGGCGCGCCGCTTCCAACAATGTTTCGATCCCTTTCTCTTCTGACAATCGGCCGAAATACACAAATTCGTCCGAAGGACTTCCGTATGCCGCAGAAAAATTCTCGGGGAACACGAAATTCGGCACGTAGCGTGCCGGACGGCGCAACCCCATTTCCTCTGTTTTCTTCAGCATGAACCTGCTCGGCGCGATGCACACATCCACTTTTTTATAAATACGCAAAATATGATGATGAAAATGCATCTCGGCGGTTCCCAGAAGACTTTTCATGCGGGAATTCTTGATGCACTTTCTTAACACGCAGTGGAAATACCTTCCGTGCGCACACCGCTCGCATACTTCCCCCTGCGACCGTAACGTATACGCCGGACACACCAGTTTATAGTCATGCATGGTCATCACCACGGGAACCCCCCGGCGGGAACACACATCCAGAATAGACGGGGAGATCTGGTGCGCGAAATTATGCAGGTGGACGATGTCCGGGTCTTCCCGTGCGAGGATCTCGGTGATTTTTCGCTGCGCCTCCCGGGAATAAAGCATATTAAGCGCGATCTTGACTTGTTGCGCCAATCCGCCGGGATGCGCAAAATCGACCGGCGCAAGAAACGTGTCTTCGTGGGGAAAAGACGAATTCCGCGGATCCCGTATTCCCCAACATACCGCTTCATGACCGTTGGCCTCGAGCACCCTCGCGGTCTCCAGCGTGCAAATCGCATCGCCGCCTTTGGGATAAAGAAATTTATTGACAAGCAGTACTTTCACGCCCGCGCTCCTTGCTGCCGCTCTCATACCAATACCGCCAAATCACGGCGGCATAAAAAAAGAACACATAGCTGGATGCATCGTACCGCCAGACCTGATTGTAGAAGGGGCCTAGCAATGCGTAAAACACCCACATCCCAACGGCTGCCGCGCTCAGGACACAAACCGGTTTTGGGAAACGGATCGCGTATGCCGCGAGTATTTTGCGCAGTACAAGAAACAAAAACCAGAAATACACCGCCAGCCCTAAAAGCCCCGCGTCTGCGACGAGCGCGATTAACTGATTCCGTTTCCCCCGGCCTGCGGGATACCCATGGAGCGCTCCTTTTTCTTCCCAGAAATGCCCCGCGAATGAAGCTCCCGGCCCAAGTCCGAGCCATACGTCCAGCGGCTCGTGACGGATATCCAGGACAAAGTCACCTACTTTACCCGCTCTGCGCCCGACGACCGGAAGACTTCGAACCCGGCTATACATTTCAATCACCGGACCGCTCCACCATTCTTCTCCCAGCTTCGCTTCCAGTTTTGCTTTCCGCCGCTCGTAGTTCAGCCTGTATCCGAGCGATAACCGCTCGCCGGCAGTCACCTGGGTAAACGCGTCGCCGCGACCCGCGTGTACCGTGCTCCAGCTTCTCACCGAAAGCACCGCCGCACTACACACAAAAAAAAGGACAACGGCAACCCGCCCGGCTTTCCCCCGCCTGCAGGGATACAGCGCGAAAACAGCAACCGTAACTGTAATAATCGGCGCGGCAAAAAGAAACGCTTTGATTTCCCCTATTACCGCGCCCGCGAAAAAACACAAAACCGTCAACAGAAAAAGGAATGAAAGCCTCTGCCGCACCGACCGGGACACCACCAGAGCCGTAAAATAGGTCATATACACACCCAGCCCAAAGGTTCCCCAGGGGCCCATACTCCAAGATATGCGATCACCGGATATCCCAAGCACCCAAAAACGGTAAAAACACTCCGGGATCTGAATCAGCAGTAAAAAAGCGAACATGCGAAAAAACACCTTCGGCAGTTTCCGGGGTAAATCCATATTCACCAATATTAAAAATAACAGCGGATACCGCAAATAGAAAAGCGCAACTCCGCACATCTGCAGCACAGGGGTGCGGTGCACGCCGCAGGAAACGGCAAGAACCGCGGAAAAAACAATAAGCGGTAGGATCACCGGCGGCAGCCGAATCGGTATGCGTTGATACCGCTGTATCGCCAATTGCACGGCTCCCCACACAGGGATCAACAACAACGTGATCCACCGCAGAAAAAGGTATTCCTCGAATATCCCGCCGGGAGCGGTATTGCGGGGAATATACCAGATGATCCCCAGAAAAATCACCGGAGTCCATTGATACCATTTGTACACAAAAGACAAAGCGCTTTTCATCCACGCACCTCAGTTATCCCGTTTCCAAATCGTGGTATGCCACAGCCCGTTGGACGTTTCAGTCTTCGTCCAGCCGTTAAAATACCCGAATGCCGGCTGATACCGCTGGCGTTCCGCATTATCTAACACAAGCACCCCTCCCCGTTTCACTTTCTTCCTGGCAAAACACATACAGCCCACCCGAGCCCTGCCATCCACAAGGATAAAATCGAAATGATCATCAGGATATGCCGTGATCTTCCGGGCATACGCATAAAATTCTTTTTTTTGCATTGCGGCAAGACAAACGGCATCCTCCGGGTTTTCAGAGGACCTTTCTGCGAAATCCTCACGCGGATTGGGCGGTATCAACTGATACTTAACTTTCGACATCAGCCCCGCCTGCCGCAGCTGCGCTTTGACGCGCGCGTACCATTCCCCACTGTGTTCAACGCTGATAACGCTCTTTACCCGCTGGGCGAAAAAAAGCGTGCTTTTGCCACTGCCCCATTCAAAACCGGCCATGCCGGCACGCAGGTATGCGCGAAGGAACTTTATCGCGGCCGGAGTCAGCCAAGGTGCCCGAGGGTGAAGCGTACGGTATATTCTATTCTTCACCTTCGCCCGCCTTCTCCCGGCCCCGGCACACAGTTTTGAGAATGCACTATCCTTCATTGAGTACTCCTTTCAACATCCGAATTGTCCGATCGCAGGTTTGCTGTAAAGAAAACCGTTGCTGCACCAATTGAAATGCCTTGCAAGAAACCTCATTCACTTTTTCAATCTGTCCGCCTAAGGCCTCCGCCCTCGCCGCCAGGCCCTGTCCCGTCAATTCGTCGGGCTCGAGATAGAAAATATGCTCGTTCTCCGTAAAAAGCTCCTCCAACGCGGGATGACGCGTACTGACCACCGGCACGCCGAAACTCATTGCTTCCAGCACCGCGTTTGGCAGCCCTTCACGGAACCGGCTGGGGAATAAAAATAGATCCGCGGATCGATAATATGGCCCCATATCGGGAATGAACCCGCAGACTTCTACGCCGGCACACTCTCGGGGGGCGGTGCGCGCTTTCACCGCCTCGAGCTCCGGGCCTGCGCCGCAGAGCCGAATTGTGTACTGCCCTTTCGCACGCCGGGCGAACTCAACAATTTCATAAATACCTTTTTCCTCGATCATCCGGCCGGCGAACAAGATAGTATGAATGGCGGTTATCCGTTTTTGCGTATGTACAGCTACGCCGTTGCGGATAATCATGACCTTCTCCGGTCGGAACGGATAGTCGCGCGCCAGCCCTGCACGCGTCTGCTCGTCCTGAACGATCACACGGTCCGCGCGGCGGTAAAACTGCTTCAGCAGCGGACCCGACAGCGGTTTTGCCAGCAGTTTGTCAAACGCGGATTTCGCGGGCGCGGAAAGAGACGCGGGAAATTTCACCACGTATCTAATCTTTTTTATTCGGCGGATGAAAGAAAACAGATTTTTTTCCCATCCGCTGCCGACAAAATAAAAAACGTCCCGCGGACAGGATAGTAGCGCTGCCGCCGCGCAGCGGCACACATAGACGAAATATGTGAGCGCATAATGTCTTTTTTTGAAAATCCTACCGGCTTGGTCGTATTGGCTGATCACACTGCAGGAAATCCCTCGGCCGCGCAAATACGGCAACAACTTAATAATCTGATGCTCTGCCCCTCCGACGCTGGAAAAATATTGCAGACAAAAAATCACTCGCATGACATCCCTGCCCCTATACGCGCGTCATAGTCTTTGGCGAAATGAGCCGCCAGAAGTTTCTCTCTGGCCGTCATGCTCTCAGAAATAAATTGTTGCCTTGGAATTGCCAGTACCTCCCGGACCGCCTTTTCCCATTCCGTGAAATCCTTCGGCTGTATCCTTAAGCCGGAAAACTGCGTGAGCCGTTTAATCTGTGCGGCGCCGGCGTTCGGCAAAGACACCAGCGGCAAACCGAACCACACACACTCAAGGATCACCATCCCGTATATCTCGTAACCAGAAGGAAGAAGAAAAATATCGGCCGTTTGATACACGAGCTTCAGCGCCTGATGAGGGAGTCTTCGCGCGCGGAATAAATCCTCATCCAAACCCAGCGCTTCTTTTAATTCCATCACTTCCGGCAACAGCGGACCGTTCCCGATATACACCAACCCCGCATCTGGATACTCTTTTTTCATTCGGTGGAACAGTCGAAGGAGAAATTCGGGATTGCGGCGCGGTTCCACGACTCCGGCATATAAAAACACCGGCCGGTGAACGTTGATGAAAGCGCTCAGTTTTGCAGGACACGCGTGGGAACCCTCTTCTTCATCCCCGATAGAATCGTCAAGCCCGACCGGGACAACCCTGACATTTTTGAATTTCGCGCGCTCCAGATAGACCTTTGCTGCGTCCGTTTTGGCCAGCACGACATCACTGAACCTGCGCAACAGCGGATTTGCCAGCAACGCGTATATTTTCTGCGCGGCCCTCTTCACCCCCCGGTAATCTTGATACATTCCTTGATACAACACAGTTCTTCCCTTGAAACGCCCTACCGCCTTTGCCAACGCGCACGCCATGCTCATAAGCTGAGTATCTTCATAGTACTGCCAGACATCATAGCGGTCCGAGCCCAATCTCCGCAACAGCCCGAGATGCACCCCCTGCTGGCCGGGAAACCGGCGGTACGGCACATGAATAAGCCGTACCCGCTCGGTAACCATTCGTTTTTCCCACGGTTGAAACCCGTCAAACGCCGCATAAATATCGACCTCGTAAGGATAGGCCGCCGCCAGTGCTTTCGCGAAGGCAATTTCCTGGCAGTGATACGCCTCCAGACGTAAAGGGGAAGAACAGGAACGGATCAACGCGAGTTTAATCATTTCTTTTCTGCTGAGCGATTACGATCAATTCGTGTCCTTGTCCGCGGGACTCGACCCACCGCGCGTACGGACTTAAAATCGTTTTCGTCATCTCCCCGAGTGCGTACGGCGCCCGGTTGAGCGATGGGCATACCGGATACGCCGTGCGGGAAACCGGCGCATCCAGCGGTGAACCACCGCGTTTGTGCTGATCTTTTTTCACCGCATGTTTCACGGTTCCGAGCAGTGACGTGAAAAAATGATGCGGATACTCTTTCGTGGCAATCTGCATGATATCAAAATCATCGCCCAGCAGTGCTTCAATACCCCGGCGGCTGTAAAGAACCACATGATCGGCCTGCCTAAATTTCGGATGGGCCTGACCGAATATCCTGTCCGTGCGCGCGTCCGCGTTCGGGGTAATGAGTACTACCTTGCCCTGGGCCCGCAAATGGCGCCGGAGCGCGTGCAGAAAGGGAAAAGGAGCCGGGATATGCT
This sequence comes from Candidatus Omnitrophota bacterium, assembly GCA_014729775.1. Taxonomy (GTDB): domain Bacteria; phylum Omnitrophota; class Gorgyraeia; order Duberdicusellales; family 4484-171; genus WJJJ01. The sequence continues at coordinate 3,403 of WJJJ01000019.1, read as the reverse complement.
CAATGAGATGAAACATGCAGATCACGTCGAATTTCTCATCCGGCGCAAGCTCATCGATCGAACGGCACTGCACCGGAAGTCCTCTCGCCTGCGCGTGCCGGGTATAGTGCGGTGAAGTATCAATGCCCTCGATCTCCCACCCGTTACGCGCCGCCTCTTCCACAAACTCGCCGGTCGCGCAGCCAATTTCCAGCACTCGTCCCTTGGGCGCAGAGCGCTGCAAGAGCGAAACACGTACCCGCGCCATCTGCGTGAGAAACACATTTTTAACCCTCACCGCGGGATCCAGATATTCGGTATGAGCGGCATCTGCCCGGCTTCTCCCGCCGCGAACCCGGAACATCACCCCGCACTGCCCGCAGCGGCCAAAGTCTATCCGGCGGAGTCCCGGCTCCCCGGGCTGACCGCACACAGGACAACATACCGTTACGGCTTTTTCTGAAGGGTGCACCTGGTATCTCATCGTATCCATATGTTTTTTGACGGAAGGAAATCTCCGGCACGGTACAGATCGATATCGAACACCTTCAGAATATCCATAAGTTTGTTTTCCCGCTCCGGCGAAATCTTCTTTCGCCACTTCTGCACGAGGAACTGTGCGTGATCCCCAGCGCAGGCCAGCTTTTCCCGAGTGTCCTGATCGGACAGATTCACCGTACTCGAAGGCACTTTGAGCCGCTGCCGCAGCTTCTCCGGTTCCTTGAGTTCCAGCTCACGGATAAGCCTGGCGATGACCGGTTCCGGATCCAGGACCAGTTGTTCGTAACTGACCACACTCCAGTCCGGCTGGACGGTATGCAGCGGCACCATGTTCTGCAGGCACCAGGAAAGCACCGCGTGTTCCAGGTGCTCCCCCTGACGCAGCAAAGATTGTGCGTATTCTATCTGCGCCCTTGTAAAGTGCCGCCGGTACTCGCTGGAGAGAAACACCCGCACCCGCGGCAGCTGCGTGCGCGAAAACGACACCGCGAGCGGATGCCGCACCAGATATATTATTTTCCCTTGGAAATTATTCTTGAACCACTCGATTCGGTCTTCGCCGGCATGAATTATTTTCACTACCACACGCCGGCTGATGCCTCTCTGTGCCTTTGAAAAAGGATTCACGTACCGCCAGGGCCCCAGATACACCCGCCCCTGCGCAATCCTGGTCATGTACACGGCGATTCTTTCCTCCGCACCGCGGGCATATAGCTCCTCCCAGCCGTTTACCCCCAGCATCCGCCGTCGACGACGGTCCCTGAGGTTGAAGGGCTCATCACACACTGTAAACCCCGGCTGGGTCATGAGCAGCTCCGTCACCCAGGTAGACCCGCTGCGGGGAGTGGAAAACAGAAACACATCGGGCTGCGTCCCGGCCCGGTGAACATTGACGATGTTTTTACACCTATGGGTAAGTGCTCTGCGCACGGCCCCGTCCCTCCCGTTCAGTACATACGTAATCTCTCTGCGCAAAGATTTTTCACGCGTGTCCCTGTCTTACCGTTTGCGGACGAGCGCCAGCGGACGCCGTTTAGAATCACCGTCTTCATAAAAAGTATACGCGGCGATATCGAAACGGCAAATCCGTTTCAAGCTGTCCAGTTCCCTCAACTCTTCTCCCTGATGTCCTTCATATAGCATATACTTCCACGGGATACTCACCAGATCGGACAAAAAACCGATGTGACGATGCACCGCTAAATAAAAGATAATAACGTTTTCGTTCCCCAGCTGGAATCTCCCGGAGATATCCTGCGAAACCTTGTAATCGTTGTTCAAATCCGTCCCATACAGGTCAAACCGCGTATATCCCATAATTTTGAGCAATTGATATGCCTGTTTGACCACCTGCGGCCGGTCCCACCCGAGTGCCCACCGCGCGCCTTGATCCAGTCCCCAGGCAAGCATCATTCCCATGTTGCAGCCGATATCCAACACGTATGCTCCATCGAAATCTGCGTCCGCTTGTGTGAATAAACCGCTCATTACCCGTTCCCTGCATTTCGTGCTTCTTTTCCCGTACGCGTTGACCGAATCAACGGACTGGTATAAATAGGATCCGCCGCGTATGATATGCTTGGTGCCGAAGTGAGAAGAAGCTCTGCTCTCTCTGCATATTCGTTTCAGCACCCGGGAAGAATCGGGAAGAATAAAATTCTGAAAATCAACATAGTATAACTGCCCGTTCTGCTTTGACTTTATAAGGTTCCCGTGGCACGAATCCCCTTGAAAATCGACATGAGTCTCCCACTGGGGATGCGCATATACTACATCCTTCTCTTCAAGCACCCGGCGCAAATGCCGTTTAAATTCTTTGGTTTCTTCGGAATCCGGCGCCCGGCCGTTAATATGCTGAACAATAAAAACAGGCACGACAAATCCGTTAAAATCGAATTCGGTCAAATCGTATATCCTGGGCCCCACTGATTTCAACTCCAAATAGTTGGACGCGCCCACGTTTTCAGTCACTTTCCCTAATAATTGGGAACGGCCCCACGGCCTGCTAAGCTCCTCGTTTTTGTACTCGGCGTCTTCCACGCTCCTATTGGTCTTGAGTATCTTGAACCCCGCGTCTGCGGGATAAAACCCGGTTATTTTATTCAGTGCGGGAATCCTGCCGGTGCGCGGAGGAATGTATACAGTATGCTTGCCCGCCGCATATCTGACCCCCGCCTCGTCGAAATACTTCTTTAGTTCCCGGAAATTCCGGATATCAACGTCGATATGCCACCGCAATACTTTCTGAGACGTGTTTCTTTGTGTCCGTCTCAGGAACCGCAGAAAAAACTGAGGACGCAGCGAATAAATGATATATTTTATTTCAATAAATATTTTATACAATATCTGATAAATGCGCTGCACCGCCTTGGTAATACGGCGTCCGGTAAACCTTAGAAGTGTACGCTTAATTGATTTAACGGCTTTTTGTTTACTAGGGTATTTCATATCTGCCGTGATGCATGATCGCTGTTAAAATTAATCCCCGTGTATTGATCCAGTTCCTCGTTGTGAGGCCTGAAAAATTCCCTCAATTTCTGTCTGGTAACCTGGGGCAAAGGAGGGTATTTGAATTGGTTTTTTATTTCTAAATTTCCCAACGTATAACTCGGGATTGCCAAAAAATCGGATATCTCGTTCAGCACACCCTGGGAAAAACGGAAAAATCTGTCACTTTGGATGACGCACATCTGTTCTTTAGGAAAAAATTTCCGCCATCTTTTGAGCTGCCGGACATAAATTCCCCTAGTCAAATAAGCATGGCGTGCGTGGTTGAAACTGAAAAAACTTTCACGGTGTATCAATTTCTCCTGTTCCCCGTAAAGTCTCTGATTCTCCTGTGCAATCGCCTCTTCAAACGACAATTTTTCCCTGCCCTTGCGCACCTCGTGCCAGTAATGAGAATACGCCCTTTCAACCGGAT
>WJJJ01000018.1 GCA_014729775.1 Candidatus Omnitrophota bacterium | reverse complement strand
TTTTCCTTTGATCCTGATTTTTTCTCCGATACGTATTTCTTTTTTTAGTTTCACCACCGCGACCGAAATCTTGGGGAAATAATGCGTTACCGCCCCGCCGGGGGCCGGCGAAGAAGGGGTTCTTTTTGGACGCGCGCGGCCTGAAGAAATCTTTGCCGGAGAAGAGGATTTTCTTTTGGCCCGCGGAACCCCGGAACGACGCTTCGCGGGTGCGGCCCGGGAGGAAGCCTTTGAGACGGGTTTCTTCCGTGGCCGGCCCGATTTCGTTTTTTTGGGTGTCGATGGAGAACGTCCGGAAGCCCGCCTGCGCCGGGAAGACGACGTAGAGGACACCCGCCGCGCCGATCCCGATTTTGGAGAAGACTTTCGCGAAGACTTCCTCACACCGCCGGAGCGGGAAGAAGTCCTGCGTCCGGACCGAGGAGTACGCGCGGAACGCCGGGAGCGGGGCGTCGTTCTCCGCCGTCGCGGACGCCCGGCAGGCCGGCGCGACCCTGCCGGGGTGAACAGCGATTTGAAGAATTCAATAAGTCCCATAGCCAGGAAGTGGTCAAACGAACAAAATGCTACCTCTTTATCCTATCATGCGCGGCGGAATTATCAACCTTCCCGGGCCCTTGAAATTTCTCTTGCCAAACCCATTAATTATGATATAGTTGGTTGAAACCAGAGAATGGCGCGTGTTCATTGAAATAGTCCGGCGGCATATCCGAGACGGCGCCAAAAAGCGGTATTTCGCCGGAAAAGAGGGTCAAGTGTCTACGTTAACGGATTTCCGGACAAGTGTAAAAGGAGAATCTTAAATGGAAGAACAGAAAAAACTGTACATCGGCAACTTGAATTACGACACCAACGAATCAGACCTGAAAGGGTTCATCGAGGAAAAAGGCATCAACGTCCAGGACGTAAAAATTATCCGGGACAAATACACAAGTAGATCAAAAGGGTTCGGTTTCGCGGAATTCGACACAGAGGAAGAAGCGCAGAAAGCGATCGAAGCCCTGAACGAACAGGAGCTTGCCGGAAGAAAACTGACGGTCAACAAAGCTCGCAAAATGCAGCCGCGCAGAGACAACTTCGGCGGCGGCCGCAACTCTGGATTCGGCGGATCCAGCTTCTGAACAAGAAAAAGGGAAAAAAGTAATTACGGTTAACGGACGGGAGTAGAAGAAACGCCGTCACTCTTCTACTCCCACCCTCTTCTGCTCGCGCAAATTTCAACGCCATTGACCGCATCATTCGAACGTCCTTGCCCGCGCAACACACAAAATTTTCCTGCAAAAGTTCATTTTTCCTGCGGATCAGAGTATTCGTGAGGGAATACAGCCCGGCCGGCTAAAGATCGGGGGGACGGGTGCTGACCTGTTCGATAATCATCGAAGGAACTACGCGCTGCACGGATTTTGCCTGCTCTGCCGAGAACAGATTCCGAAGAGTCCCCCGCACGTTATTTGTTCTTCCGAAGCGTAAACGATAAGGATCCGTTGTTTCTCTCACGACCACATCCCCTTCCTTATCCAGCAGTTCGAACAGAAAACGCGCGACACACACCATCCTGTCCATGTCCGCTTTCGAAATCTGACCGCGTTGGGAAGAAACCTGGCTCCGATACCTGTCTGCGCCTTCCATCGCGACACGGGTAGTGTACGCACAGTCAACACCCTGTGAATCAACGAAAAAATCGGCGGAGTCCGATGCCTGATCGACAAATTCCACCCTGACCGAGAATCGATTGACTTTTGGCGCGCTGCCCCATTCTTCCTGAACCGAAGAGTCAACAAGAATACGTCCTTTCTCCCGGTGAAGATCGTCCATCTCAAACACCCGCTGCAGCGGGATTTCTTGGGCCGTATGCATCGAATGATAAAAATAACCCGCGGCGGAAAAAGTTCCGATCCCTATCACTAACACCATAATTTGTTTCCACATACTCATTCCTCCCTGGTACATCTCCCCGCCTCCTCCTGTGTTGCATCCTTATCGAAGCCCGATCGTCCCTAAAAAAAGCCCGCGCGTTCAGGACGCAGGCCGCTCATGGCAAAAAACCGCGCTTCTCCAGGCGCGGTTTCGGCATAATTCCTCTCCACGGCAGCCTGGCAACCATAAGGCATATGCCTTTTAGGTCCATAGCTTTGCGCCCCCCGGTTTCCCGGAGTTTGCTCTTGTCGGACACCTATCGGCAATGTCTTTTCCTTACACCTACTGTATACCACACCGCTCCCGCTCTGCAAACGGATAAAGGCCATTTTATTTATTTTCCCCTGAAGAAAGCCTTCGGCATAGTCCGCCGAATGAAGCCCACATCATACACATTATAGGTGTGTAATTGAATTTGGCAAGAAAAATTGAGGAGAATAAGAACACCTACGCAATCCGGTTTCCCTGGCGGTCTACTCACCGCAGACGCGCGGCACTGCAGGAAGAATTGTCCGATTGTTCAAAATAGAATCGGATACAGCTGATAAAATTCTTTCCCCCGAAAACCGCGCCTGCACGCACAATGGCACAATGCCGCTGCATGCGTTTTTCCTTCCAGCGGAAAATATCGAGCAAAATAGACGGCATCGCCTGTACGCATTCCGAAAAGGCCCCGCTTACGCTGTTTCTCTCTCCCATTAATAAAATGGTTGGGGTGGATGACGGGATTTGAACCCGCGACCTCTTGGGCCACAACCAAGTGCTCTGCCTAGCTGAGCTACATCCACCATCGCGAAAGATTCGATCAATGAACACTTCTCTGAGGCATGCGTTTTCTTATACCAAAAAATTTTCGCGGTGTAAAGGCGCCCTGGCCATCTCACATTTTATCGAACGCCACCCGTTTCTTTCTTTCCTTCTCTTCCTGAAAGGCCTTCTCCTCTTCCTCCTCGTCGACCGCGTGAGCGTGCCGGCGGGACGATTGGTCGTTTCCCATATACAGATTTTTCCGGTCGTAATTCTCCAACAGCTCGACTTCGCGGCTCCCCAGCAACTTGCCGATCACTTTCAGTTTGCGGTTATAATACATTTCCTCTTTGTACTTGGCCTCCACCGCCTCCCTCGCCGATTTCAATTCTTGCTCGGTAGGAAATCCTTCGTCACGGCAGAAATACTCTTCAATTACTTCTTTCCAGAAAGCAACCCGCTCCTGTTTCCCCGACCGTTGCGCCCGTTCCAGCTCTCCGTTCAGTTCACGCTTTAAGCCCTTGGCGACTTCCAGTGCGGTCTCCATTCGAAGAAGATCCCCTCGGATAGTGCGAAGGATATGAATCACTCTGCGATATTCCCCGATCAAATTCGACAATCGTTCGTTTGCCATCGCAACTCCCCTTATTCAATCCCCAGCATTTCCTTCATGGTGTCGACTATGCCCTCACCGGCCTCTTTGAGCACGTCCACGGCGCGATCAACCGTCATTTCTTTGGTCTCTTCCACCCCTTCATTCACTCCCGATTTCACCTTTCCGAAGAAATTCTCAAACAGCATCGCGGGACCGATTTTTATTTGTTTACCGATATCTGCCTGGATCGAGGACAAATCAAACTTCGGCTCATCCATTTTCGTTTTGATTTTGAAATTCAGCACCGGTTTTTCGCGGGGGCCGCGCAGTAAAGCAAGGATCGTTTTCAGATTCCGCGTTGCGTTTTTTTCCTCCCCTTCCTGTACCTGCACATACTCAATCTGATCCAGCGTAAGCGTGCTGTCCACGACCAAATTATTATTTTCGGCAGTCCATCGGGACGCAAATGACAACACCGCGTTTTTGATCCCCAGATGTTCCGGCTTCCAGAACGGAGGATAATAATGAGCGAACGCCCGGTACCGAATTCTGTCCAGCTGAAACTCCAGATCCATGTGCCGCTCGCGATGATCGGCCCAACCCCGTATTTTTACCGCGCGTTCGGAAAAAAATGAACCCGCGCGCAGCCCCGCCCGCAGGTCAACCTGATAACTCGGTTTTTCCGCATAACTAAAATCCTTGAGTTCCGCCTGGACGTTCTCCAAGACCGCCCGGAACGGCTCTTCGGAAGAACGGTCTTCAAACACGAGATCTGAATCTTTGAGGATGATTTTTCTCGCGACAATCTGATACGGTGGGGGTTCCGCCGCCTCTTCCTGAGACACCTCCGGCAGCCGCGCCTGTTCCGGTTTTTTCAGTAGATAGCGATCCTCCCCTTTTTTCTTGATCTTCGGCAGAGGCAGAACGATCCTTTCCCCTTCCCTCCGGAATTGAATTCGCGCGCCCTCAAGGTACACCTTACGGAAAACAATTTCGCGCCGGGCAGGATGATAAAACAAGAACACGGCGTTCAGCGTACGACAGGAAATTGTTTCGGACTCCAGCGTGCGGACACTCAGAGTAAACGGAAAACGTAAAGACACACTTTCCACGGTCGCCTCAATACCGGTCTGCTCCTTCAGCCCGCGAAGGAAAATCCGTTCTCCCTGCGTGTTCACATAGACAAAGACGGCTGCGTATCCCAGCAGCATCAATCCTGCGACGCATAAAAAAGTCCAGCCTAGTCCTCTCAAAAGGAACCGCTGAACCGCATTCACTTCTTTTTCACGGGTATTTCTTCTCTTTTTTGCCATACCACTCCTTGCCTCGCGAAAGGCCAGTATATTTTTTCCGCGAGAATTGGCGCGCCCGGCAGGGATCGAACCTGCAACCCTCGGCTTAGAAGGCCGATGCTCTATCCGATTGAGCTACGGGCGCGTCACTACGCTCAAGTTATTCGCTTCGTTCAGGAACATCGGGAGGGGGAGATTCGAACTCCCGGTCTTCTGCTCCCAAAGCAGACGCGCTAAGCCAAACTACGCTACCTCCCGAAAAATATTCTCCAACCCCACTCATGCCGGTTATCTATTCTCGCGCATTCCCTGCGCAGACTCCCGATCTGCCGCCTCAGGCGGGCCCGCTAAGCCAAACTACGCTACCTCCCGCACAGTCCTGTGACCCGTGCGGGTACGTATCCGGATACGGAATTATTCATTATACCGGCATACACACCTGTGTAAAGGCCGTTTTTCTTTGCCTCACTCACTTCCGGAAGGCTGGGCCAGCACCGCGTGTGCGCTGTCAAACACCTCCTCCGGCGTAATAGCCCGAATACAGGCGTAATCCCGAAGGCAACGGTCGCCGGCACACACTTCACATCCGACATCCTTATGCAGCACCTTCGATCCCTCCCCTAACGGCCGCCAGCGGACCGGAGACAAGGCCGGATCATGGTAGCCGAATAACGATACCACCGGAACTCCCAGCGCCGCCGCGATGTGCGCCGGCCCGGAATCATTGGTAATCAGAATTCGCGCCCGTGACAACACCGCGCCGGTTTCCTTCAAAGTGGTCTCTCCGCGCAGATCAATGATCCAGGGGTGTGGTGCAAACATGCTTTTCCCTCGAGAATCTGACCCGCTTCCGATCACGACTGCCGCAAGCCCGCTGTGCGCGTGAACTTTTTCCATCACGCAGAAAAAATTACGAAAAGGCCACTGCTTCGCGGGACATGATGCGGAAAGATGCACTGCGAAATATTCCTGATTGGGAGACAGACCTTTCGTCTCCAGCATGCGCTTCGCTTTTCTTTTCGCCTCTTCGGAAACGGAAAAATAAAGCCGTGTTTCTTTTACCGGGATACCGGAGGCGCGAAGCAGATCGAGCGTATACTCTGATTCGTGTTTAGCTCCTTCCCATTTGCGGTGCGGCACCCGGCGGGTCAGTGCCCACGCGGTCTTGCGGTCCCAGCCGATCCGTACCGGGATACCGGCAAGCAACGCGATGAGATGCGCCCGCCGCGACGCGTGCAGGATGAATGCCGCGTCGAAATCTTTCCGTGCTACGTTTCGGGCAAACCGTATCGTTTGCCACCAGGAATGATGCCGGCCTTCCTTCTCGTATACGATCACTTCGTTTAAAAACGGATTATTTTCAAGTACTTCCTTCGTATACTGCCTGCAGATGCACGCGATGTAGGCCCGGGGATACGCACGCCGGAGATTTTCGATCGCCGGCGTTGAAAGCACCAGATCTCCGATCCGGTCAGTTCGGATCAAAAGTATTCTCTTCAGTTGCCTGTGCATCGTGCCCTTTCCTTATCTCTTCAGCCGCGTCGACCACGGACTGCGGATCGATATGCATACAGGAATCATTTTGTTTTTCACAGGTCAGCCGCCGGCAGGCAGCGCAGGCCATATCCCGCCGCAGCACCCTGTGCCGGCGGGAAAACGGACCGTAGCGGCGGGGATCGGTCGGGCCGAACAGCGCGACCACGGGCAAGTTCAGATAGCTGGCAATGTGCAGAATAGCGGAGTCTACCGAAACAAGAAGATCGCAATATCGCTTCATCAAAAAGAACACTTCCGGAAGAGACGTCTTTCCGACCAGATCATATACATTGGGCCGGGAAAGAATATCACCGTAATAGTCTCTGTCGCGTTCCTCCCCGACTACCGCAACAGGGTAACGTTCTGCGATTTTTTTCACCGCCTGTGCACATTCCCGGTAGGGATATCTTTTGAACGGAGACCGGGACGCGCAAGAAACGAATATCGCTCGCGGAAGCGAAAAATTCTCCCATTGCTGCTGTTGGACCGGCGACAGCTCAATGCTGTTTTGATCGGCATCGCCGCCGTCGCAGAATCTCCTTATCAGACTGAGGTAGCGGTCTTTCTGGTGCATGTCGGAAGGAAATTTACGGATAAAGGGCGTATGGTGTCTTCCGCCGGTTACGAAGGGAAGCAGGGAATTTTTAAAATCTACCACCAGATCATATCTGCCGCGCAATTCGCAGGCGAATTTCTTTTTTTGTTTCAACCTCCACTGCTTCTTAAATACCGCGACTTCCGTAATTCTGCGGTTGGCCAGCAACAATGTTTTGCTCTGAGGCGAAGAAATCGCGGTGATTCTGCTCTGAAAATAAGAAGCTCGCAGGGCGTCCACGGCCGGAAATGTCAAAATTACATCCCCTAAATTAGTGGGGAAATTTACCAGAATGGACCGGATATGCTTCTTTCGTCTCATTCTGTACGAGAGTATTCCTGGATGCCGCCGAGCTGAGCGACGGCGCAGCGGTACACCTCATCTACCTCTATCTTCTCCATACACATATTGCGCGCGCATTCAGCGCGGTAACAGGGAATCGTGCAGGAAACCGGTTTTTGCAGTACCTTTACGCGCGAACCTCGCGGACCGGTCACCCGGGCGTCGGTGGGTCCGAACAGCACCACCGTCGGAATTCCCAGACCGGCCGACACATGCGCCGGACCCGAGTCATTGGAGAGAAAAAGATCGCAATGCTCCAGAACCGCGCACAGCGAAAGCAGAGTGGTTTTTCCCAGAAGGTTATAGAGAGGCTCTTCCATCAACGCGCTCATCTGCTCAACGACGGACCGGTCCCCTTCGGTGCCGATACAGACCACCGCGCAGTTTTTTTCCCGGATAAGCTTGTCGCACACCGCGGCGAACCGCTGAGGCGGCCAGCGTTTCGCGTCCCAGTTCGCGGAAGGCTGCACTCCCACCAGGTGATCAGCCCGTCCCAGCACTCCGGAAAGCAGCGCGTTGGATTCGGACCGGGCGAACTCCGGAACTGACACGAAATTCATTTTTTCTCTCACGGGAATACCGTAATGTTCGAACAACAGACAGTAGCGGTCCTGCCGATGTATTCGGTCACCCGGATCAGAAACGCGGTGCGTAAGCAGCAGCGCGGTTTTTCGCCGGGAGTACCCAACCCGCTCGGGGATACCCGCGAGCGCGCACAACAATAGACGGGTCAAGGATCGCTGCACACAAAAAACAATGTCGAAGTTACGTGCCCGCAAATTGCGCGAATACTCTATTTTCGCTTTGATGCCGGCGTGATGAGTCTTTTCGTCGAAAACCAGGACTTCGTCCACATAAGGATTTCCGGAAAAGAATTCCTCGAGCCGGGTAACGCACATCACCGAAAGACGGGATGCCGGAAACCTTTCCTTCACGGCCTTTAATCCCGGAGTAAGCATCACCGCGTCTCCCAGCCAATTCACCGACACCACAAGAATATTACGGGATTCTTTTTCCATCAACGATAATCCTGCGGTTTTAATGGGGTTCCTTCAACTCCCGAAAAACATTATAATACCCGGTGAGCTTCCCCCAAAAACGGATTCCGGTGTCGCGGTCGGTCACCTTGATCCTTCTCAATTCATACCGCGGCTGATCCTTGGTATATCCGCGATTCGTAGTGCACGCGCAGAGATAGCCGGCCTCCTCCACCTTCGCCAATACCCGCCGATCATACCCTCCCCGGGTGTACGAGAAAGTATTTACCGGCACCTCAAATCGTTTCTCCAGAACTTTTTTGGAAGTAATCACTTCTTTTTCCAGGGCCGGTTCGGAAATTTCGGGGAGATAGGCTTCGGTCATGGTATGGGATCCTAACGTGCCGGTACGGTTTGATAAGTACCTTTGGATATCTTCCCGTGTTAAATAGCCGGCCGTTCCGATCTTTTCCGTAATTACAAACGCCGTTACAGGGAAATCGTAACGGTCAAGGATCTCAAACGCGCGCACGGTATCTTCATATCCGTCATCGATCGTAAGTACCACCGAATTTCTGGGGATCCGTTTATCCGAAATACGCATCCAGCAGTATTCTTCTAACGAAATCACGTGATATCCGCGATCATGCAGAAATTCCATCTGACGGGCAAACACTTTGGGAGAAACCGCCGCATATTTGCCCACCAAGGCCTCATTGAACGAATGGTACATCAGAATGGGAACTTCATATTGAGGATACAGCCATACAAAGAACGCCGCGGCCACGACAACGGCGGCCATGAGGAAAAAAACGACTTTTCTCACGATTCTCCGTCCTTTCTCATGAGTTCATAATAGACCTGTTCCGTCTTGCGCGTCATCACGTTCACACTGAATTCTCTGGCTTCGCGGCGCCCCCGCTCCGCAAAGGTACGGCGAAGATGGGCGTCAGCCGCAAGTTCTCCCATCGCCGCGGCGAGCGCGGCTGGGTCGCGCGGCGGTACCAGCACACCGTTTTCGCGGTCCCGGATTAATTCCTCCAGCCCGCCGGTCCTTGAAGCGATTACCGGTACTCCCTTGGCAAAGGCCTCCAGCACCACATAGCCGAACCCTTCTTTTCGAGAGGGCACGAGAAGCACATCGATTATATCAAGAAATCGTTCCGCGTTCCACTCGCCCCGCCGGACCCGGTCGCTGACCCCCAGCGAACGGATGAGATGATCTAATTCTGCTTCTTTTTTCCCCCTTCCGCTGCATACCAGATAAAAATTCCCGCGGGAAAGACGCGCAAAGGCTTTCACCGCCAGAAAATGGCCTTTTTCCTCGGATATCCGGCCTAAAATGCCGAACAGAAAGACATGAGTCGGATAGCCGAACTGCTCTTTCTTCCCTTTTGTTCCGGCAAAAGATTCCAGATCGATCCCGTTGGGCACGACCCGGATTCGCGCGGGAGGGATATGAAGATCCGCCACAAGATGCCGCCGCACCGCCTGACTGACGGCTATCGTCCTGTCTCCGGCGCAAGGGAGAACCCGCCGGATGAAAGACGGCCGGTAGAAACCGTGAAACGTACTGACCGAAGGAACCCTCCATCTGCGGGCAAGCAGCCGTGACAGAAACTGCGTGACCCGGGTATTGGCGTGAATCATATCGATTTGCCGGTTCTTCATTCCGGATACCAAACGGAAATAGGCCAGCCAAACTTTTCCGCTGACAATCAGCTTGGTTTGGATCGGTATATGACAATGCGCGATGCCGAGTTGAGCGAGTGATTCCGCCCATTCTCCGCCTCCTGAGGCGACCACCACCCGGTGGCCCGCAGCATGCAGTCCTCTGGCCAAATTCACACAGTAACGGGAAATACCTCCCCGATTCAAATGAGTAGTCAGTATCAGCACGGTCATGTTCACTTCCCTGCCGCCGAAAGCAGTGATTTCAGTTCCTGGAACACGGCTTTCGGCTCGATGCTGTGCATGCATTGACCAGGATCCTCGGCTCCGCAGCGCGGACGATAGCAATGCCGGCATTCGGTCTGCCCCTCCAGCACGCGCAATTCCGATGACGCGACGGTATGTCGCCGGGGGTCCGTTGGACCGAACAGTGCCACTACCGGAACTCCGCAGGCACGAGCCAAATGCAGCGTCGCGGTGTCGGGCGTCACGCAGGCATCCAGTTGTCTCAATAGCGAGGGAAGATCCCCCAGCTGCGTCTTTCCGCACAGATCAAACGGCTGAGGGAACACCGCCGCATCGATCTGCCGCGCGCGGGCGCAGGAATCACGGTCGCCGAGCAACGCGACTTTATATGAGGGAAGGTACTTGTAGATCAGCCGGATAAGCTTCACGATAGAATCCACAGGCCAGTTTTTTGTTTCCCATTTCCTGGACGCCCCCACATTGACCCCGATAAAATTCCCTTGGGGTAAATGAAGAGAAGGCTTTTCGCCTGTCTCCCAAAAAAGAAGCTCTTTTGATTTGAGCGTGACCCCTAAATAACGTAATATTCTTTCCTGCGAAGTCATTGGGTCATCACTGCGCGTAATTTCCGCCGGCCGGCTCAACAAAAATCCCAAACGTCGTCGATACCCGAAGGAATACCGGGGAAACGTGAGAAACGCGATCAGATGCGAAGCGCGGTTATTCTGCAGATCAATCACGTAATCATATGATTTCCTCCTGAGCATCCCGCTTAATTTCACGATATATCCGAGACGACGATATCGATCTTCGACGCTGACCACTTCGTCCACATAGGGACATTCGAACAGCAGTGGAGTGAATTTTCTGTGCGTCAGCAGGGTGATCCGAGCCCGGGGGAATCGTTCCCGTAACGCCCGCAAAGCCGGAAAAACCAGGATCAAGTCTCCCAGGGCCGATATTTTCATCACAAGAATGCGTTTTTCCGATACCGTCTTCTCGTACACGCCGGCGGTTTTTTCCAAACATGTCTCCAGCGTGTACTCCCGCTCGACTTTTCCTCTTGCCTGTTCCGTCATGTATGCGGCATGCATCGATTCCTGCAGGACTTCCCGCATGCCTCCCGCGAGAGACTCACTGTCCCGGGGATTCACTAATATCCCGTCCCGGCCGTCACGGATAAGTTCCTGATATCCCCCCACCCGGGAAGCCACCACCGGAACCCCAGCAGCCATTGCTTCAATAATAACCCGGCCAAAGGATTCATCCTGTACCGACGGAGCCACGAGCATACGGGCATCGTGAAGTATTCCCGGGATATCCTCCCGGTAACCGATAAATTTCACGTTGTAATGCAGAGAATGTCTTGTGACCAGGTGTTTCAGATGATGAAAATAATTCATTTTCGACGCGTCAGGCGTCCCAACGATATGCAGGGTGAGGTACGAATTTTCGCGAACCAGCCGTTTAAATGCTTCGATAAGATATTCGTACCCCTTCGACGGAGAGATCCGCCCGACACTCACGATCAGATTGCTCGAGCGGCGTTCCGAATAGGGACGGCAGGAAAACAGCGAAAGATCAACCCAGCGGGGTATCACGATAATCTTTTCATCCGGTATCTGATACCACTGTTTGATGTGCCTGGCTACTGTCCGGGACGGACAGATCACGTATTTCCCCCAGCTCATGACCTCGCTCCATCTCCGGCTTTTATACATTCCGTGAGCGGTGGTAAGAAAATGGGTATCGGTATTGCGCGTGGCGAAAAACCCGATCCAGGCCGGCACCCGGGACCTGGCATGCAGTATCGCTGCGCGTTCCTGTACCAGAATTCTGCGTACTTTCGGAATCAGCGCCAGTGAAAACGGAGATTTTCGGTATACCGCTGAATAGCGGTGGCGCGCTCCGTATTCCTGCAGGCGGGGTACTAACTGTCCGCCTCCGCTGATGACCTGATGTTCAATTCGGCCGTCCCGGAAATACTTTACCAGATCCACAACCCCCTTTTCCACTCCGCCGACTTCCATCCGCGGCACCATCTGTACTACTTTCATGTCCGTGCGCACTCCTTCAGCGCCTTTTTTAGCTGATTCCGGTTATGCTCATAAAGACGGCACCGGGATGTTGACGGTGCGGAAATATGGAAGGGAGGCTCCAGCACCCGCACTTCATCCCGGATCGACTCCAGAAATAGCCGGTGTTTTCCTTCGAACGATTCCAGCATCACCGCCGCGCAGGGAGTTCCCCACGCGGCCGCTTCCGAAACCATCGAAATACTCTCACCGCTGATGAACGCCTGCTCGGCCAATGCCACAAACCCCGGGAACACGAACGGGAAATTTTTCCTGCGGGCGAGCACCAACGCTTCGGTACACCGAAAGTCTTTCAACTGCCTGATGATTTCTTCCTCGGCTTCCGGAGGCGTCCGGCGGGAAGTGGTGACCAACAGGCGCAATTGATGCGCCGGCGCGTACTGTTTCAACTGCGCCAGGAAGTGGCTCAGCCGTTCCATGAACTGGCGGGACGAACGCAGCGGCCCGCCGACACATAACGCAATTTTCTTCTCCGGTCCCAGCGCAAAATGCGCCCGGCACTGACGCGCCGGCTCCTCTGTATCACAAGGATAAGTGAGCGCCCCCTTAATGGTCACCACTGCCGGGTCGAAAACCCGGTCGTGCTCCGGAATGACGGCTAAATCATATTTTCTCACGGGCACATTCGGTTTGAGAATAGTGACCGCGCGGGCCCCGATAAAAGAAGCAAACAACCGGTTCACCGGCGCGGCGTAATTGCCCGCGCTTACCACTACATCGGCATATATGTGTTGGAGACGGTGCCATGTCCGGGAAGCGAGACACCAGCGCAGACACCATTCCCCGCCCCACGCACCGAAGAGCATTGCACACCCGTCTGCCAGCTGCCGCATACCCGATTGACGGTACCGCACGTTTACTGTCTGCACCTTGATCTCTACCGGTTCTTCCCGCAGAAAAGAGACAAAAGCCTTGCTCTGATTATAATGTCCTTTTTTGCCGTCGTCCAGCACTACGACCTGCAAATCCTTTTTCCTCTTGAAACGCTTGTAATACCATAAATACGCATGGGGATGAAGGCGTATTTGTTGTTCAAAAAATCGGTTCAAAGAAGTGAGCAGTTCCCGGTCCGGAATGCCCGCCGGATTCACCGGGGAAGCGATGTTTCCTTTGATCCGGAACCCGTCCTCGTAATATCCGAACGAAGGAAATATCTGCTTATTGAATTTCCTGGCCAGATACACCGCGCCGCCGGGCGTAGGCACGGGATGAGAAAAAAAATCTATATAAGCGGCGTCTTTTTCCGCTCCATGGTCCATTACCACCGCGACCAAATAATTCTCTTTGAGACAAGCAACCACTTCTTTCAGTGTATAGCAGACACGGATCCCGCCGCGTGTACGCAGCGTATGCAGAAACCGGTCCAATACCGTTTTTTTCTGCCGTTTGGCCAGTACCGCGTAGGGCCGGACGCGGGCCAAGACATACCCAAAAATCTCCCAATTCCCCGCGTGTACCGAAGTAAGAATACCGCCCTCAGCAAGTGTGTGCTCTATGCCTTTGAGATCGACCTGATCCAGCACCCTCGGTGCGATCAACAAGGAAACGATCGAAACTCCGAAATCCCGATAATATCGTTTCACGATTCCCTGAGCCTGACGGGGAGGCATTTCGGGAAACGCCGTTTTCACGTTCCTGAAGGCGGTACGCCTTTTCTTCGGCAACAGATACAGCACCGTACCCGCGGTCCGCCCCAGCCACAGACATCCTTTAAGCGGAACACGCATGAGCAGTTTCTGGATGACATATATGGTCCGGTACCCGACCGGCTCTTTACGCGAACTCTGATTCATCCCGGGATCTGCCCTCCTTTATGTATGATGCCCCCGTTGACCGAGCAGTCCGAACACCCGGTCGAGAAAATCTTTTTCCCGTTCAATCCGCAACTCTGCCTGCACCCAGATGATCTCGATTCGCTTGTTGCCGGGAGGCAGATGCGTACGGTCTTTCTCGGTGATCAACAGCGCCTGATGTCCCTGACACAGCAATCCTTCTTCCATTTCCCGGTATTCGGCCGGTCCGAGCGTATAATGATCGGGATAGGCAATTTCACGGTGCACAGTAATCCCCTCATCGCGCAGCAGTGAAAAGAATCCTTCAGGATATCCGACCGCGGCGAACGCCGCCGGACGCATGTCCCGCAGCCGCGCGGCAGGCACCTCCGCTCCGACTCCATTCCGTAAGGCGCGCATCCGGTAGGAGGCGAAAAAAACCGGGGTATCAGAACGGCTCTGCCGCCTGATACGCGAAAGAATAGCACTTTTCTTCTCTTGCCGGCAGTGATTCACAAGGATAATATCGGCGCGGCGCAGCGCGGATAACGGCTCCCGCAACGTCCCTGCGGGGATAAGATACGGTTTCTCGAATTCTCTCGGAGTTACCGCGACAATATCGATATCACGAACGACTTTCCGGTGCTGGAACGCGTCATCGAGCACAAACAACTCGTACTGACCCTCCAGCCGGGCCATGACGGCCGACCGCTGGGGCAAACTGTACACCGAAGCGCCCGCTTCGCGGTAGAGCTGCTGTTCGTCGGCCCCGTACCCTCTGCGGATGACCGCCGTGCGCATCCGGTCTGCGCATGCGCGAAACAGCAACATCGTCAGCGGCGTTTTTCCCGTGCCTCCCCAGGAAAGATTCCCCACGCTGATCACCTGCCCGGACGCCCGGTAGACAGGCAGCATTTCACGTTGATATAAAAAATTCCGGACGGCCACTCCGGCCCCGTACACCAGCGATACCGCGAACAACACCCCCGCGCAGATCTTTGACCCCGCACTTCGGTGCGGCGAATCGAGAAAGCTCACGTACCACCGGCGCATCCTAAGTCTTCGCTTCATATTTCGTTTTTTCCGATGACCGGATCCAGGTGCCGCTGAATAATTTCCATGTTATGCGTAAGGCTCTTTTTCTCCTCTTCAAACACCACCCGGCATTTCGCCCTCAAATTCTCCCGCAGCGCGGTATCTCTGACAAACTGCAGTAATACTTTACGAAGCTCCTCGGTATTCGCCACCTGAATTCCGGCTCCTTTTTCTAATACCCGCTCCTTCACATCCTGGAAATTCTCCATAGAATAGCCGAAACAGGTCGGTTTGGAAAAGTATAAAGGTTCCAGTATATTCTGCCCTCCGTGCGCACCCATGCTTCCGCCCACGAAACAGGCGTCGGCAAGAGAATATAGGTATCGCAGCTGGCCGATAGTATCCAGCAGGAACACGCAGCGCTCCTCCGGCGGCTCGGTGATCCGGCTCATCCGCACCGTAGGAAACCCCAGCGCGGCGATCTTCTTTTCCAGCTCGGGAACCCGTTCGATATGCCGCGGCGCGACGCACAACCCGACTCCCGCTTCACTTTTGATAATATCCTGATATATGCGCACCAGCAGCTCCTCCTCCGGCGCATGCGTACTGCCCGCAACCAGCAGGAACTCTCCGTGCGGCTTGAGACAGGGAGTGTACCGGGACAAAAAGTCCTTCCGGCGGGCTTCATTCACACCGATACTTTCAAATTTCATGTTTCCGCTTACTGCGGTTTTCTCCGGCGGACATCCGATCTGCAAAAATCTTTGGCGGTAAAGTTCATTCTGTACGCCGACTGCGCTGCAGGTTCTCAGGACCCGGCTGATGCAGGGTTTGATAATCCGGTACTGCTGAAACGCTTTGCGTGAAATACGGCCGTTGACGATCACGCTCGGGATGCCGCGTTCGTGCAACACGGAAAACACGTGCGGCCATATTTCGGTTTCGACTGCGATGAATATCTTGGGATTCAAACGGCGGATTACGGTGCGCAGTACGAAAAAAAGGTCAAAAGGAAAAAAAATCACGTGGGCCGTGGATTCGAATTTCTTTTTGGCAAGCATGTTTCCCGTCAGGGTGGTGGTCGAAACTACGATCGGCAGTGAATATTTCTCCCGGAGCCGATGGATGAGGGTTCCGACTAAATTCACCTCTCCCACACTCACCACTTGAATCCAGATCGACTCCTCCAACCGCAGAGGAAGCAGTCCCAGCTTTTCCTTAAGCGCGGCAGCAGTGATCTTTCCTCGTTTCAGATATACCGGCAGGTACAAAAGGAAAAGCAGAATGAATAATAAATCATAAAAGATAAAAAATATAATCTTGGAAATATTTTTCACGGTATTTACCTGGCGCGCGGATGCGCTTTTTCGTATACTTTCTTGAGTGAATCAATCGTTAAGTGGGTATATACCTGCGTGGTCGAAATGCTGGAATGCCCCAGCAGTTCCTGGACACTCCTCAAATCGGCTCCGCGGTTCAAAAGATGCGTAGCAAATGAATGCCGGAATACGTGGGGGGACACTTTCAGTTCGGAAGCGGTCTTTTTCATGTAACGGGTCAGAATATTGCGGACACCCCGGTCCGTAAGCGGAGTACCCCGGTGATTCAAGAAGAGCGCGCTCCGCGAATCATCCCGGGTATCCAGGTACTCTTTCAATGCGCGGACCGCGGGTTCCCCCAGAGGAAGGATCCTTTCTTTGCGTCCTTTCCCTTGCACTTTCACGCTTCCGCCGATAAGATCCACATCGTCCCGTTTAAGCGTTACCATTTCCGAAACCCGCGCCCCTGTCGAATACAGAAATTCGAGCATCGCTTTGTCCCGAAGCGTAAGCGCCCCTTTTCCCTCCGGCATCGCGACGATACGCGACACCTGCGCCTCCGTGAGAAATTTAGGAAGCGGTTTCTCCAGCCGCGGATAAATCAGCGATGCGGCCGGATTACTGGAGATGACGCCTTCCCGTATCAAAAACTTAAAAAAACTCTTCAAGGTCGAAATTTTCCTGGAAGTCGTGCGCTTGCTGATCTTCTTTTCCGCGAGCGTACTCAAGAACTTGCGCAGAACGAAATAATCAACGCGGGAAATCTCCGTCACTTTGTAGTTCTGAAGGAACTCGGCGAACTCGCGCAAATCAAACGCGTAATTTTTCAACGTATGCGGCGAATAGTTTTTTTCGATCGTGAGATAATCAAGAAATTTATCGATATAGTAAGAAAATGGAATCATTGCTTCGGTCCGTCCGTATCCTGGGTATTCTGATTATCGTTGTCGTCCGGAAGAGTCCGGGAAGTGAAGCGGCACTCCGGGAATTTAGAACATCCGTAAAAACGCTGTCCTCTGCGATTACGCCGCTCGATCAATTCCCCTTCTTTACAGTCCGGACATTTCACCCCGGTAGTAATACTTTCGGCGTATTTACACTGCGGATATTTTTCGCAGCTCAAGAAACGCCCCTTTCGGGACCATTTGATGATCAGCTGCGCTCCGCATTTCGGGCATTCTTTCCCGGCGTACTGCACTTCCTTTTTGATGTTGTTCTTCGCTTCCTCTATCTTCTCCTTAAACGCGGGATAAAATTCCTCCAGAATCGAATTCCATTCCAACTCGCCTTCTTCGACCTGATCCAGCTTTTCCTCCATTGCGGCGGTAAACCCCTCATCCATGACGCCGGGAAAATGCTCGACTAAAAGGTCGCTCACCTTCACTCCGAGGTCGGTGGGAATAAAAACTCCTTTCTCCCGACGCACGTAATTACGTTTCACCAGGGTGTAGACGGTAGGCGCATAAGTGGACGGCCGGCCGATTCCTTTTTCCTCCAGCAACTTCACAAGCGAAGCGTCGTTAAACCGCGGCGGCGGCTTCGTGGTATGATCTTTCAGAGTGAATTCATCGAGACGCACCGCGTCTCCCTTCCGCAGCGGGGGAAGAAGGGAATCCTCGCTCTGGCCGGCAACTTTGGTGAACCCGTCAAAGACGGTCCTTCTTCCGTCGGCGACGCACTCGGCACTGGATGAGGCGATACGCATTTTCGCGTATTCGATCACCGTCTCTTTCATAAAAGACGCGACAAAACGGTTCCAGATGAGTTCATACAAACGCATCTCGTCTCCCGCGAGAATATTCTGCATTTCCGTCGGTGTCCTCGCCGCGCGGGTAGGCCGGATCGCCTCATGAGCTCCCTGCGCACCTTTTTTTTCCTTATACTTGTGAGGTTTCTCCGGCAAATATTCTTTCCCGAAAGAGCCGGCGATAAAATCTGAAACTTCCTGTTTGGCTTTCGGTGCTACCCGCACCGAATCAGTACGCATATAGGTGATCAGACCCATATGCTTGCCGTCAAGTTCAATACCTTCGTACAACCGCTGAGCGACCATCATCGTTTTCTGCGAAGAGAACCTGAGCTTGTTGTATGCTTCCTGCTGCAGCGAAGAAGTGGTAAAGGGCGGCGGGGGACGCCGTTTCTGCTTGCGTTTTTCAATCCCGCGAAGATGGAACTCTTCCTTCGTCAGTATCTCGATACACTCTCGAGCGTCATGTTCATTCTCAAACACCGCTTTTTCTTCGCGAAACTTCTCGACCACGACCGGGAAAGAATGATCCCGGGCATACGCCTGCGCTTCAACTCCGAAAGTCGTCGTGGGAACGAATTTGCCGATTTCCTTTTCCCGTTCGACGATGAATTTGAGCGCGACCGACTGCACTCTCCCGGCCGACAGCCCGCGGACGATCTTTTTCCACAGCAAAGGCGAAAGGTTATAACCAACGATCCGGTCCAGTACTCTTCTGGCGGTCTGCGCGTTCACCTTATGCAAATTTATCTGGCCGGGATGTGCAAACGCTTCCTGCAGAGCATCTTCGGTAATTTCATGAAATACCACGCGGTAAAACGCATTTCCTTTGCCGGATAATTTTTCTTTAATATGCCAGCTGATCGCTTCCCCTTCGCGGTCGGGGTCGGTGGCCAAATACACCGCGTCCTTGCCTTTTGCTTTCTTTTTCAATTCGGTGAGGATCTTTTTTTTGCCCGGAATCACCCGGTAATGGG
Organism: Candidatus Omnitrophota bacterium; assembly: GCA_014729775.1. Lineage (GTDB taxonomy): Bacteria > Omnitrophota > Gorgyraeia > Duberdicusellales > 4484-171 > WJJJ01. The sequence goes on along the minus strand of WJJJ01000018.1, from coordinate 13,680 downwards.
GAGTAAAGCCGTCATCCACATCCACCGAAATACGTTTGGCGGGCAGGTCTATAATATGTCCCATTGACGGAACGACCTCATACTCTTTCCCCAAAATGCCGAAAATAGTCCGGGCCTTTGTAGGAGATTCAACGATTACCAGATACTTGCCCATATGGTTTTTCCAATCCTTTCATGAAATAACAGGGCCTGACTTCTTTGACAAGGCCTTTCAGTTGCAGTTCGATCAATATTCTGTGTGCGGTCTGCCGGGCGAATGAAGTACGTTGCAGCAATTCTTCCAGAGACAGCCCCTTCGTGCCTAACAGATCGATTACTTTCCGTTCTTCTTCGGTCAGACGCGCCGCCGCCGGCGCCGACAACTCATGATCTATTCCAAGTTCCTGCAGTATGTCATCCAGACATTGCACCAGCTTTGCCCCATCCTGGATCAACGCATGCGGTCCCGCGCTCAAGGGAGACGTCACCTGTCCCGGCAAGGCGAATACGTCACGGTTCTGCTCACAGGCATAACGCGCCGTAATCAAAGCGCCGCTTCGGTGCGCGGCCTCCACCACCAACACTCCGCGGGACATCCCGCTGATAATACGGTTTCGGCGGGGAAAATTTTCCTTCCGCGGAGGTTCCCTCAGAGGAAATTCCGATACGACCGCTCCCTGCCCGGCAATTTCCTGGGCCAGCCTGCGATGTTCCCGGGGATAGATCTGTAACAGACCGCTGCCCAGCACCGCGATGGTTTCTCCTCCGGTGAGCGCTGCCCGGTGCGCTGAGGCGTCGATACCCCGGGCTAACCCCGATACGATTCCAAGCCCGGTCAGCGCGAGCTTGCCGGAAAAAAAAGCGGCCATTTGTGTCCCATAAAGGGTCGGGAGCCTGGATCCCACCACTGCGAACAGCTCACGGCGGGTCAACGCCGACACCTCCCCGCGGACATAAAGCACCAGCGGCGGGAATGAAATCTCCCGCAGTAAAGGGGGGTATTCCTCATCATTTCGGTCAATGAGCAGAAACCCGTGTGCCCGGGCATCTTCAATTTCGCGTTCCCACTTCTTTTCGGCCCGGGCGCGGAGTATACTCTCGGCTTCCTGAGCGCTCAATCCGCCATCCCGCTCCAACTCTGCCGCAGAAGCGGTGAAAATCTGTTGAAGATCCGGGTACCGCGCCCATAAATGTTCTTTTTTTCGGGGCGGGATCTCCCGAATCATATTCAGCAGAATACTTCCTTTATTTGCCATGCACAAACGAATCCGGCAATCGAGCCATCACTTCCTCGGCAACACCCGGAGGATCGAGTAAATCGGTCTGCACGGTGAAATGCGCCTGAGCATAATACGGCGCTCTCACCTTCAGCAAGGCGGTAATCTTCTTCAACGGATCCGGTACGTTCAATAACGGGCGGTTCGTCTCATCTTTGGTCCGGGCATAGATCTTTTCCGGCGACGAATCCAGAGCAACGACGATTCCGGAAGATTTCAAAATTTTGATATTCTCTTCCCGGCACATCACCCCTCCGCCGCAGCTGACGACCAGATCGTTTTTGCGGGAAATTTCCTCCAGCAGCTGCGTCTCCGCGGCGCGAAAATAGGGTTCTCCTTTTTCGCTGAAAATTTTTACAATCGGCATCCCCTCACGGGCCTCGATCACCTCATCCATTTCCAGGAATCGACGGTTGAGCTTCCGCGCGAGAATACGACCGCCGCTGGTCTTGCCCGTTGCCATAAATCCCACGAGGTAAATGTTGCTGTTCATAAGGAATCCTGCCGTATCAATGCCAAAATCGCCGCATGCGGTACCACCAAATATTTCTGCCGGTCGTAACGGATTTCGACCGCGTGTTCCCGTAAAAAAATACAATAATCCCCGGAACGTGCCTGAAGGGGAAAATACTTATCCTTCCCCCCTTTCAGCCACGGTTCCTGGTCAAGCGTGACGGGATCCGGCACCGGATATCCCGGTCCTGTCTGCACCACGGTTCCGGTTTGGACTTTCTCCTTTTCTTTGACGGTCTGCGGCAGGTAGAGCCCCGCGTCGGTAGCACCTTCTCCTCGGTCGGGATCGATCAATACCCTGTCCCCGATTAAAATAATCTGCCTGGACATCGCCTTTAGTTATACCACAATCAATCGAAAAATCAATTCCGTTCGGCTAGCGCAAATCCACCAGGTGAACCTTGAGAATTTCTTTCAGAACCAGCATCACGCCGACTGCGGCAAAGATGAAGGCGAGTGTCATAATATCCCACTCATTCAACACCAGCGCCAGGGCGATTCCGGCCGCCGGAGGGTGTTCGTGGTTGGCGCAGACCATCAGAAAGGAAGAGATTCCTACCGCGCAGGCTCCGCACAGGACGAGCACGTAAGACTCAGCGAAAGAACCTGAAATCTGTTGCGCTCCCCAGGCACACAGAACCCCGGACAGCGTCCCCCACACATATCCGCCCACTAATACTTTCGGCCGCGCCGGATACAGATGGGGAAGGGTGAAAATCACAAAAGCGGTGGCTCCCAGCGAAGCGATAATTGCCGTATGGACGAATATTTCCAAAATCAACAGGATCAGCGCAATCGCCGCGGTGGCCAATCCGCACTGAAACAGGTACTGTTTCCAAAACCGTTTGAATTTCGAGTCTAGATACCGCATCGCTGAGAGGTATTATATCAGAATGCACTGCCAACACCAACGGATAATCCCCTCCGCGAATGCCCGTCGCCATCGTCAAGTTCAACCGCGATTCAGCCGTATTCGACCGAAGCTCAACCGCCGAAGTTCAACCGCGTAGGTTGAACCTGGTTAACTTCAGAAGTTAACACGCATAGATGGCTGATTTTATTGAGCAAGCTGTACCGACACCCCGGTTCAACCGCGTAGGTTAACACGGTTCAACTGCGTAGGTTGGACCGGGGGCGGGGGTGGACTGAAAAATACAGAAGGATCGCAGAGAAATCAGGACGCGGCGGAGGAAAAAAGAGCCCTTCCGTCGCACTCGGCAGTATGCATCTCAGTGAATCCTTCCCGGCAGGTACTGAAATCCAATCCTTCAGCGAGTGCCGCCGCCCGCACTTGTTGCAGTAATTCCCTCCTCAGGTCTTCGGCTAAATACCGACTCCCGCTCCGTTTTCTTATCCGCCGCGGATACAGGTCCTGCCAGTATGCAGCATATTCGGGGAACACGGCGCACATTCTTCGAAAATTGTCGGGACGAGTCTTATAGGTTGAACTCACAATGTGTCGGGCGCCGCAGGCGGCGATGACGCGAACGGTCTCTTGAAGATCCCGGGTGGTAAGAGGAAAAATAAGCGGGTCCAGCCGGCAAAGCACCGGAATGGAGCCGGAAAGCGTTCGCATCGCCGCCAGCCGGGCTTCGGGAGCCGGCGCACGGGGTTCGAGCAACGCGGCAACCGCCGGGTCGAGCGTGCTTATGCTGATCGCCACGACCACCTGGGGACACTGAGACAGCACGTCCAAATCGCGCAGGATTAAATCCGATTTCGTAACGATCATCAGCCGGACCTCGGCGGAGACGAACCGCCGGAGAGTCTGCCTGGTCAACTGCAGGGAACGTTCCGCCGGAAGATAGGGGTCGGAGGAGTTCGCCATAGTGACCGTGGTTCCGGACGGAAGACGGGCAAGATCTTTTTCCAGACGGGCGAGAAAATCCTTCTTAGGACGGGGCTGAGAAAATCGGGGTATATAAGAAGACGCATAACAGTATCGGCATCCGTGACTGCATCCGGTGTACGGAGAGAGCCCGTATTTCGGCGGACAGCTGCAAAGAGAGGATTTCCAGGGATCAAAGGGCTTAAGTACCTGCATAAAGAAAGCATTGCGGAAACGATGGATACTGCGAAGCGTATTCGCGCATCATATTATCAGATATTCTCAGCGTGTATTTCGCTATGCCGCTTTCCTGATACCCTGCCTGCCCATATCGAATATCAAGGATCAGAAATCCAGCCTTACGTATCCAGCACAATCTCAATATGATCGGTATGCAGAACGGTATTGTGAACGGGACAGCCTTTGAGAAACTTCATGAACACGTTTTTTTTCGGGCCCAGCTCGGCGTCGGTACGCACCTCGATCTTCAGATTCACCAGTCGTACCGGGCTTTCCGTGGTGAGCTCGCCGCAGGCCCTCACCCGCAACTCCCCGAACGCAAGCGCATGCCGGCGCAAATAGGTTTTGGCGTAGATACCGATACATCCTCCTAAAGAAGCCAGCAACATCTCCAAAGGATTAGGCCCCTGCGGCGCCGCGCCTTCTTTTTTCTTATCGATATACTGCTCCACTTCCGACGGGCTCATCTTCACCTCAAACACGTCATCCCGCAAAAAACGGATATCGGCCTGGATCACCGCTCCTCCCCCGTTTATTTACACTCCCGCAAGCCCCAACAGCACGTTCATTCCGGCACCCACGAGTACCGCGGTCGCGAGCATGATCGCGATCGACTTCAGCATGTCTTTAAGTCCCAGCTCTTTCATCAGCACCATGAACGTTCCCACACAGGGAAAATATATCGCCAGCACGATCGCTCCTACAATTAATTCCCGCAAAGAAAGCCCCATGGGCCGCAGCATCCCCACGGCCACGTCTTTACGTAAAAAACCGACGATCAACGCACCGATCGCTTCTTCCGGCAGTCCCCATAAATGCCGGATCACCGGAGAGAATATCACCGCGAGAAAATCAATGACTTTAAGGAAATAAAGTATGTTGATCACCAGAATCCCCAGCAAGACCAGCGGTACGGCCTCCTTTAAAAACCATTCAATCCGCAGCCACAGCTTCTTGAGAACACTCTTAAAATGGGGACGACGGTAAGGTGGAATCTCAATGAGGATTTCGGGACTGGTACCGCGGGTAAACCGGTTCATGAGCTGGCCCAGCGTAAACCATAGCAGGAAAATCACAAAAAACACCAGCAGCACGTACTGTCCGCCGTAGGGCCCCAGCAAATTAATAATCATCGCCGACTGAGCCATGCAGGGGACCGCGATAGACAGCAGGGTTGCCGCGATGAATTTCTCCCGCCGTTCCTCAAACAATCTGGTACATAACGCCCCGGGCACATTACAACCCAGCCCCAGCACCATAGGAATGATCGCGTACCCGTGAAGACCGAGACGGTGCAGCATCCGGTCTCCCAGCACCGCGATCCGGGGCAGATAACCCCAGTCTTCCATGATACCCAAAATAAGATAAAAGCTGAACACATACGGCAATACCACCGCAAACGGCACATAAAGACCAGTGCTTAAAATTCCGAACGACACCCCGTAATCCACGCTTCCCTCCAGCAGGTCGCCGATGAACACGCTATGCAGGAATGATCCTTTGCCCAGCAGTGCGCTTAACCGCATCAACAGCGGCGTGTACACGTAGGTAAAAAACGGGTCAAACACCCAGTTAATCAATCCTTCTCCGATGAACCGAATGATCCAAAACGAGAGAAGTACCAGCCCGGCGGCGATCAGCAACGAAAACGGCGGCCGGATACTCGCCTCGTGCAGTACGTCCAAAAAGGTATGATGTTTATGGTACAACTTCTGTACCTGCTCGACGATCTCGCCGATTTCAAGCCAAATCGGTTCCCCCGGATGTCGCGCGGGAGATTCTTTCGCCCGGCTCATCTCAATCACAAGATCCTTAACCCCTTCACCGGTAAGCGCACAGGTAGCTACCACCGGCACACCGAGCATCTGCTGTAATTTATCCTTATCGATTTCTATTCCCCGGTGGCCCGTTTCGTCCCACATGTTCAGCACTACCACCAGGGGGGTGTCGGTGGTGCGGATCAGTTCAAGCGTAAGATATAAATTCCGTTCAAGATTGGTTGCATCGACGACATTCACGATGAGATCGGCGTCACCCAGGACCTGAATCGACACCTCTTCCGCTTTATTGGACGGTTCCAGACTATAGGTACCCGGCACGTCGATAAGATCAGCCTGAATGGTGTGAAAATTCATGTGCCCGCGGCTGAGCTTGACGGTCGTTCCCGGATAATTAGAAGCGATCACCCGGGTTCCGGTCAGACGGGAGAACACCACGCTTTTGCCGACATTGGGATTTCCTATCAAGACAACTTTCATAAAAGGATACCGGTCAATGGTTTAAATCAACTGAATTTCTACCTTGGAGGCCATCCCGCGGCCCAACGCGATTTCGGTTGAACCGGCCCGGACCACGATCGGCCCGTGCGTAAACAGACGGGTCACTTTCCGCACCACCGTTCCCTCCCGAATACCTAAATCCTGCAGTTTCTTTCTTAATCCGGCTCCGCCGGAAATCGCAACTACCCGGGCGGATTTTGCTTCCGGCAGTTCTGTAATATTCATGATTTATTTTTCTCCTGTGACAATCGCGTGATGATCTGCTCGGCCGCGTGTTTTCCGGAAAGCACCATTCCCCCGAAAATAGGTCCCATGCGGGGAGCACCGAATACCGCATTCGCCGCCATCCCGCATACGTACAGTCCCGGACACACTTCTTTGGTATTGTCCAAAACCTTATTTTCCGCCGCGTCAGCCCACATCGAACGCTCCCCCAGCATTTTCCCGCTCTCTGTCGCCAGGGTAATACCGGATTTCCGTTCGACGACTTTTACCACTTCGCAGGGATGCCCGGTAGCTTCCACCACGTACTTGGCCCGGATCGTTAACGGATCCACGTGAAGCCCCGCGACTTCCACTGCCGACCAGTTCACCACGAGTCCGCACACGGTTTGGTTACGCACCATCACGTCTTCGACCGAAATCGCATTCATTACGGTCGCGCCCTCATGCACCGCGCGATACCCTAACGCGCAAATGCCCTCAACGGCATCGGCAAGAAAGTATCCTTTCTCGGACTCGGTACAGGAAATGCCGAATTCTTCTAGAATCTCCTGGCCCGCCTGCTGGACAACGATTTCGTTAAAGAGCATTCCTCCGCCCCACATGCCGCCGCCCAGGGAAAGCTTGCGTTCGAACACCGCTACGTTTTTGCCCGCTTTCGCAAGAAAATAGGCGCACACCAAACCCGCCGGCCCTCCGCCAGCAATCGCGACGTCCACGTCCAGCACCCGGACAAATTTTTCTTTATATGATTCGACGATACTGCGTGAAATTACGACTTCATCCAACATACCCGCTCCTTAAAATTGTGAAAGATACCGCTCCCCGGTATCACACGCCAAAGTGACAATGACTTTCCCCCGGAACTCTTCGCGCACAGAGATTTCATTCGCGGCCCATACGTTGGCGCCGCTGGAAATCCCGGCGCACACTCCTTCTTCCCGCGCGAGCCGTGCCTGCATCTTTCGAGCATCATCACCACGAACGGTCAGAATTCCGTCAAACACATCCCGGTCTAAAATCTCGGGGACGAATCCCGCGCCAATCCCCTGGATCGCATGCGGCCCGGGATCCTCTCCCGATAATACCGCCGAACCGGCCGGTTCCACGGCGAAAATCTTCACTCCCGGTTTCCGCTCTTTAAGTACCCGTCCCACACCGGTAATTGTCCCTCCGGTCCCTACCCCGGCGACAAACACCTCGACCCCTCCTTGCGTATCTTTCCAAATCTCTTCGGCAGTCGTCCGGCGGTGCGCTTCGACGTTCGCTGGATTGGAAAACTGCTGCGGCATGAACACCCGCGGGTACTGCTCGGCCCTGCGCCGGGCTTCCTCGATCGCCCCGCGCATCCCGGCCGCCGCGTCGGTAAGCACGACTTCGGCTCCGTACAATTCCAGCAGACGACGCCGTTCCCGGGACATATTTTCGGGCATGGTGAGCATCAACCGATACCCTCTGCGGGCACAAAGCGCAGCAAGCGCAATGCCGGTATTACCGCTGGTCGGCTCAATCACTACCGTGTCTTTTTGGAGCCGTCCGTTCTTTTCCGCCTCAGCGATCATTGCCGCCGCGATACGGTCCTTCACGCTTCCGCCGGGATTGCGCATTTCCAGTTTAAGCAAAATCCCGGCGTCTGTACCGATGCGCGACAAACGCACCATGGGTGTACGACCTATCGTATGGGTGATATCTTCGAAAATATTCATGAGTTTTCAAATAAGATATTTTTTCAGCCGGTCCTCCTCCAGCGCACTCACCCGGCACACCTGCAGATCTTTCTGCGGATAGATACCGGCCGCGACAGGAACCGTTCTCTGCCTGGACACGTAACGGGCGACGATCCTCCGGCTCAACCTCACCGCATCCCTATTCGCTTCTCCGATCCCGAGCGCATACGGTCCGGCCTCACGCGCCGTCACCACCGTGTCTCCGTACCGGGCGTATCCGGCCAAATATCTGTTTTCCCGTTCATCACGGGCTACCACGAGCTTGTACTGCGGTGTCAAACGAAAATGGCGTCCCGTCTTCAATACTTCCACGTTGCGTAAATTCAGATTGCCGTGCGCGAGCAAATCCTTCAGCCGGCTGCAGAATCCGGCAGAGGTGAGCAAACACCCTCCTGCCGGCGGGAAATATTCCGTGACCCCGAACTCTTCGGCCAGCGCGAACTGCCGCTTCCGGCCCCGCCCGGATACCGCGCATAATTCTTCTCGGCGAACCCATCCCCGTATTTCGGGAAGCGTTTCTTTCAACAACTCGGCCGACAGCGGCCGGAGCACCAACCCTTTCAGGCCGCTGTGCTTGTCGATTCGGTTAAGACAGTGCTTCTGCTGCGTCATCGGCCGCTGCCCGACGACTTCCCCGGTAACAAGAAAACCGGCGCCTTGTGCCCGCATCCGCTCCTGCGCTTTGCGCAGCATAAAAATACGGCAGTCAATACAGGGATTGGCGTGTTTGCCTACTCCGTACGCCGGATGCGTAATAATCGAAAAATATTCTTCGCCGATCTGCTGAATATGACAGGGGATACCGTTGCGCTCGGCGATTCTCCCTACCTCTTCAGGATGACCGCGCTGTTTCGAGGTAAACGGAGTCACGTAATGGACCCCCTCCACTTCGATTCCCTGACGCTGAATCAACTTGGCGGCAAGGATACTGTCCAGTCCTCCGGAGAATAATACGAGTGCCTTCATTTTCACGCACCTTTCTCAGTACCTTACTATTGTAATCATTCTCGGGAGAAATTCCACTTCTTTTTGGAGAATCGGCGGCGGGATCCGTTCGGACGGGACTCCGGACGGTCAGGCTTCTTCAGCCTCATCCTGGTGATGTTTGATGATTCTTCCCTTGACCATAAAAATGACGTCTTCACCGATGTTGGTGGAAAGATCGGCAATCCGCTCAAGATTACTTGAAATCCTCAGCAGATGGAGCGATCGTTCGATGGTCAGAGGATCACGGGTCATAACATTGATCAGTTCGGTGAGAATCTTACGCCGGTAATCATCGACTTCGTTATCCTGTTCGCATACTTTCAGAGCAAGTTCTTCGTCCTCGTTAATGAATGAATTGATACTTTCCTTGAGCATACTGATCGCCCGCCGGGACATCTTCGGCAGATCGATGAGCGGCTTCACCTGCGGTCGCTCGATCAGATACAAGCTGCTCTGCGCGATATTGACCGCGTGATCGGCCAGCCTTTCCAGATCGTTGTTCATTCTGGAAATCATAAGAATCGCCCGCAGATCTCCGGCGGCGGGCTGGAACTGGGCGATAAGCGACGTGCAGGTTTCATCCAGATCTATTTCCTGCTGATTGGCGCGAAGTTCATCCTGTTCGATAATCCGCACCAACGTGCTGGAATCGCGCTCCAAGAGTCCCCGCATGCTTTTTTCAATCATGCTTTCGACCAACGCTCCGTATTCTACGAGTTCTTTTTTTAGATCCGTTAATCGCTCGGTAAGCATTTCTCTTCCTCCTTCAATTTCTCTATCCAGGAAAGGACCGTCTCTCTGATCTGATCACGCACCCGACGGGTTTGCTCTAAACGTTCATCTTTCGATCCGGTAAACTGCGAGGGATCGGCGAACCCCCAATGAACCCGCTCCGCAACGCCGGGAAATACCGGACACCGTTGCGCCGCGCTCCGGTCACATACCGTCACTACATATCGAAACAGCGCCCCCTTTTCGTAAATATCAAACACGCTTTTCGTAGAATTGCCCGAAATGTCGATCCCGTCCTCTTCCATCACCTGGACGACGAGCGGATTCAGTTCTCCCGGCTCAATCCCTGCACTTTGCGCGTGCCAGGGTCCGGACGCGAACCGGTTAAAATACGCCTCGGCCATCTGACTGCGCGCGCTGTTATGGACGCATACGAATAATACTTCTATTGTCTCCATCACACACTCCTTGCATAATGAGAAAACAGATTATCCGAACTTTCCCGTGAGATATTCTTCGGTCATTTTATTCCGGGGAACCGTAAACAACTTCTGTGTTTCGCCGAACTCTATCAGTTTTCCCATATAAAGAAAGGCGGTATAATCGGACACCCGGGCCGCCTGCTGCATATTGTGAGTGACGATCACGATCGTATACGATTCCTTTAACTCCAAAAGCAATTCTTCTATTTTCCGCGTAGAAATCGGATCCAGACTGGCACAGGGCTCATCAAACAGAATCACCTCCGGATCGACAGCCAGGCACCGGGCGATGCACAACCGCTGCTGCTGTCCTCCGGACAAACGCAAAGCGCTCTCATGAATTCGATCTTTAATCTCTTCCCACAACGCGGCTTTTTTCAACGAATCTACCACCCGCGCTTCCTTGAGCTTCTTATTGCGGATCCCATTCACTTCCAATCCGTAAGCGACATTTTCGAAAATACTTTTCGGGAAAGGATTGGGTTTCTGAAATACCATCCCGACCCGCCTGCGAATATCCACCACATCTGCGCCAGAGGAGTAAATATCACGGTTGTCCAGCTCGATCAGCCCGTCCAGCCTTGTATGAGGGATTAAATCGTTCATCCGGTTGAACAACCGGATGAATGTGGATTTCCCGCAGCCGGAAGGACCGATCATCGCGGTTACTCTGTTTTTATAAATATCCATGTCGATCTTTTCCAGGGCACGGCTGTTTCCGTAATAGAAATCAATGTTTCTGACCCGGATGCGCACAGCCATGTCACGGGTATCATCTGTCTTTTGCGGGGATTGGGCTGGGGATTGCCGCCCTGCGGACTGCGGCCGTCTCGCAGTGTGTGGAAATGCCTGCTTATCCATATTTACTCCTTTGTTTTTGACGGATATAAATCGCAATCGCGGACACACACAGCACCAGGCACAGCAGGATAAACGCGCAACCGAACGCGATCGGCGCCTGTTTGTCCGCGTGTACTCCCTCGGTCATTAACGCATAAATGTGATAAGGAAGCGCCATTACTTCCGAAAATACCGAACTGGGATACATCCGGGTGTAGAAGGTCGCGGCGGTAAAAATAATCGGCGCGGTTTCGCCGGCGACCCTTCCAATGCTTAAAATCACCCCGGTAAGGATCCCGGGCAGCGCCGTCGGGATCACCACCTTCCGAATCGTCTGCCAATGGGAAGCGCCCAATGCGAGCGACGCTTCACGATAGGACTGCGGCACCGCCAGCAGCGACTCTTGTGACGCGGAAATGATCGACGGCAGGACCATAATCGCCAGCGTCAAACTGCCGGAAAGAATCGAAACCCCGAAATTAAAGAATTTCACGAATATCGCGAGACCGAACAACCCGAATACCACCGACGGAACTCCGGCAAGGTTATTAATACTCATCCTGATGAGATTCACTACGTAGCTTTTCGGCGTATATTCGACGAGATAAATCGCGCACGCTACCCCCAGCGGAAGCGCGCAAAGAATCGCCCCGAGCGTAAGATAAAACGTCCCCAGGATCGCCGGCGCTACCCCGCCGGCCGTCATAGCCTCCCGGGGCGGCTGGGTCAGAAATTCCCAGTTCACGACCTGTATACCGCGGGCGACAATAAAGACCAGAAGAACCCCGAGGAAGAGCACCGTCACCATTACGGATAAGAACAAAAAGAAAAACCCGATACGCTGAGTCAGATTCCGTAAGTGAAACTTCGGGAATCCACCCGCGCGGGGGAAAGGTACGGTCTTTGTCCCGTTCATCTGCCCAGCCCCAGTTTTAACCGGTATCTTCTGCTGATAATTTCAGCAACGACATTAAACACCAGCGTGATTAAAAACAAAATGAGCCCGATCGCGAACAACGCGTGGTAATGCGCACTTCCCATCACCGTTTCTCCCATTTCGGCCGCGATAGTCGCGGTCATCGGCCGCACCGGCTCGAAAAAAGAATCCGGAATCACCGCCGCTCCGCCGCACACCATCAGTACGGTCATGGTTTCGCCTACGGCGCGGCTCATGCCGAGAATAATGGCGGTGGAAATACCCGAACCGGCGGCCGGGATCACGACCCGCGTCAGCGTCTGCCATCGGTTCGCGCCGACCGCGAATGAAGCCTCGCGAAAGCTTTTTGGCACAAAACTGAGCGAGTCTTCGGCAATACTCGCCACCGTCGGAGTCGCCATCACTCCCAGAAGAAGACTTCCGGTAAAGGCAGTCTGTCCCACGGGAATGTTGAACAGATCCTGAATGAACGGTGCGACGAGCACCATTCCGAAAAATCCGTAGACAATGGAAGGGATACCGGCCAGAACCTCAACGATCGGTTTGAGCACCGCCCGCTGACGGGGACCGGCAAGCTCGTTCAGATACAAGGCGGTCCCGACGCCCAAAGGCACACACACAAACAACGCTCCCACGGTCACCCACAGAGAACCAAGGATCAACGGCCGGATACCGAAATCAGGAGGTTCATAGGTAGGATACCAGCTCTTCCCCCCGAGAAATTCAAACAGCCCGACCTCTCGGAACACCGGGAGTCCTTCTTTAAATAAGACGACGGTAATACCGACCAGAAAGAAAAGAGAGGAAAATGCCAGTGCCGTGAAAATCCATCTGTACAATCTTTCTCTGTTCATTGCTCAACGATTCATATTGTAAACAAACTTTTTACGGAGTCAAGGCACGGCAGGAATATAACCTGCCGTGCCTCGTGAGGGAATAATGAGTATTCGATCTACTTTAATCCGACGTATCCCTGATCTTCCGCAATCGCCTGTCCGACTTCTCCGGTCACGAAATCAAGGTAATCTTTCACTACGCCGGTGGGCTTTCCATCGGTGTACATAAACAGCGGTCGGGAAAGCGGATATTCTCCTGAAAGCACCGTCTCTTTGGTCGCGTCCACACCGTTGACCGTCACCGCTTTCACCGAAGGAGTTAAGTACCCCAGCCCCACGTATCCGATCGCGCCGGGAGTTTTTGCCACGGTCGTCGCCACTGCCTGATTAGAGGCTAGCAGCATCGCATCGGGACGCACCTTTGCTTTGTCAAGCGCAAGCTTGTTAAATGCTTCAAAGGTTCCGCTCGCGGTATCCCGGGAAATTACGACGATTTTCCCGCCGCGTCCTCCGATCTTCGACCAGTTGTCCGCTTTCCCCGTGTAAATCTGTTTAATCTGATCAATCGTCATCTCATCAATCGAATTTGACGGGTGTACGACTACCGCGATTCCGTCCATCGCGACCACGTGGGCTTTCGGATTCACCCCGTTGGATACCGCTTTTTTCAGCTCCTTATCCTTGATCGGACGGGACGCGTCCGCGATATCAGTCGTCCCGTCGATCAGCGCGGCAACGCCCACGCCGGAACCGCCCCCCCCAACTGAAATAGTCACCCCGGGATTGGCATCCATATAGGCC